>NZ_JAFBDQ010000048.1 GCF_016908315.1 Halanaerobacter jeridensis | reverse complement strand
TTAAGATTTATTTGGTCTTTGAAAACTAAACAATGTCGCGTTTCGACCAACCGGAAATTTTTTTGGTTGTATATTTATAGCCAATCAAACTCACACATTTAATCGGAGAGTTTGATCCTGGCTCAGGACGAACGCTGGCGGCGTGCTTAACACATGCAAGTTGCGCGAGAAAGCTACCTTCGGGTAGTGAGTAAAGCGGCGAACGGGTGAGTAACGCGTGGGTTACCTACCTCTAAGTTAGGAATAACTTTTCGAAAGGAAAGCTAATGCCTAATATCTAAAGATGGCTCTGCTATCGCTTAGGGATGGGCCCGCGTCCCATTAGCTTGTTGGTAGTGTAAGAGACTACCAAAGCAACAATGGGTAGCCGACCTGAGAGGGTGATCGGCCACACTGGGACTGAGACACGGCCCAGACTCCTACGGGAGGCTGCAGTGGGGAATCTTCCGCAATGAGCGAAAGCTTGACGGAGCAACGCCGCGTGAGTGATGAAGGCCTTCGGGTCGTAAAGCTCTGTCCTTAGGGAAGAACACCCCAGTAGATAATAACTGCTGGGATTGACGGTACCTTTGGAGGAAGCCTCGGCTAATTACGTGCCAGCAGCCGCGGTAATACGTAAGAGGCAAGCGTTGTCCGGAATCACTGGGCGTGAAGGGTGCGCAGGCGGTCTAGTAAGTCAAAAGTGAAATCCATCGGCTCAACCGGTGAACTGCTTTTGAAACTATTAGACTTGAGAATAGGAGAAGAGAGTGGAATTCCTGGTGTAGTGGTGAAATACGTAGATATCAGGAAGAATACCAATGGCGAAAGCAGCTCTCTAGCCTAATTCTGACGCTGAGGTACGAAAGCTAGGGTATCAAACGGGATTAGATACCCCGGTAGTCCTAGCTGTAAACGCTGGATACTAGGTGTTGGGGGTTCAACTCCCTCGGTGCTGCAGTTAACGCGTTAAGTATCCCGCCTGGGGATTACGACCGCAAGGTTGAAACTCAAAGGAATTGACGGGGGCCCGCACAAGCGGCGGAGCATGTGGTTTAATTCGAAGCAACGCGCAGAACATTACCAGGGTTTGACATCCTATGACCATCTGTGAAAGCAGAGTCTG
>NZ_JAFBDQ010000047.1 GCF_016908315.1 Halanaerobacter jeridensis | reverse complement strand
CTTTGATATGATATAATTATTTGTAGCGAGGTGGAGTATCTCTGCGACTCCTATCTAGGAGTAACGCTCTAACATTGAGATCTCTACCTCGTTTTTTAGTTTTTTGAAATTGCTAATTATAGGAGTGGGTTAGTCTTTTTCACTCCTTGCGACTTCAGTTAATTCTGAAGTAACGCTTTATATAAGACTGACCCCCACTCCTTTTAATCATCAGAGGCGGTCAATAGGACGCTGCGAATCAACGCTTCTACAATAGGACTCGCCTGATGATTAATAATAAATCATTCTCTACAGGAGTTGATTAAAATGGATTATCAAAACTATCTCTTCGTTGGTGTTGACACCCATAAGAATCAACATACTGCTGTAGTTATTAATTGCTTTCATCAAAAGTTAGGTGCTGTGCAAACACCTAACAATCCCAACAAGTTCAACGAATTTATTCAAGACCTTAAAAGCTTTGTATCTAACCAAGAGACACTACTTTTTGGCTTAGAAGATACTAAAGGTCTTGGCCGCTCTTTAGCTCAATGGTTAGTTAATCAGGACTATCAAGTCAAAGAAGTTAACCCTGCTTTAACTAAACGAGAAAGAAAGCATAGTGCTAACCCTGATAAATCTGATCCCATTGATGCTGAAGCAGTCGCCAATGTCTTACTAGCTGATTGGGAAAATCTACCCAAAGTGCGCAAAGACGCTAATTTTAAAGCAATTAAAGAACTAAACAATTATTATCAAAGTTTAATTAAACAACGCACACAAATCAAAAACCAATTGCATGAACTTGTTCATAAGCAATATCCTAACTATAAAAAATTCTTTAGTAACCCCTTCAGTGGTAAAACTGCATTGGCTTTTTGGGAAGAATTTTCTCATCCTTCTCAATTGCAATACTACGGCGAAAAAAGGCTACAAAAGTTCTTGAAAAAACAAGCTAAAAGCATTCCTAATAACAAGGCTAGTAAAATACTTTCATTAGTTAATAAAAAGCAGCCTAAAGATGTTTCTAATACCACTAGAAGTGCTCTTATCCCTCAGCTGATTAATCGCCTTAAACTTATCAATCAACAGATTGAAGAAATCAAAGAACAATTAGCTGAAAAAAT
>NZ_JAFBDQ010000046.1 GCF_016908315.1 Halanaerobacter jeridensis | reverse complement strand
AACTAAATATGATTCAGAATATCATTTAAAACAAGTCAATTGGATTGCTTAATAGTTAATAATAAATCAATGAAAAACTAATTATCCTATTTAAGAAGAACCATAATAATATTTTTTGTGAAATCTTTCACTCAGCTATGCAATGATTATTATTTTAAATAATTAAGAATGATTCCTAAATTGAAATTGTTTAATAGTTGACAATATCTCAACCTTATCAAATTCCCAAACCCCGCCTCTTCAAACCGTGCGTACGGTTCTCCCGTACTCGGCTTTCCTATTAATTTCATCTTAAATTCTATAAGTTTAAGCTGGACTAACTTTCACTATGGTTTATAATGAGCTACTTCATAATCATCAAATAAACCTACCTCATTATATAACCAATTGCTACTCCATCGTTTCCAGCCATATCCCTTTTTCCCCCGCTGCTTCATTAGATACCTTCTTACTTTCTTTTCTACATAATCTTTGATATAGGAAAAACAATTCTCTGAATTTCCTATAGAAAAGTAATTAACCCAACCTCTTAGTACAGAATTTAATTCTCCTATCATACCTGCGAATATACCTGTTGTTCTATGCCTTTGAACTACTTCCTTTACTTTCTGTAGTAACTTTGTTCTTTTCTTAATTTGAGGAGTTGTCAACACTCCCCATTTTCCGCTGAAAGTTTTCCGTCTTTTTATAGTAAACCCTAGAAAATTTATTGAATCTCCTTTTTCTAAATTTACTACCCTAGTCTTTTCTTTATTTACTTTAACTTGTATCTTGTCCAATTCTTCTTTCAGCCTTTTCACTACTTTTGGAAGTAACCAGGTCATACCTTGATGACTAGATACTGCTATTACAATGTCATCTGCAAAACGGGCATATTCTACCTCAGTATATCTCCCTTTACTCTTTGTTGCTTCTGTTGCTCTTTCAAGCATTCTATCAACTTCATTTAAATATAGATTAGCAAATAATGGAGAAATTACTCCTCCCTGGGGTACTCCCTCTTTACCACTAGCTTTTAGTACCAAATTTATCAGATGCATTACATCTTTATCTATTACTCGCTCTGCAACTTTAGCTAGTAGTATATGATGTTTTACTGTATCAAAGTAATTTGATAAATCTAAGTCTATTACTTTTCTTTTCCCACTTATTATTGCCTTTTCTA
>NZ_JAFBDQ010000045.1 GCF_016908315.1 Halanaerobacter jeridensis | reverse complement strand
CCTCTTTTTAGAGGTTGCAATAACCAGACCCAAGCGACTGTTTACCAAAAACACAGGTTTCTGCTAAGACGCAAGTCGAAGTATAGGAGCTGACGTCTGCCCGGTGCTGGGAGGTCAAGGAGAAGTGTTAGGACTTTGTCCGAAGCATTGAACTTAAGCCCCAGTAAACGGCGGCCGTAACTATAACGGTCCTAAGGTAGCGAAATTCCTTGTCGGGTAAGTTCCGACCTGCACGAATGACGAAACGACTTGGGTGCTGTCTTAACAAAGAGCTCGGTGAAATTGTAGTGTCTGTGAAGATGCAGGCTACTCGCAGAAGGACGGAAAGACCCCGTGGAGCTTTACTGCAGTCTGACATTGGACTTTGATACATTACGTACAGGATAAGTGGGAGGCTATGAAGTTGGCATGCTAATGTCAACGGAGCCACCCTTGGGATACCACTCTTAATGTGTCGAAGTTCTAACCATGTGCTGTGATCCAGCATTGGGACAGTATCAGATAGGCAGTTTGACTGGGGCGGTCGACTCCTAAAGAGTAACGGAGTCGCCCCAAGGTTCCCTCAGTGCGGTCGGAAATCGCACGAAGAGTGTAAAGGCAGAAGGGAGCTTGACTGCAAGACATACAGGTCGAGCAGGTACGAAAGTAGGGCTTAGTGATCCGATGGTAGAGAATGGAATTGCCATCGCTCAACGGATAAAAGTTACCCCGGGGATAACAGGCTTATCTTACCCAAGAGTTCACATCGACGGTAAGGTTTGGCACCTCGATGTCGGCTCGTCGCATCCTGGAGCTGAAGAAGGTTCCAAGGGTTGGGCTGTTCGCCCATTAAAGCGGCACGCGAGCTGGGTTCAGAACGTCGTGAGACAGTTCGGTCCCTATCCGCTGCGAGCGAAGGATATTTGTGGGGAACTATCCCTAGTACGAGAGGACCGGGATGGACGCACCGCTGGTGGACCAGTTGTTAGCCAAGAGCATAGCTGGGTAGCTAAGTGCGGAGAAGGTAAACGCTGAAAGCATCTAAGCGTGAAACAGACCCCAAGATGAGATGTCCCAATTTAGTAAGATCCCTGTAAGATTAACAGGTAGATAGGCCAGAGGTGTAAGGGTGGTAACATCCTCAGCTGACTGGTACTAATAGATCGAGGACTTAATCTATTCGACGCTCAGGTCTATTGTGT
>NZ_JAFBDQ010000044.1 GCF_016908315.1 Halanaerobacter jeridensis | reverse complement strand
CTTTCACAAACTTCACATTTTATAATTGATCTATTTACCGGCATATAGTCTTCCTCCTTTCAAGAGTTATATGGATTTCGCATAACGTCCCTGGGATTCGCGACGTCTCATTGTTGCTCCTATATTCTGCTCATCCTCCTAAATTTCATAAGTCAGTGCTGTAACCCTGCCTCTCCCTCTTACCTAGATGTCGCTAATCGCATGTTATGTAATGTACAAAATCTTTACTATAAATTTTCTTCTAAAGAAGCCTCATCATAATGAGATTTACAAAAAGAATTTAATGATATCTTACCAAAAGACATTAATATTAATGCAATCACTGGAGATAAAAAAGTATTTGCAGTTCCTACTATCGGAGAAATAGCATTTGATATAACAGCTACTACATACATTTGAGTAACATTTTCCATTGAAGCTAACTTAGATTTCTCTTTTTCATAATGATTATCACTGCATAAAAATTTAACAACTTCTTCTTTAACATTCTCAAAAAATAATTCAGAACTTTTTTGAGTCCCAAAATTAGCATTATTACCTATAGAAGCACTTAACCATTTCTTAGCAGTAGTTTGAGGAGATTCTTTTTCTAATCCTAAATCATAAATTACTTTTCTTTGATAGTCTTCTAAGCATTCCACCCAGGAATCAGGATCAGATTCTTCTAAAATATTCTTAAAATTCATTATAACATCTCCTTTAAATACTCTGTTGATACAATATGAGTTGTTGGATGAAGAGATTGAGGATTTAATCCACCTACAATAAGTCCTCCTCCCGTATTAGGGACATAAGCTCCTACTAATATTCCTACTACTTTTTTAGTTGAAGAATGTATTACTGGAGACCCAGATTGTCCAGGTCTTGTCTGTAAATTTATTACTGCATGTTTAGTTTTTACACCATTGTTATCTAATAAAATTTTTGCACCTATTTTTGAATCTTGCTTAGTTAACACCATTCGTCCATGATCTGCATGAGGATAACCAAATATTGAAATCTGATCACCTACTTTCATATTATCTAATGATGATACTTTCAAATTAGAGTTAGCCTCAACATCAGCTTTTAAAATAGCAGTATCATGAATCGGATCAATTTTAGATATTTCCGCTTTTAACATTTGCACATTTGTATCTGTAGTATCTTGATAATTAGAAAGCTTATCTTCTTTAGAAATAATAATAACTAAATTATTATCATTATTCTCAGTCACATGAGAAGCTGTAGCAAACAAGCCTTCTTCTTTCAATAAAAAACAACTTCCTAAAATTGTTACTCCCTTTGGATTATTTCTTCCAACTGCCATAACTAAATTGGGAATTAATTCAAACATTATTTATGTTTATCGGAAATATGTTTAATAAGCTCTAATCTCCGATAAACTCTCACCTCCTTGTTTATTATATATTCTTGAGTGTTTAATAA
>NZ_JAFBDQ010000043.1 GCF_016908315.1 Halanaerobacter jeridensis | reverse complement strand
CCCAGGGACGTTATGCGAAATCCATATAACTCTTGAAAGGAGGAAGACTATATGCCGGTAAATAGATCAATTATAAAATGTGAAGTTTGTGAAAGTTTAACAATGGTGAGAACACAAATTGGTTATTTAGAAGAAATCCCAATAAGAATTCCTTGTGAGAATTGTAATATATTAATAGAAGGAGAACTTTTGGTTAATTCCAAAGATGGAACATGGAAAATCAACTTTAATAATGCTGAAATGCAGAACCCTCAAAAAATAGAAGATAAAGAAATAGATTATTATTTGGAGACCTCAGGTGAATTATTAACTAGAAAGCTAATTAAGAATAATGGGCTTGATTTTAATAATATGAATTTTTCGCCTTTTTTAAAAAATATAGACCGTATGGGACACGATAAAATTATTGAATTCATGAAACGTTTTTCTTCATTTATTAATGATATTGAAAATATTTGGCCTAAAATAAAACGGATAAATCAATTATGGATAAATGAAAGTTATGATTATATCGAAAAAGAATTGAAAAAATTATTACCTGAAATAGAATTTCCTATGAAAAACAAATTGGATTTTTTGAGAGGAATACATAAAGCAAATATATTTTTCTTGTGGCAAGGTATTAATACCGAAAAATATGAAAAAAAGTATAAAGAAACATTTGATAATGTTGATAAGTTAATTTCTGATAAACCTAAGAAAATTGGAGAATTAGCTATATATTTTGGAGATGAAGGATTATTAGAATTATATGAAGAGAAAGTATTATTGCAAATAGATAAGTTTCTCAATAAATTCATATACTTAGCGCCAGTTTTTGGTTTGCAATATTATGATGAAATAACTCAAAATGATATTAGAAATAAAGGTATTACCACTACATCGTTTAATGATATAAAAGACTTATATATTGACTCTTATGAAATTATTTTTGAGGTATATAATCTAGTTATGGCTTTCAATAATTTAGAACATAGAAACGACTTTAATAAAATGCCGGAAAAAAGAAGCGATGTAACAGAGTTATCAGAGTTTAAAAATCAATCTAAAGGGATAAAATTAAAATATTTAACTGAAGAAGATGAAGAAAAGTTTGATAGTTTATTAAAACCTTATTTGGATAATAAAATAAGAAATGCAATTGGACATAATTCATATAAATATGATGCTATTGAAGAAATAATTTATTATGATCCATCACGCAATGAATTTAGCAAAGAAAATGCTAAAGAAATTTATTTATTAGATTTTGCAATTAAATGTTATAAAACATTCGAAAACTTTGTTAACATTTTAGAGTTAATATATCAGACTCGAATGATATATTTTATGACAGAAGGTTTGTCACCTAGTATAGAGTTTGATAAGTATATGGAGGAACTGAATAATCTTTAAGGTTATATGGACTTCGCATAACATGCGATTAGCGACATCTAGGCTAAGAGGGATATGCAGGGTTGCAGAACTGACTTATGAAATTTAGGAGAATAGG
>NZ_JAFBDQ010000042.1 GCF_016908315.1 Halanaerobacter jeridensis | reverse complement strand
CTTAAATAGGATAATTAGTTTTTCATTGATTTATTATTAACTATTAAGCAATCCAATTGACTTGTTTTAAATGATATTCTGAATCATATTTAGTTTTATTTTTTAATAATGTATAAATTATTTTAATTAATTTATTAGCAACTGCTATAATTGCTTGATTTCTTGTTTTTCCTTCTTCTATTTTTTTCTTAAAGTAATATTTAAAGTATCCTTCATATCTGATGGTATTTTGAGCCATAAGATAAACTGTTTTTCGTAAATATTTATTCCCTTTTTTAGATATGCTACCCTGATGGTTAATAGATGAACCACTTTGTTTTAAAGAGGGGTCGGTGCCAGTATAAGCAATTAACTGTTTGTAGGAAGGAAAAATGTTTTTAATATTAGCTCCTAAGATTCCAGTTTCTATAAGAAACGGAATGGCGGTTTTCTCTCCAATTCCTTTGATTGAAGTAATTAATTCAGAGTTTGTTTTAATTTGTTCATTAGTAGAAATAGCATTTTTAATAGCTTGTTCAATATTTTTCATCTCTTTTTTTAGAGTGTTTAAACGCTTTAATTCAGCTAACAAAACAGTTTCTAAGTATTGGTCTTTGATACCAGTAGAATTTTGAGCAGCTTTGAATATGGTTTTAGCAGATGTATTAATTTTAGAACCATTAGTATCATTAATATGTTTTTTAATAAATTCTAAGCCTTTTTGAGATATTTTTTCAGCTGATGGAGCTTGACATAAAAGTTTAGTAATGGTTTTAGAAAATAGATTAGTTATATGTTCTAATTCAGGGAATAGTCTATTAAGTAAATTTTTGATTTTAGTTTTGACTTTAGTAATTGCTTCAGAGAAACTTTCTCTTTCTCTATTTAAAGTTTTGAGAGAAGTAATAGAATCTTTATCAACTGCATCTAGATCTTTGTACCTATCTTTAGCAAAACGAGCAATGTGTTTAGAGGCTATAGAATCGGTAGTAGTATTTCTTAGAGAAATAGAATTGCTATAAGAATTGACTAGCTTTGGATTAGCTAAAGCCACTTGGTAATTGCGTTTAACTAGGAAATTTAGTAGTGTTAAATGATAAGTTCCAGTAGCTTCCATAGTTATAAATAAATCATCATTACTTTTAATATGATTGCTAATTAATTTAATTAGTTTTTCAAAACCTTGTTTATTCATTTGCAGTTTTTGTTTTTCGACTGGAGTGTTTGATATATTATTTAGTAAGCAAAAGTCAAAATTATTTTTGGAAATGTCAATACCAAGGAAATATTGATAAGTTTCCAATTCAATCACTCCTTTTAAATGTTAGGGTTTGAGCAAGCAAGGCTTGCTTTGCATCCACACACTCAGTTGCCAGAGGCTTAAAAGCCTAATCAACTATTGGAATTAGCAAAGCAAGTGAAAGACAATATCGGAGGCTTAAGAGCCTATGGCACTCTATTCATCTTGCTTGCTAGTTTCCTTCTTCTTATTTTAATTATAACAAAGTCTTAAGGAAGTGTGGCACTCACA
>NZ_JAFBDQ010000041.1 GCF_016908315.1 Halanaerobacter jeridensis | reverse complement strand
TACTTTGTACCTTGAAAACTACACAATAGACCGAGAATTATGAACGCGTCAGATAGATTAAGTTATTAAGGGCGTACGGTGGATACCTAGGCACTAAGAGACGAAGACGGACGTGGCAAGCTGCGATAAGCCTTGACGAGCTGCAAACAAGTGTTGACTCAAGGATGTCCTAATGAGAAACTCGGCACAGGTAATGCTGTGTCATCCTATAGTGAATACATAGCTATAGGAGGGTAACTGGGTGAACTGAAACATCTTAGTAACCCCAGGAAGAGAAAGCGAATGCGATTCCCCTAGTAGCGGCGAGCGAAGAGGGAACAGCCCAAACTGTGTTAGTGTAAGTTTATGGACGTTGCTAACGCAGGGTAGTAGGTTCTATCAAGATACCCCATAAGGTATCACAGTTAAGACTTTTTGCTAGTTGAATCAGCTGGGAAGCTGAACCACAGAGGGTAATAGTCCCGTAGGTGAAAGTAAAAAGAGGCTGGATAGAGACCTGAGTATTACGAGTCACGTGGAACCTCGTGAGAAGCAAGGAGGCCCATCTCCTAAGGCTAAATACTACTTAGTGACCGATAGTGAACCAGTACCGCGAGGGAAAGGTGAAAAGAACCCCGGGAGGGGAGTGAAATAGAATTTGAAACCGTATGCTTACAAGCGGTCAGAGGGCGTATATATATCAGCCTGATGGCGTGCTTTTTGCTTAACGAACCGGCGAGTTATGTCAAGGTGGCGAAGGTTAAGCCGAGAAGGTGGAGCCGCAGCGAGAGCGAGTCTGAAGAGGGCGCAAGTCGCCTGGCATAGACCCGAAACCTAGTGACCTATTCATGGTCAGGATGAAGCATGTGTAAGAACATGTGGAGGTCCGAACTCATTGACGTTGAAAAGTCATGAGATGAACTGTGAATAGGGGTGAAAGGCCAATCGAACTAGGAAATAGCTGGTTCTCTCCGAAATAGCTTTAGGGCTAGCCTCAAGTATTGTGACTTGGTGGTAGAGCACTGATTGGACAAGGGGCTTTTAAGCTACCAAATCCAGTCAAACTCCGAATAGCAAGTCACGTTAAACTTGGGAGTCAGACTACGGGGGATAAGCTGCGTAGTCGAGAGGGGAACAACCCAGATCGTCAGCTAAGGTCCCAAAGTGTGAACTAAGTGGAAAAGGAAGTGAAGTTGCCTAGACAACCAGGATGTTGGCTTAGAACCAGCCATTCATTTAAAGAGTGCGTAATAGCTCACTGGTCGAGTGATTTTGCGCTGAAAATGTCCGGGGCTCAAGTTCACCACCGAAGCTACGGATCGAGAGATGGTAGGAGAGCATTCTATAGGGGACGAAGCAGTACCGAAAGGAGCTGTGGACCGTATAGAAGAGATAATGCCGGTATGAGTAACGAGAGACAGGTAAGAATCCTGTCCGCCGAAAACCTAAGGTTTCCTGAGGAAGGCTCGTCCTCTCAGGGTAAGTCGGATCCTAAGCTGAGGCCGAAAGGCGTAGGCAATGGGAAGTTGGTCAAAATTCCAACACCACCTTATTTAACGTTTGAGTGATGTAGTGACGCAGGAGGATAA
>NZ_JAFBDQ010000040.1 GCF_016908315.1 Halanaerobacter jeridensis | reverse complement strand
TTGAGCTAGACGTCGCGAACCCTAGGGACGTTAGGCGAAATTTACAAGGGGGTTAATATTTATATGAACAAACATATTAAAATTCATTCAGAAATAATAAAACAAGCTTTAGAATTAATGGAATATAATGAAAGAGAATCAACTATAGTGTTTAAAGGGAAAATATTAAAAATTATGCATTCAAACATATGGGAAAATAAGGATTGTGAAATTTCTGAGAATGAAGATTTATTTTCATACATTATTGGTGATATTTGGAACATAGCTAATCTTGTTCAAAGATTAAACTGGTTACGTAATATTGCCATGGATAACGATAATAATTTTTGGCATACATATGCATCTTTAGATATTGAACATATCTACGTTGAGTTTAGATCTTTATGTGATCATTTAGCTAAATTAATTTATTATTGTTATGATGAAATTCCAAGTTCAAGAGGTGAATCGTTTTATAAATTATTAAAGTGGGTTTTTGAAAATAGAGAGAATGCTAATGTAGACTTGGTTGAAGTATTCAGGAACTCAAATTTATTAAGGGAAGAGGAAGAAATTTATAAAACATGGTTTGGGCATATGAGAGAAATTAGAGATGATATAAATCATAGAGGAGCAGAAGCAATTGTTTTTGCTAATCCAAGTGATGGAATTATATTTCAGGTGTTGAGATGGAAATTCAATGATATTGTAGCAGCATTGCCACATATTAGTTTTAATGAGAATGATCTTATTTATTTCAGAAAATATTTTTCTCTTCAAATGGCGTCTTTACTATTGTTTACAGAAGATTTAGCAAATATAATAATTGATAAATTTCAATTGGAAGTTTTTAATTCGTATAGTACAGGATTTGATATTATTCATAAGTGGATGGAAGGATTTCACGAGGAATTAATTTCTGATTATTAAAAATGATTTATTAATTATTAAGCGTCCCTATTAAATTATAATAATTTCAAACAATTGTATTTAAAGTGGAGGAGGATTAGTATGAATAAAATTAAAATAATTTCTCTTATATTAGGCTCAAGTGTTTTATCTTCTATAATAACTTCTTTTATTTCAAAAATAATTAATGATAAAAATAATTCATTGAAGTATATAACTGAAGAAAGAAGAAATTGGCGAAAAAATATTCGGAAGATTATTTCTAAATTAGTTATTGAGAATAATAAAAATAAGGCTAAGAAATTAGTTTCACATTTAGAATTAAATTTAAATCCTTATGATACCAAAGATGAATGTATTATTGATTTAGCAAAAAAATTATTAAAAGCAAGATTTGAAGGCAAAGAAGATAAGGAAGAAGAGAAAGACATTGAAAACAAACTGATAAAAACTTCCTCCTATTTATTAAAACATGATTGGGAGCGCGCAAAACAAGAAGCTAGGTTTAAATTTAATCCTTTTTATATATTAAATACGTTAATTTTAATTTGGGTGGGGCAAATAATATTTGGTTATTATTTTAATATAATATCTATTCCAGATAGAATCAAAACTATTTTCTTAGCTACTTTAGTGTTTAGTATTATATTATTTTTCCTTTATTATATTTTTAGATTTATAAAATTGAAAATTAAATCAAAGTTATCTCCTATAAATTCAGAGGTTTCAAAAATATTAAACCTTTCTTACAGAAAAGAATTAGAAGAGTAATGATCTTTTGATTGCTTATTTGATCAGTAAACTTCGCCTAACAGAGCCTTAGCGACATCAATTACGGAGCTTGGACAAAGTTGTCGAAGCTAACTTATAAAATTAAGGTTGCATTAGATTAGGTTATAGGTGCATAAATGGACGTCGCGAAGCCTCGGGACGTTA
>NZ_JAFBDQ010000039.1 GCF_016908315.1 Halanaerobacter jeridensis | reverse complement strand
GCTTAAGAGCCTATGGCACTCTATTCATCTTGCTTGCTAGTTTCCTTCTTCTTATTTTAATTATAACAAAGTCTTAAGGAAGTGTGGCACTCACAAACGAAAGGGTGAGCAAACAGAGAACACAAACGTCAGCCTAAGTTAGAGCACCAGCCTCGACCCTACATAAGACATGCGGCATTTAGTTATGGTTTTAATATTGGTAAAAATGCGGTATAATATTAATAAAATAAATTATAAATAGTGAAGGAAAATGGAATATAGCAGAAGATATTTTAGATTCAAAAGTAGATTTTGTTTTTAAGAAGCTGGAGAGAGCGGTAACTATAAATATTGTGGATTTTATTTAGAAGATAATAATAGATATCATAATGCATATGTCCTTAAGGAAAAAAAGAAAAAATAATTGAATAACGGACACGATTTTTTTAATACTGAATTCCATAAAATAAAAGTAAAATGTAGAATTGAGATATTGAGAAGTAACATTAAAAACCGAATTTTTTGCTCAAAAAAAAACAGAGGAAAAGGAGTGATATTATTAAGAAATTAGTTATATTTAGTATAGTTATACTTTTGGTTTTTAGCTTAGGTTGCGAAAAAGAAAAACAGCAAGACAAAACTTATACTATAGCTGGAAGAGTTTTAGATAATAAGAATAATCCAATCCCTTCTGTTACTATTAGTTTTCAAAAATTTGGGACAGCAACTACAGGACAGGAAGGATACTATAATAAACATGGATTGGAAGGTGAAGTTGAAATAACCCCTACTAAAGAAGATTGGAAATTTGAACCTAAGAGTAAAACTGTTAATTCGGGTAGTGATAAAGTCCATTTTACTGGAACTGAAATACAACAACCTGCTGAAATAAAATATTTAGACTGTGAATTTAATGCTTATGCTAGTACTTCAACCATTATGGGTAATACTTATTACCATACTGAATATAATTTTAAAATAATATTTAAAAATATTGGAGATTTAAAAGGCGAAAGTGAAATTAAATTGTATGGAGATGGAAATAAAATCAAAGCTAAAACTATTACTGTAAAATCAGGGGAACATACTTATAATTTTGAGAAAGGATACTCAGCAAAAACTTACAGTAAAAATAAGTTTGATAAACTAACATTAAAATTTAGTAATGTAGTTAACAAAAAAGAAATAATATATGAAGATATAACTTTTACTCTACCACCTAATTAAAAGGAGTGATACTGTGAAAAAATTATTTTTAATGCTATTGAGTTTGCTTTTGATTTTTGGTTTGACAGGTTGCTTTGATACTAAAGACCCAATGCCAGCTACTGTGTGTGGTGATGTTCAAGTTGAATCTTATGGTACTAAACTATCTATGAGTTCGGTTACAGTTAAGGTGTATAATGATGAAAATACTTATTACCCAGAAGTTAAATTTGAAGATGAGGAACAAACCAAAGCTGCTTATGAAGGTAAAGTGGATAAAAAGGGAACTTATGATGTAAAAGTAACAGTTACGCCTGCTTATAGTACCTCTAGTTATTACAATGTTTCTGAAAATGCTTTTGTAATTGAAGATGGTAGTTATTACTTTGAAGATTTTTATTTAGAACTTAATATATAGGAGTGATTACATTAAAACTTTTATATTATATACTAAGATAAACAGATAAAAAAACAAGTTAGAGAAGTGTTGAGTCATGATGAAGAAACAAGAGAAATTTATGAAAGTAGGCAGAAAGCAATACATGATTAGATTACTAATCTATAGAAAACTGCTAAAAAAGGAAAAAAAGAAGAAAAAAGAGAAAATGAAAGTAACAAAAAAAATGTTAGAAGAATGCGAGAGTATTGAAAAATAAAAAAATGCACAGATTCAAGTGCAGAAGAGATAAATGATTTAGCATAAAATTGAAAAGTCCTCTGATAGTAATATTTGGAAGATATTTTTTTATCTTATAATGGTAATAAAATGTTATAAAGATGAAATATAGCATTGCTCGACATGCCGCACGTCTTATAACATGCGATTAGCGACATCTAGGTGCGGAGGATAGGGCAGGGTTAAGCACTGACTTATGAAATTTAGGAGTATGGCAGAATATAGGAGCAACAATGAGACGTCGCTAATCCCAGGGACGTTAGCCGAAATACCTCTTTGAATATATTCATATCCGAAAGAACATATTCATTAAACTATTAAATGAATATGTTTATGGCAAAATGAATATGTTTATGATATAATAAACATGGTCATAATAAGATCAAATGAATATATTTATAGAGGAGTGAA
>NZ_JAFBDQ010000038.1 GCF_016908315.1 Halanaerobacter jeridensis | reverse complement strand
ATGGGGCAGGGTTGTAGTACTGACTTATGAAATTTAGGAGAATAGGCGAAGTATAGGAGCAGTAGCGAGACGTCGCGAAGCCCAGGGACGTTATCAGACATAGCATTTCAAATTTGGGAGGGTTAGTCATGAATTGGAAAGAAATAGAAAGGGTGGATGATGGTTTTTCGGGAAAGAAGAAGAGTATGAAAGTTCCAAGGCAATGGGTTTATGAGCACTATTATGAAATATTCAATTTGTTATTTAGAATAGAAAATGCTTTAAGGATTTTAGTATATATAGTTTTAAAAGAAAAATTTCAAGGTGGATGGGATGATATACAAATTACTAGTGATGATAATCAACAAGGAACAATTAGTTCAATTGCTAAAAGAAGAATGAACCAAGATGAAGATTTTGGTTATTTAGGATATTCAGTAACTTGTCCTATTATGTATCTTACTAGTGGAGAACTTATAGGTATAATAATTTCTGATTCTTACTGGGAACATTTTAATGATTATTTTAACTGCAAAAGAAAACTGGTTAAAACTAAATTGGATGAAATAAGTAATGTAAGAAATGCTTTAGCACATTTTAGACCTTTAAAAAAAGAAGATGTGGAATTAGTTAAGCAAAATGCGAGTCATATTTTAAATTCTGTTGAAGATGGTCTTATGAATATATTTAAAATAAATGATATAGTTCCAACTAATACTGAGGAAGAGTGGTATAGTTCTTTAAATAATCTTGAAAGTGAATACTGCGATTTATCTTTTAAACAAAGTCCAAATAAAGAATGGATAAAAATAAATATTAATTATTGTTGCCCAATAATTAATAATAAGAAGAACTTTATTGGCAATTGAAAATATAAAATATTAGATATAGTTTCCTCTAATATTTTATCTCAATTTCCTGGTTATAAAGATAATATTATTTTTATTTCTGAGAATATATTTTCTACTATGAGTGAGGAAAAATTGGACATTTCCAAAAAGATTTCACTGCATTTTAGTAGAGATGTTATAAGAGAGCGCTATGATGAAGTTGCTGAACTTTTGAAAAGAACATTGAGTTTTATAAAAGAAGAAACTAATTTGATTAAAAAAGATAATTTAGCTAGAGGAAAATTAATAGTTGCTTCAGAAGTAAGAGTATCTAAAAACGAAAATGATTATTGGGATATACAAGACGAGAATCTCAAGTATGAAATAACAGAGAAAACACCCCCAGAATATTGGGGAGATTTTAATGTTTTAAGAGAAAATTTTATTTCTGATATTCAGAATTATCCTTGGATGCCAGTATCAATATCTGATTTCGTAATACCGTTTTAGGGGGTACTATGCATAGAAATGCTACGTCTGATAACAGCAACTTAGCGACATCTAGGTGCAGAGGATAGAGCAGGGTCATGCAATGACTTATGAAATTCAGGAGGATAAGCAAAAGTAGAGGAGCAATAATGAGACGTCGCGAAGCTGCGGGACGTTATGTGACATTCCTACTTATTATTTTATCATTGGGAGTAAATATTGTAATTTGGAAAGGGGTTAAAAATGTCTTTGTTTTTTAGTGAAATTAATAATTTATCTACTCCTCGAAGTAAGAATGAATTAATATCTTTAGATACAGATTATGCTTATGGTGTTCTTGGTAGGTTTGCAGAAGGGTTATTACTTAATGAAAAAATTAATATAAAAATAGCTGGTCCAGCTTTATCACTGGTTGTCTTGCTTAGATGGTTTGGGCATAAACCAACTACAAAGCTTATTAATAATGGAATAATTGAGTTTTCTTTTTATCCTGGTACTTTTTCTTATATTACTGAAGATAATAAAAAAACTTTATCTCTTAGCACAAATACAGGTTTAAACTGGATGAAAGGTAATGGAGAAGGTTGGAACAATATATATGATTCTGTAATGATAGCTTTGGTTGAACAATTAAATTATTCTCAAGGTAAAGCAAGGAGATTTAGTAGAAGAGTTGCTAAGCAAACTAAAGATATTTCTGATGAAGAAATATTTCAAGAGGCAAAAGAAATTACATATAAAAATGCATCAAATTTAATGAAAAATAATATTGAAAATAATGAAAGTCTTAAGAAATTTAACAGGAGAGAAAATCAGAAAGAGATTAATAGAATATTAGATATTTCTAGTTCCTATTTAAATTTTATTATATCATCATACTTAAATTGTACAGATATTTATGGTAATCAAATTACATGGGAAGTAATTAATGATTTCTATCAGAGAAAAATTCCTAAGAATAATCTAGATGATTTTTCATATAAGTTAGACAAAATTTTAAATTTTGAAGAAATACCTAATATCCAAGAGTTGATAAAACAGGGATGGGATATAAATAATATTTTAGAAATTAGAGAAGATGATAATATAGAAGAGTTTAGAAAATGGTTAAAAAATGATGTTCCTGAATCCTCTGATGTAGAGATAGTAAAAGCATATTATGAAACTTTCAAAAATAAATTTTCTGAAAAAATACCTGTTAAAGCATTGAGAATTGGTATACCAACTTGTTTAGGTTTGCTTGGTCCTATAGGAGGAATAGCTGGTTCTTTATTATCAGTGCTTGATGGTTTTTTAGGAGATAAACTAATTAATGGTTGGAATCCAAAAATATTTATAGATAATAATTTCAAATATGAGCATAAAGAAATTAATGATAATTAATTTTATTGTTTGAAGAGTAGGAACATCACATAACAGCAACTTAGCGACATCTAGGTGCAGAGGATAAGGCAGGGTTACGCGCTGACTTATGAAATTTAGGAGAATAAGCAAAGTAGAGGAGCATTAGCGAGACGTCGCGAAGCTGCGGGACGTTATGCGACAGATCAAGTTAAAAACATAAAAGATCGAAAACACTTGGGTAAAACAAAAGTTCATAAAGACTTAAATTCTTTTAAAACCACTTATAAAAGATTGAAAATCATTTTAAAAAACTTGTTTTCATTATTGGAAGTAAAAATTTCATATCGGCTTAACTTTCAAATAGTGGGGTAAAAAGTGTGATGTAAGATCTTATAATAAAAAAACACTTGGTTAAACCTAAAATCATAGAACCTTTAGACCTTCTTGGAAAAACATTTTGGGAAACATAAAAGAGGTAAAAGAATTAAAGAACATTTGGGTAAAGCAGAAAAAAGCATAACCTTTAAACCTTCTGGGGAAACATTTTGAAAACACAAAAAAGATAAAAAAACATTTGGTAGAACTAAAAAAGTACCCCCTTAAAACTTTTAAAAGATTTGGGGTAAAGCATAAAAAAATAAAGATATTAGGGGGCAATCAAAACCTTATGGAAAAGAGTAAAAGAATTGAAAACCTAATATAAATTATCTTTTTCATTATTGAGAATTGCAATTTAAGATTCTTTTAAGTTTTAAAGTGAAAGGGGAAGGCAACTTGAACCATCGCATAACATAGGGTTAGCGACATCATAAGTGTTAGAGATTATTGTTGCCGCAATGACTTATAAAATTTAGGTTTATAATTAGTAATGAAAGAAATATATGACGTCGCGAACCCCAGGGACGTTATACGCAATTGCTTTTATAACTTTTTATCATAGAAAGGTGATAAGATGAAAGAGATTCATGATAATTTGTTTATTGGAGACCAAAGTGATTATGAAATAGAGGTGAAAGGAAAGAAAGGATGGAGCATTGTTCATGCATGTAAAGAACCTTACCACCGTAAAGCTTTGGGATATAAAGGAAGAGGGGCTCCGAAAAATCATCCGGAGTATTTAGTTGCGAAGAGGAAAAATAGATTAATATTAAATTTGATAGATCCAGATAATCCTAATTATATACCTAAAGAAATTATAGATAAAGCTATAAAATTCATTGAAAAAAATTTAAATGAAGAAAGAAAAGTATTAGTCCATTGCAATAAAGGAGAATCACGTTCTCCTAGTATTGGATTGCTTTATTTAGCAATTAACGGATATATTTCAGATGAATCATTTCAGTTGGCTAGTGAAGAGTTTGTTTCTATTTATCCACGTTATAATCCAGGGTTAGGAATTAAAAAATTTTTGATTAATAACTGGGATGTATACTGCAGTTAAGATATTTTAAGGAGGATTAAAAGTGAGCAAATGCGGCTATTGTGAATCTCCTGAAAGAAAAATTTGGCCTCCAATTAATGGATCACCTAATTTGAAAGAACTAAAAGTTGGAAATTGGATTACATTGTTAGAATGTGGATCATGTAATACTTTATGGTGTGAAGTTCATTATGAACCATATGGGAGCTTTAGATATTTGATTATATGGGATTTGACTAAAGAAGATTGGATTAAACTATATAACTTAGATAATGGAGAAATATTAAAAAAGTGGCATGCTCAACAAATTAGATTATTATGGAAGGAACTCTCTGAAAAAGAACAGAATGCAATTAGAAATCATAGAAAAAGGAGTAATGGGATTAATCCAATAGATAAAAGTACTGAGGAAGAAATACCAGATTTAAAAGAATTAATTTAATTTTTATAGATAGTTTTTGGGTAATCGACGCAACTGCGTATAACATGGGGTTAGCGACATATGAGCCATGGTTTAAGCGCTGCGGCTGACTTATGTCAGTAGGATATTATTTTAAAGGAAAAAAATCAGTTGTATCGAAGGCAAGCTCATACGTCGCGAACCCCAGGGACGTTATGCGAAATCCATATAACTCTTGAAAGGAGGAAGACTATATGCCGGTAAATAGATCAATTATAAAATGTGAAGTTTGTGAAAG
>NZ_JAFBDQ010000037.1 GCF_016908315.1 Halanaerobacter jeridensis | reverse complement strand
GTGCCATCTAGACCATCAACGATAATTTGATCACCAGTTTCGAGATCATCTAGAATACCATTAGCTCCTACTACAGCTGGAATTTCCATCGAACGAGCCATAATAGCAGTATGAGAGGTTCTACTACCAACTGCTGTAGCAAAGCCTTGCACTAATTCTTTATCAATTTGAGCTGTGTCAGAAGGCGCTAAATCTTTAGCTACCAAAATCACTTCTTTATCTAATTGGGCCAAAGAAACTGTATTTAAACCAAGCAGATTCTTTAGAATTCTACTTCCTACATCTCGAAAGTCTCCCGCTCGTTCTTTCATATATTCATTATCCAATGCTTCTAACTTAGCAGCAAACTCTTCAATTGCTTGGTCAACACCTGCTTCAGCATTAAGTTTCTCTTCATCAATCTTTTTTTCTACTGCTTTAATTAGTTCTGGGTCTTCAACTGCTTTTAAATGGGCTTCAAAAATTTGGGCTTTTTCATCTCCCATTTCTCGCTTTACTTTCTCTTTAATCTTGGCTAGTTGCTCTTTAGATTTTGCAATTGCATCTTTTAAACGTTCTTTTTCTCCTGCAATATCATCAACAGTTCTTTCTTCATATTCTACCTCATCTTCTAAGAGCAAAACTTCCGAAATAGCCACTCCTGGGGACGCTGCTACCCCTGTTAATTCTTGACTCATTTTCAGCCCCCCTTTATTTATTCTTCTCCAAAACCGCTTTGGATTAATTCTATAATTGTATTTACAGCTTCTTCTTCATCATCACCATCAGCTTGTACAATAATTTCTGCATCCTGACTAATACCTAAGCTCATGACTCCCATAATACTTTTAGCATTTACTTCTTGCCCATCATAAACAATTTGCACATCAGCATCATAAGTACTAGCCTCATCTACTATCATAGAAGCTGGTCTAGCATGAAGTCCCGTTTCATTTTCAATTGTTACTGCTTGTTTTTTCATCTTTATCCCTCCTGTAAACTTATTTAAATTATAAAGATATAGCTATATAAAGTGCCACTAGCTAGTAGATAAAAGCTAGTGGCTAGTAGTAAATTCAAAACCAAAAAAAAGTTCATAGCTAGAAATTATTGAATACTAGGTTAATGTTTTAGGTTTTGAATTTAATTTTATGTTTTTAACTACTAGCTCCTAGCTACTTACTTCTAGCTATAAAGTTGAACTGAAAGTGAAACTTTATATAGATACTGTTAATAACTTATCTTCACCAGCAGTTACTTTATTAGCCTCTGTCACTTCAAAACTATCAACTTCATTTATATTAGTAATTACTATAGGTGTAATAATTGAAGTTGCATTTTCTTCAATATAGTCTAAATCAAATGTGATCAGTTTATCTCCAACCTCAATTTGATCTCCTTTATCCACAAATTTTTCAAATCCCTCTCCATCTAACTCCACAGTATTGATCCCGATATGAACTAATATCTCTACTCCATCTTCAGTTTCAATACCAACTGCGTGTTTAGTTGGAAACAACTGCTTTACAACTCCATCTACAGGTGCTACTAATTTATTATCTGTCGGTTTAATTGCTACACCATCTCCTACGGTTTTAGCTGCAAATACCTCATCTGGAACTTCTGATAATGCTAATACTTCCCCTGTCAAAGGTGCCATTAATTCTAATTCTTGGTCATCACTACTAAAAATATTAAACATTTTTAGCCTCCTCTAAGTTATATACTTATATTTATTTTTTAGTCATTAAATGATGGTTAGAGCAGGGCCAACAACAATTGACCCGGCTCTAAATTTATTTACATAATATCTTTAATTTTATCTTTCAATGCATCAGATTCTGGACCAAATACAACCTGGACACTTGTTCCTGATTTCATAACTCCTGAAGCACCTAAGTCTTTTAGCTTTTCTTCGTCAACTTTAGTATTATCAACTACTTCTAATCTCAATCTAGTAATACAAGCATCAATACTATCAAGGTTCTCTGCTCCACCTAAGGCATCTAAAACTGCTTGTGCTTTACTTTGTTTGTTTTCTCCTGCATCATCTTCATCACTACTTGTATTATCTAAAATATCTGCTCCTCCATTATCACTATCTCCACGTCCTGGAGTTTCAAAATCAAATAATGGAATAGCAAAATAGAAGACTACAAAATATAATACAGCAATAATCGGACCGACAATAAACCAGAACGCTACTGGATTTCCAGCATTACTAATTCCTAATACATAGTCAATTAAACTTGCTGAGAAAGTATATCCTAGTCTAATATCAAAGAAATTAGTTAATAATCCTGAAACAAAACCACCTAACACATGGAATATATATAACGGCGGTGCCACGAAAATAAATGAAAATTCAATTGGTTCAGTAATTCCAGTTAAAATAGATGTTAAAGCAGCAGTAGATAACATACCTGCAACTTTTACTTTGTTCTTAGCTCTTAGATACATTGCTAAACAAGCTGCTGGTAATCCAAATAACATTAACGGATATTCTCCAGCCATAAATTTACCTGCAGTAGGGTCTCCAGCAAAATATCTTGCTGTCCCACCTCGTAGTACTTCACCAGCTTCAGTAGTGAAGCGTCCAAACTCATATAAGAATGGTGGATAGTAAACATGATGTAAGCCTACTGGAATTAAAGCTCTCTTACCTGCTGCATAAAGAGCTGGTCCAATAGCAGAATTCATCGCAAATCGGGCAAATTGATTAATCTTAATTTGTACTGGAGGCCATAAGAACGAAAGTACTACTCCAGCAATTACTGCACCTACAGCTGTTACAATCGGTACTAATCTTTTTCCAGCAAAGAATCCTAAATACGGCGGTAACTCAGTTTCATGAAACTGTTTATACATATGAGCGGCAATAATACCAACTATAATACCACCAAATACACCAGTATTAATTGCTTCTATACTTCCACCAGTTTTCTCAGAAATATTCACAATACCTGCCATTACATCTAACACTTTAGAATACACTGAAAATCCTACACCTGCTGCTAATGCTGCTACAGCTTCTCCAGCAAAACCAATTGCTACACCAATCGCAAAGATTAAAGCTAAATTTTCAAAAATTGCAATTCCACTATTAAACATCACCTGTCCTGCATCAGCCATTAATCCACTCTGTTCTTGTAACATTCTCCCAATAGCAACTAAAATACCTGCAGCCGGCAGTACAGAAACAGGAGTCATTAACGCTTTACCTATTTTCTGTAATCTTTTAAATCCTTTCATTTTTTAATCTCCTCCTATTAGAATATAGTATAGTAATACAGTAATCAGTAAAAAGTGATGAGAAGAAATCAAAACCAAATTAAAACTCTTTCATTTTAGGAATTAAGTATCTCTTTGAAATTTTGCTTTTATGGTTTTACTAATTACTTTTTTCTCATTACTCTTCTCTCATCACTAGTCACTAAGTGGCACGATAGTGACACTTTATAATAGAAAAAAGCTAGAGAAAGATAGACTACTACCACCTAAAGGTAGCACTATCTCTCCCTAGCTTATGCCTGATTTAACAGTAACACGCTAGTTGATAATAGCGTTATTTAATTATAAAAATTTTATTCATTTTTATTCAAATCTCGTCTTAGACGTTGGACATGCATTGCTAAATAACCAACTTCATCTTTTGGCACATCAACTTTTAACTCTTCCTCTATCATTTGAGCTAATTTAATAGAAATTTGATAGGCTCGAGGAAATTTATCTTTAATATCATCTAACATCGGATTAGGATTAACTTCATCCTTTTCTACTCTCTCTAAAGCAAAACGCAAATGATTTACTAACCGAGCATAATTCAAAGTTTCATAAGATAGTTTTTCACCTAATTTTTCTTCAACTTTAGCTACCATTTTTTGAATTAAAGAAGTATATTTTAAAGTTTTAGATACTCCTCTGTTTTCTCTGGCACCATGAATATGCAAAGTAATAAATCCAACTTCACTTTCCGGCATAGATACGTCAAATCTCTGTTCAATCATGTCAATTGCTTCTTGAGCCAATTCATATTCTTCTTGATACAATGTTTTGGTTTCAGTTAAAAACGGATTAGTTAAATCCATCCCATCTTCAATTCTTTTTAAAGCAAAAGCAATATGATCAGCTAGTCCAATCCGAATATGCTCATTTAATTCCTCTTCTAGTTGAGAAGAAACCATAGCTATAATTTCTTCAGTAACTCCAATTACTTGTTCATCAACTTCATTTAATAACTTCTGATATGCTTCTTTTTTCTCACCTTTAATTGGCACAAACTCTTTATCAATAGTTACTTCATCTCTTTGAATAATATCACCTTTTGTAGTGCCAAAGCCTATTCCTTTACCTAATAGAATAAGTTCTTTATTATTATTTCTCTTTTGGGCTAAAACCACATTATTATTAAATATTTTTTTCACTTTATAGCTAATATCTTTTAAATCACTCATGATAAAAGTCCTCCTACTTAAATATCTAAGCAAAGCAAATGAACATCGGCAAATTATATAATTACATAGAAAAAGCTAGGAAGAGACATAAATTTTCCCGTTGCTAGTTAATTTATATCTCTTCCTAGCTTATGCCTGATTGAACAGTAACACGCTAGTGCAAAGACCACTATCTCAGATTGTACATTCTACAATAACATATTTTTTTATTTTTATCAAGATTTTTATCTGAATTAATTATTTCCAGTTAAAAATTCACTAACTTCTTCAGCAGTCTCATAACTCAATGCTTCTTCTGCTATTTCTTCAGCATCTGCTAAGCTCATATTTCTAATTTGATC
>NZ_JAFBDQ010000036.1 GCF_016908315.1 Halanaerobacter jeridensis | reverse complement strand
GTTCTTTCTTCATAATCTATCTCATCTTCTAAAACCAACACTTCCGCAATAGCTACGCCTGGGGAAGCTGCTACCCCTGTTAATTGTTGACTCATTTTCAGCCCCCCCTTTTTTTTATTCTTCACCAAAGCCACTTTCGATTAATTCTACTACTGCCTTAACAGCTTCTTCTTCGTCCTCACCATCAGCCTGAACTTCAATTTCTGCATCTTGACTAATTCCTAAACTCATAACTCCCATAATACTCTTGGCATTAACTTCTTGTCCATCATATACAATTTTAACATCTGCCTCATAACTACTAGACTCATCTACTAACATAGAAGCTGGTCGAGCATGTAAACCCGTTTCATTTGAAATTACTACTTTATCTTTCATCATTCTTATTCCCCCACTGAATTATTTTTTATGATCTTATTATTTACTTATTAATTTAGCTGCATCTTTATCAACTAAAATAGTAACATCAGAATGTAGCTGTAATAAAGAAGCAGGATGTTCGGTTGTAATTTCTCCATTAATTGCTTTCTTAATTGCCTGAGCTTTTTGTTTTCCACTAGCTAATAACAGTATCTTTTGAGCTTTCATAATTGAACTCATACCCATTGAAATTGCTTTTTTAGGAACATCATCTATTGAATCAAAAAATCTACTATTATCATTAATTGTCTCATCATTAAGTTCTACAACGTGAGTATTTGTCCTCAACTTATTATCTGGTTCATTAAAACCAATATGCCCATTTTTACCAATACCGAGCACCTGCAAATCAATTCCACCATAATCATTTATTTTTTGGTCATAGTCTTTACAAACTTGCTTTAGATCATCTTCTATTCCCGAAGGAATATTTATATTATCTTTAGGCACATTCACCATCTCAAAGAAATTATCAAACATATAATAATTATAACTTTGAGGATGGTCAGCAGCTAACCCTACATATTCATCTAAATTAAATGTTACTACTTTTTCAAAATTAACTAAGTCTTCTTCATACATTTCCACCAATTTATCATACATTCCTAGAGGTGTAGAACCAGTAGCCAATCCTAAATTAGAATCAGGCTTTAAAATAACTTGACTAGCTATGATACTAGCAGCTTTAACACTCATTTCCTTATAGTTTTCTAAAACTTGTAATCTCATTATTCTTCCCCCTCATTATCTCTGTTTAAATAAAGTGCAGTCTCAATACCTATAATATAGCAGTTCACTTAATGAATCTCTATTATAATCTTCAAATCAAACAATTATAAAATTATTATTTCCACATTTTATAGAATATCAAGGCTGCACTCTGAAAAAATTATTTAATACCTAATTAAAAATTCTATTTTTTTTCGATTAATTACTTTAACTCTTTATTAATTGCAATAGCAATTTTTTCTGCTTTAGTACCAACTACTACTTGAACAGTTTCTTCATCTAGTTTAATAATACCACTAGCTCCTAGTTTTTTAAGACCAGCTTCATTTAATTTATTAGTATCTTTAACACTTAATCTTAATCTAGTAACACAGGATTCAACCTCTTCTAAATTATTTTCTCCTCCTAAATATTCAATATACTTCTGAGCTTTATTACCACTACCAGAAACAGAGTTATCTTGACTTTCACCTTCGTCTGGCATAACACTCATATCATTATCAATTTCATTTGCTCCCACTCTACCTGGAGTTGGTAAATCAAACTTTTGAATTGCAAACTTAAACAAGAAATAATAAATGGCAAAAGTAACAATACCCATTGGAATTAATAAAATAGGCTTAGTTGCTAATCCATAATTCAAAACATAATCAATCGCACCTGCAGAAAATCCAAAACCATGTTTTATACCAAAGATATAAGTTACTGCCATTGAAACCCCACTTAATAACGAGTGTATAACATATAAGAAAGGTGCTAAAAACATGAAACTAAATTCAAGCGGTTCTGTAATACCAGTTAAAAATGAAGTAAATGCTATACTAAATAATACACCCGATACCTCTTTTTGGTGTTCATCTTTTGCTGTATGATACATAGCTAAAGCAGCTGCAGGCAATCCAAACATCATAATTGGATAAAATCCAGCCATAAAACTTCCCGCATTAGGATCTCCAGCAAAAAATCTCGATAGATCTCCAGTTACTACTTTACCAGCTTCATTTGTATACTCCCCAAATACAAACCAAATAAAACTATTCATTACATGGTGTAACCCCAAAGGAATTAAGGCTCGATTTAAAACCCCATAAACGAATACACCTAAAGCACCCGCTCCAATAATCCAACTACCTACTGCTTCAATAGCAGCTTGAATCGGGGGCCAAGCATAACCAAATATTCCAGCTAACAGCACACAGGTAGCTCCAGTAACAATTGGAACAAAACGTTTCCCAGCAAAAAAACCTAAATAATCTGGTAAATCAATATCATGAAAACGATTATATAAAGCTCCTGCAACAACACCAGCAATAATTCCAGCTAAAACCCCCATATTAATATCTTCATTAATTGCCTGAGTCCCTTCAGTAATTACAAAGTATCCAACAGCACCAGCTAAACCTGAAGCTCCAGAGCCATCAAATGATATACCAATTGCTACCCCAATACCAAATAGTAAAGCTAAATTACTAAAAATAGCCGATCCAGCAGCTTCTACAAATGATATGTCTAAAACGTCTCCAGCACCTAACCTCAATAATAATGCTGCAGCAGGCAAAACAGCGATAGGTAACATTAGAGCTTTACCAATCCTTTGAACTTGACTAACAATTTTTTTCTTCATTTGAATTCCCCTCTCTTTTTTGATACTTAGTTTGGTTTTTATTTATAGGATTATAAACTTATTTGCAGTATTTTATCTTTTCCAGATGCAACTTTTTTATTTGAATCTATAACTTGATTCACTTCAAAAGAATTAGTTATTACTATTGGAGTAACTAATGATGGAGCATTTTCTTTTAAGAATTCTCTATCTATTCTGATTAATTCATCACCAACATTTACTTTATCACCGTCTTCAGCTATTCTTGTAAATCCTTCTCCGGCTAATTTCACAGTATCAATTCCTATATGGATTAAGATTTCTACTCCTTCTTCTGTTTCTATACCAACTGCATGATTAGTATCAAACATTTTTACTATTTCTCCTTCACAAGGAGAAACTACTACATCATTACTAGGGTCAATTGCTATACCATCTCCTAACATTTTTTGTGAAAAAGCAGGGTCAGAAAGTTCTTCTAATTTAACTATTCTACCATCCATAGGAGCAAATAAATTTATCTTGTCATCTGATTTAAAAACATTAAACATATTATCTCTCCTCTATTTTAAATTATTATAGACTATCTTTCCTTCAACAATTGTTGTTTTAATATCTAGTTCATTATCAAATATAGTGATGTCTGCATCTTTACCTGGTTTGATACTTCCTTTATTATCATCAATCCCTAATATCCTAGCCGGATTTAAAGTAACTAATTTAACAACATCTACAAATTCAAGTCTACTATATTCATTGAAGTTTTTAACAGCTTTATTTAAAGTCAAAATACTGCCTGCTAAAGTTCCATCATCTAATCTAGCCGACCCATCTTTTACTGTTACTTTTTGGCCTCCTAATTCATAAATGCCATTTTTCATACAACCTGCCCGCATAGAATCCGTAATTAAATTAACTTTACTTGCTCCTTTAATATCCAATAACAAATCAAAATTATCTGGGTGTACATGTATTTTATCAGCTATTAGATCACAAGTGATATCAGTATTAAACACAGCTCCTACTACTCCTGGTTTACGATGATGAAAAGAAGACATAGCATTAAAAATATGAGTAGCATGAGAAATACCTTTATCAATTGCTTTTACAGCTTCATCATATTTAGCATTCGAATGACCTATTGATAATACAATATCCTCATTTTTTACTTGCTCAATAAATTTATAGCCTTGATTAACTTCAGGTGCTAAAGTAATCATTTTTACTACATCAATATAGTCTTCAATAAATTCATAGTTCGGTTCTTGAATATAACTAGCATTTTGAGCACCTTTATATTCTTCATTAATAAATGGTCCTTCCAAATGAGCTCCTAAAACTTTAGCCCCTTTTACCTTCTTACTCATAAAATCTTTTATTACATCCAAAGCTTGATGAGTTGATTCCTGATCCATAGTCATTGTAGTCGGTAAATAAGAAGTAACTCCCTTCTTTGAAATAACTTCACTTATAGTAGATAACGCTTCTTCATTTCCATCCATAGTATCATATCCTTTGGCTCCATGAATATGAAGGTCTATAAATCCTGGGGCAATATAATTACCTTTAGCATCTATTAACTCAACATCATTTTCTACTATTTTTTCTGACTCAACAATCTCAACTACCTGCTCATCAAAAATCAATACTTTATCATTTAAAATTTTATTCTCAGTTATTATTTTGCCATTTTTTATCCCCATCATTACTATCATCTCCTAGCATAAGACTACAAAACAGATTGATTGATAATCCCATTTTTCTCTTTTATAAATTTTTTAGCCTCTTGTACCCCGCACTCTTTTTCAATCATAACTATTGCCAACTTAGCATCATAATCACATTTCTCTAAAACCTCTAATATGGACTCTTCATCTGCATCTGTTGCTAATTGTACAATCTTTTCAACTCTTCTTTTCAGCTTTTTATTAATTGGCTGTACATTAATCATTAAATTACTATAAACTTTTCCTAATTTAATCATGCTAGCAGTACTTAACATATTTAAAACCATTTTCTGAGCTGTGCCTGCCTTCATTCTAGTAGAACCCATAATAACTTCTGGACCAACATCAACACAAATACACTGCTCACAATTATTTTTCAATTCCCCCTCAGGATTACAAATCAAAGCAATATTAGTAGCACCAATTTGCTTAGCATATTCAATAGCTGCAATAGCATATGGAGTATTTCCACTAGCAGTTATTGCTACTACAACATCTTGTTCAGTTAGATTTTTTTCTTTTAAATCATTTACTGCTAACTCTTGGTCATCTTCTGTACCTTCTAACCAACCACTTAAAGCTTCTTCTCCTCCAGAAATAATCCCTTGTACTAATGAATCTTTGACACCAAAAGTAGGTGGACACTCCGAAGCATCCATAACACCTAATTTCCCACTAGTTCCACTACCAACATAAAATAGTCTACCATCATTTTTTAAACTATTTACTATTAAATCTACTGCTTGAGCTATATTCTTTTTCTCCTTTTCTACTGCTAAAGCAACCTTTTTATCTTCATTATTTATTTTATTTATAATCCCTAATGAATCTAATTTATCAATATCTAGAGTGTCTTGATTTCTTTCCTTTGTTAGCATCATATCACTCCTATTTATTTCAAAATGACTTCATGTTCAAAGTTATCACTTCTATAAATAGCTTTAGTATACTCAATAATCCTTTCTTCCTTTAAATAAGTTGTTCTTCTAAACAATAAAGCTAAAGCTTTAGAACTTATAGTCAATAATTCTCCCTCATTTTCTGTCACCATTATTGGTTCTACAGTTTGTCTTGCTTCTTCTAACTGATGACCATATTTTTTTCTAAATATTTCATATAAAGAAGCTCCAGTTAATACTTCCTCAGTCAAATCTGGTACAAGATCATAAGGTATCCAAACTGTTTCTAAGGAAAAAGGCTCTTTCTCTACATACCGAAGTCTCTTAACTTTAATTACTTGTTCAATTTCAGTTGGTAATTCTAAATGTTTTCGAATGTCATTACTAGCTATTTCTAAATCAAAATCAACTATTTCTGTTTTAGTTTCTAAACCTTTTTCCTTCATTTCTTCAGTAAATCCAGTTAATTCAGAAAGCTCATGTTTCATTTTGGGCTCCGGTTCAGCAACAAAAGTTCCTCTCCCTTGTTCTCTATATAATAAACCTTCATTAACTAAAGCCATCACTGCTTTTCTTGCCGTCATTCTACTTATACCATGAACATCAACTAATTCTCTTTCCGTCGGAATTGGATCACCTGGCTCTAAAACTTCATCTTTTATTTTCTTACTTAAGATTTCTTTTAACTGATGATACAAAGGTAACGGATTATCTTTAGATACTTTTTCTTCACTCATACTATCTCCCCCTTTTTTGAGCATACAACATTACTATATATCGTTATGTTGTATATACCATTCATCTTTACATTAAGTATAATAAGTTTATTCTTAATTGTCAAGCTTCTAATCGACAAAATTATTAAATTATATAAAAAAAACATAAGCAGATTCCATTAATTCTCTTAAAGGGGGAGAGAAAAATTAGGAACCTGCTTATGTTAAATCTTTATATATTAAATTTTTAACTTATCTACTATACTTCAAATTGACTCACTAACACATTCAACTGTTCTGCCATACTATTTAACTTCTGACTAGAGTTAGTGATCTTATCCATAGCATCATTCTGTTCTTCTGTAGCATCTGATATTTCTTGGCTACCTGCCAATAGTTCTTGACTGTGCTTAGCTACTTGCTGTACTTCTTCGTTTACCTCTTCAATTCTAGATACTATCTTTTGAAAATAGTCTTCAGTCTTATTTGCTGCATCTACTCCAGAATCAATTTGATTATTATTTTCTTTAATAGTTTCGACTGCTTTATCGGTTCTAGAAGTCAACTTTTGAATGATATTTTTAATATTATCAATCGAGCTTTGCGTCTTTTCTGATAAGTCTTTAATTTCTTCGGCTACAACGGCAAAACCATGACCGGCTTCTCCTGCCCTTGCTGCTTCAATGGAAGCATTTAAAGCTAATAAGTTTGTCTGCTCTGCTATATCAGAAATAACATTTACAATATCATCTATCTCTTCAGAGGCATCCTGCAGTTCATAAATTATCTCGATTGAATCTTCAGAAGTATCAAGAATCTGATTCATCTTAGTTTGCGTATCATTCATCTGCTCTAAACCATCTTGAGCTAAATCCTTTACTTCCTCTGCATTTTGCGCCATTGCCTGCGAGTTGTGATCTACATGTTCAACTGTATTTAATAGACTCTGAATCGAAGCCGACACCTCTTCTAAAGCACTAGCTGTTCTTTGACTAGAATTATTTAGTTCATTACTTACTGTCTCTGATCTATCTCCAGTTTGAGTAACGCTTGTAATCATACCTTGAAAGCCAGCTAACATTGTATTTATATTCTGTGCTAAAGTACCAAATTCATCATCACACTCCACTTCAATCTCAGTACTTAAATCACCTGCTGC
>NZ_JAFBDQ010000035.1 GCF_016908315.1 Halanaerobacter jeridensis | reverse complement strand
TTGGACAAAGTTGTCGAAGCTAACTTATAAAATTAAGGTTGCATTAGATTAGGTTATAGGTGCATAAATGGACGTCGCGAAGCCTCGGGACGTTATACGAAACTTGATTTTATTCTATTTTTTTATTGAAGTGATATTAAAAAGTTGGAGGTTGAAGTACTATGAATGAAGAAATAGTAAATGCTTTTGTAAGTTATAGCTGGGATAGTAAAGAACATCAAAATTGGGTAATGAATTTAACTAATAAGTTAAGAAAAAAAGTTGGAGTAGATGCAACTTGCGATAAATTTGAAATACATAGTGAAACAACTGACTTATATTCAATGATGACTTCGGCAATTAAAGATAATGATTATGTAATAATTGTATTAACAGAAAATTATGCTCAAAAAGCTGATGATCTAAAAGGTGGAGTTGGATTCGAAACAATGCTAACTAAACCATTATTACAAGATAATTCAGAAAAATTAATTTTTATAACAAGACATGATGGGGATATGGACAAAGCTATCCCTTTTCATTTAAAACCTTTTTATGTTATTGATTTTTCTAATGATGAAGACTTCGACGAAAAATTTAAAGAATTATTACATAGGATTTATGAAATCCCTTTGTTTAAAAAGGCTTCCTTAGGTAAAAAACCAGATTTAGAGCCTAAAACAATAGAATTTAAAGAACCTCAAGAAAAAAATGATGAATTAATAGTGATTGATAATAAAGATGATGAAAGAGTTACTTGGTTATTACCTAGAGGTTTCTTAATTTTTGATGGTATAACATACAAAGATTGTAATTCTTGGAGTGTTACGGCACATTATTATAATTATCAAGGCAAATGGCAACATAGTACTCATTATCATGAAAGTTATAGATGGGATGATAGTATTGAAACACAATTTCGTAAGTTATGTATTCCAATTGCAGATTGGGAATTTGCAGAGAGTGCCTTGAAATTTCTTCAAGAATTAAGAGAAGTAGATTCTAAAATTGATATAAAAGATAAAGTAAAAAGAGTAAAAAATAGAGGTGAGTATGCAAATTATTATAGTCCTAAAGAACCAATATTTTTACCTGAACCCCCTGAAGAATATCTGGATTTGAAGAGGACGGGTGAATTAAGAGATATAGTTAAAAAGTTGCGTAAGAAAAGAAATAAATATGAGAGTTGTTTTTATGGATATACCAAAATTGATAATGAAGAATTAGAATATAAAGGAATTGAAAGGCTAAGGAGAAGAGGATATGTGATAGTAAATAATTATTTAGAAGAAAACAATACTGCAATAAAATTTTTAGAAGAAGTTATTGATAAATATGAAAGAGAAATGGATATGAAAGAGTTGCATGAATGGGTAGATGATTTTGTTAGAACTATAGTTGATATAATTCCGAAATAATATTTTAGTGACCAAATCAAGCATCGTATAACATAGGGTTAGCGACATCTAGGCTAAGAGGTTAGGTGAGGTTAGGAATTACATATGAAAGTTTTAGAGGATGGACAAGTTATAGGAGGATTGAGCTAGACGTCGCGAAGCTGCGGGACGTTATACGCAATTAGCACTTAAAGATCATGTGGGAAATAAATTTATTAGAAAAGGAGTGTTTTTATATGAATGAAGGTTGGTTTGTGACAGCAAATGATATAAAAAACTGGACTAATACAGATAAGCGTAGAGCTGAAGAAATGTTGCCTAAGATCGTAGAAAGATTAATTAGAGCTAGCTGTAATTAAATTAAACATTTAGATTTTCCATCAGGAGATAGTGTTACTGGTCGTAAAGGATGGGACGGAATTTTAGAAGTAGATGAAGCTAATGAATATGTACCAACAAATAAATCTGTTTGGGAATTTGGTACAAGTCAAAATGTTAAAGCAAAAGTTAATAGTGATTATAATAAAAGAACAGATGACCCAGGTAATATAGATACAAAAAAAACTACTATTATTTTTGTTACTTCAAGAACTTGGGATAAAAAGGATGATTGGTGTGATAAAAAAAATAAGGAGGGGATTTGGAAAGAAGTAAGAGGGATTAATGCTGATGATTTAGAAAGTTGGTTACATCAATGTCCTAGTGTACACAGATGGTTTGCTAGAATTATTGGTAATAAAGCAGAAAGTGTTTGGGATATAGAAAAGGCCTGGGAATCATGGAGTAATGGAACATCTATTATTTCTAAAACAGATTTAGTATTAAATGGGCGTGATGAAAAATTAGATTCATTTTCAAAATTGTTAAAAGGAAACGCAAAAACAATTCATATTAGATCAAATTCTGAAAAAGCATCTTATGCCTTTGCTTTAGCAGGATTGTTAGAAAATAAAGAATTTCTTTCTAGAGGAATTGTTATAAAAGATGAAAGTTCATGGGATTTCATGTTAGATACAGAAAACTCATTAATATTAATCCCCTATAAATTCAAACCTGAAAATTTAGGATATGCTAATCAAAATGGTCATTTTGTTTTAATTCCTGAAACTTTAAATGTTTCTTATACAATTGGTGATGTAGTAAAATTAGAAAAAATGGATAGGCATAATAGAATTGATGCTTTAAAATCAATGGGGTTAAATAAAAGGGAGGCAGAAAAAATATATAAAGATACACACGGATATTTAGCTCCTATCAGAAGACATCAAAAATTGAGAGCTAATCATATTGTTCCAGATTGGGTTAATCAATTTAAAACAGATATACTTATTACTACTTTAATAGTGACTGAATGGAATTCAGAAAATGAAAATGATAAAGAAATAATTTCTAAATTAGCTGATATTTCTTATAATGATTTTGAAACTGAATTATTAAAGTTAGCTTCTGTAAGTGATTCACCAGTACGTCAAGTAGGTAATATATGGCAAGTTATTTCTAAAATGGATTTTTGGGTATTAATTTCTCATAAAATCAACAAAAAAACTATTGAGAGTTTAGAATCTATAATTTTCGAGGTCTTAGGGGAAACAGATCCTTCATATGATTTATCAGCAGAATAAATGATTTCAACTAATAATAAAGGGGAACTTCCTAAATATTCTGATAAATTGAAATTAGGTATTGCTGACACTTTAAATATATTGGCTACATTTGGGAAAAAGGATTGTAAAATGTTAGATGGCATTTCTCTTAATAATAAAGTATCTTATTGGGTTAAAAAAATATTGAATAAAGATCTTTCTGCTAAGGGATGGTATTCAATTAGAAAGAATTTAACTTCTTTAGCTGAGGCTGCTCCAGAATCTTTTTTAGAAAGTATAGAAAAAAGTATTTATAAAGATGAGTATTGTATTAAAGAAATATTTAGTAAGGAAAATGGTTTTTTGGGAGGATGCCCACATGCAAATTTGCTTTGGGCTCTAGAAATGGTTTCATGGGATTTAGATTACTTAGCACAGGTAGTTAAAATTTTAGCTGAACTGTCACAAGTAGATCCTGGTGGTTCATATACTAATCGCCCTTTTAATTCTCTACAAAAAATATTTTTAGGATGGACTAATAATACTAATGCAAGTTATTCTGATTTAATAAAAATCATTGATGCCCATTTAATTAAATTTTATCCTGATGTAGCATGGAAACTTTTAATTTCTATTTTACCCAAAAAAATAGGCAAAGTTTCTTCTTCTATTCATAAACCAAATTATCGTAATTGGGCAGAAAGTATTGAAAAAACAGCAAATAAAGAAGATTATAATGAATATATAGAAAAAATTGTTGAAAGAATAATTGAATTAATGTTAGAAAGCCCTAAAGCAAGATTAATTGAGTTAGTTGGAGATATAAATGATATTCCTGATAAGTATTTAATTAAATGTATTAGAAGTATTCAATCAATTGAATTTGATAGATTTAGTAAAGAATTTCTTTTGAATTTTGTAAATGAACTTAGAAATATCATTTCTAGACATCGTGAATATGATGAGACTAAATGGTCTTTATCTAAAGAATATATTAATGAACTTGAAGAAGTTTTATCTGCTATTACCTTAGAAGATACTATATTAAAAAACAAATATCTTTTTGATGAATATTTTCCAAATCTTATTAATCCAGTTGATAAAGAAAAAGATTATAAAGAACATGAAGAAATAATTTATAAACATCGTTTAGAAGTATTAAATCAAATATATCAAGAAAGCGGAATTAAAGGAATAAAAAGATTAATAAAAGTATGCGGAGATTCTAAGTTAGTTGGAAGAACAATAGCATATTCTGATTTAAAATCTTGTTTTCAAGAAGAAATACTTAATTGGCTTGAAAAAGACAATAAATTATTAATTGTTGCTCAGTCTTTTATAACAACAGTTGCAAGGGATAATAGTGATTATGTTAAACCTATGATTGAAAAAATGGATTCTTGGAATAAAACCAAGAAGGTTAATTTGTTATTAGCTTTGCCTTTTAATAATTATATTTTCGAATTATTAAGTGAGTTAGATGAAGGAATTCAAAAAGAGTATTGGCAGAGTATTAATCACTATTATTTCGATTATAAAGAAGACCTTAAGAAAATTAATTGGTTAATAAAACAACTCTTTAAAAATGGAAGACCTTTAGCAGCAATTGATGCTACCAATCAAGCATTGAGAAGTTCAGATGATATAACTTCTTTAAATTGTAATTTGCTTAGTATGATTTTAAAAGAAGTTGCCAGTAATCCTGATAAAGATAATGGGATTTCTTTTTTCAAAGTAAAAGATACTATTTTAGATATAATTAAATATATTCAAAGGGCTGGTGAAATTAGTAAAGAAGAAATTGCTCAAATAGAATGGATTTATTTACAAATTTTTAATTTTAGATCTATACAGCCAAAATTTTTAGAAAATAGTATTAAAAATAATCCAGACTTTTTTGTGCAAATTGTAAGTTGGATTTATAAATCTGAAAATGGAGAAAAAGAAGATGAGACTTTAGATAAAAAGATTGTAGAAGATAGGGTAGATAGAGCGTGGAAACTTTTGCATCATATTTCAGTAATACCTGGAGAAAGGGAAGATGGTAGTATTGATTTTAATATTCTTAGAGAATGGGTTTTAGAAGCTAGAAAATTATTTGAAGAATGCGATAGAAAGGTCATAGGGGATATTAAAATTGGAGAACTCCTTTCTCATTGTTCAGTAGGTAATGATGGGATTTGGCCTCATGAAGCAGTAAGAAAAATTATTGAAAGAATTAGAAGTTTTGATTTAGAATCCGGATTTAAAATAGGTAAATATAATTCAAGAGGTGTAACAACACGTGCAGTTTTTGAAGGAGGTATTCAAGAATTTGAACTTGCTAAAGAATATAATAAACAAGCAGAGGAAATTAAATTTGAATATCCTAGGACATCAAGGGTTTTAAGACAGTTAGCAAGAGATTATGAAGATCAAGGAAGAAGAGAAGATATGAAGACAGAATTAATTGATTAAAGTTAAGGAAAAGAGTGCTAACTGCGTATAACATAGGGTTAGCGACATCTAGGTTAGGAGGATAGGTGAAGGTCGGGATTACATATGAAAGTTTTAGAGAATAGACAAGTTATAAGGAGGGCGAGCGAGACGTCGCGAACCCTAGGGACGTTATCCGAAATTCACTTTTATGTAAGGTTTTGTTGCTTTGATAATATAATTATAAGATAAAAAAAGATGGCACAGAAAAAATGCCATCCAATTTATTAAGAATCAATAGCTTTTTTTATACATTTAATAAGAGGCTTAGTATTGAACACTGATTTTATTGAAGCATCAAACAGTCTATCTTTATCTATTGAATTCCATTTTATTTCATAATCACATTTTAAAGCTAAGCATCTGATGAATTCTCGTATAGCCCGACCATTGCCATCTCTAAAAGGATGAAAAATGTTTAATTCCGCCATATAATGTGCAGTTCTCTTGGCAAATTGATTAACCGATGTGTTTAATAGATAATTTTCGTTTTTTAATTCTTCAAATAATTGAATTGCGCTAGGCACAATATATTGAGATTTAGCAAAATGAGTGTTGCCTTTAATTATATCTTCTTCCCTTATTTTACCAGCAAAATCATATAAGTCTTGGAAAATATAATAATGAATTTCTTTTAGATGCTGAAGGTCAAAATCTCCTTTTATAGGTTCGGCTTGTAATTCTAACAAACGTTGTGCTGAATAGAGAGAATCAGCTTCTTCTAGTAATTCTTTATCTTTAATCTCAAGTTTATTTATTAAAACATCTGTATTTGGATAACAGTATTTAGAGTCTTCAGGACCATATTTTGAAGAAGGAGTCATTGTTTTAACTGCTTACTTCTAATATATTGTGTGATGTGTTCTATTGCTTCTTTGCTAGTTATTTGTCCCTTTAAATATTTTTCACCATCTTTAATATTGAGCTTGTTTATATTTAAATTTTCAATAGCTAATGTTGCTTTGACATTTTTAATTGATTGTTCTATTTCTTTTTCAGTCATTGTCTTCATGGATATCAGTCCTTTCAATTTGGATATAATAATGGTTAAATCTATATCTATTATTATTATATTACTATTTCATCAATCAGTCAAAGGATCTTAGGCGAAATGAACTGAATGTTGGAGAGATAACAGATATTTCAGAGTTGATGCGGGAGATGAATCAAGTGAGTATTATCAGACTCCTAATGGTAGAAATGCAATTTCTCAATATTTTATGCTCTATACTATGTCTGATGATTTGGATAAATTAGTTGATTTTGATCGCAAGCATGCTTTTATTACAGCCCGAATTTCTACAAATAGTACTAATCAGATAAGTAATAATGATTTATTTAACTATTAAGAGTTATTAGAAAAAGATGAACTTCGGATAACATGGCATTGACGACATCAGTTGCGATAGATATGGCTGGGTTATAGCACTAACTTATGAAATTTAGAAGGATAAGCAAGATTATATAGCAGTAGCAACTGACGTCGCGAACCCTAGGGACGTTATATGACATACCTCTTTGAATATATTCATATTCAATAAACATATTCATTAAACCATTAAATGAATATGTTTATGGCAAAATGAATATGTTTATGATATAATAAACATGGTCATAATAAGATCAAATGAATATATTTATAGAGGAGTGAATATGTTTATGATGTCATTTAGAGATGAAAAATTAAAAAATGAAGAAGTTCCAATGGATATAGTAAGCTTAATTGGAAAGATAAATGAATATAAGGGGAAACAAAATTTATATTTAGATCAATCTCCACAAGTATTAGAAAAGCTAAAAGAAGTAGCAGTAGTTCAAAGTACTAAAGCTTCAAATAGTATAGAAGGAATAGTTATCACAGATAAGCGTTTGAAAGAGATCATGCATGATAACACAGTACCTAAAGATCGTTCTGAAGGTGAAATTGCAGGTTATAGAGATGTACTAAATACAATTCATACTTCATATGATGCTATTCCGATAAATCCCAATATAATTTTGCAGTTTCATAGAGATTTATATAAATTT
>NZ_JAFBDQ010000034.1 GCF_016908315.1 Halanaerobacter jeridensis | reverse complement strand
ATTTCTGAATGAATTTTAATATGTTTGTTCATATAAATATTAACCCCCTTGTAAATTTCGCCTAACGTCCCTAGGGTTCGCGACGTCTAGCTCAACCTCCTATAATTTGTCTATTCTCTAAAACTTTTATATGTAATCCTTAACTTTGCCTATTCTCCTAGCCTAGATGTCGCTAACCCTATGTTATGCGATGTCAAATTGGATTTATTGAATAATATCAAAAGAAAAATGTATAAGGTCTAATAATAAAAAACATTTAAGTGATAAAACTTCATTGGTATCCGTCAACTTACTGTGGGCTATATAATTTCTATTTAATTGCTGATAAAATATTGATTTTTTATCAATATTATAAGTAGACTTCGATAAAAATTTTATATTTTCAATAAAAGAATTGAAGATTACTTCTGAAATCCCATCTAAATTTGTATTTATTTTATTCGGAAACCAAGAAACAAAATCGTCAACTAAAATGGATAATTGCCCACCCTCAGAATAAGAATAAATCATATTAAACTCTTCTAACAAACCTTCTATTTGTATAGCTAAAGTATATGTAGATAATATATAATTTTCATCTATATGCGCTTTAATACATTGATTCCAAATATGTTTTCGCCTTTTAAATATCTTTAATTCCCAATCATCAACAATAGTCTTTAACAATTGATAATTATTTTTTCTAAATATATTACAAATATGCTGATCTATCCCTTCACTTATTTCTAATTCATTTCCATCTTCATCAAAAAATTTATATGTTGATTCATCTTTTCCTCCTAAAAACATTAATTCTAATTGATCAATATTAGGACTAATTGGCCATCCATAATCATAAATTCTTTGCGCGACCCTATCAATTTTATTATTTATTTCTTTCCTAATCTTTTCTTCAGAGTTTTCAAAATCATTCATAAATATTAACCCCTTTTAAAATATTATTCGCGCAAAAAGATAACTACTGCTAATTTGATGTCGCATAACGTCCTGCAGGTTCGCGATGTCCCCTTGAATACTCCTAACCTCTAATTAAAACTACCATCCTTACATAAGTCATCCCTGCTTTCATTTATCCTGCCAAGTTGGGATGTCGCTAACGTGCTGTTATGCGAAGTGCATATTTTACAACATAAATTTTCACTTCCTACTATCTCAACTAATCGTGTTTTTTACTTTTATATAACCACTCATATTTATTTAACTCATCGCAAAAAGAATCTAATTTAAAACTCATTTTACTTACTTTTCCTGTCTTTCTAAGTACATTAACACATTTATCTTTTTTTTATTCCTTGTTCTTTTAAATAAATAGCAATACTACGTATACCCCTATTTAATAAATTATTATCTTCTTCTATAATGCCTTCAATATAATTCCAAACATCATCTTTAATAAATCTACTTTTTATTTCATCAATAATCGAATCTAAATCATAAAAATTAGGTATAGTAATATTTTGTAAAAAAATAATAGATTTAAGTGAATTCTTAAAACTGCAATCTTTTTCATATTCTTGTAGTATACTAACTGCTTTATTAATTTCTAAACTATCTGAAGTAGCTAAAAGTTTACAAGCACTAAATAAATCTAACAATAAAAATCTTGATAATTTCTTATTACTCTCCTTAAACAAATTTCCATGTGCCACTTTATTTCTGATAATTGGAAATTTAAAATTAAAATACTCATAATCTCTAAAGTTTTTATCTTCATTAGATATTTTAGTTAATTTATCATGTAAAGGTGATGCTAAAAGGTCTGTTTCTGGAATTTCTAATTCTATACAATAATCATGAAAAACTCCTTCAATTTGTAAGGGAATAACATTACAAAACAAAAGAGTTTGTCCTTCTTCATAAGCTATTAAAGCTTGTTTAAGTATTTCTTCTCTTTTATTTAACCTATGATGTGAATAAATAAAATCATATATTTTATCTATAATCTTATATTCCCAAATATACTCTTCCATAAGATTATAAAATTCTTCTTTATCTTCTTCATATTTTTTTAATATTTCTTTATATACTGGAACAGATAAATCCTGAAATTTATTATGTAAATCTGTAATATTTTCTTTTTTATAACGAAATGGATCAAAACGATAATCATATGAACAACTAAATGTTGAAAAATAGTTAGGAACTTCCTTAGAATCTTTTAAAGCATAATATCTAATGTCATGTGTTAAAAAATTTATTATTTCTTCTCTAGCTTTTTTATTTAAATCTATATAATATTCTAATAGGAGTTTCTCATAGCCTTCTTCATTAGTTAATTTCCTATTGTTAATTTTATTTAATTCTTTTATATCTTTTTCATAATCTTTTATTCTATTATTTATATCCTTTAAATCACTAGATGCTTGATTATAATATTTTAGCATATTAATTGAGGGACGATCTTTAAGATCTAAATATCTTTTACAAATAAACTTAAAAAAAGAAAGTTCATCTTTTGGAACATCCTTATTATTAGAAGAAGAAATAAATTTTTCTCTTATTTCTTGAAAAGACATTTGATATACTTCACTTCCAAAAAAATATTCTAAAAAATGTTTGCCGATACTAACCAATGATACTGAATACATATAATCTTTTTTGGACATCTCATTAGAAATTTCTATACGTTCTCCAAATTTTAGTTTTTTTAAATCCATTATCAACTATACTCCTTCCAATTTAATATGCATTTCGCATAACGTCCCTAGGGTTCACGACGTCATATATTTCTTTCATTACTAATTATAAACCTGAATTTTATAAGTCATTGTGGCAACAATAATCTCTAACACTTATGATGTCGCTAACCCTATGTTATGTGAAGTAGTTGAATTGGTTTAACCATTTACTTCCTCATTAATTATCTCTTTAATATTTTCAAAATTATAATCAGGTTTTACACAAATTAGTTTAACATCATTATTAGAACATTTCTTCTTTTTCCTTTTATCTCTCTTTTTTTGTTCTTCAAAAGCTTCTTCTCCACCAAAAAATTCAACTGGTTCAAAATGTTGTTTCCCTTGATACTCAAATGCTAAATCTAACTCAGGAATAAAAATATCTAGGTGTTGCTGCCCTAACCAATCTGAATTATAATGATGCACCACTTCAAAATTTTCAATATAATCTTTAATCTTATAATATAACTCTGTTTCCGAGACCCATCCCTCTCCAACTTTTGGAATGTCTTTTTCTTCTCGCAATAAATTCTCTGCATCTCTAGACAATTCTCTTGCAAAACTTAAAAATTCTTCTATTTTATAAAAAGGAATAATTTCAAAAACTTCATTTTCACTATGAAAATATTTATTTAATTCATAATTCCCAGGATATCCATTAAATAAGTTAAAAGAAGACTTCTCTACCTCATTATAATATTTATCTCCTATATACTGTAGATAATCTTCTCCCCTTCTTTTTCTTTCTTCTTCTAAAATGATTTCACTATATTCAATGACTTTATTAAAATTCTCCCTGCCATAATCTGTTAATATTTTATTAATACAAAATATATCCTCAGGACGAACTCTGACATTCTTATGATATTTTATATTTAATACTTTATTTGCTAAATGAGTTTGAGTACCTGAAGGATCTAACTCATAATATTCTAAAGCATTTTTGAATTCTCCACAAAAACAATATAAGTCTCCAATCCAATTAAGTAAATAAGAAGCTACTTTATCTATATGTTTATAATTCTCATATAAATTTTTATAATCGTTTATAACTTCATTAGCTTTGTTTGTATTTTTTAATATTAAGTTTAATTTTTCATACATATATATAAATAAATATGAAATATTCCCCTCAACATCAATATGTTTTCCTTCTTCAAGATGTGCACAAATAAATTCATAACTTTTCCTTTGCTTTCTACTCATGGTTTCTATACTTGGAAAATACTGATTAAATGGTTCTATTTTTTCCACTTCTACCTTATCATTTATATTAGTTTTATTTTTTTTATTTTTGTAATTTTTACTTGCCGTACTATTATTTCCTATAACTACCCAAGCATGTATTACACCTGGAAAAAAGTATAAGAAAGTTAACATTATATTTATTAAAACTTTAGTTAAACTCTTTATTGCAATTAGAACAGAAATTGGTGGGAAAATTAAAGCTATTATGTATAACATAATAATCCTCCTGATTTTATAGTTATAATTTGTTTTTCAATAACAATCACCTATTAAATCATATCTTTTAATTCAACTATTTCACATAACGTCCCTGGGCTTCGCGACGTCTAGCTCAATCCCCTATAACTTGTCCATTCTCCGAAACTTTCATATGTAACCCCTAACCTTTCCTAACCTCTTAGCCTAGATGTCGCTAACTCCATGTTATGTGAAGTTAATTTTACCTCATTTAAAGTCATCTGGTCATTTTTCTTACTAATGTTGATATAAATAATCCCATAATTACAACACCTAATATTCTTTTTATAGCGAAAATAACTCTACTCCAACCTACAAGATCAATCTTATAATTTCCTATGCCAAAATAACTATTAAAACTAAAATATAAGCATTCAAAAAAATCATTTATTAAAACTGATAACGAAACCCAATTATTAGATTGGAAAGCTAATTTATATGCTGTTATATCCCCATTAATCTCAAATCCTAAAATCATATACATAATGGCTGAAAGTACAATGATTATTCCTGAAATTAACATAGCATACCAAGGTCTTTCCCCAAAACCACAACTCAAATAAGAAAAATACGCAGGTATTCTTTCTAAGAAATTTAAACTTTTTAATTTTATTTTTTTACTCAAGTAAAAATATTCTCCATATAATTCAATTATATTATTTTTTTTAAAGCATTCTGCAAATAATAAATATGTTTTATGAATCTCATTTAAATTTTCTTGCGAGTCATCAATTTCCTCCAAATATGTCTCTCTATTAAATTTTGTTGTCTTTTTTTTATCTTCAATACTAAACCCTTCAATAAAATCCAAATTAACTATCTTCAAATTTCTCATATCACAATCACTAATTTTAATTCCAGCAAATTTGCAATTATTAAAAATCATATCTTTCATATTATTTTCTTTAAATTTAGAAGATATTATCTCACAATCGTTAAATAAAGCATATTCTAGTTCACAATTAATAAAATCAACTACGAACTGACTATCATTAAATATAGTAAAAAAATTATTGAATTCAAAATCTCCCGCCGATATTTGTTTTACATTTTTTGATCTTCTTCTATTAAAATAACAATTTTTAAAAATTACTTCACTAGGCATAGTAGAACATCTATCAAACTTGCATCCTATAAATAAACAGTTTTTAAATATTACATTATGAAAAATACAATTATCAAACTCAACGCCATAAAATTTTTTTCCTGATACAATCTCATCTTCTTTCTTAAATATAGATTCATTACCAATTGCTTTATCTTTTATTTTAGTAAAAATATATTCTTCATTTTCAATTTCAAAATAATCAAAATTTTCTGGAGGGTTATTCTCCCCCTGAATTAATTTTTCTTCAACATCCCCAAAAAATCTACTAAAATGTTCTAATTCTTCGGAATAAATTTGACCATAATTTTTCTTCTTCTGTTTTACTAACCTTTTTGCTTCTTTAGCCTTTTTTTCAAACATTAATATTACCTCTCTTTTAAATAATTACTTGCTTACTTTTAATTTATCTCTTTCTACAAATGCTCTTAAAAGAATCACTAACAAGTAAAATTAATTTCACATAACGTCCCTAGGGTTCGCGACGTCTGGCTCAACACTCCTATAACTTGTCCATTCTTAAAACTCACATATGTAATCTCTAACTTCACCTATCCTCTTAGCCTAGATGTCGCTAACCCTATGTTATCTGATGTTCTCATTTTAGGTTTAACTACTTTTAAAACTTCAATTCCAAAATACTAATAATACTACAATAATAAAAAAATTATTATACATAGTTGACTGAAATTATCATCTAATCTGTTCTTTTAAAAATCATTATAAATTAATAAATGTTTCTTATTAATTCCAATTTCTATCTTAGATTTTTAATTTGCGGATCATTTTTCATATTTTTTATTAAATCATCTAAATAATTTTCTTCTCCAAAGAAAAAGTCTTCTATTAGAATATCAAAAATAACAGTATGGAAAGCGCCTATTGGAACAAATCTATCACTTAAATAAGAAAATCTATTAATAAGTTCATCTTTACTTAATAATTTCTTATGTCTTTTCTCTCCAGTTTTAGAATTAGTATTATAAATCAATATTTTATTGTTTTTTATTTCAAAATCATTATGAGCATTAGAATTCCTTATTGTTATTTCCCAAATATCAACTAAATTAGTATATTGAGGATAGTGTTCATTAAAAGCATCAGATAATTTTCTTGCAATATACCCTGGGCTATCTTTAGTTAAATCATTGACCATTCCACAATTATAAAAAATATTAGCTAATAATTTTAAATATGATTTATATCTACTTTCTACAATTCCTCCATAAGACTTAAGTATTTGTCTCATTGCTAACCTCTCATTATCTTCTCTAATCCCTTTTAAAGATCTAAATTCTAAACTATCTTTTGCTAACTCATTCATGCTTTTATAATATTCTTTGAGTAAAATGTCTATGATTGATATTTTACTCTTTGGATAATCTTTTATAATGTCTTTAATAAAACCTCTTAATTGCTTAGCAAATGAATATGATTTTTCATCTAGAAAATTATACATTTTTTCTTTGTTCTTTTTTAATTGATTTTCTAAATTAGTTAAAAAATCAGAATGAAAAATAATTTCTATAATTGCACTTGTTATAGTATTAATTTCTTCTTCAGATAAATCTATTTTATCTATTACTTCTTTCAAATCATATTCTAATTCATTCAATTTCCACATTTTATTATAATTAGATAATGATTTAATAAATTTATCAACATCAACATATTTTTCTAATATTCTTTTAACTTCATCATTCAATATTTTTCCATAAAATGTTCATCTTGCTTTGAATTCTGCTCCATGATTTAACCTCCATTTAAAATATGAATAATTATGAAACATAAAACTTCTTACAGTAAAATGAGAATTTCAGATAACGTCCCTGGGGTTCGCGACGTCTCATATAAATTTAAAAGCCTGGATTAAATATCCCAGACTTGTGTGAAATCAATATTATTTTTCTTAAAACCAATAATTTAGATGTCGCTAGCCCCATGTTATCTGAAGTACTAGAGCGCAGTTTTATATTAAATACAAAATAACTAATTATTTAATAATACATTTAAAAAATCAAATATTTCTAATTTCATTAATAAAATAATTATAAATGGTAAAATAATAAACAAAAAATTAATTACTCTTTTTTTAAGTTTATATATTAGTAACTTTCTGTTTTGTTTACAAGACAATTCTTCATCACTTGCTAACGAAATAGCATATATATAATCTTCTTCTTTATGATTTTCAACTCCTTTTAATAAGTTATTATACATCTTCCTTATTCTATCTATTTCTTTATAATTAATATATTTATTACTCTCATGCTTTTTTAATTCACTATATAAATTATCTAGTTCAATATAGTTATTTTTCATATTAA
>NZ_JAFBDQ010000033.1 GCF_016908315.1 Halanaerobacter jeridensis | reverse complement strand
CACTCTTCACTCTTCACTCTTCACTCTTCACTCTTCACTCTTCACTCTTCACTCTTCACTCTTCACTCTTCACTCTTCACTCTTCACTCTTCACTGCTTTATTTAGTTATCATCGTTCCGATTCCTTTATCAGTAAATATCTCTAATAAAATCGAATGATCCAATCTGCCATCTAAAATATGAGTCCTATTTACATCTTTTTCTAAAGCAGTAATACAGGCATTTACTTTAGGGATCATGCCCCCTACTATAATTTCATCTTCTATCTTTTGTTTAGCTTCTGCAATTTTCAATCTGGAAATTAAAGTACTTTTATCTTCTGGATCTTCTAAAATCCCTTCAGTATTAGTTAATAACATTAGTTTTTCTGCTTCTAAGGCAGCAGCTATTTCTCCAGCTACTAAATCAGCATTAATATTATAACTATTTCCTTCTTTATCTGTACCTACAGGAGCTACAATTGGTACATAATTACTATCAATCATTGAATTAAGTAAAGTAGGATCCACCTCATCAACTTCTCCTACATAACCTAATTCTACTTCACAATCCATTTCACACTTTTGGGCTAAAATCATTTGATTATCTTTTCCTGATAACCCTACAGCTTTAATTCCTAAACTATTAGCTAAAGATACTAAATTAGTATTCACTTCCCCAATTAAAGCCTTTTCTACTACCTGCATTACCTCTTGGCTAGTAATTCTAAATCCTTTATGAAAGTCAGTTTCTAATTCATACTGTTCTAAATTATTACTAATCACTGGGCCTCCACCATGTACTATGACTGGATTAACTCCTACATACTTTAACAAAGTCACATCTTCTAGTACAGAAGCCATTAAATCCTTATTAACCATCGCATTACCACCATATTTAATCACTACTGTCTTATTAGAAAATTCTCGCATATATGGTAGTGCTTCAATTAAAATATCTGCTTTTTCAATTAATTCTTTCAAATTTTTCACCACCCTCTAATTTATTTATTATTGCACATCCTTTTTTATTAACTATAATTTTAGACTTGGCAGTGCCAAGTCTATCTACATATTATTTTTTATTCTTTAATTGTTTTTTCTTTCATTATTCATTAGCAATTATTTTATGTCTTTTTCTTTTAATTGTCCATTATCCATTTTCAATTCTCAATTGTTTTTATGTATGATATTCAGCATTAATCTCTACATATTTATAAGACAAATCACAAGTCCATACTTCCGCTGATTCGTCTCCAGAATTCAAATCAACTTCTATCTTAATTGTAGGTTCTTTTAATAAATCATCTTCATGATTATAAACTTGCTGGGCAGGGCCAAATATATCTTGACCATTAATCCTAATTTCTAGCTTATCGAGGTCAAATTCTACTCCTACTGCTCCTGCAGCAGATGCAATACGTCCCCAATTAGAATCCTCTCCAAAGAGAGCTGTCTTAACTAAATTAGAATTAGCTATTCCTTTAGCAATTTGGACTGCATCTTCTTCCGCAGTGACCCCTTCAACTTCAATAGTCACAAATTTAGTAGCACCTTCTCCATCTTTAACAATTAGATGAGCTAACTTTTTACAAATATAGGTTAAACCTTCTACGAAACGATGATAGCTATCACCTTTTTCTGTTATTGCCTCATTATCTGAAGCACCATTAGCTAAAATTGCTACAGTATCATTAGTACTTTGGTCACCATCTACAGTAATCCGATTAAAAGTTTTATTAACTGCTTCTGCTAGCGCATCCTGTAATAATGTAGCATCAATTTCAGCATCAGTAGTTAAAAAAGATAACATTGTCGCCATATTTGGCTCAATCATTCCAGAACCTTTAGCTATACCACCAATTGTAATCTCTTCACCACCAATATCAACTTTAACCGCTAACTCTTTTTGATATTTATCTGTGGTCATAATTGCTTCTGCCGCTTCAGAACCACCGTTTTCTTTTAAATTTAAAACTGCTCTTTCAATCCCTGGCTTAATTTTGTCCATAGGCAAATATTCGCCAATAATTCCTGTTGAACAGAGAATAATATTTTCTGCTGCTAATCCTAATTTATTAGAAGCAATTTCTATCATCTTTTGAGCATCATTATAACCTCTTTCTCCTGTACAAGCATTAGCATTTCCACTATTAACTAAAATAGCTTGAGCATAACCGCCCTCTACATGTTCACGACTTATTTTTACTGGAGCAGCCTGTGCTTGATTAGTAGTAAACACTGCTGCTGCTTCAGAATTTACAATACTATAAATCAAAGCCATATCTTTTCCTTCTTCTTTAACACCTGTTTTTATCCCTGAAGCAAAAAAATCTAATGGTGTAGTAATCGTCCCTTCAATCTCTTTAACATTCATTAGTCTCACTCCTCATAATCTATTGTAAGTTTATCAGCTAACTTTAATACTAATTCTCTTATATTCTAAATTATAAAGTAAAGTCTTTAATTATTCAATTAAAAAACTATTATTACTTTTAAATTCCTAGAATAAATTACCTTTTGAATAATTATACATAACAAAGTATAAAAATTCAAGCATTTTATCTTTTTCTTACTGCAAAGTTAATTATCATTCTTTAATTAGCATAATAAAAAGCGAAAGTAGTCCAGTATTCAAACTGAACTACTTAATTAACTATATTTTAATTACCTTCTACTTGGTCAATCAGATAGTCGAATAATTTATATATATAGTCTTAAAAATATCTAACTCAATTGTAAACTTATAACTGCTCTCATTTTCTTCTGTTGGTGCTATTTTCTTGCCATTTACAGTTATTGATTTAAAATTATAGTCGTCTCCATAAAAATTCTTTTGCGCATCATTAGGTGTAATTTTTTTCGGAACTTTAATCTTTATTTTAGATCCTACTGGATAAAGACCATTATATTTTCGCCCAATATAATCCTGATTTTTATACATAATTGCATCTTGATCAATTTCAATGGGGTTATGAAGAGGATAATGCAGCCCTGGTTTATCAACTCCTGATCCTAATTCATAAATATTATCCGTAATTTCAAAAACATATCCTACTGTTAATTCTAACCCTCTAGTAATTATTTTTTCATGATCTTCTTCCAATTTCTTTAGTTCATCTTTTTTAATTTTATACTCTTTTTTCTTTTCTTCTTCATAGTCCTCTCTTTCAGGATCTCCACTATACCTATCTAAATCATGATTTTCAATTGCATAGATACCATGATTTATCATCTTTCCATTTTTTTCTGTCACTTCTTTCAAACAAACATAGTCTTTACTATTACCTGCACCAGTACTTACTACTGCATATTCCTTTGGTCTTGACTTAATTGTTCTGCTAACAGCTTTGCTCCATCTTCTTTATTTTCTGCATTAATAGTTAGTCCATACAAAGCTATGTCATTAACAGTCAATCTATCACCTTTTACAATTCCATCTGCTTTATCTGTCCCATGAACTAAATTATCTAAAAATTGATCTAGTTGTTGATTACTTGTTTTCTCAGTGGCTTTAAATGTAAAATCAGTTAAAAAGATAACAGGAACGCCTCGTTCTTTCCACTTTGTATCAAAATTAGTATCTATATGAGACCACGGAATAATTTTTTGACCATCATATAAAACTCTGATTCCTTCATTTTTTAAATAATTGATTGTTTCCATAGTTGCAGATCCTTCTTCTAAATCAAGATTGTTGGCTCTTAAATCTAAGAGTTGAAAATCTTCTAATTTAGTTAAACTCTTTAACGGAGTTATATCAGTAAGCGTTGTTTCACCATCTTGATTTTTATTATCACTAAGATTTAACTCTTTCAAATTCTTTAATGCTCCAGAATTAATTGATTTTTTGATTATAGATAAATCATTGATTTTATTTAAACTAAGATTTAATTTTTCTAAACTAATCAAATTAGATAAAGCATTAACTTTATCTACTGCTATAGATTCTTGCTTTGTATTCAAATCAACCTCTGTAACATCATGATTAGGCATAAATTTCAATAACCCTTTATATTCTGGTTTATAATAATCTAAACCTCTTGGAGCTTCTAAATCAAATAACTTATTCAAGTCCTCTATACCTGTATTAGATAAATTTAACTCTTTTAAGGTAATTAAATTAGCTATTGGGCCTAAATTATTAATAATATTTGAATTAACTGCTTCTCCGCCCCAGTCTTTAATTAATCGCCCTTGAGTATTTAATAAATTCCCATCTTCATTATGCCAATTTCCTAAGTTCAACTTCTCTAATTCAGTAAAATACTGTAGTCCTTCTAAACCTTCAATGATTGCGCTATTAGACGCATCTAAATACTTGATAGTTCTTGCTTTACTAGGAGTTAATTTTTTAGCAATTTCTACTTCTTTTTCTCCTGCTGTAGTTTCATACATAGCCGCATCTTTAAATTCTTCAGATAATCTTACTGTCCTATCTTTAACAAGTTTTTTCTCTGGTTGTTTAAAAATATCGACTTTATCTAAATTGATATTAACATGAACGTCAAGCAACTTCATTAATTCTTTAGAATAATCAGGAATTAATTCCATAAAACTTAGTCCATTTCTCCCTGAATAAGCATCACTTGTCCATTCACTAATATTCTTCTCTCGTTCAGTAAACGGAGGAAATTTGGCGTTAGTTGCAAAAGGGTGTGTAGGATCGTACATTACATCTACCCAAGCTCCACTAAAAAGTAATGGAGCATTTTCACTACTACTTGTTAATTGTCCTAAATTAAGAAACTTTAATTGATACACTTTATCTTCATTTTCTTTAGTCACCATTTTATCCTTATACTGTTTTGGAAACAAAACTCGTTCCCATTTATTATCCATCCCTTTTTCATTAACTTTAAATAATGTATTTCCCATAAGCGAATCTCCTGCAACTTCATTTGTTGCGATTGGTGAATGACCACGCCCTGCTGGATTTACATTACAATGATAATAACCTGGGACAGGATATAAAGCATGAGAACCTTTAGCAATAGAAACTATAGGATGTATCTGCTCATTATTATATTTATATTTAAATGCTTCTACCCAAGGGATTTTCACCCTTCCTCCTTCTTCTACTTTATCATTATTTTCCCAAACTATTTCTCTTTCTAACTTTTCATCAAACAAAGCCATCAACTGACTATCTAAATGAGCTCCAAATACAATAGATTCTGGTTCACTATTAAGATCATCAAATACTAAAGACATACTTTCTCTATCATATACATGAGCTGCTTTATCTGGTTTGTCACTTGTACCTTGTTTAGGGTCAAATGGATAAAAGAAATGATAATTTAAATAATATTTACCGTCTCGTTTAATAAAAGAATAATAAATAGTAGCACTATCTAAACTTCCTGTTATTTTAGCTAACAGAGAAAGGTCATCCAAAAAGCTTTTATGCGTTTGTCCATAATTAAAATCAATATAAAAATCTTCACTTCCATTATTAGCTAAATATTCTCCTAATCCTAAATAAGGAAGTTTGCTTGTAATAACTTGTTTATCTTTTAATCTATTACTTCTTATGTTGAATTCTTCTTCTTCTAAGTTCTTAACATCAGGATAACTATCCTCATCTATCCCATCTTTCTCATGCGGAGCCAAATACCCTAATGGAGCTGGATAATATTCCTCTACATCCGGATAGGCTAATATTGGAGCATATTTTTGGGCTAATTTTAAAGGCTCTACTGATAAACTATCAAAATCTATCTTATTAATAAAAATATTTTGCTTCCATATATCAGGTTCAATTTTTACTGTATAAACTCCATTATTAAAACTACCTAGACCAAGTTCAATCTTTCCATTTTCTCCTACAATCCCAGAAGCAGCTTTGTTTCCTGCCGAATTATATACTTTATATTCATGCTTACTCCATTCCGAAGTAGTTTTTATTTCCATTCTATTATTATTAACATTTATTATCTTAAATTTTTGATATTTTGTTGCCAACTCATTTTTATTTGCAGCCGCTCTTAATCCATTTGTTTCAAATTTTCTTGTTCCCTCAACTATAGATACAGTACACTTTTCAAACTCAACAGGAATATCTCCTGCTATTTCTTCATCATAATTACCATAAGGATAATTGGTTCGATAATAATTAATCTTACCTGAATTATCTGTAATAGCTACTAAAACTGAATAATCTTTAGTTAAATCATTGATATTAGCTATTTGATTTAATTTTCGCTTGATAGTACCAAAGACAATATCTTCTTTAGTTTGCTTACTTGTTTTTTTATTCATTGCATTAGTCTTATTTTCTTTTGCAACTTGAATTGTATGACTTACCTGAAGGGCAAGCCCATTCAGGTTTCTTCATTCATTGAAACGAGCCTAATCTGAACCTACCGTAAATGGCAAGACAAATTAGGTCTTACAGTTTCTAGACTAGCCAAAAGACTAGTTGAGGCAACTTACAATGCCTCCAGAAGCTTTAATTTCCGTCAGCCCGACGGTAATGTATTATATTTTTACCCTTTGCTAATTTAGAGCAGCTTGGTTGTCGCTTACTCTTTATCGTAGGTTTTGATTTTTTTGACTTATATTTAGTATATCATATTTTAGAAATAATATTCAATTATTTCTAAAATGTTATCATTCAGCCCAAAGGCAAGCCCATTAGGGTTTTCTGATAACTAATGCAATAACTTGTACCTATTATATCTTCTTTATCAAAATCAAAAACCTGTTTGAATTTTTCTTTTTGTGCTTCTTCTTTAATTAATTGAGCCACATTTTTTTGTGCTTCTACAATTGATACTTGTTGATTCATAAGCTCTTTTTTTAGTGCTTTATTCTCTACTAAGTCAACTGTCAAAGTCCCATTACTTATTTCTGTTATGTTATCAGTCACTGTTACTTTCTCTTCATCTTTAGCTAGTTTTATTGTCTTACTCTGTTCCTCTTCTAAATCAATTTCCATTTTTACTGTTATATATTTGCTTTTTTCAGCCTTAATATTATATAAACCAGCTTGTAAGTTCTTGAATATTACTTCTCCATTATTGTCTGTTTCTTTAGTTTTAGAATAACTCAATTTATTATTTTTTAATTCTATACTAACTTGTCCTAATTCCTTATTACTTATATTTGTTGTTCTTATTTTAAAATCAAATTTGTCTTTTTCTTCTTTGTCATCAGTATTATAATCTTCATCATTTCCAAATACCAGCTCCGTTTCTCCAGTTACTGTTTGAGGAGAAAAATCATATCCTTCTTTAACTGGTATTACTTCTACTGTTCCTGTTAACCCTGTTTTGCTAAACTGACCATTTTCATCTGTCTTAGCCATCCCAAAATTAGCACTTTTACCTAAAGAAAGTTCCCCATTAAATTTTATAGTTACCTCTGGTACCGGATTCCCATTGTTATCATAAATTGTACCTGAAATACTATACTCACCTTTATTAGAAGACTCATTACTACATCCTATTAATAAAAAACTACTAGCCATCATCACCAATATAAATAAAATAATTAATTTTTTATAACTATTTTCACTAAGCATTTTCTTCCTCCCGTTTTCACTCTAATATTTTATTTTTACTCCTTTATTTTTCAACTTACTTATTACTTTTTTACCTTGTTCAGATTTAGCATATTTGTCTGCTTTACTAATGGTTAATTCTTTTAAATTATCTAATTCTAACAAAACATTAATATCTTCTATTTTGTTCCATCTTATATCTAATTTCTTTATTCCATTTAATTCATTCAAAAAAGTTATATCTTCTATTTGGTTTCCTGTA
>NZ_JAFBDQ010000032.1 GCF_016908315.1 Halanaerobacter jeridensis | reverse complement strand
TTATATGGACTTCGCATAACATGCGATTAGCGACATCTAGGCTAAGAGGGATATGCAGGGTTGCAGAACTGACTTATGAAATTTAGGAGAATAGGCAAAGTATAGGAGCAGCAATGAGACGTCGCGAATCCCAGGGACGTTATACGAAATCTTTTGTAGTTTTATTTTAATACAACTATTCATCTTGGAGGATTTGATATGGAAAACATTATTTTAATAATTTTTTTTATTCTATTTTTAATAGAATTATTTAAAAATAGAAAATATAAAACATTGATAACAATAGTATCAATAGGATTAACTATAATATCATTTATCATTTTGTTTAACCAATTAACTTATTATACACAGCTTAATAGAAAAATTTTAATTTACCATATAGAACAAACAAAAAACAAATATAATTTACCGTCTTCTGTTAGCGAAGATCTGTCTTCCGTATATGGAGATAAAGATAAGTTAAAAGAAATTTTTAATGTAGTAGATAATCTTAGAGAACCAATAAAAAACAAAAAATCTCTTTCATACTATGAATTTAAGAATTTGAATAAAAGAATTAGTTTAATATGTTTTAATTATTACGCTAGTTTTATTTTTAATGAATTAGGACATATTGGAGATATTATTACAATTGTTTCATCTCCATCTTCTATTTTAAATGCTAATAATAATCCTGTAGATATATACATAGGTAAAAAAGAGATAAATAAAATAAAGCTAAATATAAATGATAAGAAAAAAATAAAAATAAAAATAAATGATGAAAATATTAATCTTAATAATGCTATTTTAAGTGTTTTAAAATCAGAACCAGAAGAAAGCATTGCTAAAATTAATAAAACTGGTATCATTAAAACAAATAATTATGGAAAAACTAAATTAGGTGGGATAATTGAATTTAATAACAAATTATATATATTTAAAACTGCAATTATAGTAAGTCAAAAATGAAAGTTAAATTTTGCAGAGACTTCGTATAACATGCGATTAGCGACATCTAGGTAAGAGGGAGAGGCAGGGTTGCAGCAATGACTTATGAAATTCAGGAGAATATGCAAAGTATAGGAGCAGTAGAGAGACGTCGCGAATCGCAGGGACGTTAGGCGACATATCTGCTGATGATCTTACTAATGTAAGTGTAATATAAGAAAAAATAATGAGGTTTTGTTTCTATTGGTTTTAGTTGTAATAATTTGGAATAAGATAGTTGGTTTTTTAAGCTTAAGATTTTCTATATTTTGGAGCTATATATGCCCAGCCTTTCATTTTGCCATAACGAATAAAATCATTGTAAAGTTCTACCTCTTCATTATAGAGTTGAAAAAACAAATCACGAATATTATCATTTCGTACAGTTTCTACTACTGCACGGATATGAGTATCTATAGCATCTTGAGCTCCTTTTAGAATAATTCTATAAACAAATTTATCTTCCATAATTTCTGGATCTATTGTTGCTTGTTCTGAAGCAGGTGGTTTTTCTGGAAGAGGAATTTCAAAATTTGTTGCTTTTTCTTCAAGTGTTTTGATTTGATTTTCTAATTTTGAAACGCCTTTTTTTAATATCATTTCTAAGTCTTTATCATGAACAAAACCTAAAAATATACGGGTCAGTTGTAATTGATCATATCTTGAATTAAGAAGTTCTCATAGATGTCCCGCTTCACTTGTAGATAGTTCTTCTTTTTTCATTGGTTTATGAGTTTTAAAAGATGGAGCTACTTCTGTCCACCCCTTTACTTTGCCATATTTATAAAGATTTTGGAAGTCGTTTAAATGGCTATTTACAAAATTTATAAAGTGTTTTCTTAAACTTTCATTTACTCTACTTCTACTTATGGTAGCACTTAATGAATATAATTCAGCTATTAAATCTGAATAAAGTCTTTTAAAAATCATCTTATCAGTTATAGAATCAATATGAGTGGACGTTTTTATTTGTTCGGGAGGTTTTGAAGGAACTTTTACTTTGAGTTTTTTAGCTATATCTTCAAGAATATCTATTTGTTCTTGGAAATGTTCAAGATGTTGGTCAAGTAATAAATCAAAATCTCGATCATGAACGAAGTTTCTAAATAATTCATAAGTTTCTAAGCTTGTATATCTGGTTTTTAGAGCATTCCATATATTATATGCTTCTATGGTAGATAGTTCATCTTCAACGGTAATATTCTTTTTAAATAATCGTTCAGGGTGTAATAGGTTAGATATTTTCATTATATATAGCCTCCAAATAATATTAATTTTGTTTCTCTTAAATTTATTATTTGATATAAACCTAAATTTTAAAAAGGAAAGTTTATGCAATTTGAACAAATAAACAAGTAAAGTGTTTTTAATGTAAGATTTTGATTAAAGGAGACAGCAGATACATCGCCTAACATGAGATTAGCGACATCTAGGTACAGATGATAGGGCATGGTTAAGTACTGACTTATGAAATTTAGGAGGATAAGCAAAAGTAAAGTAGCAGTAGCGAGACGTCGCGAATCCCAGGGAAGTTAGGCGACATATCCAGCTAATTATTTTGAAATTACAATAAATAAATCAAAGATTATATTAATTTTTATGTGATTTAGAAAAAATTAGTTATATGATTTTATGTTTAAGGTGTAATTGTGGTATAATATAAATAAAGAGAATGAGCTAATGTGGGGTGATAATATGTTAGAGGATCTAGATAGGCTACCATCTAGTTATAAAAAAGATGTTGAAAAAGCAGTAAAAATTCTTAAGAAAGAAGGTTGCAAAGATATTTATCTATTCGGCTCTCTTGCTGAAGGTGATGTGAAAGAAGAATCAGATATAGATTTGGCTATAAAAGGATGTCCTTCTGGAAAGTATTTTAATTTAATTGGTAAGCTTATGTTAGAATTAGACCATTCTGTAGATTTAGTTAATTTAGATAAAGATGATGACTTTGCTTCATTTTTGACTACGGAAGGAGAATTACTTTATGTATCATAAAGCAATATTAAATAAAGTTGAATTTGAAATAGAGCAAGTAGATAAATTATTAAATAAGTATGAAGATTTGATAAAAAGATGTGAAGAAAAAGAACCTGAGTTAGTAGAGCTTACAGCATTAGCTTCTGTGTTACATTCTTTTTATAATGGGATAGAAAATATATTTTTAGTAATAGCAAAAGGCATAGATGGTGAAAAGCCAAATGGTTCAAATTGGCATAAAGAATTATTAGTACAGATGAGAGAATCTAATGATAAAAGGAAAGAAATAATTTCCAAAGATTCAAAAGAGAAAATAAAAGATTATTTAGGTTTTAGGCATTTTTATAGACATTCATACTCATTTTATCTTGATTGGAAAGAGATGAAAGATTTAGTGCTTTCACTTTTAGATGTTTGGAATCAAATAAAAGCAGAATTAAATGATTTTGCTAATAGTTTAAAGTAAAGAGTAGCTGAAATTATATAGAATTTTATTAGAAAAGCTTGGGTGATTAAAATCCAAGCTTTTAGCGTTATTTAAAACTTTTTAATCATAAAGTTATTTTTAATTAAGATTAATTTCAGATTAAAAAGATAGCTATAGCAAAATATAGTTTAATAATTGCTAAGTAAAATAGGATAGACGAGCTGGATACATCGCCTAACATAGGGTTAGCGACATCTAGGTTAAGAAGATAGGTGAAGGGCGGTATTACATATGAAAGTTTTAGAGGCTGGACAAGTTATAAGAGGGTTGAGCTAGACGTCGCGAACCCCAAGGACGTTAGCTGAAAATAAATTTCAAGTACTGTACTTATATTAAAGAGGTGATTTTATGAATATGTTAGAATATATAGAAAGTAAAAAAGCTAGGAATGATTTAAAAGATTTATTATCTTCTTGTGATGACAATGTACAATTGAAAAAATTAGATAAATTCCCCCAAGTACCTAAAATGTTTAAGTACTCTTCTTTAAATGAATTTATTTTAGCAGATTTACAAGATAATACTTTAACTGCAACAAGTCCAAGTGAATTTAATGACTTATATGATTCATCATTACATTCTAATTCATATCATAAAAGAAAAAAGAGAATAGATCAATTAAAGGAATCTGGGAAAAAGCTTGGGTACCCTATATGTTAGGATAGTTGTCGTATTTAATTAAAAATTTCTTTGAATACTACCGCCCTAATATTGAAATTAAGAGTTTTGCTGGTTAAGACATTTTTCAACTTCGTTTTCTTTCATTGGATTCAATGTAACATATTCAGGTAGAGACTAATCTCTAATTTCTCCTGACCACCTTTCTGGATGAGCTTCTTTTGCTTTTTTATAAGTCTCTATACGTTTCTCCATAATATCTATATCAAGCCCATGATGCCTCTGATAGGGCGTTATAAAATTAAGCCCACTATGCAAATGAATGTGATTATACCAATGTACAAATTTAGAAACCCACTCTCTGGCTTGAATTAAATTTTCAAAGCCTTTATTTGGATAAACTGGTCTGTATTTCATTGTCTTAAATAGGGACTCAGAATAAGGGTTATCATTACTTACTCTCGGTCTTGAAAACGAGCTCTGTATACCTAATTTTTCTAAAGTCGCCATAAATGTTGCAGCTTTCATTGGGCTGCCATTATCAGAATGTAATATCAACGGGTTATCTTTTTTAGCAATTCCCTCTGAAAGAGTTGCCTTTTTAATTAATCTTTGAGAATACTCAGCCTTTTCGGTTTCCCATACTTCATGAGAAACTATTAATCTGCTATACATATCAGTGATTAAATATAGTTTAAAGAATTTACCTTTAATAAAAGCATTAAGCCAGGTTATATCCCAAGTCCAAACTTGATTAGGTCCAGTAGCTATATGCGTTGGTTTTTCTCTTTTTACTGGTTTTTTAGATTTACTTCTATGAGTATTCATTTTTTCTTCTTCTAAGACTCTATAGAAGGTTGATTCTGAAGCAATATATTTGCCTTTATCAGCTAATTCCGGCACAATTTTTGATGGTGGTAGATCAGCATATTCTTTACTGTTTGCAATCTTAATAATTTCTTTTTTCTCTGTTTCTGTCAATTTGTTTTTAGGTGGTTTCCGTTCAACTATAGGTCTCTGATCTTTTTTTATATTGTCGTCTTTAGTCCATCGGTAATAAGTACGAGAGCTAATTCCAAGCTCTCTGCAAGCTGGTTCTAATCTAGAACCATTTTCGCTTGCTTCATTGATCAGCTTTACTGCTTTTGTGCGATCTGAATCACTGATCAATCTTCCTCGGGGTCCGCCCAAATCGCATTTGCCTTTTTTCTGAGTACTAGTAAAGCTGCAGTTTCTGCTAAAGCTTTTTCTTTATGTCGCAACTCTTTTTGAAGTTCTTTATTTTTATTTTGTTCCGTTTTCAGATTCTTCTTAATTTTCTTAGTATCTTCAAATGTTGTATTGTTAGCACTTTGACACTGTTTTATCCAGCTTTTTAATTCTTCAAGATGAATTCCTTTTTCTCTACAGTATTTAGAAGTTTCTAATTCAGGTAGACTAGCAGTTTCTAAAACAGCTTGAAATTTATCTTGAGAGCTCCAATTACTAGCTTTTTTACTAGTTTTAGAACTTTGTTTAAGCACTTTAGACCTCCAGCCATAAAGAGTATTTTTAGGAATATTCAGTTCTTCTGCTAAAGCAGGTACTTTTTCAGCATTTGGCGGGGCAAGTCTTTTAAAAACAGATTCTTTTAATTTTTTAGAATATACTTTTTTGGGCATATGAACCCTCTCCTTAGGATTTTTATTGTCGTTACTTTATTATAACACAGATTTTATTCCTTACGACAACTATCCTAACATATAGGGATACTTAAAAGATTATGAAAGTGAGTATTATTCAAGTGATGAGATAAAAATAGAAAAGAGATCTTATTTATTAAAAGATGCTATATTATTTATTCATCATGGAATTGAAATTTTATTCAAACATATATTATACAAAGAGAGTGAATATCTTGTGTTTTCAAATATAGATAGAAATGTAAAAAATGCTTTTGTACAAAAACGTAACCAAAGTTTAGATAGTATTTTTGAAACAGAATTAAAGCATAAAATTCATACAGTAAATTTTAATGAGGCAATAGAGAGAGTTACAAAGATATGTGGCTATAATTTATCTGAAGTGTTTTCTAATAAATTAATTGAATTGCAAGATTTAAGAAATCAAGTTACTCATTCTGAAATTCATTTTGATGAAATTGAAATTCAAAATTTATTTGATGGGTTTCTTGAGGAGTTAGAGGCTTATTTTTATGATGCTATTGGTGATAAATATAAGACTGTTACAGGCTATAGTCAACTTGTTAAAAATTATGAAAATTATGTCTCAATTTTAGAAGATAAAAATTTAAAAGAAAAGAAAGAAATATTAGACTGTTTTCTCGAAATATTTGATAGTATTGGTTTTGGAATGGGACTTAATGAGGTGAAATTAATAACTGATATAAATATAGCAACTAAAATCATTAGTTCTATTATAAACTCTGATTTTAAACTTGGATTAGATTTGTATAATGGATTTTGTTCTGGAGATATATTAGAAATAAAAAGAATTGATAAAAATCATTTTTCAATTTTAACAAATGATGATAATTCTGAATATATATTTAAGTTTAAAGGATTACTTATATATATGCCGTCTTTACATTCAAAATATTCTCCGATATTATATTTTGAAGCAGATAATGATATTTGTGATGAGTATTCAAAAGAGGAACTTAGATGTTTTAGAGATGGTATTAAAGCTATTGAGGGAATTTATTTATATGAAAAAGATGAAACTATGTATGGTTTTGAAGAAGTTAATAAATTTCATAATGAATATAATTCTACTGGATATATGTCTACTCCAAAGTATCATACAGTTCATAAATTTTTAACTAAAGGGATATTTTGTTTTATAAATTTTCAAACTCTTAAATATAGACAAGTAGTAGTATCTTTAAGAGACTGGAAATTTGAAGATTTAAAAGCTTTAGAAGTCGCATATAGGAAAACGTTAAAATAATAACCTAGCACTTTAGATAACATGAACTCAAATGGAAATAGAAATGACATATAAAATTTTTGTGTTTGATTTATGATTAGGAACATTGATGAAATGTCGTGAAACTCAGTGGTATTGTCTAAAATGTTAAAATGTTTATTAAATCAAAAAAATTGAGTAAAAAATAAAAGAAAGGATTGAAGTATATGAAAAAAATTATTATTGAGTTATCTGAAGAAAAAACTTATCAATTTAGTAGAGAACGTGAAACAAAACTTCCTAATGAATTTCCCTTTACTAATATTTTTTCAATTAAATTTCCTTTAAAAGTTATCTTATCTAAAAACGAAAAAGTCAATAATATAAGTGAAGATGTAATAATGGATGTTTATATTAACCAAAATGATCAAGATAATAATCTTGTTAATATAAAATTGTTTAATTCATATAAAAATCTTCTTTTTTCTTTTTTATATTCTACTTATTTTCCGAATCCACAAATTAAATGCAATAAAATTATTAATAGCAATATAAGGGCTAATTTTTTGGGGGATAAATTAAGAAATATACTATCAAATATGCTCTTTTATGTTACAAATGATAATAGAGATAGGAAAATAAATGAGGAAAGTAAAACATATACAACTAATAATAGTAAGTATAAAGCATCAGCTTCCAATAAAAGGTATATTTACAAACATGAATATGATAATAGTTCTAATAACCATAAAAAAGAAAATCATAAAGATTATGAACAAACTTTTGTTAGGGGTCATTATAGAAAAGGATATTGGAGAATATATAAAAATGAAGATGGAACTATAAAAGATAAGATATGGATAGAAGAAACATGGGTAAAGCCATATATTAAAGGAGAAGAATTAAATGATTATATAGTTTATAGAATAACTGATTAATATATAATTTGTAATTTAAGGTTAAATATAATTAGATGAAATTTAAAACGCACTTCAGATAACATGCGATTAGCGACATCTAGATAAGAGGAAGAGGCAGGGTTGAAGTACTGACTTATGAAATTTAGGAGAATAGGCAAAGTATAGGAGCAACAATGAGACGTCGCGAATCCCAGGGACGTTATCTGAAATACTAGAGCTAAAATCAAAAGCTAAACAATTATTCATATTCAAATTTTGATTATTTTGTCCGATTATGTTAAAATTTGTATTGAGTTGGAGGCTCTTACTTTTTAACAAGTGACTTTTGATAATAATTTCAAGTATCAAGTATGGTTATTGATGCTTGAAATTATTAATACAAAGGTAACCTAATCAATAAGATATGGATACTTACTAAGGTTTACCCTGGTGACTTTACTTGAAATACAGTAAAGTATTAAACTATGCTAATATATGAAGGGTCTCCAACTTTTATAATTCATTTGGCAGGGAGGGTAATATGTCTACATCTGAAGAATTTAAAGAGAAATTTAAATATAAAAATTTAAAAGATCACTATTTTGAAAAAGTAAGAAGTAAAGCGAATCCAGGATTAGATAAAATAACTCGAAGAGTTTTTGAGAGGAATTTGGTAGAAAATATTAAAATCATCTCTAGAAAAGTTGTTAATGGAAATTATAAGTTCACTCCATATAAACAAAAATTATTTTCTAAAGGTAGAGGGAAGCCACCAAGAGTTATTTCTATACCGACTATAAGGGATAAACTTACTTTAAGTGTTTTAAAAGAAATTATACATAATCAATTTTCTGATGATTTATATCATTTTATTGTTCAAACAATCATAGATGAAATAAAAAATACAATAGAAAATGAAAAATTTAATTATTATATTAAAATTGATATTAGTAATTTTTTTGGGTCTTTAAATCATGATTTTCTATTAGAAAAAATAAAGAATAAAACCAGAAACCAGAAAATGATAGATTTAATAAGAAATGCTATTATTACTCCTACTGTTCCCGAAAATAGTTTAACTCAAAATAGAAAAACTAAAAATGATAAAGGTGTTCCACAAGGATTACCAATTTCTAATATACTTTCAAGCATATATTTAATGGATTTTGATAATAAACATCTTAATTCAAATGAGTATGATTATTATCGATTTGTTGATGATATTCTTATATTATGTAATAAAGAAGAGTTTGAGTCAATAGAAAATAAATTTATTAAAAAAAGTAAAAATGATATGAAATTTCTAAATATAGATGATAATAATCATTTAAAAATTAATGAAGAAAAAAAAGAAATTGGTAAAATAAAAGAAGGTTTTATATATTTAGGTTATCAAATAGCTGGAAAAGATTTTAGTGTTAGGGATAAATCTAGATATAATTTAGAACATTCTATTGAAGATATATTTGTAAAACATAGTCGTTCTGGCTTCCAGAATATAGATCTATTTTTATGGGAATTAAATCTAAGAATAACAGGTTGCTTTATTGACGAGAATGATAAATATGGATGGATGTTTTTCTTTTCTCAGATGAATGATAAAACTTTATTATTCGAATTAGATTGGTTAGTACAAAAATTTATAGATAGATTTGATCTTAGAGATAAAATTGATGAAGATGAAGTAAAAAGATTTGTAAGAACTTATCACGAAATAAATTATAACTTACATGAAACAAATTATATTCCTGATTTTGATGAATATGATGAAAATGATAAAAGAAATTTTCTAATAAATGTTATTGATATAGATAAAGAAAAAATAAATAAAATGGATGAGGATGAATTAGAGTTAAATTTTTTTAGAAATATTTATCCATCAATAAAAAAATTAGAAAAGGATTTTCAAGATATTTCATAATCAATTTTTTAAAGTGAGGG
>NZ_JAFBDQ010000031.1 GCF_016908315.1 Halanaerobacter jeridensis | reverse complement strand
TTGGACAAAGTTGTCGAAGCTAACTTATAAAATTAAGGTTGCATTAGATTAGGTTATAGGTGCATAAATGGACGTCGCGAAGCCTCGGGACGTTAGGCGACATTTTTCATAAAAAACTCAGGAGGGATAATAATGAATTTAGCAATAGTTGTTGGAATAAGTAGGTATGATAATTTAAATGAATTACCTGCATGTTATAATGATGCAGAATTAATTGAAGAGGTTTTAGAAAGTAGTGATAGATTTGATGGTATTTTAAGTTTATATGACAAACAATATTTGAAAAGTAATGATTTTAAAGAAAATATTGTAAAATTCATTGAAGAATACAAAGATAAAGAGGTTGAAGAATTATTTTTGTATTATACTGGGCATGGGATGTATGATGGGCAAGAATTTTATTATTTACCTTCAGATTATAAAAAGCAAAAAAGCAAGCAAACTGCTTTAGAAAATTCTGAATTAGATACGTTACTCAAAAGTTTAAGACCTAATTTAACTATAAAAGTAGTAGACGCATGTGAGTCAGGTGTACAATATATTAAGGGTAATAAATTAACTAGTAAATTTGATAGTTACTTAGAGAAAACTGGTGACCGATTCAAATCATGTTATTTTATGTTTTCATCTTATAATAATCAAAATTCCTGGCAGAATGATAACTTAAGTTTTTTTACTAAAAGTTTTTTAAATGCAATTATTAATTATGAAGGATCTGATGTTAGATATAAAGATATTATAGATTATATATCTGATGAGTTTGAAACTTTTGATAGGCAAACTCCTTTCTTTATAGGACAAGCAGATTTTACTGAGAAGTTTTTAACTAAAACGGAACAGGTTAATGAAATTGTAATACCTAGTGATAATCATGGTGTTTCAGAGGAAGAAACTCAGGGAGAAATAGAAGAAGAATTAACTAGTTTAGAAGAATTAGTAAAAAAAGATGCTGAAAAATATTGTACTAAGGAAGAAGTTGAAACAATATTTAACGAAATTGAATCAGTAATTAAGAATTTTGATTATAGTAAAGAAATGATTAATTTATATAATGTTGATCCGTCTTTTAATAAAACTAATAGTGTATTTACTGATTATAATTATAATAATATTGGGCGATGGTTGGAAGATAATAAAGAACAAAATTATTTTGCTAAACCAAAATATAAAGAAGAAACATATGAAGATGAGGAAAGAGTTAAAATAGATAATCCATTATTACCAGCTTCATTAGCTTCGAGATATACTACCAAAACTGTTACTAAAACTAAACAAGTTGTAGATGGTTTTAAAATTACTGAAGATGTTCCATATGAATTAGTACTTATAAAAACAGAACCAAAATTTGAAAATATCCCATGGTGTATTTGTGGTATAACTTTTATATTCTCTAAGACTAAAATTAATTTATTCTATTTTAATTCTTATTATGAAGAGGAAGGATGGGATAGAAGAAAATTAAACAAAGAATTTTCATGGAATTTTTCAACTTATAAGTTAAAAGAAAAAGAAGAAGTAATAAATGGAATAAGAGAAATATTAAATGAATTTCAAAAGTACTTAATTAACAAAATTAAGAAGAAGATAGAAAGCTAGTCTTAATAACGATGAAAAACGTCGCCTAACATGGGCTTAGCGACATCTAGGTATAGAGGATACTGCAGGGTTGTAGCACTGACTTATGAAATTTAGGAGAATAGGCAAATAAAGTAGCAGTAGCTAGACGTCGCGAAGCTCAGGGACGTTAGGCGACATAGGGCATAGTTATATTTTTTTAGATTGAAAATGATGTTAATTTCAAAAAACAATAGAAAGATTTCAAGTCATACAAACTGCTAAAATCAAAAAAATTTAGTTAGTGAGTTTATAATTTTTTAGCAAGGAGGATATATATGAATAATAAAAGTGACTTTGAAAAATATAAAGAAGAATACCGTGATATAAATAATAATCTTGTAATTCCTTCTTATCGAAAATTCTGTAAAGAATTAGATTTACCTTTTCATTTTTGGAATGAACTTTCAAAAGAAGATTTTGATCCAAGAATTTCTCTTGAAGAATCGCCTTTACATAAAGAAGCTATGGAAATTTTCAATATAATAAAACCAGAAGTAGTATTATTTAAAGACAAGATTATAAAATATCAATTCACAAGTTGGGATGGACAATTTCGGTATAATTCATGGTCGGTTTCTCAATATTTAGAAAAAACATCAGATGAACTATTTTATCTTAAAAAGTTAGAAGAAAGCTTGGAAAAAGACTTAGAAAAAAATGATAGTCAAGTAGATATGTTAATTTTCATTATATCTTTATTATTATTTGTTTTAAATATAAGTATATTCTATAGATTCATTAATTTTGAGTGGTTAGTAACAATTGCAGTATTTATAAGTGTGATCACATATCATTTTATAAAAAGTCAAATAAATATAGATATTAATATAAATAGTGATATCCCTGAAAGAATCATTGATGATGATAGACTTGATGATATTAAAAATAGAATTATGAATTTAAGAAAAAAGATAAATAAAATAAGTGATAAGAATAAAAAGTCTGAGAATAAAGATATAGATAGTGAGAATTTATATAATGAATCAGATGATATTGAAGATATTATTTATATTGTAAGAAAAGAGTTATACAAATTGGCTAAAGAGAAATGATTATATTAAGAGCCCTACGATCGCCTAACATGCGATTAGCGACATCTAGGTAAGAGGGAGAGGCAGGGTTGCAGAACTGACTTATGAAATTTAGGAGAATAGGCAAAGTATAGGAGCAACAATGAGACGTCGCGAATCCCAGGGACGTTAGGTGAAATAGGCTTAGTTCACTGTTTTAAAGGAGGGTAAAGAATGCAGGGAGTTATAGAAGAAGTTTTAATGAAATACTTTACATGGTTAGAAGTTTCGTTTTATCTAATTATAGCAATAACTATATTACCAATAGCTAATTCAAAAGATTATAGGTTAAATCCTTTTAAGTTTTTTAATACCGATGATGAAAAAGAAATTTTTGCTTATCTGATTTTAATTGTGATTTTGGCTGCTATTTCTAAAAATTTTGGAGAATGGGGAAGTTTAATATTACATCTTTTAATATTAACTTCGTTTATTTTAATTGGGTTTATATTAAAAGAAATATTTAATTTTGCTTGGGAAGAAATCAAAAAGTTAACATCAATTATAGTAGATTATATGTCAAATCTTGAAAAAGAATATCCTCCTTTAACTTTTTGTATGGTCATTCCAGTGATGTATGTCTGTTTTAAAGTATTTGGAGAAATAGTTAGCAAACCGCCTATAAGTTTGATGATAAATAACATTAGAGTAAATTCAATAGTGGCTTTATGTTTAATTTTAGGACAAGTTTTAATTTTTAAGGGGTTGATACAAACTTTAAAAGATAATAATAAATTAATCTTTGAAGACTTTAAACCTATTCATTTGAATAAGCATTTAGGGATAATAGTATGGCTGTTCAATCTTTTATTAACCTTATATAGTCAAGTTCTTGTACTTTCATTTTTTCAGCCTGAAGCTTTTATTAAGGAAGGGATAAAAATAACTAGTAGTTTTGATTTATTATATTTTACCTTAGTTACATTTTCAACTACTGGGTATGGAGACATTTCCCCTAATACTTTTTGGGGAAGATTCCTAACTGTAAATATTATTATTTGTGGTTTTTTATTTGTTGTGATATTTATAAGTTCTGCTTTGTCAATAAAAACATCTAGAAACAAATAATTTACCACGCCTATTTCACCTAACATGGGTTAGGTGAAATAGGCTTATTTTTTAATTTGAACAGTATATTTTAGAAGGGAGATTATGTATGAAAGAAGTAACTTTAGAGGAGTTTATAAAAGAGAATAAAGAAAGGCAGTTGCATATATGTAAGAATTGCGAGGAGATTGTCGAGTTAGTTCTGGAAAGTTATAAAATACAAATAAATGATAAAATTATTAAGTTTGATATATTACCACAAGTTAAATGTACTGATTGCAATACTTTGCATTTGACTGACAGGTCTAAGAAAATTATAGTAGGTTTTTATAAAGATTTAGAAGAAAAAAATCAAGATGTATTTAGTAGCAAATTTAATCATCAAAATAAAAGATATTCTTTTTGTGAAAGTTATGATTTCAAATATGATTATTTAGATTATGAAAATATACCGGGTTTGAAAAGAATGGGAGATGATGGATTTTTGACACCTGTGTTTTTTCAAAAACAAGCTTTAATTTATTTTTTTCACACTCCTAAATATGAATTAGAATTAGGTTCAGAAACTTATGGAAAAATAGGAACAGATGAGTTTATTGTTCCATTTGGAATAAATACTAATGATAAGGTTGTAATGTGGTTAGGGGATCTTGAAAAATTAGATGATGAAACTTTATCTTTTTTGAAAAGTCAAAATGTAGAATCAGATCATAAATTAATGAAATCTGAATTTTATCTAGCTCAAATATGTTGTGAATGGTCTGAACCTATAATTGAAAAGAAAATAGTAAATTTGAGAAATAAAGTATATGATTTATTAAAAAATAATCATGATATAGCTTTACATAAATTAGAAGAAGAAGTGCTAGAGGTAATAGATGATGTTAAAAAACCAATATCTTATAGTGAACTTGAAGTAAAATCTATAATTAGTGCTTTACATAAAATATTAATTGAAGCTGTAGAAAAGAGAGAGTTTAAAAAATATTATAGAAATAATTCAGAAGACGTGGAGGAAGATTATACTGATTGTGGCAGTATAAAATATTTTGAATTTTTACTTTTGAAACTTTTAGATAAAGATTCTTTAGATGAAGAAGTTAAAGATTTAATTGCTCCACTTTATCTTTTAAATGATTTAAGAATAATATATTTTCATCTTTTATCAGATAGAAAAGTAAAAAGAAAAAAGAAAAATATTATTGAATCGTTAGATTTGGCTTCCTTTGATAATACTAAAAAATTATATAAAAGATTAATAAATAAACTATATGAATTATATAAAACTTTTGTAGAACTTTTACAGAACTAATCTATTAATTGCTTTTATTGGAGGGCGCCTACTTCACCTAACATGGGGTTAGCGACATCTAGGCTTAGAGGTTAGGCGAGGTTGGAAAGCACATATGTAAGTTTTAGAGGATAGACAGGTTATAGGAGTATTGAGCTAGACGTCGCGAACCCCAGGGACGTTATGTGACATCCCCCTTGGTTATAGTTGAAGGAGTAAAATAATATGGGAAATAATTCAACGATTTTTTGGGATTTTGATGGAACTTTGGCTTATAGAGAAGGAATGTGGAGTGGAGCTCTTTTAGAAGCTCTTGAAAAAAAGGGAATAAATCATGATTTAAATAGAAAAGATTTCAAACCTTATTTGAGTAGTGGTTATCCTTGGCATACTCCTGAAGAAGACCATTTACATTTATCAACTTCTGAGGAATGGTGGAATGTAATTGAAAATATTTTTATTCAAGCATATATAGGTTTAGGAATTAATTCGAAAAAAGCAGAAGAACTAGCTAAACTTGCTCATGAATTGTATATTGATCCTGAAAGTTTTGACCTTTATGATGACACACTAAAAACTTTAAAGAAATTGAAAGAAAAGAATTGGAATAATATTATACTTTCTAATCATGTTCCTGAATTAAATGAGATTGTAAAGGGGTTGGGGTTAGATAAATATGTTACGGATTGTATTTCTTCAGGTAGAGTAGGATATGAAAAACCTCATTCTGAAATTTTCAGGATAGCCCTTTCAACTGCAAATAACCCAGAAAGAGTATGGATGATTGGAGATAGTATAAAAGCTGATGTAAAGGGAGCTAATAATTTAGGAATTCCAGCTATTTTGGTTCACAAAGAAGGCAAGAATGAGGTAAAATATCAAGCTAATAATTTAGTAGAAGTTAGAGAAATAATAAAAGAAAACTCAAAGAAATAATTTTAAGAGAAAAATTTAAAGATTTAAAATCAAGCGTTTATAGAGAAAAGGATTGTGCAGGGAGAGAGTAATATGATTTAAAGCGCCGGGGGACGTCACATAACAGAGGCTTAGCGACATCTGGTAGTGGTGCATAAACAGGGGTGAAGCTGACTTATGAAATACAGGGTAGTAAGAATAGGTTGCAGAGTGTATTCCGCAGACGTCGCGAAGCCTCGGGACGTTATATGACATTCAGCTTTTTTGTTAAAAGGGGTGATAATTATTTTAACTTTAAAAAATGTAAGAAGATAAAAAAGCTAATAAAAAGATTTCGAAAATTAGAATTGAGTAGTTTTAGTGCTGATCCCGATGAAAAAACAGCTTCTTTATATGCATTTAAAAATTTAATAAAAAATATTTTATATTATAAAGATTACATAAAAGATGATTTTTTGAGAAAGAAAATGAACAATATTAATCTTGATTTTGATAATATTAGTGGTGCATATGAAGTCAAAGGAGAAATGATACCTTTAATTGATGATATTGAAGAATATGTTGAAGATACTGAGAAAATTTTAAATACAGACACAAATAATAAAAATTGGGAATTAAATTTTTCTAAACTTGAAAGAATGAATATAATTTCAGAAATTGCTCATACTCTTCAAGAAAGAATGACAACAAGAGAAATAAATATATTTTTAAATGGGTTTAACTTAGATTTTGAAGAGAAAGAAATGGCTAATAGCAAAAGAGTATATGTAGAAGAAATTCTTTCTAATGTAAGTGAAGATATTGTAGTTGATATAGCAAATGAATTAGATATTGAAATAAATCAATATGATGACCTAGAAGTAGAAAAGATTAATAAGTTAAATTTTAATTATATTAATGACCAAATAGATAAGTGTAGAAATAAATTGAAAGACAAAGATTATGATGGAGCTATTACAAATGCAAGAACATTAGTAGAAAGCGTATGTTATTATATTTTAGAAGATAGCGGAAAAGAGATTTCTAATAAAGGAGATTTGATAAAACTTTACAAAACAGTTAGTGATTTATTGCAAATGGATCCAAGTATTTATAATGAAGATTTTTTGAAACAAATAAGTTCTGGATTTTTCTCTATAATTAATGGAATAGCAAGTTTAAGAAATGAATTAAGTGATGCACATGGAAGGTCAAAAGATAATTATTATAAACCAGAATATAGACATGCTATGTTGGCAGTAAATAGTGCTAAGACAATCTCAGAATTTCTTTATAGTAGTTGGGAAAATAGAAATATTAAGCAGGATAAATGCGAATAAAAAATTTAGTATGATATCTAACTTATTAATTGGGGGACGCTGAACATCATATAACATGGGCTTAGCGACATCTAGGTATAGAGGATAGTGCAGGGGTGTAGCACTGACTTATGAAATTTAGCAGTATAGGCAAAAGTAAAGTAGCAGTAGCGAGACGTCGCGAATCCCAGGGACGTTACACGAAATGAAAATCTAGGAGGGATTGTGTTGAGTTTCGATAGTATATTAACTATGATTTCAATTTTTATTGCAGTATATAGTATAATCCCTAAATATAAAAAGCTAGAGATTAAACTAATTTTAAGAAAAGCAGATTATTTGTTTATTATACTAGCTTTTTTATTTATTCAGTATTTATTATTTTATGATGTAATGATAAAGTTAGGATTAAATTTAAATTTAGGGTTATCTAAATATAATATAACTCCTTCAAATTCTTCTTATATTATTGTGATTATTATATTTTCCTATTTGTTTTTTAGGCTAACTAAAGGGAAAATTAGTGAAAATAAAATGGTTATGTTAAAAGAAACAGTAGAAGAATTACAAATTACCGAAAGATATAAAGAGTTGATTCAATTATTAAATAAAAATTTAAATAAGTTAAAGTAAATTATTAGTAGAGAAGTTCCTATGTTAGAAGAGAGTCAAAACCAGAAAATGCTTTTAGAAGAAGAAAGAAGTGATAAAAAGACAAAATGTAATTTTTTATTAAGATTCAATTTTATAAAAAAATACTATAAAAATAAAAAAGCAAATATAGAAGAGGTCAATGAAATTTTCAGATTACTATTTACAGATGAAAAATTTATTGAAAATATTATTGATTTAAAACCATACTTAGTGCTGGATTTAGTTGATGTTGACTCTTGGTATAAAAAAGATCTTTTAAGGGCATATTTAAAGAAAAGTTTATTAAATAATAGAAGTATTTTAAATAAAGAAATAGATAATATATCTATGTCATCTGCATTATCTTATACTAACTATAGTCAAATTGAAGAAGATAAAAGAATATTATATTTCATTTTTAAAGATATTAAATTTGCTGAAAATTATGAGGTGTATAACCCTATAGGAGAAGCAGTTGAAAAAAGATTAAAACAATTAAGTAGAATAGATAGTGATAAATTTAATTTTCGATATGAATCTAATGATGATAATTTATTTTATAAATATAATATATATAGAGGGGTTAAATTTTTTGATCTAATGATTTATAATTCAATATTTCAAGAATTAAAATGGCATATGTGGCTCTATTATTTATGTAGTTTTGTAAAGAAAATATGTCAGAATTATGATCCAGATTTTACTATTGTAGATAGGAATGATGAGTTTCCAACTCGATATGATTATTTATTATATGAAATAATATCAGTTTTGAAAAAATGGATTAAATCTATAAAACATTTAAATGATAATTATCACACAAATATTAATATAGATAAATTGAAACATAAAAATGATAATATAATTGTAAGTAGTATAATAGCATTTGGTAGAGTTATGAAAACTATTATTAATAGTAACCTTACTGATAAATTCAAAGAATATATGCTTGGTATTTATTTTGAATTATATATTGATTTAATGGAGAGTGAGAAAGAAAAGGTTGGAGAATTAATGTTAATAGGTATATCATATGGAGGAACAGAATTAAATTCAATAGATAGTGATTATCTTAATTTTATTATAAGATTTAGTTTAGGTTATGATAAAATTAGATTTAGTATATGTAGAGATAAAATTATAAATAAATTAGTGAATGTTTTTTTGAAAGATAATAATTTAAATGATTTTATGGAACCAATAATTTGGAAAAAAGAAAATGATAAGGTAAAAATAAATTGCATGTGGAATAATTTTGATAGTATAACTGTTGATATTGAAGAATAGTGGGTTTGGATTTTCACTTCGTGTAACATAGGGTTAGCGACATCTAGGTTATGAGGATAGGCAGAAGCCGGGATTACACATGAAAGTTTTAGAGGAAAGACAAGTTATAGGAGGGTTGAGCTAGACGTCGCGAACCCTAGGGACGTTATCCGACATGCTTTTGAGAGGGGGGCTATTTTGAGAGATCTAGGCGAAATGGGAGAATCTACTTTAAGAAATTGGGCAGCTCAAGTGGGGGTTACAGCAAATAAAGCAAATCAAGATAAAAGAGGGTGGGATTTTATATTAGAGTTTCCTATAGAGAATTTACCTAAAAATGAAGTTGCTTTAGATAAAATGATTGATCCTATCCAATGTTTTGTTCAAGTTAAAGCAACTGATAATAATAGAGGGCGTTTATCAGTGAAGTTAAGTAATTGGGTTAGGTTGGTAAAAACAAGCTTTCCAGCATTTTTTTTAGTATTAGACTTCAATAATACAAATAAGTGTCAAAAAGCATATTTAATACATATTTGGGAGGAAGAAATAAAAAGAGTATTAAAAAAACTTCGTCAAATTAGTACCGAGGTGGATTCATTTGATTTAAATAAAAAGAGCTTAAGTTTCAAATGGAATGAAAATAACTTATTATCTTCATTGGATGGGGAGGGTTTATTGAAAAAAATTCAGGAGTATATTAATGACTTTAAAACTTATTCAAAACGAAAAAAAGAGTTAATAGATAATGTTGGATATAAGGGTGGAAGAAAAAAGATAGATTTGCAACTGTTAGTTCCTGATTCACATAAAGAACTAGATCCTAAAGAGTTTTTTATTGATTGGAGTTTAGGTTTGCTGGAGGAGGTGAAAGTTGATAAAAGTGAAATAAAAGATTTGAGATTTAATATTGAAGCTCCTAAGCCAGAAGAAATAATTGAAGAGGGAAGTAAAATTGAAATTATACCGAAGCCGGTATCTAAAGATATATTGTGGATTAAAGAAAGTGAAGGGGGGAATGAAGTTCGTGTTCCTGCAAATCTTCATGTGCCTTCAGGAGTAGGAGAGATAATAGATTTAGAAGATGTTAAATATCTTTTTGAGTTGTTTGAAGGAAATAATATTATATTGATTCCAAATAAAAATTCACTTAAATATAATATTCATATACCTGATGTTTTTGAAAACTATAATTTGTCTAATTTAAGTGTTATAGCAAAATTGATTTTATTTTTTTCAAAATTAAAAGAAGGAAATGCAAAAGAAATTTCTATTTTCTACTCATCAGAATTCATAGGGAAAGCCCAAACAAGTAATATGAAAATACCAGATAAATTTATCAAGTGGGCTCATTTAATTAATAAGACCACTAAGATAGCAAATTATTTTGACATCTTAGATCAAGTTGAAGTTAAAGTAATAGAGTTATGGAATCAAGAAATCAAATTAAATATTATGTTAATGATATTAAATATTGAAGAATATGGTTCTAAAAAAATTCGTTTTGAATTTGATTGTGATGGAGAAATTAAATCAGGTAGTGAATTTTGTGTCCCTAATGTAACTGGATTTACACTTGGGGAATATAAAATTTTCGCTGCTGTAGGTTATATTGGAGAAGCAATAACATTAAATAATGAACAAGAAAAAAATTACAGGTTGGAAGTTGATAAGATTGAAATTGTAAGAAAACAACTTTTACGACGTGGAGAAGAATTACCTAAATCGATATCTGAATTTATCAAAGTTATTGAGGATAGATATATAGAGGAATATAATATATTACATCTTTGTGGGCAATATGATAAGGAGTAAACGCACAAAAGCACATCGGATAACATAGGGTTAGCGACATCTAGGCTAGGAGGTTAGACAAAGTTAGTAGTTACATATGAAAGTTTTAGAGAATGGACAAGTTATAGGAGAGTTGAGCTAGACGTCGCGAACCCTAGGGACGTTATGTGAAAGAACTAGTATATTGATTTTTAGTTATAGAATCCAACCAGTAAGAGATCACTATTTTCGAGGGAAGGTTAGGAAATAGT
>NZ_JAFBDQ010000030.1 GCF_016908315.1 Halanaerobacter jeridensis | reverse complement strand
CCCTAATAAAAAATCAAAACGCTCTCCATTTAGCCTAACTCCTGTCCAGCACCGCACTGGTTTTCCTACCGAAGAGACTTGCCCAAAACTTCCCTACCCAAGGATCTAGAAAGGTTTTATTCTTGCCCCCCCTTCCCTCTTTTCAACTTTCTCTGCAAGATAGAAGTTGACTACATCAATCTAGCCATGCTATACCATAAGATGTTTCATTACTCTTATGCTCTTTATTCTGCATCAAAAATTTACAAGTAGTCACACTTCTATCCTAAAAATAATCCAAAGGAATAAACTTACACAATAATAAATAGGTTAGGAAATGTTACGAAAATATTGCTAAAGCTTTTTTTGAATTAAATCTTTTACTTGAGGTTTTAACAAAAGATTTTAATAAAAGGTTTATTTTTCTTTTAAACATGTAACTAAAAAAGCTCTATTAAACTCTTTCATCTACTATCAGTAATCCTAAGCCTATAAAAAAACCACTATTTCCTAACCTTCCCTCGAAAATAGTGATCTCTTACTGGTTGGATTCTATAACTAAAAATCAATATACTAGTTCTTTCACATAACGTCCCTGGGGTTCGCGACGTCTAGCTCAACCCTTTTATAACTTGTCCTTCCTCTAAAACTTTCATATGTAATCTCTACCTTCACCCATCCTCCTAGCCTAGATGTCGCTAACCCCATGTTATGTGATGTTCCTGACGCCATAAAAAAATTTATTTTATACTTTTACTCTTCTCAAAATCACAATTAATTTTTACTTTTTATTCCTCTATAACTTTCCTCTCTAGATACTAATCTCCAATTGAATATTGGACCTATACCTGGAACAATACCTATTTTATTAGCACCTAGCATTATTCCTACTCCAATATGCATATTAAAACTTATTTTAATATCATATTTTCTATTGTATGGAAGCATTCTCTCATCATGCAATTTAAAAATACTAATAACTCCACCTACTTTTTTAGGTAAACCATCATAACCAAATTCCCAATTAAGCTCCCCACTAAATAAGCTTGCATAAGTTTTTTGAGCACCATAATCATTATATTTGCCTAATTTTGAGAACCCTCTCTCAAAATTATAATTATTACTATAAACTCCAAATAATAATACTATTAATAGCATTATTATAGGAAATGATTTTTTCATCATAATTAACCATCCTTTGCATAAAACTAAATTTTAAATTAATAACTAGTTTACATAGAAAATGGAGCAGATATAATTGTTGATATTACTTTTAAAAACATTAATCCTGCTAATATAAAACTAAAAACTTTACAATATTCAGAAAAAGATTTTTCTTTACTTAGCCAATAAGTAGCTAAAACTAATAGTATAGTTGGCAAAAACATAAGATTTAAAATTTTATTTTGCAACAACAAAGAACTAATAAACACAACGAATATTGAAATACTTACTTTTAAATCTTCAAATTTTTCATCAACAAAATTTTTAGCAACAAGAATAATTCCTATAAACCAAATTAAAATAAACCATATCCCAGAAAATAAACCAATAAAAAACAAAACAAAAAATACTATATTAAACTTCCAATCATCTAATTCCCATTTTCTAAATAATTTAGGATAAACAAAAGAAAAAATTAACCCAAATAACATCTGCAAAACTAATTCTAAATTCATACTTTTTTGTCACCTCCTTTATTTAAATTTGTTTTATAAATATTTCTAAAAAAATTACCGCTAGAAATAAATACTAAGTCAGGAATGTCACATAACGTCCTTGGGGTTCGCGACGTCATATATTTCTTTCATTACTAATTATAAACCTAAATTTTATAAGTCATTGCGGCAACAATAATCTCTAACACTTATGATGTCGCTAACCCTATGTTATGCGATGGTTCAAGTTGCCTTCCCCTTTCACTTTAAAACTTAAAAGAATCTTAAATTGCAATTCTCAATAATGAAAAAGATAATTTATATTAGGTTTTCAATTCTTTTACTCTTTTCCATAAGGTTTTGATTGCCCCCTAATATCTTTATTTTTTTATGCTTTACCCCAAATCTTTTAAAAGTTTTAAGGGGTACTTTTTTTGTTCTACCAAATGTTTTTTTATCTTTTTTGTATTTTTCAAAAGGTTTCCCCAGAAGGTTTAAAGGTTATGCTTTTTTCTGCTTTACCCAAATGTTCTTTAATTCTTTTACCTCTTTTATATTTCCCAAAATGTTTTTCCAAGAAGGTCTAAAGGTTCTATGATTTTAGGTTTAACCAAGTTTTTTTATAAGATCTTACATCACACTTTTTACCCCACTATTTGAAAGTTAAGCCGATATGAAATCTTTACTTCCAATAATGAAAACAAGTTTTTTAAAATATTTTCAATCTTTTATAAGTAGTTTTAAAAGAATTAAAGTCTTTATGATCTTTTGTTTTACCCAAGTGTTTTCGATCTTTTATCTTTTTAACTTGAACTGTCGCATAACGTCCCTGCGATTCGCGACGTCTCGCTAATGCTGCTATAATTTGCTTATTCTCCTAAATTTCATAAGTCAGTGCTTAACCTTGCCTCTCCCTCTATACCTAGATGTCGCTAATCGCATGTTATGTGATGTTTTGCCTAAAATATTTCTAACGATTTTTCTAATACCTATCAATTTTAATTTTGGTTGAATATTATGTAATACAAATGTTATAATATAAGTGAGGTGATAATAATGCAAACTATTAAAATTCGTAAAGTTGGTAACAGCTACGGTTTTACTATTCCAAAAGAGCTTATGGAAAAATATCATTTAGAAGAAGGAGAAGAACTTCATCTTATTGAACAAAATGATGGGTTCACTTTAACTCCTTATGATCCTGAATTTGAAGAATGGACTGAATCATTTGAAAAAACTAATAAAAAATTTAAAAACACATTAAAGGAATTATCTAAATGAAAAATGTAAACTTTATTCCTAAAAAAGTTATATTGTATTTTCATGAACAATTAATACAAATTTATGGAGGAAGTCCAGGCATCCGGGATGAAAACCTCCTTGATTCTGCTATTCAACAACCCAAAAGTTCTTTTAATGGAGACTATTTGCATAATAATATCTTTGAAATGGCATCAGCTTATGGATTTCATCTATGCAGAAACCACCCATTTATAGATGGTAATAAACGTGTCGCTTTAGTTGCTATGGATACTTTTCTACAAAATAACGGCTATGAAATATCTGCTTCTGAAAAAGAAACTTATAAAATCATAATAGAACTATCAGCTGAAAATTTATCTAAAAGTGACTTAACACAATGGTTAAAACAAAATACTACTTCTATCTAACTTCTTAGGGTTTGATTTAGCCTAAGAAGTTTTGTTTTTTAAATCCAATTACCTTCAAGCAAAATGTCACATAACGTCCCGCAGCTTCGCGACGTCTCACTGTTGCTCCTCTACTTTTGCCTATTCTCCTGAATTTCATAAGTCAGCGCGTGACCCTGCCCTATCCTCTGCACCTAGATGTCGCTAAGTTGCTGTTATGTGATGGAGTTGTTCGGTAACCCATAAAAATAAATTCTGCTATTGCTATTAACTTAGCTAAAAAATATTCTATTTCGCATCACAAAACAATTCTATCCCTAGCCAAAACTATCTACCTGAGGGAAAGGGGGCAGAACTTCTACATTGCTAATCAATAAAATATTTCTCTCAATTATGTAATTCTTGCTAATATATATAAACCCTTCATAAAATAATCCAATTTCTAAAAAGATAAAAAATGAATTCCCAACTTCCACATTCAAAATGAAATTAAGGAGTTAGCTAATAAAATATTGCAATGCTATTCCAAGGTTTTATCGTCACTCACAATGCTCCCTACTAAAAAATCAAAACGCTCTCCATTTAGCTTAACTCCTGCCCAGCACCGCACTGGTTTTCCTAACGGAAAGACCAGCCCAATAATTCCCTAATCAAGGATGAAGAAAGGTTTTCTTCTGCCCCCCTTTCCCTTTTTTAACTTTCTCTGCAAGCTAGAAGTTGACTACATCAATCTATCCATGCTATACCATAAGAGGTTTAATTACTCTTATGCTATTTATTCTGCATCAAAAATTTACAAGTAGTCACACTTCTATCTTAAAAATAATCCAAATGAATAAACTTACACAATGATAAAGAGGTTAGGAAATGTTACAAAAATATTGCTGAAGCTTTTTTTGAATTGAATCTTTTACTTGAGGTTTTAACAAAAGATTTTAATAAAAGGTTTATTTTTCTTTTAAACATGTAACTAAAAAAGCTCTATTAAACTCTTTCATCTGCTATCAGTAATCCTAAGCCTATAAAAAAACCACTATTTCCTAACCTTCCCTCGAAAATAGTGATCTCTTACTAGTTGGATTCTATACCGGAAAATTAGTCGCTAAACTCTTTCACATAACGTCCCTGGGCTTCGCGACGTCTCGGCAATGCTCCTCTATTCTGCTCATCCTCCTAAATTTCATAAGTCAGTGCGTGACCCTGCAATATCCTCTGTGCCTAGATGTCGCTAAGCTCATGTTATGTGATGTAGTTAGCAAAAGATATTTTCTATATTCTCCAAAACCTATGCAAGCACTTCTAAATTATGCTAAACCTATTCTACTCACCTTTGCTAATGAGACTTTTCTTCCACAATCCTTCCCAAACAGCTCTAATTAGAGTTCTCTTACAACTATAATTCTATAACTTTAAAAAAAGAATAAACCGAAAGAGATAGAGTAGATATCATTCCCTAAAATGGTTCTTAAATATGTTTTTAACTTCACCATGCTCAAAAACTTGCTTCTAAACCTGAGCATCTTCGCCTAAAAAATAAAACTGACACAAAATATAACCTAGGTCTCGCTATTGGACTTGCTTAAAACAAATATACTGCCACATAACTTATATAAGCTTCACCCTATATTTGCTTTCCTAATATAAAAAAGCATCTACTCTATCTCTTGATCGGTCTTAGGATTCTGCAGCATTTCCTATTCTAATATAAACAAACCCATTTGCTAACTATGTCACATAACGTCCCGCAACTTCGCGACGTCCTCGCTAATGCTCTGTAACCTAATTTTAATGCACCCTGAATATCATAAGTCAGCCCCACCCCTCATTTATACTCTGTGAATGGATGTCGCTAAGCTGCTGTTATGCGATCGTATCCAGCTCCCACGTTCCCCCTATTTTAATATCTCTAATTAAGATAATAATTTTTCCAAAGCTTTTTCTACTTCTTCTATATTTACTTTTGTGTTAAAACATGGACCATGTGGTCTTAAATTAATTACTCCAAAAACTGGTAAAGGATAAACATCTTGAATTGCACTACTTAAATCTCTTTCACAAGCAATCCCTATTATCGCTTCTGGTTTTAATTGTTTCACTTGTTTTCTAGCCACAGTTCCACCCGTTACAATTTCTAATTGTATACCATATTTTTCACTCAATTCAATTAAATCTTGAATCTGACATTGTCCACATTGCTGGCAATTATCACAGTCAGCAGTTACTCGATAAATACATTCTGACCACTGTATACAGTGAGGAGTAAAAAGTAATATCTTTTCTGGTTTTACTTCTATCTCTCCTGGATTTATTAATTGATTGTTTGTCTTAATAAAAGAAAGTAAAATTTCGTCCTTATTAAATCCAAAATAACTTCCCAATTTAATTATTATCGGAAGGAAATATGAAATAACTAATTTAGTAAAAAATATTAATCCAGAAATTGGTTCCCCTCTTTGAGTAATTAATAATATACCTATGACTCCCAAAATTAAAATAATATCTATTACTGTTAGTAAAATTCCTAAAATCATTATTATTCCATCTGTTAATATATCAAATCCAAAAAAATTTGACCACAATGCAATAACTATAATTGTAATAAATAGAAAAGATAATATTAATAAATTTATAAACGTCTTTTTAGATTCCCTCATTATTTACCTCCTATTTTAAATCTTCTTCCATCAGATTTGCTCTTACAAATATAAAAATCAAATTAATTACAAATTGAATAAGAAAAGAATCAGTTAAACTAATTTTGTATTTTTTACTTATGATATACTTATTTTCTAAATGCAATACATTCATTTTCAAAGGGCATAGCTGGATATGTCGCATAACGTCCCTGGGGTTCGCGACGTCTAGCTTAATGCTCCTATAACTTGTCCATCCTCTAAAACTTTCATATGTGATCCCTACCTTCACCTATCCTCCTAGCCTAGATGTCGCTAACCCCATGTTATACGAAGGCATTAGTTCAATTTAAATAATAAATCATATTCTTTAACCAAACTATTATTTATTATTTTCTAGTTCTTTAGTTATTTTATCTATTGAATTTGATAACCTTTGGACTAAATAAAATCTCAATTTAAGATCTGTATTCTCTAATTCATCTAAATAATTATCAATTCTTTCTTTTAATAAACAAAGTTTTTCTTCATATCCATGATATTGTTTATTTAAATCTCCATTTTCATATTTGTGAAGTAAGAAATTACCTAAATCAGTAATATATTCATTGCTGAATTTATTCTCCTTAATATTCTCTATAAATTTATCGATATCAATATAAACTATAATTGGTTTAAATAAATACTCTTTACTACTAGTTATACAATCAAAGAACTCTTCTGGATTGCTATTTATTAATTTTGCAACTTCTTTTATATCTTTATTTTTTTGTTTTTTTAATATTTTCTCAACTTGCTCCAATGTAAAGTCTTTAATTTCTTCACAAAATTCTATATATTTACTTTCTAATTCATTAGTTTTATAAAGATTAAACTTAGTTTCTATAGAATTAATACTTATGCTAGAAATTTCATCATAACTATGTTTTTTTCTTGAAACTTTAATACCATCTTTAAACTTTTCTTTTAATTCATCTAAATTTTTACTTATAACTCTATAGTGAGCTAATTTGGAAATATTATAAAATAGTTCTGGGTAAACTCCCAATTTATAATTACCTTTTTCAGCATTTTGAATAACATCATCAATTTTTGAATAAAAATCACTATCATCTAAATTCCACCAATTATTTAATATAGATTCTAATTTAGGATTCTTTTCTCTTCTTTTCATTATTTCTTTTCTTTCTTCTTTGATTTCTTTTATCTCTCTTTTTAATTCTTCTTTATTTAAAAAACCTTTCATTACATATTGGAATATCATAGGAGAAAAATATAAATCAATTCCCTTTTGATAATAATTATTTATGATTTTTCTAATAAACTCAAGTTCTTCTTTATAATCATTTTTATCAGATTCATATATTAAACCTGAAGGAGAATAGTAAAGTAAATCATATTCTATTAATTTTTCTAATTCACCTTTAGAATAAAGTCCAGACCTTATCTCAAAAGAAACAGCCAAAGTAAATATTAATAAATTATCATCTATTTCATCAAATAAATCATTCTCATATAGATAAGAATATATCTTTTTAAAATCAGCTAATCCATGCTTTAAAGAACGAATATTTTTATCACTTCTATAAAGAGTATCTATAATAATATCTTTTTTACTTTCCAGAAAACTATTATATTTTTTATTAATATTTTCTTCTACTTTGCTATTTTTTTCACTATCCAAAAATTTACTTATCAAATTATCTATTACTTCATTACAATATTCTTTAGTAAGACTAAACTCTATAGTTTTTCCAATGAGTTTCTCTTTTATTTTCTTATAATGACTATATTCAGAAAAAATCCTTTTAATCTTTGAATCGAATTCGTCAATGTTTTCCTCTATTGTTTTTTCACTTTTGAAAAAATATTTTGCAATATCTATTTTAGAAGAAACATTTTGTTTTAAAGATGGATTATATATTTCATTTTCATTTGCAATGATAATAGTTTTTATCATATCATGTTCAACAAAATTATTAATATATCCCATGATTTCTTCAACTGGAAGATTACATCTTTCTAAATCATCAAAACCAAGAACTGATTTTTCTAAATCAACTAAATTTTCTAAATCTGCCTCTTCTTTAAAATTAGTCCCAAATTTATTATCAGATACATTAATTAAAGTTTTAGTTAATTCAAATCCTTTTTCTTTCAATTTATTAATTTTTTCTCCACCTATATCGTCTAATTTCCCTGATAATTTAGATAGCAAACCATCTTCCATTTTGCTCAAAAATATCTTTCTTCCTATTTCTGATAAACTAGTTACTCCATATAAAGATACATAAATAGATTCATAACCTTCATCATTTATTTCAGTTTGTAAATTATTTTTCCAATAATATGTTTTTCCACTTCCCCATTCACCATTTATTAAAATGGCATAGTCTGTTTCTTCTCTTTCTAAATAGTCTAATACTGCTTTTTTTACTTTTAACATAAATTTCACTCCTTTTTAAATTTATATTTTCACTACAAAAATCTAATTTGCTGATGCTTTCGTATAACGTCCCTAGGGTTCGCGACGTCTAGCTTAAACCTCCTATAACATGTCCATCCTCCGAAACTTTCATATGTAATCCCTAACCTTGCAATTCTTCATAGCCTAGATGTCGCTAACCCTATGTTATCGGAAGTTCAAACATGTTACTTTTAAATTTATTCACTAGCAATAATACTTAAATTTATATCATAAGTTTCTTTTAAATAATTTTCTGTTGCTCCAAGCAATTCTAATTGATCATTACTAACCTTACATTTTGATAACCCTGGTTGTACAATATAAATGTCTAAATTATAAGAATAAAATTTAGACATTCTTTTAATTTTTAATAATTTTTCAAGACTCCCCTTTTCAAATCTTGAAACTCTATTCTCATTAATTCGTTTTTCTTCTCTTTTCTTAATATGATTAATCAATACCAATATATCCTGTTTCCAGTAAATACTCTTTTGTGTTTGACCACAAACATCATAAAGATCATTTATTCTATAACCAGGCTTTTCTCCATGGGAATATTTACAATGATAAAATTCAACTCCTATACTTTTACTTTCTTCATCTACTTTAAATGTTACTATATCAGCAGCTTCTCCTGCATCATCAATAATCAAATTATAATCCCGTTGCATTAATTTTTGAATAACATTATACTGTATTGAATCTTCTTTTTTCTCTTCGTTTTGAGACTCTTTTTTTATATCAACACCATCCCAATTCCAAACTTTAATTTTTTCTTTATTAAAAGGACTATAGTTTTCATCTTCAGGTTTAACATAAATATTCCCCTGTAAATATGATCCATCAGCAAATCTAATTACAGGTGGTTCATTATTTTTAAACCATTCAGTTAATTCATTAGTTTCATTACCAGTTTTAATTTTAGTTGATATATTACCAGATCTTTTATAATAATAATTCCCCTCCACTGATTTATCAAAAACTAATTCAAAAAATTCTGCAAAATCTTCACTAAAAATCTTAAATTTTAAATTACCTTTAGTATCTCTATCTATTAACTCAATACTTGTTTCATATAGCGGATAATCAGATTCATCAAAAATTATATTAATTGTAGTTTGATATTCTATAAGAAAACTCTCTGGCCATTCAATACCAACTGGCATTAAATTAGGTCTTTCCTCAATCACTTCAGGTTTTAATACTCCATTTATTAAATCATCTATATCTATTTGATCATTTTTTAATTTTTCTCCAACTAAACCACACCAATTACACCATTCTAATAAATCGACTCGCTTTTTTGACCATATTTTCCCTTTATATGAACAACCTATACTTGTTTTTTGACCATTTTCATAACCAAGGCCAAAAATATTAGATTTAATAGTATTTCGTTTTTGAGCATCAGAAAGACCTTCAACTATATCAGTTCCTGCATACATTCTAAATCTTACTGGACCATTAATGGCATTACTCAGACCTACATTCTGAAGAATTATCCTATTAATACCATCAAAACATCTAAAAACTTTTTCTCCAGATATAATATTATAATCTTGAATTATAGAATCGGCTAATTTTTGACTTCCACCTGAAGCTGTACTATTTATAAAAAGAAGATTTTGATCTGCATTCCAATATGCCACATATAAATCCCAAGAAATATTTGATATTTTCTTTACCTTCCCCCATGGGACAGAATTATAATTTTTCTTAATAATAATTAAAATGTTTTTTTCATGATTTATTGTGTGTATAATTTCAGAATTTTTATAAAATGCTTCTGTGAAATTTTCTGGATCCCAAGTATTAGAGGAGGATTCATAAACAACAGTACTCATCGCAATAGAAATATTTTGAATTGAAATTTCATCAATTTTATTTTTAGTAAAGCCATCTATTAAATTAGATAATTTGATTTTATCATTAATTTTTTTATTACTATTATCTTTTAAAATAAAATTCCAATCTGCATCTTCACTATATAATTTCTGCAAAGTATCATTAACATCTGGATCTGCGATATTTGCAATAAATGTAGCTTCTCCAATATTACTTTTAGTTCTTGTAAATCTTCCTGTGAATTGAAGAGTTACTCCTAAACTTTTATGTATATCATGTAAAGCAGCTATTTTTAATTCTGGTAAATCAAAACCTTCTCCAAACATATCTACACAAACCACAATCTTAGACTCTTTAGCTTTAATTTTAGAAAAAACTTTTTCCTTTTCAGTTTTATTCAAGTTGCTATGTACAAACACAGGATTAAATTTTTCATAACTTTCATATAAAGAAAAAACTTCTTTTACTCGCTTAATAGTTTTAACTCTAGCCATTAAAATATGTTCAAATCCATTGGATATATCTTCTTTCAATTGTTCAACAGCCTTTTCTGCAATTGCTTTATCTGCTGAAGAAATTGTAAATTCCACTATAGGTTCAAAATTGATTTTTTTGAAATAACCTTCTTTTTGAGCCTGATGTAAAGGATAGTTAAATATTATTTCACCATCAATATTTTTTCCATCATTTCGAAAAGGAGTCGCTGTAAATTGAATTATTTGTTTATTAGAAAAGTTATTTCTAAACTTCCTCCAAGTAGGTGCTCCTATATGATGTGCTTCATCAATAAACAAATGAGAACACTGTTCAGAAATTTTTTCTTGTACTCTAGTGTTACATATATTTATAAGGCGCATTGTTGAAACAATAACATTACAACTTTTAAAAAATTGATTTGCTTCTTCTATTGTATTTAATTTATGCTTCAAAATACCAACAACAGGATATTTAACTTTTTCTTTTACTATACCAAATTTTTTAAGAATACCTAGCGAAATAAATTTATCTGAAATTTGTTTTCGTAATGTAGACCTTGGTACAATAACTAATACTTTATCACATTCCTTTGCTATTAGTAAACCTAACATTGTTTCTGTTTTACCAGTGCCAGTTGGCATTACAATAGTGGCTGGTTTATCTGATACAATTGAATGTGACATCATAGAATGAATTGCACCAATTTGAGGTGGTCTTAAACCAGACTGCACTATTTCATTTTCTTCATTTCTTATTTCTTTTTTAAAAGAGAAACTATTCCTCCAAGATTTTTTTGTTTCTTTCACATTGAAATCAAAATCAACTTTTTCTCCAAAATTCATCTTTGGGTGCTTCTCCCAAATTAAATTAGATTGAACATTTAGTTTGTTATCTCCTTTTAATCGTAAAACCTTATTAAAACCATCTGGGATTTGAGCACTATTTTCTATTATCAATATATTATCCTCTTTTAAAATATAACCTTTGACACGATTTTGTTCATATTTTTCAAGTTTGAAATCACCTTTTTTTGAAGGCAAAACCAGTTGTTTTATCACATTATCATTACAAACCTTACAATTGATTTTATATATTGGAGGCAGCACTAGTTTTTTTGATTTCATAATATCACCTCATTTTAAATTATTAATGAAATTAAAGAGCACTTGCTAATGTTTGAATTTCCGATAACGTCCCTGGGATTCGCGACGTCTCGCTACTACTCCTCTACTTTGCTTATCCTCCTAAATTTCATAAGTCAGTGCTGCAACCCTGCCCTATCCTCCGCACCTAGATGTCGCTAATCGCATGTTATGTGAAGTGACAATTGGCTAAAAAACATTTTTACTATACTTAATCATCTATTTTAACTAAATTGTTTTCTAAAGCAAATCCCCAAATAAACAAAACAGAATTTATAATTGAATTGAAAATATTAACATAATAAACCTCAAAAACTTTTTTAGGACATCTTACTGTATGAGCAGCTAAATTTCTTATTACATTAGTAATTATAAAATTCTTTATTACAAAATTCATCCATTCTTTTTTATGAAACTTTTGCTGATTAACTACCTGTTTTAGAACCTTATCTCCATCTTGAGGTTTAACGCTTGTTACAGTCTTCTTTTCACTTTTAAACTTCCCCCACCAAGGCGCTTGATTATTAAAATTAACTAACCATTTCAAACAGTTTTCAAATGTCAACTTACCAGCTCTAGCTTGATTAAATTTATTTCGAATATCATTATTTAAGCAATGATTACCAATATACTTTATGAAATCTTCCACAAAAATACTTAAATTTCTAGTGTGAGTGAATAATTTATCATTAGTAAAAGCATTTCTATTAAACCAATCATGATTTAATTGATTAATAGTTTGTAATAAAAGTGAATGTCCATTTTTACTACAATAATCGCACAAATCAATTATATCTTTCTTCTCCAATTTATACTTTTCTAAAACTTTTGAATTATAGTCTCTTAAATTAGACTTAATAGTTTTAAAAGCATCCTCTTTAGCTTCTTCCAATAAATCGGGGAATATAATATTTAAAGCGTTCTTCTTACATCCATGCAATTTACCTATCTCATTTATTATATTATCAACACTCATTTCTGTAACATAAATAATTAAATCTACTAATTTGGATATGTCTTTTTTTACTTCTTTAGATAATTTTTCTCTTCTATCCTTTTCATAATCAAAATATAAATTACATAATGTTTTTAAAAAATCAAAAATTTCACTTTGGGTTAAATTATATTTATGATAAATCCTGTTTGCATTTTTTTCACATCTGTCATAATAAATTTTATATTTTTCTTCACTTAATTTATAACCAGTATCCTTATTTTGATTTCTTACTAGATATTCAAATTCTCTATTTTGTTCTAAAATATATTGAGAAAGCATATCATAACTTTCTTTTACACTATTGAGATCTTCTAATTTTGTATAATAAAAAGGTTGTTTGATTTTTAATTTATTATCTTTATTAATCAAATCTTCTTCACTAGAAAAAAGATCTTTACTTACATAGAACCCAATTCTATTTTCTCTTCTTACAGCATCTAAATAATGAATTTGCCAATAATGATATAAATGCTCTGCACAACTTTTTGGAGTATAATATCTTTTCCCATTTTCTTCTGCCCAAACTTTAAATTCATAACTATCCCATGGTTTAAATTCTTTTTCTCTAGGATTTAAAATAAATTCATTAAAACCATTATTAATATCATATGGATGTATAATAGAATCTTTATTATAATTTTCACCTTTCACAAAAGATATTTTATCTTTCCAATAGTCAACTTTTTTTAAAAAATCTATTATTCCCTTCCAATTTTTTTGCCAAGATTTAGGAATATCTTGCTGTTTTTCTACTCCCAGCCTTTGTTCTTCAAAAAAACGTGGGATTTCCGCTGGTAAAATCACTCTAATATAAGGATAAAACAATTCCTCTTCTTCCCAAAATTCTAACTCAGATATATCTCTTTTATGAGCACCATTAATTGCCCTAGTTTCAGCAACCTCATAATAATATTTTCTAAATTTTTCTGCTGGCATATATCTTTTACCATAATAATTCATATTATCTCACCTCTATAGTAAAATATTAAATTGTCATTTCACATAACGTCCCTGGGCTTCGCGACGTCTCGGGACTGCTCCTATACTTTTGCTTATCCTCATAAATTTCATAAGTCAGTGCTACAACCCTGCTCTATCCTCTATACCTAGATGTCGCTAAGCTCATGTTATGTGATGTAGTTAGCAAAAGATATTTTCTATATTCTCCAAAACCTATGCAAGCACTTCTAAATTATGCTAAACCTATTCTACTCACCTTTGCTAATGAGACTTTTCTTCCACAATCCTTCCCAAACAGCTCTAATTAGAGTTCTCTTACAACTATAATTCTATAACTTTAAAAAAAGAATAAACCGAAAGAGATAGAGTAGATATCATTCCCTAAAATGGTTCTTAAATATGTTTTTAACTTCACCATGCTCAAAAACTTGCTTCTAAACCTGAGCATCTTCGCCTAAAAAATAAAACTAACACAAAATATAACCTAGGTCTCGCTACTGGACTTGCTTAAAACAAATATACTGCCACATAACTTATATAAGCTTCAGCCTATATTTGCTTTTCTAATATAAAAAAGCATCTTCTCTATCTCTTGATCGGTCTTAGGATTCTGCAGCATTTCCTATTCTAATATAAACAAACCCATTTGCTAACTATGTCACATAACGTCCCTGGGATTCGCGACGTCTCGCTATTGCTACTCTACTTTTGCTGATCCTCCTAAATTTCATAAGTCAGTACCGCAACCCTGCTCTATTCTCTGTACCTAGATGTCGCTAATCTCATGTTATCCGAAGTCCTATTTTCTTTAAAACTAAATACCTATCATAAAAAATAAAGCAACCCAGCAGGGTTGCTAAATAAATTAATAATAAAATTATTGAATGCTTATTTATATATCCTCTATAGTTTTAATTATTGTCCCCCTCTATTTTTTCTAAAAATTTTTTAAATCAATCTTTTTATCTCCTTCTTTAACTTCATCTCCATCATGCTTGTGATGAGGAGAAGTTTTTAAATGCGTATGATGAGGGATTTTATCTTCACCATGATTATGATACCCAAATATGAATTCATTTTCTTCATTATGTAAATTATATAAGTACCTCTTCTTTTTAAGTTTGGGGTCACCAGTCATCTTATCTATTTCAATTTCAATCGTTTCTTCAAACTTTATAGAAGTATCATCAAATCGCTTAATTTCTCCTTCTATATCTCCTTCATAACTTTCTGATCCCTCTTCTATAGGATCATAATCAAGACACTCTATAGATTCAGGCTTAGCATGCTTTGCTTTCTTTATAGGACCTATTACCTTTTTCATAATATGTTCCGTAAATTTATTTTTAATTTCTTTCATAAATTACATTCTCCCCATTACAAATTTATTGCTTTTGGTTTAACATTTTGATTTTTACAATATCTTTCTATTACAGTAATCCATCTTCTATAATCACTATTATGAGGGTCTAGTTCTCCCTCATTATAAAGGTCATAAAATTCTTTTGATTGCATTTCATACTTTTCTTCATAATATTCTAACTCATCTATCGTCTCGTTTAAAATAGTTTCTTTAGACTTAGAAACTATACAATTTTGCAGTTCTTCAAAGCTCATATCTTCATTAATATTAATAGTTTCCATTTTTAAACTCTCCTATTGTGATATTTTATTAGTAAAGCACATTACTTCTAGATAGAAAGCAAGTACTTCACCTTAATTTTTTATCTTTGATATGATATAATTAT
>NZ_JAFBDQ010000029.1 GCF_016908315.1 Halanaerobacter jeridensis | reverse complement strand
TTATATGGACTTCGCATAACATGCGATTAGCGACATCTAGGCTAAGAGGGATATGCAGGGTTGCAGAACTGACTTATGAAATTTAGGAGAATAGGTAAAGTATAGGAGCAGCAATGAGACGTCGCGAATCCCAGGGACGTTATATGACATCGGGCTATGTAAAGAAATTACTGAAAAGAGGAGGGGGATTATGTCAAAAGATATTTTAAATTTACCGTATAGCAAAGAATTACCTGAGTTTTATACTGATCCTTTAAGTGACTTTTATCTCAGAGTAAGAGAACTTGTAAATTATACTGGGGAAATAATTGTTATGGCTTTCAATAGTGATGCCTATGAGTCAATTGATATCATTGAGCCAGAATTCAACTTTGAAACTAAGGATATAGAGTCTTCATTAAATATACCTCAGATAAAAATAATTTCAGAAAAGCAAAAAAGTTTGAAAGAAAAAATGATTAAAAGATTATTTTATACTTCATTAACTCAGTTAGTTGGACATTATGAAAAGTTTCTTTGGGAATTAGGATGGGATATTTATTACTTTAATGATATATTAAAGAAGTCTAAAAAGAAGTTTACTGCTTCAAGAATTGCTAAGTTTGATAATTATGATGAATTAAAGGATGATATAATTTGTGAATTGCTTACTAATTTAATGATGAAACCATATACTAAGATTGTTTCTCAATATGAATCTCGTTTTCATATTGGGATTCATAAAAAAGCTCCTATTAGTTTAGAAGTGGTTAGTAATTTAATTCAGTTAAGACATGTGATAGTTCATAATGAAGGACATGCTTCCAAAAAATATTTAACCAAAATGTCTAATTATGATAAGGAAGACATACCTAAAATGCTACAAAAAAGATATGAATCTGTAGACATTGATTTTCAATGGTATTTTGAGATGTGTAAACTTTTACTTGATTTAGGAGATCATATTGATCAACAAGCTCGGAAAAGATGGAAAACTAGTGCTGATATAGGAAGGTGCCAATTAGACTAAATTAAAACCAGCCCGACGTCATATAACATGGGCTTAGCGACATATGAGCCTTAGTAGGAAGGTAGAGATGACTTATATCAGAGTGTTTTGTTTTAACGAACGAGAGTGGTTTTATCGAAAGTAAGCTCAGACGTCGCGAAGCCCAGGGACGTTATCCGACATATCTCATTATTTATCTTTAAAGAGGTGAAATTGATTTGAAGAAAAAATCATTGATTTTTTAAATATTATTGTGTTTATTGGGAGTGATTGTTTGGCTTAATTTTATAGCAGGATCAGGAATGAAACAGGACCTAGATTCATTGAAAAATTCAAATGGTAAAATCATTTCCCAGAAGAAACTTAGTATGATGCCTTATGCTAAATCTAAATCTAGATTTAATGAGGCTCAGCTAAAGAGTTTAAAAGAAAATCTTTTTAACAAATGCAAATATTATAAGATTAAATATTTAAGTGATAAGTTAAAAATAGAAGGATTTGTAATAAGACCAAAAGAAAATGGAAAACATCCAGTTATTATATTTAATCGTGGTGGGAATCGAGAGTTTGGGAAAGTAAATAAAAATAAATTAATATGGCTTTCTTCATTTGCTTCTCAAGGATATGTAGTAATAGCATCTCAATACAGAGGAGTAGATGGTGGGCAAGGAAAAGAAGAACTTGGTGGAAAAGATATTAATGATGTTTTAAATTTAGTTCCTCTTGCTAAAAGTTTAAAATTCGTCAACAAAGATAAAATAGGGATGTTAGGATTTTCTCGTGGAGGAATGATGACTTATTTAGCTATAAAAAATAATGTAGATATAGAGGCAGCAGCTGTAATAGGTGGTGTTTCTAATTTGATTCAAAATTATAAAGATAGAGGAATGAAAATGAAAAAAGTATATGAAGAATTAATTGGAGGTTCCCCATCAAAATATAAGCAAGAATATAAAGACCGTTCTGCTTATTATTGGCCTGGGGAAATAGATGTTCCAGTTTTGATTATGCATGGAGAATGGGATAGTAAAGTAGATGTTAAACAAGCTAAAAATTTAAGTGAAAGACTAAATAATGAGGATAAAGACTACAAACTAATGATTTTTCCAAATTCATATCATGGTTTGCGAAACAAAGGAGAAAAAAGAGATCGTAAGATTATAGAATGGTTTGATAATTATTTGAAAGATTAGAATATTTTTATGAGTGTCCATGAGATACATCGGATAACAGCAACTTAGCGACATCTAGGTGCAGAGGAAGGGCAGGATTGCAGCACTGACTTATGAAATTTAAGAGGATAGGCAAAATAGAGTAGCAATAATGAGACGTCGCGAAGCTGCGGGACGTTATATGACATTATTTAAAATGTTTCTTCGCATAAAAGGAGTCAAAAGTCAGAGCATAAAAGTAAAATAATATACTAAATAGTAGTTAAATAGCAAGGGAAGATAGTTATTTGCTAAATTTGATAATATATGGTCTAGTAATTTTCATTTTGGAAACCAAAATATATTATTAAACATTATAATTTTATTATATAGGGGGGAGGATTATGGCTAATTTATCATTTACAGAACAAAAATATTTTGAAAAAATATTTGAAATGGGCGGAGGCTATGTTTTAGATTTTTCTAATACAGATTTTCAAAGATTTGTTTTTGATAGTCTTCAAATAGATGTTTATGAAAAATATAATTATGCTTCAAAAGCTAAATTATTAAGAAAACTTATAAAAGATTTTAATGATAAACAAGTAGGCAAATTGTTATTAGAATTATTAAAATATAAACAAACTCATCTTGGAATTAAAGAGGATGAGAAAAAAGCATTTAATAAATGTGTTGATATTGGGAATCGGTTAGTTGGAAAGAAAACAAAAAAAGTTAAAAATAAATCTGAAGAAAGAAGAAATAAAAATAAGTTTGATTTTGCAAAATTCTCAAATTTATTGAATGAATTAAAAGAAATTAATAGTCCTCAGAAAAGAGGGTATAAGTTTGAAAAATTTTTATATAAATTGTTTTTAGAAAATGATTTAGATCCTAAAAAAAAGTTTTAAAATAATTGGAGAACAAATTGATGGTAGTTTTGTGTTTCAAAATGAAGTTTATTTGTTAGAAGCAAAATGGACTAAAAATCCAGTTGGTAAAAGTTCTTTAGTTAATTTTAATTCAAAAGTAGCATCAAAATCCGGTTTTACTAGAGGTTTATTTATTAGTGATTCTGGTTATTCTGAAGAAGCTTTACAAACTTTTTCGGATGGGAGAAAAGTGAGAATTATTTTAATGACGGTACAAGAACTTGCAATTATTTTTGAACGTGAGATTAATTTTAAAGATGCAATATATAAAAAAGTGAGAACATTTGCAGAAAGAGGTGAGTTTTATACAAATATAATGGATTTATAAGATTTAAATAACATCATATAACATAGGGTTAGCGACATCTAGGCTAAGAGGATAGGTGAAGCTCGGGATTACATATGAAAGTTTTAGAGGTAGGACAAGTTATAGTAGGGGGGAGCTAGACGTCGCGAACCCTAGGGACGTTAGATGAAATTCAGCTATAAGTGAGAGTATTTTTAATTAGGAGGAATTTAAATGAGATACTTATACTATATAATATCTTTATTATTGACAGCAGTTATTTCTTTTTTTATCGGAAAATACATTTGTGAAAATGATGTTAATAATAAATTTTCTAAAATTGTTAATAAGATTTTTTCTCAGGAAGTCCTTTTGAGTTTAATGGCAATAATTGTTTCCAGTGTTGGAGTTTATATATCTGATAGACAAGCTGAGATAGCTAAACAACAGGCTGAGACAGCTAAGCAACAGACAGTTATTTACCGACAAAAAGTATATCCTCATTTTAATATACATACTTATCTTGGTGACAAAAGAATTAATGATAGATATATTAATCAACATATCAATATATACAATAATGGTGGAAATTTCTATGAATTAAAATGTTCTTCTATAGTATTTTTAAAAGTTAAATATGATACTGATAAATATTATATTCCTGCTAATTCATTTTTTGGAGTAAGTAAGCAAATAGTTAGTGATAATAATTTAATTTATAAATTTATTGGCTTTAAAAACAATTTAAAAAGATCTTCTTTAAGTAGAACTCTAGCTAAACATGCTAAAAAAAATGAAAAAATCCTAGGAAAAGCAGAGGAAATAATATTTGTCAAAGTATATTATCAAGATATATTTGGTAAGAATCATACATTATATTTTAATGGGTCAACTGGAGAATTATTAGATAATAATGTTGGAGAGAAATTATTTAAAAAACATAAAAAAAGACTTAAAAAGATGTCTTACAAATTATTTTCTGAGTTTTCTGTTAATACAATATTAAATTATATTAAAAAGCATAAACCAGATGATAAACTTTTAACTAATATTAATAATAAGTGATTTGCTGTAGGAGCTCAAACTATGAGAATATAGTTTTGAACATACTTAATAAAATTATTATGCGTGATATATAAATAGACAAATGAAATTTTTATATAGCCAATAATTTTGTTTTATAAAGGAAGTATTAAAAAAGGACTTTTATTATAGATAATAGTTTGTTTAGAGCTAAATAAGTTGTATTATAAAGCTGAACTTCATCTAACATAGGGTTAGCGACATCTAGGCTAGGAGGTTAGGCAAAGTTAAGGATTACATATGTAAGTTTTATAGGAAAGACAAGTTATAAGAGAGTTGAGCTAGACGTCGCGAACCCTAGGGACGTTAGAAGAAATTGCCTTAGTTTAATATTTTCAAGAGGTTATTTTGTTTACAACACTTAAATTTATAGGTGTTTTGGTTAATAAATAAAAAGCACTATATTCTCTAAGAGTTGAAAGTGTAAACATATATTTTATAAAAGAAGCAAAATTAAAATAAGGAGGCAAAAAATGAGTTTTAAGAAATTGATAGTAATAGGATTAGCCTTGATGTTGTTGGTAGGAGTAGTAGGATGTTCAGATGATGATAGTGTAAAGAAATATAATTTAACAGTAGAGCCTAAAACAGATGGTACAGGAGAAGTAACAGTAGAACCTTTAAAAGATAAGTATGAAGAAGGTAAGGAAGTAACTCTTACGCCTAGTGGAAAAGGAGAACATAGTTTTGATCACTGGGAAGGTAGTGGTTATGATGGAAATACAGATAATTCGCTAACAGTAGAGATGACAAATGATATTACCTTAGTAGCAGTATTTAAAGATAGTGTAGCTCCATCAAGCCCGACAATAGAAGATATAAGTACGGGAACATATAATAGCAATCAGACTTTTACGATTTCAGGAGAGACAGGAGCAACAATAGAGTATTCAAAAGATGGAGGAACAAGTTGGACTGAGTATAGTTCCGAAGTGACATTATCAAAAGAAAAGACTCACAATTTGGTAGCAAGACAGACAGATGATGCAGGAAATACTTCCAGTAATACAGATGCAATGAAAATAACGATAGATAAGACAGCTCCTAACTGGACAACGGAGCCTAATATCACAACAACAGCAGATGCAAGTAGCGTAGGAATAAGTTCCCAAGTAGATGAAGAGGGAACAATTTATTATAAAGTTATATCTGATGGAGTAACAAAGCCAACAGCAAGTGAAGTAAAATCAGCTGGAAATAGTAATTCAATTTCAGCTGATACAATAAAAGAGATTACAATTGACAGTCTTAATGCAGGAACAGAGTATGATATATTCTTTGTTGCTGAGGATAGTGCTGGTAATTTACAGAGTGAAAGTAGAGTGAAGAAGGTAGAAAAAGTGGGAGAAAGTGGAGTTGTGATTAATTTTCAAATAGGAGGAGGCGGAATTGGTGTACAATCAGTGAATACAAAAGCAGAAGATAAGATTATAATTACAGAAGTAGAGTTGATAATTTATGAAGAGAGTGATTATGATATTAATGGTAAAAATGCAAAAGTAGTAAAAAATAAAACTAAAACAGGTAGTAGTTTAAGTGATATTGGAGGTATTGGTCTTTATTTACCATCTAATAATAATTATACATTAGTAGCTAAATTATCAGGAACTATCAATGGGAAAGTAGAGAGTGGAATTTATCAAGGGACTACTGAGACAGGAATATTAGAAGCAGGTGCGACTAAATCTATTACTATGGAGGTTTCTTTAAATTAGCGTAGCAGTTAAATGTAGAGATTGCTAGAATATTAAATGTGTCTAAAATGTTTGATACAGCTTCGAAAGAGATAGATTTATGATAGCAAACATGGTAATTTCTATTCAAAAGTATTACTTCTAGAAGTAAATTCACCTTGACCATATGGTTTTAAGCACTATAAATTTCACGTAATTTGGACATTAGTTCTATATCTTATTGAAAAATACTAGATAAAGAACAGGATATTAAAAATAATAAATATCCTTGGAATAGATAAAATATCAATAATACCGCAAAATATTTTAATCATTCAATCTTTATAGCCCCCCCTGTTAGTGTAGAATAAGTATAGGCAACTTATTTTAATTATAACAAACATAAAGAATTATTTTTCAGAAATTGATAAATTAAGTTTTAAAAGTACTAAAATAGTTTAGTTGCATAATAGAGATTAATGATAAATCATCGGCAACTTCTTCTAACATGGGATTAGCAACATCTAGGTGCAGAGGATAGGGCAGGATTTAAGCACTGACTTACGAAATTCAGGAGAATATGCAAAAGTAAAGTAGCAGTAGCGAGACGTCGCGAATCCCAGGGACGTTATATGACATCTCCTTAAAAACATTATAAAGCAAATATTTAAATATTAAGGTGGGATCTATTTATGTCTTCTAATGCAATTGATTTAGTTTATGAGAAGCTTAGTTCTACTGGACCAGATGGGTTTGAAGGTTTAATAGTAAAATTGTTAGAAAACTTAACTGGATATAAGTTTCATCTTGCCGATTCGGGAAGACAGCTTGGGAGAGATATGAGTTCAGATTTTATAGATGGAAGTGTAATTGCTATTGAATGTAAAAGATACAAGGAAAGTACTACTCTGAACTCTCGAGAGTTATTAGGAGAAATGGATCAGGCATGTGATTATATTCCATTTTTAGATTTATGGGTTCTTGTGACCACTAAGTTTATTCCTTCACAATTACATAGTGAGTTATCGAATAAGGCTTTAAGAGAAGGTATAGTTTTTGAAGGTATTTCAAAAAATAATGAGTTTCCTGATATTTCATTTTTAGAAGTTTTATATGCTCAAGCTGAAAAAATAATTTTTGATTTTCTTGAATCAAAATTGTCTCAGGGAGAAAAAGAAGAGTTAAGTTTAAGGTTTGAAGAAATTAGACAAAATAAAAATTATGATAGTATGTTAAAAAATTTAAAGAATAAATTTGATACTGCAGAAATTGGGTATAACCATTGGAAAAAACTCCAAAACAACTGGTTAATAAATTGTTTTACTAGTGAAGATAAAAGTAGAAAAGAATATGGACAATTACTTAATGTTAAAGAAGATTCACAGACACTTATTAAAAGAGATTTAGCATGGGATAAGATAGATGATTGGTATTATAATTGGGGAAGTAATAAAAGTTTTTTAGCTGTATTGGGAGAAGAAGGAGATGGGAAAAGTTGGACGGTTGCTTCTTGGATTGCTAATAAAATAGAAGAAAATAATGAATTTCCATCAGTAGTATTTCTTTCTTCAAGGAATGTTAATGAAACATCTCCTAGAGAGATATTAGCTAATGTCATAAATAAAAGACAAAATTTTAATAATTTGGAGTTTTGTTTAAACAAGATTGATAATTGGTTAAACAAATCAATAGACGAGAAACCATTAATGCTTATAGTTCTTGATGGAATAAATGAACGATATAGTTTGAAACATTGGAGAAAATTGTTAGAACACCTATCAGATGATTCTTGGAAAGATAAGATTGCTTTAATTATTACTTCTAGAACAGCATATTGGGAACGCGTTTTTAGTGACTTGAGTTATTTAAACAAGAGAGAGGAGATAATTCCTCCTTATAATGATGAAGAATTAACTGCAGCTCTTAGTCATTTTGATTTAAATATAAATGATATTTCAAATGATTTATTACCAATGATACGAAAGCCTCGTTATTTTGATTTAATGGTTAAATTTCGTGATCGTATAACTAAATCAGGAGACGTAACTGCAGCACGTTTGATATATGAAGATTGGAAAGATAGATTGGAGAGAAAAGATAATTTAACAGAATTAGATAATAATAGCTTTAGAAATATTATTAAAGAGCTTGCTTTAAAATATAAGAAGGGAAAGGAAAAAGTATTAATAAGTGAAGTAGAGGAATTATTACCTGGTTTCATTAGAGAAAAAGAAATATTATTAGATGATTTATGTACTGGAGGGATTTTAAGAAGACAAAGTGGGAAATACAAAGTAGATGAAAATTTATTAAATCTTGGATTTGGATTATTATTAGTAGAGCAAGCGGAAGAAGCATATAATGAGAATCAAAACTTAAATGATGTAATAGGAAAATGGCTTGAACCATATATAGGGATGGATGTTAAAGCAAAGATATGTGAAGCTGCAGTTTTGCATTCATTTATGTTAGACTGTCCCGAAGATATTAAAGTTTCATTGTTGTTTGCTTGGGTAAATAGCCAAAATAGTGGACAAAAAGTTCAAGAAACCTTTTTTGCGTATTTTCCATTAGATAAAAAATCTTATACACTTTTGGCAGAAAAAATTTGGCGAAATGAGTATAATGACCCCTGGGTTCAAGATTTAATTATGGATGCTTTTCTTTCTTGGGATAATTTGTTAAAGAATTCAGATTTTATTATATCAACTTTTGAAAAATGGTTAGGCTATATACATCCAGAAGGATTTCCGTTTCAAAGACGAGGTGAAAGGGAAGGGGAAGAAATAAGAGAAGAAATTGAATCTTGTATAGGATTAAAACTAGAACCAGGAGTTTTAGATTATTATGGTTATAAGATAATGGTTATAGAAAATGATGGTTTATTAAGGCTAGGAAGATTTGCTTTAGCAGTTATTTCCCATTTGCCAAGATCAGTTTTTATTCATGCAATAGCAATAGGATGTGTTGCTGAGTCCATTATGGGTAGATCTAATAAATATAAACTTTTCAAGTGGGTAGTTAATTCTGCTCAATCTTCAGTTTGGGAAGGTATAAAAGAAGAGGTAAAAAATCTTATTTCAATAGATAACAAAATAACTAAAAAGGCAGCTTATAGGTTGCTTTCATTTGAAGGTAGTCGAAAAGCATATAAAATTAAACAAAACTTACCAGATGATTTATTTCCTGAACATCCTTTGAAGAAAAAATATGAGGAAGATCCATGTAAGTTTTTTGGTCAATTGAAACACAAGGATATAGAAGAGTGTTTAAATAGAGAGGATTTAAATTTGATGTCAATTGCTAAAAAGATTAATCCATTTTGTATAGACCCTAGTTTAACTGTTCCTAAGAAAGTAAAAGAAAAATTACCATCTTTATTTGAAAGTATTGATGTAAGTGATATTCGAATTAATAGATTTAAAACTGTTGAAGATAGTAAATTAGAAGATATTGAACCTATATTTTATACATCTGCACCTGAAAAATTAGTAGATTTCATTCATAATATAGTTTTAGATCTTAATAATCGTAAGGATGTTTCCTTGGAACAATTAACTTTTTTCTTATTAAAACATTATTTAATATTTACCGAAAAAGAATTTAAAAAATTTTTAACATTTGGCAAAAACTCCATAGTGATAAAGATATTAATGAGGCAGAAGAATATGCAAAGCAATATTTATTTAAACTTGTATTAGTTAATTTAGATTGGAATGAGCAATTGGATTATTTAATTGATAGGAAAAATAATGCGTTAAATTTATTAGGGTATAAGTATAAGTTTAAAAGAATCGCTGATTGGGACAAAGTATTAGATAAATTAAATACCGAATCAGATGAAGAAAAATTAGCACGTATTTTGTGGTTTATGTCCGTTAATTCTGAAGAGATTCCGGAAAGAGTATTAGAAAAAATCATAAAGTATATTAATAATGATTATATAACGGAGATAAGGGGTACAGCATTTGAAATTTTTTATAAAAATAGATATAAACCAGTAGTGAAAAAGATGATAAATAATTCTTGGTGTTGGGATTCTTCGAATGGATTAAAAGAAAATCATTGGGGAAGTCTCTTGCTTTGTGAGTATGCTGAAAAGATATCATATTCTAATTTACGTGATATTATTGATCCGGCTTATTTAGGATATGCAGTAAAATGCAGAGGTGAAAACGAAGAAGATATTAAGCAATATATCGAGGATATAAATTTATTTATTGATAAATTTGTTGATAATAATGAAGATTTATTAAAATTAACTTCTAAGATTGAAGTAAAATGTAATAGTGATAAAGAAGTTAAAGCAATAGATTTTTATAGATCAAAACGGTCTTCTAATGGAGTGAAATTTATTGATAGAAACTTTTCTTGGGGAGGGGGTTCAAAAAGTAGTGAAAAGGATCTAGAAAAATTATTGTCTCCTGAAAAAAAAGAAGAGGAAAAAGAAAAAAATATTCAACTTATTAAAAATATAGTTAATAAGCAAAAGAAAGCTGGCAATACTTGGTTTGTAAAGAGATTGGATAGTGATGTTATAGGATTAATTTTAAAGGAAGATGAAATAATAGATAGGTTGATAGAACCAGTATTAGATGAGAAACCAGATGCAATTAAAAAAGTTATTTTTAATAAAGGTTTGTATGAAACTATATGTAAAAAAATGATTGAGATTACTCCTGAAAAAGGAATAAAATTATATAGAAAGTTAAATGAAATAGATGATATAGTTTGTTTTACTGATAAAAATACTCATATTCCTTTACTTGATTATGCGGTTTTTAATGTTTCTGATAATGAAGTGATAGAAAAAGAATGGAATAATTATTTAAAGAGATGTAAAGTGGATCAGGATTTATTAGAATTATCAATATTAGCTGAAACTGGACAAGCGTGTGATTGGCTATGGAATAAAATAGATGAAGAAATAAATTCTGAGATATTATTTAAGCAAACCCGTGCTATGACAATACTTGGGTTTTTGAATAGTGAAGAAGCAGGAGAAATTCTTCAGGAGCATTATAAGGAGGAACCTAAAACTTGGTTAGATAAGGTAGCAAATGAGAGTCTTAAAAGATTTAATAAAAATATATATGCTAAATATTGGTTTAATGAATTTTTAAATGAAGAAAATGAAGTAAAAGCTTGGAGATCATTTAGGTTATTTTTACAGGGGGTTGATAGAAGGTTTTGGGTATGGGTTAAGGATATAAAAATTAATAAAGATAATAATTATATTAAATATAATTTCTTCAAAGATAATTTAGATACAATAAAAAATCAGATTAGAAAAAATGAAAAAGAATTTAGAAAAAAGTTTTTAGGACATAAAATTTTAGAGAAACAAGCTTGGCCTTGGATGTAAATCAAGGAGACGTCATATAACATAGGGTTAGCGACATCATAAGTGTTAGAGATTATTGTTGCCGCAATGACTTATAAAATTTAGGTTTATAATTAGTAATGAAAGAAATATATGACGTCGCGAACCCCAGGGACGTTATAGGAAATCGGGCTTGAGCTATTCAAAAAACGAATATAAAAGTAGAGAATGGAGGAGGGAATTTAATTGTTTAATCCAGTATTGTGGACTCTTGATAACGAAACGGATCCATTTGTATTTGAAAGATTATGTAGTGATTTAATGTATAGAAATGGTTTTAAAAATATTGTTCCATTAGGAAGAGTACATGATAGGGGGAGAGATGCAGAAGTTGAGTTGCATCGGGGGAAAAATGGAGAGAATGAAAGAGTGTTTTTTCAGTATAGTTTAAGGAAAGATTGGAAAATCAAGTTAAAAAAAGAGCTTGAAAAGGTAAAAAAATATGGACATGAGATAGATAAATTTGTATTTGTTACTACCCAAAATGTTACTGGAAATCAAATGGATAAACTTGAAGAAAAAGCTAAAGAAGATTACGGTTGGGATTTAAAAATATATCATAGAGATTGGCTTAGATTGCAATTAGAAGAAGGAAATAAAGATTTAGCAAAGAAGTATTTGGGAATTCCAGAAAAATATATTGAAAATAATCTTGAACAAGTAACTAATACTACTCCTCCTAAAGACCAACAAGAGGAAAAAGCTTGGCAACTTTATTTGAATAAAAAGTATGAGAAGGCAATACCTAAGCTGAAAGATTTATTGGATAATTCAGAAGATGATAAGTTAGTATATAATGCTATAGCAGGATGTTATTACAGCTTATATAATTATAAAAAAGCATTAAAATATATAAATTATTCTTTAGATATAAGTTCTGATTTTAGTCAGTCATTGATGATCAAAGGATGTATATTAGCGGAATATGGCATTTCCTCCAATTCAAAACACAAATTAGTATTAGCTAAAAATATATTTGAAGGTTTAGTTTCTGAATTGGATAATTGGGGCATTTATTATAATTTGGCTAACACTTTAAGTGCTTTAGGAGAATACGAGACGGCAAAAGAATATTACTTAGAAGCTTTGGAGGATAATAAAAATGACTTAATTTGGAAAAATCTAGGAACATGTTATTATCATTTAGGAAATCATGAGCAAGAAATTGAATGTTTTGATAAAGCTTTAGAATTAAATCCAAGTAATATAGAAGCGTTAGTTAGCAAGGGAGTTACATTAGCAAAAGTTTTTAACGAATATAAAGAAGGGTTAGCTTTATTAAATGGTGCTTTGAAGAAAGGAGAAGAATTAGCATATAGATGGCCGCATATTTGGTTTTGGAAAGCTAGATTTTTGATTGAGCTTGATAATTATGAAGAAGCTTTAAATACTGTGAATAAAGGACTCGAAATATCTCCAGATTATAAAGCTTTACTAAATTTGAAAGCTTCAATTTTAAGTGAATTATGGAGAAATGATAATCAATTTATAGATAAAGCTAAGGGTTTTTTTGAATATAAACTTGAAGTATATGAAAAAGATATTAATGCATTAAGAGAATTATCCTTGCTTTATAAAAAAAGTGGTGAGAAGAAAAAGGCATTAAATATGTTAGTGCTAGTAATTAATTATATGAGTGGATTAGAAGAGAAAATAAATATAGAAGAATTATTAGAGTTAGATATTTCCTTTAAGAAACTAATTCAATTGATTAAAAATGTAGAATTTTATTGTTCTTATAGAGAGAGTAAATTGATTGAAGAGTGTTTTGAACAATATAAATTAAAATTAAACTCTAAAGCAAAAAAGGTTTTGTGGATTATTTGGGGAATAAATTTTACAAAAATATTAAAATCAATTAATGCTCCAGTAATGGTAAATGAACAATACATAAATAAATTGTATGACGATAGTATGAAAATTATGGAAAAGTATATTGGTTTAATTACTAAGAATTTTGCACAAGAATATAAAAAAGGTTCTGAGACAGAAAGGATAGATTTTTTGGCAATTCTTTTAAATGAGTTACCGGAAATTATTTTAAGAGAGTTTTCTAGTCAAATAGGTTATTTAACTGGGAAATTTAATTTTGACCCTGATACAGTTGATAATGCATTGATAGGGAAAGGGGAAAAATTTGCAAGATGGTTAAAAGCCCAAATTCGCCCGATAATATCTTCTGCAGATATAGAACTTGGTTTATTTGAAGAAGAATAGTTTTGGAAGACGCCCGACTTCCTATAACAGCAACTTAGCGACATCCAGTTGCAATGCATAAATGGAGCTGAGAATGACTTATGAAATTCAGGGAGCATTAAGCTAAATTATAAGAGCATTAGTGGGACGTCGCGAAGCTGCGGGACGTTATACGAAACACCTGCTTTTTTATAATATTTTAAGCTTAGATTACTCGTAGCAGCGAGCAAGGTTAATAGCAAAGAAGTTATAGTAGATAAAAAAACATTTAAATATATTTTAAAAGTCAAAACTAACATGAGTTGGTCTCAAGATTTTATGAGATATAGAATTTGGGTTAGTAAGAGGAGCAGAATTGGAGAGTAGTTAGAAAGTTTAGATGTAGGTTTGGGTGGGTAAGAGTAGATTATAATTTTGTAGGATAGTAATATCAAGAGTGGAGATTAATATTATCTACTCTAACTTCTAGAAATCTCTTTTCTATAATGCAAGGTTTGAGATAGGAGCGGTAGCAAATCAAATTATTGTTTTGCTGATTAAGTATTTTAAGCAAAATTTTGATTTTTCTCACGCTTGCGAAGTGCTTAGCTTATGCGTATATTCTTGAGAATTGGGCAGTGAAAGGACGTTCTAGCAAAAGCAGCTGCATCGTATAACATGGGATTGAGCGACATCAGATGCAGAGGATAATGGCAAGGGGCACGCGCTGACTTATGAAATTCAGGAGGATAAGCAAAAATATAGGAGCAATAGTGGACGTCGCAAATCCCAGGGACGTTAGCTGAAATACACATTAGAAAACTGGAGGTGTGGGAATGATTAAAAGAAAAGATCTGGAACAAAAAGAAAAAAATGATTTGAAACCATATGCTTGTTTTAGTTATAATGCCAAAAGAGTAGATAGTGTAAAACAACATCCAATTAGAACAAAATTTCAAAGAGATCGGGATAGAATAATACATTCAAAATCTTTTAGAAGAATGGAGTATAAAACACAGGTTTATCTAACACAAACCGGTGATCATTTGCGAACAAGATTAACTCATAGTTTAGAAGTTTCCCAGATTGCAAGAACAATTGCTACCCAACTTGGATTAAATATTGACTTGGTTGAGGCTATTTCATTAGGACATGATGTTGGACATACTCCTTTTGGTCATGTAGCTGAAAGAAAGTTAAATAAGTTATTAAATGAAGACAATGTAGGAGATTTCAAACATAATATACAAAGTGTTAGAATATTGAATTGTTTAGAGAAAAAATACAGTTATAAAGGTTTAAGACTTACTATACCTCTTTTAGAAGGGATTTTAAAGCATACTGATAAGTATGCTAACTTACCAAAGTTTTGTGAAGGTCTATATTTAGATAAAGATTTTTCTGTAACTTTAGAAGGACAAGTAGTTGCAGTTGCAGATGAAATAGCTCAAATAACTCATGATATGGATGATTTTTTGCGTTATAAAATAGTATCTTTAAATGATTTTTTAGATCATGAGTTGTTTGAAAATCTCCAAAAATATTTTATAGAAAAAAGAAATATGAACTTTACAAAGAAGATTGAAAATTGTAATAAAGATTTAATGAAAGAAACTGTTATTAAGCACCTAGTAGATTATTTAGTTTCTAAATTAATAGAAGATGCAGAAGAAAATTTAGAGGATGATATAAGGGCTTATGAAATAGATAAAGAATATATTAAACTCAATAAAATAGAAAAATTAGTAAATGACTTTCATAAATATATTAATAAAAAATGTTTTAATGATTTCCGAATAAAAGAAATGGATAGGAGAGGAGAAAAAATTGTAGAAGTGTTGTATGAATATTATAAAGAATATCCTAAAGACACCTTGCCTAAATCTACTTATGAATTATATGAAGAAAATGGTATTAGAACAATTGCAGATTATATATCAGGGATGACAGATAGGTATGCTATTGAAGAATATGACTCATTGATAGAATTGTTTTGATTCGATGTGTACTTCAGCTAACATAGGGTTAGCGACATCTAGGCTAATAGTTTAGGTGAAAGTAGAAATTACATATGAAAGTTTTAGAGGATGGACAAGTTATAGGAGGTTTGAGCTAGACGTCGCGAACCCTAGGGACGTTAGGCGAAATTTACAAGGGGGTTAATATTTATATGAACAAACATATTAAAATTCATTCAGAAAT
>NZ_JAFBDQ010000028.1 GCF_016908315.1 Halanaerobacter jeridensis | reverse complement strand
GGGTTCGTGGATAAGAACACTGTAACTTTGGTGTTAACGCTGTAATCTACTCATTTGTTAATTTTGATTAGCTTTGAGCAGATATAAATCAGCGGGATTATTTATGCTAGACAATACTTTTAATTTTGCTCCAACACCTGAAATAATTTTTGGGACTGGTACTTTTAGCAAACTTCCTAATATCATAGCCAACTATGGTACAAATACTTTAATAATTACTGGTGGCTCTTCATTATACAAAGCAGGACATTTTGATGAGCTAAGTAAGGGATTACAGGAACATAACATTTCATTTTCTACTATCAAAGTAACTTCTGAACCAGCCCCTGCTTTAGTGGATGACATAGCATCTACATATCGAGAAGAAAACATAAGTTCTGTTGTGGCTATCGGCGGCGGTAGCGTCATGGATACTGGTAAAGCAGTTTCTGCGATGTTAACTCAGCAAGATTCGGTGATGGAATACTTAGAAGAAGTAGGAGCAGGCAAAGAACATTCAGGAGAGAAGATACCTTTTATTGCAGTTCCGACTACTTCAGGAACCGGGAGTGAAGCAACGAAAAATGCTGTGTTGAGTGAAGTTGGCCCGGATGGCTTTAAGAAGTCACTGCGCCATGACAATTTCATTCCTAATCTAGCTCTTCTAGACCCTGAGCTAACTACATCATGTCCAGCAGATATAACTGCAGCAAGTGGGTTAGATGCGATTACTCAATTGCTAGGAGCTTATACTTCTACCACAGCATCACCAATGACAGATTCGCTTTCATTAAAAGCATTGAAATATGCCGGTCAATCTTTAGTTCCCGCTGCAACTGTCAAAGGAGATGATCCCCAAGTTAGAGCAGGCATGGCTTATGCTTCTTTGATTTCAGGAATCACCTTAGCTAATGCAGGCTTAGGTGTAGTCCACGGTCTTGCTTCAGCAATTGGCGGTTATTTTGATATTCCTCATGGTGTCGTCTGTGGAACTTTGCTAGGCGAAGCAACAAAAGTAAATATTATGCTGCTGAGAAGGAATCAAGATAATCAGGACCATTTAAAAAAATATGCTAAAGCGGGAGCAGCATTATCAAGAAATGAAATTAATAATATTTCTACCCATAAAGAGATCAATCGTTACTGTAATTTATTAATTGAAATTATTGAAAATTGGATTGCCGAACTTGAAATTGATCGTTTAGGGCACTATGGAGTCACAGAAAATGATTTAGATAAAATTGCTGCTAAAGCTGGAATTAAAAATAATCCAGTGCAGTTAAATCAAGGTCAAATTAAAACTATAGTTAAAAATCGACTGTAGTATCAAATAAAGTAGGACCGGGCTTAGAATTGGCCCGGTCCTTTATTATTATTCTACTTTAGCGTCGGTAAAATATTTATTAGCTACATCTCTAAATAGAAAAAAGATAATTACTAAAGTAAAGATCAAACTAGGAATTACTGTTCCTTTAGCCGGTGAAGTAAAAAATCCAAATAATAAACTCAAGCCACTCCAACCTACATACAAAATTCGTCCCCAGTTTTTAGCATTAATCATTGCTACACCACTTACAAAAGACACCATTGCACCTAAATACATTAGTATGTACTGTACCATAAGTGGAGCACTATTCTGTTTCATTAATTTCTCACTTTGCTTTTTGAATTCAGGATTAAGTAGTGTAATAGTAGTTGTAGCTAATGTTATTACTGCCATCCCAATTATTAACCAGGCAATAATTGTAATAGATCTTGGTCTTTTTTTCATTTTTTTATTCCTCCTAGTGTGATAGAATTATGTAGATTAATTTAATCAAAATTATATACATTGCTTCACTTTGTAAATTCTAGAGGAACAAGAAATTTCCTGCTATCCTTTCTAATTATTAAATAATATAATAATAATTTTCTTTAAAAGAAGAACTAAATATGATATTTTAGTAGTAAATACAAATAATTCAGGGGGAGATATACATGTTAGAAGAAGGACTTAGTTATCAACAAGAAACTATTGTAGAAGAATCAGACACTGCAGATAAAGTAGCTTCAGGGGCTCTTCCCGTATATGGAACACCTACTATGATTGGCTTTATTGAAAATACAGCTTTGAATTCTGTTGTATCAGACTTAGAAGATGCTCAGACTACTGTAGGTACTAAAGTAGATATTAGGCATTTGAGCCCTACTCCTGTAGGAGAGAAAGTAACATGCTCGGTAGAATTAACTGAAGTTAATGGTTCGCAACTTACTTTTGATGTCACTGTAGAAGATGAACATACTAAGATTGGTGAAGGAACACATGTTAGGTATATAGTAGATGAAGAAAAGTTTATGGATAAAATCGAGAGATAAACTAATAAAAGGTTCACTATAAATAGTGAACCTTTTCAAACTATTATATGCTTTATTTAATATTATACTACATATATACTAAGTATAGCAATCTCCTATACTTGAGGGCAGATACAAAAACCTTTCCAGTACCAATGCTTAGAATAATCTATCCCTAAACTATTTAAACTGATACTATCTTCAAGATAATAATCCCAGTTAGAATACAATTTATAAGTTTTAGCTACTCTCTTGTCAGCTAATTTTTTGAATAAATAATCATCAATATAGCCGTAGCTAGAGACTAATTTCTTTCTTCCTGCTAACCAACGATAGTTATTTTTCCAAGTATAAATCATCTTTCCTCTTAAATCTAATTTATCACGATTTAAGACCTTCTTTAATTCAAAATCAGCTTCTACAGTTAATCTAGATTGCTTCGAGGGATTTAAAAATTCTTCTATAGTTCCATTATAGGGATTAACTAATATTGATTCTTTAAGATCAAATTTTATTCTTTGACCCGGCTCAAAATCCGGGTTAGAAAAAACCCTACGATTTATCTCCCATACCAAATTTTTATCGATCTTTAATTTGAGTTCTACTTCAGCTGTTTTAACAGCATCTAATATTCTTAATTTTTTATCATCCACTCTTTTCTGATTATACATACCAGATAAATAGTCTTCTAACATTTCTGCTATTATCACTTTCTTTTTTCTTCGCGCTTCGCTGATTACTATTTGGGCTGCTTCTTTGATTTCTTCAACTGAGCTTTTTTTATTTAATCCTCTAAGTAATTTTCTTTTTTCTCTAAATTTCGGACTGGGAGAAGATTTTCCGGTAGCTTTTTTATTTTCTCTTTTTTTCTTTTGCTTTTCTGAATCTTTAGTTCTTTCTATGGTAGTTGTTTTGGGAATTGAGTTGGCATCCAAATTATCTTTAACTGCTTGTTTATCTTCTTTTTCTTCTGTAATATATAATTTAAGTTCACCACCGATTATTTCATCACACGGATTATACTTATATTCTATTTTATTTTTATAATCTGGATGAATAGTAATTACATGTGTAGCATCTGGATAATCTTGATGACCATTTACTTCTTCAAGTTGATAATATTTTTTCACTAATTGAGGATCTTGTTCTAAAAGATCAAACACTTGCTGATAATAATTAAAAAATACTACAACAGCTGGATCATAGGAAGGGCTCCTCATCACTCTATACTGAACTCTTTTAATTAACTGCAAAAACTCTTGATTAATCTCTTTTTTCTGCTCTGAAACATTTGTTAGTTTTGCTTCGAATTCATGACTATATTCCTCTTTATATTTCTCTAGACCATACTTGACTTTTGAATGTGCATTTTCACTAAATACTGTCGAGCTTGTCCCTGCCATTGCTGAAAACATCGTACTATTATAAGACATTGATTTATAATAGCTATATTCTATTCTCTCTTTATGTTTTTGCATCATACTTTTAAATACACTTATTATGTACTCATCATGCAATTGAGGATTATTTCGATTTATATTCCCATCATCTTGTAAATAAGGCATAAACGCAAATTCATTTCTTATCTCTTTTTTATCTTTTGATAATTGAGATTTGGATGGTAATTTATTAGATGCTTTTATTCCCTCTGTAAGTGGATAAATATATTCAAAAGAAGTTTGCCATTTATCTAGAAATTTTCTCTGCATAATTCCTATCATTTCAATTAAATTCATCACCATTTGATGTTCATCGAAATCCTTTTTTAATTTTCTGGCCACCTTATAAAATTGATATTTAAAATAAGCTAATCTTTCCTTTTTATCTTCATCTTGAGTTGTTGAAATTGATGCAATAATTTCAGTTAAAGTTTTGTCTGCAATTTCAGATTTCAAAGGTAAAAATAGTGGTTTGTTAGGAGTAAGATAATCAAAAACTTGATCATTAGGGGTTGGATCATAAGCTAATATTCCTTTTATTTCATAATGATCCTGTGAATTTTTTCCTAAGGCCCAACAAACTTCTAGTTTAGTCTTCTCCGTCATTTCTAACGAAGCAAATTCTGCTGCTTCAGGTCCCCATATATCTTCTTGATAAACTACATACTCTATATCTACTTTCCGACTACCTACTGTAGTTGAATAATCCTTTTTCTCTATTTTATAATTATAATCTACGATTTTTTCAATCTTTTGAAATAGAAAGTAAAGAGCATCATCTTTTTTCATTTTAACTGTATCTCCTGCTTCTGATAGTAGATCATTTGAGATTAATTTAGAATTATTTACTAATAATTTTCTAGGTTCCCCATATAAAAATTCATCTTCAATATAACCTTTTATTGTCCCTGGATTATTTTCTTTATTCATTCTTCTGATATGCTCAGGAAGCTCTGGAGATAAATTTTTAGCAGCAATACTTTTCTCATCTTTTATATATTCAAGCTTTTTTAAAGAATTATATTTTTCTTCTAATTTAGAATTATCATAACTATCCATTCCTAAATCTAATATTATTCCTATAGCTATCATGACAATAGGGATCCCAATAACTCCTGCCCCTAAGGTAACTGTCCCACCAATAATCCCTGTTTTTATTAATGCTGTAGTTAATGCCAACTCAACTGCATAATCCGCTACTTTTTTACCCATATCTTTTATTTTAGCATCAATCTTTATATTTTTTGTATATTCTTTATTAAAATCATGAGGAGTAAAATTCATATAATCTTTTAATTCTCTTAAATTATTATAAAATAAAGTTGCATTTGCACTCTTATTTGGCATTAATAATGTATTTAAAAAACTAAGATCAGCTCCACCTTCATAACCAGTAAATACTATATTACTTTGCTCATCATAATCACCACTGCGCCGTAATTTATCACATACCATCTGTAAATAATCAAATTCTTCTGGCAGTAATTTATTATCTTTCGGTCTCTTTCCTTGATATGAGACTACTATAGTATTTCCTTTTTTTAATGCTACTACTTTAAATTCAGTTTTAAACATATCTATATTTTGAGTAACCTGGACAATAGAATTTTTCTTTAAATACTCACTAAGTTCTTCTCTGCTTATAAGCCCTTCTTCCTTGAAATGTTGCAAAGTTTCCTCTTTTAGCAATCCCTCCGCAGCTTTAGCAAATTCTAACTTCGAACCTTTATTAAAATATATTAACGACAATATATTCAACGGAGTACAATTAATTTTCTTGATTACTTTTTGCACTGCCGCTGTAGCTGTACCCTTGGATATTTTATCAATTGATTCATTTAATAATTTTTTCTCAACTATTTTCTTTCCTGAAGATACTTCTCCTTTCAAAATGGATACATTTATCACTAATTCTCCTAGTTCAAAGCCTGCTTTTATCTTGGCCCGAGTCTTCTTATCTTGTTCAACTTTTTCCCGCGATGGAACAATACTTTCTAGATCTTCCTTAGATTTATTAGGATTAGCATCTGCTTGTATCTGGTCTATATAGTCTTTAACTACTTTGTAGTTATCTGCTCCATAAATTACCTCCCAGTCTTCTATGAATTTTCCTTTTTGATTACCCTCTTCAGTCCATTTTTCTAGGTACTCCATCGCTATTCCAGCTTTGCTTCTCATTTCTGCTAAGCCTTTTTCTTTTTCTTCATCTGTAAGATTTATATTTTCACCCGTTTTATTTTTAAGATATGGATATGAATATGATTTTTTCACAGAATTATAACTTACAAATGATTTAGGATCTGATAAAAGATCATTGAGCTTAGTGGATTGAATATTTTCTCCTTGTTGACCTGATTTTCTTGATTGTATTATTCCTTCTATATCTACAAATTGCCACTCTAGATTTGTCAAATTAGAAAATGTTAATAACTCTTTATGAGTTATTGGCGGAAGATTTAGTATTTCACCTTCTTGCAAATTTTCAACTTCTTCTTTCTTAAAAGTACTTCCATCACTTTTAGTTATTTCCTCCCATCGAGTTGGATCTCCCAATTCTCTTTCTGCAATATCCCATAGTCTATCTCCCTTTTTCACTTCATATACTCTTTTATTATTATTTTGCATTATATCAAACCCCTTTCTAATCTAATATATACTCTAAGTTCTTTCCAATTTTCACTTCTGATTCATCCTTATAATAGTAATGCTCTAATATTTTCTTTTCTTTATATTTTTCATACGATGAATTATACTTTTCTTTTAACTTTCCAACTGAATAGATAAAACCATAATGTGTAGCATAATATTTATCTAAGTTTTTATAATTTAATTTCGATTTCTTTATTTTTTTCATATTAGCCAACAGTTCTTTTTCACTCATCTCATTTATCTCCTGCTGTAACTCTTTTGACATTTCCTTTCTTAATTTCATTGGTGGCAGCTTTACTCTTTCTCCTTGTATTGCTTTTTTTACTTTATCAGAGTAATATACTTTACGCTCATATTTATCATAACTATCTGCTAATACTCTTTCATCTATAAATATAACTCCCATCTCTAAACATTCAAATAAACTTTCATCCTTCAAATACTGTACAAACTCAAATATATCTTTTCTTCTTTCTTCTTTTTCTGCTTTATCTTCTATGCGATCAAACACATATGCATATAATTCTAACTCTATCATCCTATTCTCAGGATCTTCAGCGATTAATTTTCTCGCCTTTTTAAAACTCTTAACCTTATATCCCCAATAAGTTTTATTTCCTGGCTCTCTTTTTTTGTAATGGGCTTTTATCTTCATTAAAATTCTTTCTCCAAAAATATTTTTTGTTTTAGACATAAGATATTCTTCTATATCTAACTTTAAATTGACTAATGGATAACTATCTCCAACTTTTCCTAATCTACCAAAACTTTTTTTGTTTACACTTGCACTTGCGTAATAATAATCATCCCCCTCTTTTGAAGTTCCTATTATTGATTTAGGATAAATTCTAGCCTGATAAAATTTTTGTCCCCTACTGCTCCTAGCTCCTATTCTATCCACTATAAATTCTTCTCCATATTTATCATAAAGATAGCTTTTCATCTTTTTTCTTATTCTTTCTGTTTTATTTCCAAATGTACAAGCAGTACTACTAAGTAAACATATCAATACTAACAAAAGTATTAACTTTTTGTGATTTTTCATTTTTTCACCTCAGTTTTGGGTATAGATAATATTTTTTAATACATCATTAGCAATTACAAAATATCAACTCTTCTCTATTTATTATTATATAAAACTATTCCAATTACCTCCATTAATTGTTATATTTTTCTTGAAGGTATAAAATAAAACACCCAGGCTCAAAACTTGGCCCGGATGTTTTAGATCTTTCTCTTATTTAATTTAACATTCAGATTAACAAAATATAATTTTAAAACTTAAATATTTATCAGATTCTAAACTACAATAAAACCTGCTAAACTTAAAATATACAACACAATCCCTAATAATCCTAATAGCCCTAGATATTTCAACTCATCCTTTTTATATCTAAAGGCTGAGAAAAAACTAAAGAATGAAAAATAAAGTAACCAACTAGGCTGGTTCAACTGGAATGCTTGCACTCCTAAAAATCCTATAAAACCTAGAAATCCTAGCCGCCAATCTTTTAAATTTTCTTTCATATTGCTTCTCCTCTTTTCTTTATTCTATAATTTTTTAAGCCCACTGCTTACTTTCAAAAATACTCAAGCGGTGATTGATCTTATATCTAGTCCCTGGTCCTCGTCCTTCTTTTTCTACAATATCTTGTTCGCGTAAAGGTTTTAAGGCTTTTCTGATTCCATCAGTATCTTTATAATTTAGTTCTTGCTGTAGTTCTTTATTAGTGAATTTATCTTTAGTGTTAATTAAATGTTTTAATATGCGGCGGGTTAATTTTTTAAATCTCTCATTGTATTCAATGTCTTCCATCAAATAATCTACTTCTTCCTTTTGGGATTGCTCTGATGCAACTTTTTCAGTAGCTTGTTCTTCTGTCTTCGCCACTGCCTTTTCTATTTTTTATTCTAATTCATCTAACACCTGTTCTTTTTTCTCCCACCATCTTCGCGACCAGATACGTTCTATCTGCCATCCTTTTTCTTCTAAAAAGAGTTGCCGATAAACATCTCTTTCTCGCGCAGATTTACTACGGTGATAGGCAGCACCATCACATTCAATTCCTATAATATATCTAGCTTTATTTTCAGGATCTACAACTCCTAAATCAATTCTATAACCATAACTTCCTACCTGGGTATGAATTTCATAGCCTCGCTTACGCAAAGCCTCTGCTACTTCTTCTTCAAATGGGGAATCGTAATCATAATAACTTACATTTCCATCATCTAGTTTACGGCTCGGATTTATATTTTCTAAGATAGCATCTACTTCCTCTTCTTGCCCTTCACTTACATATTTAACGAATCTCAAATACTGTTTGAATAATTCGGGTCCTCGGTTTTTAGAACTTGATACTTCAAGATCATAATCAGGATCAAAAGAACAAAAAACAGTTATAGACTCTTGAGCTCGAGTAATTGCTACATTAAGACGTTTTTCTCCACCTTCTTGATTTAAAAGACCAAATCTATTCGGCACACGTCCCATTTCTGGATCAACAGCATAACCAACCGACATCAACAAGTGTTTCACTTCATCGCCCTGCACATTCTCTAAATTTTTAATCCACACATAAGAATTACTAACCTTACTTCCCATACACCATTCCCAAATATCTTTTTCTGCTTTTGTTAGCTCTTCTTTTTCTCTGCGCTTATCCTCTAATGTCTGCTGTAAAGTATCAAATAATTTTTCAGCTTGACTTTGATTAAAAGCAACTATTCCATATAGTGTTTTATCTACTTCTTGCTGGGCAGTAGGAAGTTCTTCTAAGAGATACTCAATTACTTTTGCGGCTTCTTCAGGATTAGTTCTATCTTCCCAACTACCATCTACTTGCTGCCACTGAACTGCTCTATAATCGTTTTGATGCAACTGATTATTAGGAGCAATCTTTAGCTGCCCATTATAAAAGGCTTGATTAGAGAATTCAATTAATTCTGGATGTTGACTCCGATAATGATATTTCAGCATTTTATCCGGCCACACATCCGCTGCTGCATCTAATAAACTAGTCTGTTCGTCTTCAGCTAAATTATCTGATTCTTCACGATTAAGAGTCCGCTGAAACAAACGATTAGGAGGCATCTGTTTTTTATCTCCTACTACTGTTATTCGCTCGCCACGGGCCAAAGCAGGCAGAGCATCTTCTAATGGAATTTGGCTTGCCTCATCAAAAATAACATGATCAAATTTATCCTCTAAAGAGAACAGTTTAGCCACTTGATCAGGACTCGCCAGCCAAACTGGTAAAATATTTCGTATAATCTCTCCATAGTCAGCTAAAAATTTACGTAGTGATGGTAACTTGCGCTGACGATTAGAAATTTTAATAATCCTTTGCCCTTGCGAACTATTTAAAATCTCTTTCTGCCGTTGCTTATATTTTCTCTTTAAATACTGACTACCTTTAGAAATTTTAGTAGTTAAATTTTCTTCTAATTGCTCTTGGAGTTCTTGATATTTATTGTTCATAAACCAATTCAATTCAGGATGTTCTCGCTGTTTTTCTTCGAGCCAGCTTGTTTTAATAGCCTGTTCATAAATATCTACTGCTTTTAAATCATTTTGAGTAGCTAACTCCTGCAATTGATATAAGTCTGCTGCAAAATCAGAGCTCTGCTCTTCATAAATTTTATCTAATCGATTTAAAATATGCTTATCTTTCTCCCAATCCTCTTCTAATTGTTGAGCAAAATCTACTATTTCAGATTCATCCTTAGTTGATTCAAGATTATTAGCAATATACTCTCTATCAAACCACTGCTTTAATTGCTTAATCTCTTCATTAATTTGTTGAGCTTCTTCTTTTAAGTGACGGTGATCAATTAATAATTTAAATTTAGCTTGAATCCACTGCGGGGATAAAAAGCGTAGTTTGCTATCTTGTTTATCTACTATAATTTCTAAAGACTCTTGGTCTATATAATCTTCGCCACTCTTTACACTTAAAGCCTGTTCATAATTTTGTTCTTCTATTGCCCGCTGTAAAGGTGCAATAGTCTTCATTTCTTTAAGAGCATCTATGATTTCAAATAATTTTTCTTCTGAAAACTTTTCAGTCGCTAACACACCGGCTGATCTTTTCTTCCACATTGAATCATTCTTCACATCAGAATTTAAATCTAAGTAATGTTCAATAGTATCTAAGCTCTGTTCTAAAATCTCTAACGAATCTACTTCTGAAATTGAACTCAACTCTTCTCTTATTTCTCTGTCCAATGGTTCTACCTCTTTATAGAGTTGCTGTAAAGATAATTCTGGAGCATCATCAACTACTGGCTGATTTAAAACTTCATGTAACTTATTTAACTCTTTCACACTCCGATCAACCTTACGATTATAGCGCTTCAAACTAACTCTTTCGCCATCTTTTCTACTTTGAGCTACCTGGCGCAAAGTATTGTATACATGATTACGTGCTTGATGCTGCTTACTACCTCGACCACCCACTAAGACAGTTAAAAAATCTAGACCTAAGTTCTGCAGCATTTTATCCACTACTTCTAAAGCTACTCGTTTTTCACAAACTAATAACACCTGTTCATCATGATAAAGGGAATCTCCAATTAAATTAACAATTGTCTGGGACTTTCCTGTACCGGGTGGTCCTTGAATTACTAAAGATTTTGCTTTTTGCGACTGCAATAAGGCTTCTTCTTGTGTAGCATCAGCAGGCATAATTTTCAATCTATCTTTTGCACTAAAATCATCAATATTAACTACCTCTTCTTCAACTACTTCCTTAACTGTATCATCAGAATTAGAGCCTAATAAATGTTCAATTAAATCAGATAATTCTCCTTGGGCCAAATCATCTTTGAGTTTAATTAGATCATTAACCAACGGATTCTTCCCTTGGGGAAAATGACCTAATATAGCATAAGGTTTTAATTCAAACTTACCACCTTGCTCAGATCTCTCTGGAGTTTCATCTCTTGCAACTTCCGGCAGTTCTTCTATTTCTTCTTCTAAGACTGACCACCCTTTAATTAAATCATCCGGAAAATAATCATGCACTTCCTGCCAAAATTCAGCTGGCTTCTCCTGCACCTCTTTAGCTTCCCATTGTGGTACTCCATCAGGATCAAACTCAATCCCTAGTTCTTGCTGTAGAGAAATCAATAATGCTAAATTAATACTGACTTCTGCATCTTCATCAATTTCAAATACCCATTTGCTTGCTTGATTACTTTGTTGATTCAATTTAAGCTCAACTGGAATTAAAACTAATGGTCCCCGATACCAGTCACTTAAAAAACCAGAGAAAAAAGGATAACCAATAGCTAAGGGCGAAGTACCTGTTTCTTCTCTAATTAGATTACTCTTTCGTCTGATTTTATTCAGTTTATAGGAATTTTTCTCTTCTTCAGTATTTCCAAAAGTGGATTTGATAATACTATGTTGTCCTGGCTTAAATTGATACAAAGTCTTTTGTATCTGCTTAACAGAACTTGAAGCTGTAGCTAAATCAAAATCTTTAGTTCTTCTAGGTTTTCTCATTAACAATGATTTATTACGCCTATTAACTTTAGTGGCATTCTTTATTAATAAATTTAAAGTTTGATTATATTCTGTCATCTTTTTCTCACCTCACCTACCTAAATATTAACCTTCTTTTCTATTATTATTAGTTATAGAGCAAAAAATATTATTCTTTTTTCAAAGTATCAATATTCAAAAAATCATTTGTTTTACTTATCTAATTAATTATTGGGATTAATTTCGTCAAAATTATGTAAATCACTTTAATTTGTAAATTCTAGAGCAATAATAAAGTTCCTTGTATTTGAATTAAAAAAATAATTTTCTTTAAAAAGATTAGTAATTATGATATTTTATTAACAGATAAGAAAATAAGGGTGGGGATTTATTTTACAAGAAGGATTAACTTATCAACAACAAACAACCGTAGAGAAAACAGATACTGCCAAAGAATTAGGCTCAGGCAATTTAGCTGTGTATGGTACTCCAGCTATGATTGCGTTTATTGAGAATACTGCTCTCAAAGCTGTGGCAGAAAAATTAGATGATAATAAGACTACTGTAGGTACTAAAGTAGATATTAGACATTTGAGCCCTACTCCTGTAGGAGAGAAAGTAACATGCTCGGTAGAATTAACTGAAGTTAATGGTTCGCAACTTACTTTTGATGTCACTGTAGAAGATGAACATACTAAGATTGGTGAAGGAACACATGTTAGGTATATAGTAGATGAAGAAAAGTTTATGGATAAAATCGAGAGATAAACTAATAAAAGGTTCACTATAAGTAGTGAACCTTTTTAAACTATTATTTTTCTTTTGCTGTTAATCATTAATTGCCCAGTTACTATTCTTCAACTATTCAAATCTAGAATATCTAAATATAAATCTAAACTTTTGTTTAATTTTTTAGTTACTAACTCAGTAAATTCTTTTAGTTCACCCTTAGTAGAATATGCTTCAACACTATCATAATATTCTGGTCTATCCTCTTTTTCGATTATAACAATTGGATACCCCTTGCTCATAAGTTCTAAGTTTAATAATAGTCTTGCTGTTCTACCATTCCCATCTATAAAAGGATGTATTTTGACTAACTCATTATGCAATTTAGCAGCTCTTTCAATAGAATTTAACTCATCAGACTCTTCTTGATACCAATCAATAAAATCAGTCATTTTTTGTGGTACTATATAATGTTCGGGTGGTATATAATCTGTACCTTGGATAGTAACATTTCTATTTCTATATACTCCAGCATTATCGGTATCAATAGTTTTTAATATTAGATAGTGAATTTGTTTTATTACTCTCTCGCTGATTTTGGTATTATTTCCTATAATTTCTTCTAAATATTTAATAGCCTCTTGGTGATTAACAACTTCTAAATGTTCTCTCATACTCTTTCCACTAATAGTGATCCCATCTTTTAATACTGCCTTAGTTTCATTTAAAGTTAAAGTATTACCTTCTATTGCATTAGAATTATAAGTTAAATCTAAATATAATTTTTCTCTAATATTTTTTACTGTTCTTTTATCTAGTGGTCTATTATTATCTAATACATTTTTTTTTCGCTTTACTTCTTCAAGCATTAATCCTCTTCCCCCCTTCAATCTTAATTCATTCCGAATTTAACTCTATATTGTCTAACTTTCTTAAATCATATGCTTTATCTAATATTATACCACATATGTACTAATTATAGCAATCTTTCTATAATTGAGGACAGATACAAAACTCTTTTCTGATTATACATATCAGATAAATCGTCTTCTAACATTTCTGCTATTACCACTTTCTGTATATAATTCAGGGTTTATTTCATTCTTTATTTTCGCACTTTTATTAGAATCTCCTATACAAGCACTCATCATACTCAGTAAACATATTGACACTATCAAAATTATTTTACATTAAATTCCATTTACTTTCAAGGATAATATTCACTCATTGCTTAAAAATATATCAAAAAAAGAAAAAACACCCTCGAATAGGGTGTCTAAAATATTACTCATTTACATCTTTATAATATTCATTTTTTAATCTATTCCAATATTCTTTATCTTCATTAGTAATTTCTCTGATCACCCGACAAGAGTTTCCTGCTGCTACAACTCCATCAGGAATATCTTTAGTTACTACAGAACCTGAGCCAATCACTGTATTGCTACCAATTGTTACTCCAGGATTAATTACTGCGTTCCCATCTTGTATAATTAAAATAGAACAGCTAAAATCAATTCCATCCTACTTCCAAATTCAAAAATAAAAGACAATCCTGATTAGAAAATGAAAAGAAGTGCAATATTTTATCTTAATTACAATTTAATAATTGACTAATATTATCTCGTCCGTAAATATGAACTTTATCACTTTTATTTTCATCTAAATATTTAAAATAATATTTAACACCCATTGTATTTGAAAAAGTAACTATACCAACATTATAGTTATTAATATCAGGGCTAGTATCACAAATATCAGCGATTTTATACAATATTTCCTCATCTGAACTCTTAATATTTCTAATCTTAACTTTACACTCATAGAATTCTCCAACTAATTCATTTTGATCCCAACCTGCAACATCAATGGGATTATTGGTTGTCCAATTTCTATTATGCCATTTAACTTTACAATCTACATTTAATTGACACCCTTCGCTTAATCTATCAGTTTTTATTGGTAAAAAGAAGTGATTTTCATCTTCTATATACATATATCGATTTAAAATTAATAATAATGCTAATCTTTCTAATATAGCACCACGAATTTTGCCAAGTTCAGACTCTTCACTATTATTAGAATATAAAGCATGAATTAACTGAACAAATTTATTATTATTTTCTATTTCTTTATCTGATAAATCATCACCATAATTCTCCAAATAAAATTGTTCCAAATGCATATCTAGATCATTAATACTAGTACACTTACTCAAAATTGAACCAGCATAAACAAGAAAATCCTTATTATTCAATAAAAAGGCACACAAATTAACAACATCATAATCATTAATATAGACAAATCTTGATTCATCTTTGGGAGAAATAATTTCAACATTTAAAGAATCAAGTACTTCACTATGACTCATTAGAAATCATCCCATACGATGGAATAATAATACCTCCATCAAGATCCATCTTTGATGTGATATTATTAATTTGTTCTGTTACATAAGGCCATATATGGTAATTAAATCTTTCTGCTAACATATTATCATTAATTTCAAGAGAGTTATTATTTTTTAAAATAAAATAAGTTTCATATACTAATGAAATTTTAAACTCTCCCTCCATTTTAAATTCCATTCCAAAAATATATTTAAAAGCTTCTTCATCTTCTGGACTATACATTATTTGTCCCGATAATTCTATAACTTGATTTTCTTCTTCCATACTTTTTTTATTATTCTTTAAAAATTTTTTCTTGCTTCCAGTCGCTTCAAACTTATCTAAATTTAATTCTTCGAGAAAAATATCTACTAATTGTATTTCTCCATCTCCAACCATAAATTATCTCTCCTCTAACAAATCAAATTTTTTTTCTTTCAATTTAATTTCTCTTTCATGCTTAAATTCTTTACTTTTTTCCACTTCAATTGTTTCGGTTTGAGTTACTTTTAAATCATCACCAGTATTATAATTAAATTTTTGTTGTATTTTAACCCCTTCATCATTTAAAACTTCAAATTTATTATCTTCTTCATTAATATTTCTAATTATAGTTTTAATTAAACGGTTGCTATCTTTAATAATATTATTTTTTGAAAGTTTATCATAAAAATCATAAAAATATTGAATTAATTCAATAAAATATTTCTCATTTTTTTCCAAATTCAAATTAGAAATATCTTTCTTAACATTTGAAATTATTTTTTCCAATCTTAAAAATTTATCTACACAATCAATTAATAAAGTAGCTTCAATAACTTTATGCTGATTAAATACTTCTTGATGCAACCAATCAATTACTTTTTCATCTTCCGAATTTTTAATATCTTCTAATTGTTCCATAAAATTTTGGAACAAATCATCATTATCCCGATTATTCATCTCAAAATTATTTATTTCATTTTTTTTAGATATATATTCATTCACTTTATTTATAATATACAAAATAAAATCATCTATTAATAATAAA
>NZ_JAFBDQ010000027.1 GCF_016908315.1 Halanaerobacter jeridensis | reverse complement strand
ATGGGGCAGGGTTGTAGTACTGACTTATGAAATTTAGGAGAATAGGCGAAGTATAGGAGCAGTAGCGAGACGTCGCGAAGCCCAGGGACGTTATCCGAAATAATGACTAATATTAGAGGTGGTTGATATGTATCAATTTCAAGAAATAGTTTCGATTTTAGAAAAGAATTATTGGCAAGGAATAGCAGGTATTATGCAAATGCTTGCAGCAATATTAACGATTCTTACACTTTGGAGTTCAATAAAAATGTTGAAATTAGCAAGAAAAGAAAGAGATGATTCAATTTCACCTACATGGGATATTGTAAGTGAAGAAATAAATACTATTTTAGTGTATGATTCAGAGTTCAAGTATTGTGTAGAAGGAGAAATAATACTTAAAAATACTGGATTTGGGTCGGCTGTTGATGTAAGTGCTACATTTGAATCAGAGAATAATAATAATATGGAAGTATTAATAGACGCCAGATATAAAAACCCAAAAGAAAATACTGTACTTGAAAAAGATAAAAATGAATTAGGAGTTCTTCCAAGTGAATTAGTTAAGATAAAAACAAAATGGAATATAAAAGAATCTCCTTCAGGAACAATAAAAATTAATAGTATAAATAAATTTAATAATGTTACAAGTCAAAAATTATACATAAAAGTTAGACATATAGGTGAAAAAGAAGTAATTGAATTTGATAATGATAATTTGGCTTATTGGAAATTAAAATGGATAAAGGAACCAAGAAATATTATTGAAAAGACTTTAGATTTTTTTAAACGAGAAGATAAGAGTGATGTTATTGATAAGTATTATAATATGGAGGTATGGGCTAGAAATTGTAAAGAAAAACATGGGGAACCAGGTTTTTTACAATTAAAAGGAAGATCTTGGTCTGAATCTTCTATTCGTAAATTTGTAAAAATTTATGGTTTATTAAATGTACCACCTTCAGCAACAGAATTACAACAAAATATCCCAGAAAATGAGAGTCACTATATGTGGAATAAATTATTTGTTAATTGGGTTGATGATGGAATAATAGAAGAAGGTCAAAACTTCAAAAAAGATTTTACTCCTAAAAAAATGGAAGATTGGATAAGAAGTACGTTTGAAATAGAACCGAATGGTTGGAATGAGGGTGAAGATTCTTTTGTGGTTAAAGAGGGTTCTGGTGCTAGTATTAGTTTTTTTGTAGATAAATTTGGAGATGTTTCAGTACCACCGACTGCAGAAGAATTAAAAGCATGTGATCCTAATAATAAAACAGGTTGGCATCGACATTTTGATTATTGGAAAGAGCAAGGGATTATTAATTAATATAAAGCCGTCATTACATCGGATAACAGCAGGTTAGCGACATCCCAACTTGGGAGTATAAATGAAAGTGAGGCTGACTTATGTTAGATTGTAGTTTTGACTAGGAGTTGGAGCATTAATTGGGGACGTCGCGAACCCCAGGAACGTTATGCGAAAGAAATGGCTAGCTTTATTGGTGGGGAAATTAAACCAGCTGCTTAAATTGAATTGTTATTGAAGATTAGATAGGGTAAGTGTAAATTATCTGCTTTTTGAAAACTTCAGGTATCAGCCAGCCAATAAAAGCAGTTTTAAAAACATTGGAAGAGAAGGGGAAAGATTTATATTTGGTGAAATTTAATAGTAGAATGTGAATAACTTCTGCTATTTTTTTATAGCTATATAAGAATATTTTTACTTTAAAGGAATTTTTATTGTTTGTAGTTATATATTCTTGTTTAGTAGAAGTTTTGAATTAGTTTTATTGGCTTGAGGTTGTTTGACAATCGAGTGTTTTGATTAAAATATTGAGCAATAAGGGGAGCAAGGTGGTGTCGTCATTGGCTGGCTGAAAGAAATCCAATTTCTGCTGTCATGAGGATTAATAGCGAATAAGTAAACTGAATATATTGTCAGCTTTTTAGTTTAGTTGAGAGTTGAAAGTTTTGAAGTAGATATAGATTAAATTCGTACGCCATTTCCATCGCATAACAGGGGATTAGCAACATCCCCAAGGTTTACTTATTAAAGCAGAATTAAAAGTTTAGCGGTAGAAGTAATGACTTGCGTTTTATATATTAGGTTACAGGGGGACATCGCGAATCCCCGGGACGTTATCTGACATTCTAGGATAAAAATACAAAAAGATAAAACACTTATATAAAACCAAAAAGATTATAAATTAAATTCTTTTAAAAATCACTTTGGAAAATCGTAAAAAGCCTTTTGAAAAGACTTAAAAAACATTGGTAAATCAAAACACTTGTAAAATTCAAAACACTTCAAACCACTTTGAAACCACTTTGGAACCACTTTGGAAAGATCTTGAAAACTAAAAATAGTTTAAAACAATTATATTTTTGTTGAGAATTAATGGAGATATCGTTTTAAATATTAAAATGAGAAATAATAAACCTAGAACATCAGATAACATAGGGTTAGCGACATCATAAGTGTTAGAGATTATTGTTGCCGCAATGACTTATGAAATTCAGATTTATAATTAGTAATGAAATAAATATATGACGTCGCGAATCCCAGGGACGTTATGTGACATTTTGCTTTTGCAATTATGTCTTTATTCCATATGAATAATTAGAGTGGTATTTAATCTTTAGTTTTTTTATGTTAACATGTAAATATAATAACTAATATACAATTTAATTAATAAACTGATTATATATGTAAATACTAATATTAAAAAGGAGGTGAAGACTTTGGAAATAAATGCGAAAAATAGGCGTATTTTATTTTCTACTTTTACTGATATTATGAATAATGTTTATGAAGATCGTAAAAAAGATCTTAAACAAAAGTTTGGTCAAAATTTAATAAAAACTTATTTAATAGAAGGACACGTAGGTAAGAATAAAGTTGTCAGTCATAATGATATTAATAAATTTTTTGTAGATAATAGCACAAATAATAATTTTGATTTAGATATTTATGAAACTGATGAAGAGAATTTTTTTAAATTAAAAATAGATGAAGTAGAACTATTTTTAGATGCAGTCTCTAATCAAAGATTTTGGCAGATTCATACTGCTTTTGATAGTGAATCTTCAGATGAAAAAATGAGAAAACTTTTAAGAACTTTTCCTTCATTAGACAGAGTTTGGCTAACAAAGAATTTACTTCAAAAAACAAAAAAGTATTCAATGTGGAGGGGGATTTCATTAAAGCATAATGAAATTGCTGAAAAAGGGAAAGAGGATTACGAAGCTGAAAGTATTAATTTTAGCGTAAATGGAAGTACTCAAAAGAAAGTGAATGACTTTATTGATTTATTAAAGAATAATGATGAATTTAATTATTCTACAGGAATTTCCAGAATAAGTGTGAGTTCCAGTTCAGGAGAAGGAGAAAATAAAATTTTAGATGATATTAAATATAATGGTAAATTTTCTACTAGAGGAAAAAGCTTTAATAGACATTTGTGGCTAATTAATAAAATTTATGATGAATACAAAGAGAAGATTAATAATATAGAAAAGGAATTTGCTATAAATTATAGTGATAATAGCTTAGAAGGTTTACCAATTAATATTGAATTTGAAAGAAATGATTTAAATGCAAAATATATTGTAGAAACTATTTTCTCTTCAAAAAAGCCATTTAACCTTTGGGGATATCCAAAAAAATTATCTGATAATTATTATAAGATATTTGCTGTTGATCTTCATAATGGTAATCAAGGAAAAAAAATAAATTTTGAAGTAACATCAGATTTTATAACAGTTTATTTGCCTAAAGGGAATTGTGGTAATACTATTGCAAGACTAATATGTAATATCCAAATACATTTGGATTCAATGATTAAAATTTGGGGTGGTGATGAAAAAAATGACCTTTTCTGATCTTGGATATAGACATGAAAATGAACTTATAAATATTATAGCAGGACTTTGCTTACCAAGAGCTGGTTTCCCTAAAACTTTGTATAATTTAGGATATAGAATAAGAGGATTTGATGAAATATTTAATAATCATAGGGGGGATGAATTAAAGCCAGATTTGATTATTGGATGTGATAATAAAGGATGTACAATTATTTTTGAAGCAAAAGCGGGAAAAAATGCTGATAGAGATCAATTAGAAAATTATAATAATATTACAAAAGAAGATTTAATAAAAAATGCTGGGTTTAGTAAAAAGTTGATTTCTAGTGGGCATGATATATCTTATGTTTGTTACGAAAAAACGTTTGTAAATAAAGAACAAATTGATGCCTTTAATAATTTAATAAAAAGTATAGAAGGTAATTATGAATTTCCTGTAATAGTTTTTGATAAACAGAATGCAATATTAGATTTAAAACATTATTCATTTAAAGATGAGGAGATTAATAAGGAATTAGATAAAAAGATTAATATCCCGATTAATAGGGTTCCTGAAATTATAAATTTTGATCAGCATAGTGATAAAAAAGAAATAAAAATTGAAGTTATAAGGACTATTATTAGCTATATTTTAAGTAATAAATACAAATTTGGGGTTGAAGAAATGTTAAATGAAATATTATCTCCTTTTCCTGGAATAACTAGTATGATTGGCAGTCAAACTAAAAAAGCAGTAAAAAACAAACTATTAACGGTACTAGATAATTTAGAAGAAGAAAAACCAGAATATTTTAAATGGGATGGAGATAATTGGATTATAAAATCTAAATTACATGGATTACATTCTACACAATTAAAAATGTTTTTAGATCTACCAGATAAAATAGAAATAGATGAAAATCAGTTAAGATTGTTTGATTAAATGAAGTTCCTAAGTAATTAGGGACTTTTTATTTTATATTAAAGCAAAACATCACATAACATAGGGTTAGCGACATCTAGGCTAGGAGAATAGACAAAGTTAGAGATTACATATGAAAGTTTTAGAGAATGGACAAGTTATAGGAGTGTTGAGCTAGACGTCGCGAACCCTAGGGACGTTAGGCGACATACACTTTATTAATTCTTTTTGGATACTAGTACTAGATAAAATTTTTTATAAAATATATGAAGGGATGGTTATATGGAAAATAAAAAAATATTTATTAATGTTATAATTATTTCTATATTGTTATCATCAATTTTTTTCTTTAATTTTGAAATTAATATAATGCAGTACACATTTTTTATGGGAGCATTTTTAATTCTATTATTTTGGAATTATAATATGCCTGAAAACTTGAAAATATTTGATTTGTTTATAATAGTATCTTTAGGAAATTTTTTATCTTATATATTTATAAATAAAATCATATACAGCGAAGTAGAGGCCGAAAATATTTTTTTGATATCAGGTTCATTACTTTTATCTGTTTTATCAATCAGAAGTTATTTAATTTATAAGTTTAGTGAGGAAGATTTAAATAAAAATGAAAAATTATTTTATAAAAGACAAAAAGACTTAAAGAGACTTTCAAGTTATTTAAAAATGTTTGATATTATAGGTGTTAATGCTATGTGGGGAGCAGGAAAAACGTTTTTAGTTAATAAGCTAAAAAAGAGAATTAAAGAAGATTATGAAATTATTGAAATTGATATTTTATCATGTAACTTTGATGAATTTCAAATAACATTGATAAATGAAATAGAAAAGGTTATGGATAGAAACAAAATAATATCAATGTATTCAAATAAACTTAAACAGCTTTTAGCTAATGAAGGAATAATTTCAAAGGTGAAGAATTTGATTTTCGTTAATAATTATTCTTTTTCCCAAACAATAAAAGAGTTTCAAGCTGAATTGAATAAAATAGATAAAAAAATTGTAATAATTTACGAAGATATAGATAGAATTTCAGATAAAAATATGATAAAAAAAATATTTTCATTATCAGAAAAATTATCTAATGAAAATATAAAGATAATATATCAATACCATGAGCAAAAATTAAAAGAGAAAGGTTTTAGCAATGCATATTTAGAAAAGTATATACAATTTAAAATGAATTTAACAAATATAAACTTTTTTGAAATAGTCCAATTGGTATTTCGAGAAAATAATTTTGATGAGGATGTATTAATGATAGATGATTTTGAATTTTTAAAAGATTATGTTCAAAAAAATAGAAATAATACTTTGCAGAGAGTATTTGGCATAAATAAAGTAGTACATTTCACTATTACTAATGTTAGTATCAGAAGAGTGAAAAATTTCTTAGATGAATTATATAATATAATAGATCAGGAAGGATATAAGGATTATAAAGAAACAGTAATTAGTTTCTTCTTTTTAAAACATTTTATATCAACGGAATATGAGAAATTAAATATTGAAGAAGGATTATTAGAAACTTTTAAATTTGAAGTTGATTCAGAACTTTATACTATTACAGAATTAATTGATTTATATAATTCTAATGAATTCGATGAAGATTCTATAGAAGAAATATTTAATGATGAACAAAATGCGAGAAAATATTCTATTTTGAAACTATTTAATTATAATTATCAAATTGGTAATCAAATTAAAACTGAAAATAATGAAGAAAAAAGATTAAAATTAATTAAAGAAGAGGGAGTTGATTTATTAAAAGCTAGAAATAGTAATGAGAAAAAAGACAGATTAATTTGGAATTTGCTGGCAAATGGCAAATCAAAATATACTGATTATGAATATGTTGGAAATAAATTTGTTAAGGATGTTTTAAATCAGTCAGAAGAGAAGCAAGAAAAGGCTTATAGAGAGTTTAAGGATGATTTATTCCATACAGATTCTATTAAAGACAATAAAACAATTTTTAAACTAAAAGTTCCTTCATTTATTGAATTATTTAAATCGTTTCGAGTTGCAAATGTATCTTTTGATGATCAAATAAATCTGATCAAATTTTATTTCAAAGCTAAAGGTATTGAAGTAATTAGTAAGGAGGTTTTACAAACAATAAATTATTGTAATTTAAAGACAAATAAAGAATACATTTATGTATTAAATCGTATTAACAAACTAGATATAGAGGGGAATTTAAATTCAGAAGATTGTTTTGCAAAATTTTTAAAAAAATTTATTGGGGCTTTATCTAGAAGAGGATATATAAATACAATGGATTATTTTATGATTAATAATGAAAAAATTAATGAAGGATATAAAAATAAAGTAATAGATGAATTAAAAATGATTATTAAACGAATTAATACATTGAAAAGTAATACAATTGATAATTTAGAATTTGAGGAATTAAAGTCTAATCTTAATGTAATAGTAGAATTTTTAAATAAAATGATAGATTTGATAAATTGTAAAGATCAATTTAAAGAAGAAAGAGAAGATGGAGTTGAAACCAGAATGGAAAGTAGGTATATAAATCAAGAAGAATTTGATAGATTAAAAAAGATAAAATCTAAAGATGAAGATGAATTTAAGAAGAAATTAAGGAAAAGTTATATTAATGAAAAAATAACGCCATATGAAATTAAAGAATTATTAGATTGTGAATAATAGTAATTATTATGGCGTGTACGTCGCCTAACATAGGGTTAGCGACATCTAGGCTAGGAGGTTAAGCAAAGTTAGGAATTACATATGGAAGTTTTAGAGAATGGACAAGTTATAGGAGGATTGAGCTAGACGTCGCGAACCCTAGGGACGTTAGGCGAAATAATTTAATGGAGGTTTATGTTTATGAATTGGCCACGAAAAGATGGAGAAATTTTCATAAAACCTACAAACGAAAATAATTTAGCTAGAATGTTTAGTTCTGGAGATATAAAAGATGATTTTTTGAAATATAGTAGAGGATATAAGCTGTCAGCAGATTTGTTAATAAGATATGTAATTAAAACCGAAAAGATTAGTAAATTAGACACATATTTTTTCCAAATTGTATATCTTTATAGGCAATCTATTGAACTTATAATGAAAGCTATATTTTTTGATAAAAATGAAGATAGTGAAAAACGAGAGACATTTTTGCATGATACTAGGCATGAGTTGTTATCAATTTGGGACGAAATTTCAAGTGATTTAGAGCAAAGATATAACAAAAATGAAAGACTATTGGAGTGGGTTTATATAAATATAGAAAATATTGCTGGTTTTGATAAACATTCAGATGTCTTTCGATATCCAAATACCAAAGATTTAGAATTATTTTTTAAAGAGGAAAAACGCTATAATTTGAGGAATATAGCTGAAAATATGAATTGCTTGTTTGAATTTTTTGAGAATTTTATAAATGATAACTTTTTTAATGATTTAAATGAAGTTATAAGTAGGGAACCTTTAGTTTTTGTAGAAGGAGGAAGCTATTACGAATTTTCACATATTGGTTGGAATTATGATGCAGAATATCACTATCACACATATATTAAAGGTTATAAAGAATGTGCAAATATTTTAGTTGATAGGGCTTTAGAATCTGAAAATAAAGATTTTAATAATAAAATAATTTTCCCAATTTGTTTTTTGTATAGAAATTTACTTGAATTATTATTAAAAAACATATTAATTAATTATTCAAGTTTGGAAATAGCAGAAATAAAGAAGGGTTTAAATAGGAAAAAGCATAGTTTAATTGGATTATGGAATCTTATCAAAGATGATATTAAGGATGTTCCTCATGATGAAGAAGATAAGACTTTAAAATATGTTGAAAAATATATTGAAGAGTTTCATCAAAAGGATGTTAGATCTGATAAATTCAGGTATCCAATTGATTTTAATATTCAAAAGTATTTTGATAGTTCTGAAGAAATAGATGTTAAAAATTTATCTTTATGTTTAAAAGAGTTAATTTGTTTTTTTGATGGGGTAACTCAAGCTTTGATGCATAGGAAAGAGTTAAGACAAGAAATAATGAGAGATTATAGACCTTTTAATGGCAATTATTGAGTATAAATTACTTCGCCTAACATGGGCTTAGCGACATCTAGGCTGAGAGGTTAAGCAAGCTTAGGAATTACATATGTAAGTTTTAGAGGATAGACAAGTTATAGGAAGCTTGAGCAAGACGTCGCGAAGCCCAGGGACGTTATATGACAGAACTAATATATTAATTTTTTGGTATAGAATTGAACCAGTAAGAGATAACTATTTCCGAGAGAAGGTTAGGAAATAGTTGTTTTTATATAGGTTTAGGATTTTAGTAGCAAGTTAGAGAATTTAATAGAGCTTTTTTAGTTGCTTTTTAAAAGAAGAATAAATTAGTTTTCAAAGTCTTTTGTTAAAACATAAAGAAAAAGATTTGATTTCAAAAAAAGCTTCAGCAATATTTTCGTAACATTTCCTAACCTCTTTATAATTGTGCAAGTTTGTTTATTTGGATTATTCTTAGGCTAGAAGTATGACTACTTTTAAAGTTTTAAGCAAAAATAATTAGGTCAAGAGTAATTAAACCTCTTATGGTATAGCATGGCTAGATTGATGTAGTCAACTTCTAGCTTGCAGAGAAAGTTGGAAAAGGGAAAGGGGGCAGAAGAAAACCTTTCTTTATCCTTGATTAGGAAGTGTTAGGCTGGTCTTTTCGTTAGGAAAACCAGTGCTGAGTTAGACAGGAGTTAGGCTAAATAGACAGCTTTTTAATTTGTTAGTAATGAGCATTGTGAGAGATGATAAACCCTTGGAATAGCATGGTAATATTTTATTAGCTAACTCCTTAGTTTCATTTTGAATGTGAAAGTTGAAAACCCATTTTTCTCTTTTTGAAAATTGGATTATTTTATGAAGGGTTTATACATATTAGCAAGAATTACATAATTGAGAGAAAAGATTCACTTATTAGGAAGATATAAGTTTCGCCCCCTTTCCCTATGGAAAATAGTTTTGGGCTAGGGATAGAACTTCTTTGTGATGCGTATAAAATAGCTTTTAGCTAAGATAATAGCAATAGCAGAATTTTATCTTTATGGTTACCGGGTCGCTCCATCATATAACATGCGATTAGCGACATCTAGGTAAGAGGGAGAGGCAGGGTTGCAGCACTGACTTATGAAATTTAGGAGGATGAGCAGAAATAGAGGAGCAAGAGCGAGACGTCGCGAATCCCAGGGACGTTATCAGAAATCCTGCTTAGTGCTTGTTATATCAGTAGTTTAGGGAGGTGATTAGAGGAAAAGTTTTTAATTGAGAATTATATTTTGAAGGTATTTTAAAGTAAAAAGCTATGTTAATTTTATGTTCGGTGTTTATTGCATTATGCTAAAAAATAACATATTTAAAATTGAGGAGGCATTTAAATGCAGATAAAGAAGTTAGCAATATTAAGTTTAGTTGTGATTTTATCGTTGGGTATGGCAGGCTGTTCAGGGGATGATAGTAGTTCAACGAAATATGATTTAACAGTAGGACCTGAAAGAGAAGAGCGAGGAGAAGTAATAGTTGACCCGCAAAAAGATAAGTACGAAGAAGGAACAGAGGTAACTTTGGCTCCTAGCGGAAAAGGAAAATATAGTTTTGCCTACTGGGAAGGTAGTGGTTATGACGGTAATACGGATAACCCCTTAAAAGTAACTATGACTAACGATTTACAGTTGGTGGCAGTATTTACAGACAGTAAAGCTCCGAGTTGGCAGACGGAACCAAATATAACAACAGCAGCGGATACAAATAGTTTAGGGATTAGTGCTAAAGTAGATGAAGGAGGAACAATTTATTATAAAGTTATGTTAGATGGAGCAACAAGACCAGCAGCAAGTGAAGTGAAATCAGCCGGGAATGGTACTTCAATAGCAGCAGAAACAGCAAAAGAAATTACCATTTCTGGTCTTGATTTGGGGACAAGTTATGATGTTTTCTTTGCTGTAGAGGATAGTGCTGGCAATTTACAGAGTGATAGTATAGTGAAAAAGGTAGATGTTAGTACTGAACTTAGTGCTCCTTCTAACTCTGATTTTGTAAATGTTCCAGCAGGAAAAACCAGTTCAGATAATGGTGGTTTAACTTTAGATTATCACATAGAAATGAGTAAATATGAAGTAACTCACGCGAAGTTCATTGAGTTTTTAAATAATGCTGGAGTATCAGGAAATGGATTTTATAAAGGGAAAAAAATGATAGACATAGATGAGAATACGAGTGCGGTAACTTATTATGATATCGGTCTTTTTACATTCGAAGGTCATATGTATGCAAATGAAGAAAATACACCAGTAATGGAGGTAACTTGGTATGGAGCCTTAGCTTATTGTAATTGGCTAAGTGAACAGGAAGGATTAACTCCAGCTTATGATTTAGATAACTGGAAACTAAAAGATAAACCTCAAAACTTAGAAGGATATAGACTACCAACGAAAACAGAATGGGAGTATGCAGCTCACGGAGGAGCTAATGGAGACAATACAACTTATGCAGGTAGTGATAATATTGATGATGTAGCTTGGCATGATGAGAATTCAGATGAGAAGATTCATCCAGTAGGACAGAAACAGCCTAATGAGCTAGGTATATATGACATGTCAGGAAACGTGGCCGAGTGGACTAACAATATCTATTCTGTTACTGGTTCTGATCGTGTTACTCAAAACGGCAGTTTCGCATTAAGCGACGATTGTTATATAGGTGCTTCTAACTACAATGCCCCGTCCGACGGCACCATCTTTCTCGGTTTTCGTCTTACCAAGACAAAGTAGGATTTGGGGTTTGGAACGAATTTGACTTTGAGTTATTGTTTTAGGCATATAAGTTAGAAAATAGTATTAGACTATAATATTGAAGCTAGGAGACGGGGGGGAGCGTAAGCTAACCCTCCGTCTCCTAAGCGGAAATGATTTTTGTGGATTAGATATTTAAATTAGATTCAAGAAATAAAAAAGGGGTTCGGGGGATATGATCCCCCGATAACTAATTTTTAAAAAGAGTAATAAAAAATGGAAATAAAGATATTAACAATTCCTTTTGATAAAGAATTAAGCGTATTTGATAGTGAACTAATAGAAAATTTTATTCTCAACAAAGAAGTGGTTGCAATTAAATCCGAATTTTTTACAGCCGATAAACCTTACTGGACATTTGCAATCAAGTATCAACCACTAGAAAAAATTGATAAACCAGTTGAAGAAAAAGAATTCAATTTAAGCAAAGCAGAGGAAAAATTATTTGAAACAATTAGAAATTGTCGAAATGAACGAGCTTCAGCAGAAGGATTTCCGCCATATATTATAGCTGCTAATAAGCAGTTGAAAAGTTGCTCAGTTATAGCCTAAATTATTAGCTGAATTAAAGACAATCCAATGAAGGCTGTGTGAAATTTGAAGTGTATTAATAAGTTCAAAACCAACGCAGAACTTCTGATAACAGCAGATTAACAACATCCCAGTCTAAGAGCATAAATGAAGTGTGGGATGACTCACATAAGATTTTAGTTTTAGTTAGAAAGTTAAGAGTATTATCGGCGACGTCGTGAATCTGCGGGGCGTTATCAGAAATTCTATTTATTATATTAGTAATTTAAGACGTCCTATGTAAAGTAAAAGTTTTACAAGTTAAAAAATAGAAATTATTTTTAGTTAGTAATCCCCTAAAGAACAATTACAAAATTTTAAAATAGGTTATTAGTCAAAACAAACAATGAACAACTATTTAGCTAGCTTGATTAGGGAGCTCATAAGCCGATTTATCTCGCATCATAGCATATATAATATCAACTAAACGTCTTTGCAAACAGACTAAAGCTGATTTGCGAGATTTTCCTTCATTAAGTTTCTTTTGATAATATTGATAGGCAGCTAGGTTTTTAGGTTTTCCATTTCTAGTGATCCCAATTTGTTGTATAGCTAGCATATAAAAAGCTTGGTTTAAATCCCGACAACCATACTTTTTTCGTGAAGTTTGCCTGGATTTGCCTGAACTATGTTCAGCAGGAGCTAGTCCAGCATATCTGGCTAATTGATTAGCTGAATTGAAACGTTCTATATAGCCAATTTCAGCGATGAATTGAGCTGCTAAAGTATAACCAATGCCAGGCATAGTAGTAAGCTTATATGGGTTATCATCAATTTTTTCAGCTAGTTGTTTTTTGACAGTTTCAATTTGTTGATTGATAAGTTGAGGGATTAGAGCACTTCTAGTTTTACTGGAGACATCTGTCATTTGATTTTTATCTACTAACTCAAGAATAGTTTTAGCTTTATCGTTAGAGATATTTTTGGCTTGATTTTCTAAAAAATTCTGCAATTTTTTTCACCGTAGTATTTAAGTTGAGCTGGATGAGGGAACTTTTCCCAGTAAGCTAAAGCAGTTTTGCCGCTAAAAGGATTACTGAAGAATTCTTTGTAATTAGGGAATTGCTGATGTATAAGATCATGTAATTGGTTTTTAAGTTGAGTACGTTGTTTGATGAGGCTTTGAAGGTAATTATTTAGCTCTTTGATGGCTTTAAAGTTAGCGTCTTTACGAACTTGCGGTAAATTATCCCAATTGGATAGTAAGACATTAGCAATAGCTTCAGCATCGATTGCGTCTGATTTATCAGGGTTGGGACTATGTTTTCTTTCTCGTTTAGTTAAAGCGGGGTTAACTTCTTTAACTTGATAGCCTTTGTTGACTAGCCATTGGGCTAAAGATCGTCCAAGACCTTGAGTATCCTCTAAACCAAAGAGTAAAGTTTCCTGGTTAGGAGTAATGTTTTGAAGTTTGCTAACGAAGTCTTTAAAATCACTAGGATTGTTGGGAGTTTCAACAGTTTCTAATTTCTTGTGAAAACAGTTAATAACCACAGCAGTATGTTGATTCTTATGTGTATCAACACCAACGAAGAGATGATCTTGATAATTCATTTGAATCAACTCTTAGTTAAGTGATTTATTAATAATCATCAGGCGAGTCCTGTTGTAAAAGCGTTGGTTCGCAGCGTCCTATTGACCGCCTCTGATGATTGAAAGGAGTGGGTGTCAGTCTCGTATAGAGCGTTACTTCAGATAATTCTGAAGCCGCAAGGAGGTGAAAAGACTAACCCACTCCTATAATCAACTTTTTCAAAAACTAAAAACGAGGTGGAGTCCTCAATGTTAGAGCGTTACTCCTGGATAGGAGTCGCAGAGGCACTCCACCTCGCTAGGAAAATTATATCATAAAGGAGAATGAAAATTAAGGTGAAACACCTAATTTTTATCCAGAAGTAACGTTTTCTATTAAAATAATAACACAACAGGAGGTGATTTAAAATTTATTTTATTAGTTAATTGATTGGAGAGTTGATTTAGTATTTAATTAAATTAGTTATAGCATTGTGTATTTGCTATTAAAAAATTGAAGACTAAGAATATTTTAAAATTTAGTGTTATTAATGAACCTGTTAAGTAATTATTTGGAGGGATAAAAATGACTAATAAAAAAAAGCTATTAACAATTGGAATAATTGCTATTTTGGTTTTAAGTTTCTCCTTTGGAATTAAAGCAGAAGAAAGTGAATTATTTAAAGCAGTTAAACAAAATAATGTAACAAAAGTAAAAGAACTAATTAAATCAGGTGTCAATATTAATAAAACTTCTGAATACTATAATATTCAAGTGACTCCTTTAATCCTAGCACTTCATAAAGGACATTCAAAAATTGGAAAATTATTGATAAAAGCAGGGACTAAAGTGAACTGGACGACTAAAAATGATATTACTGCTTTAGATTTTGCTGAAAAACCGCAAGTAGTAAAATTGTTATTAAAGAATGGTGCAAACTTTGATGATAAAAATATAATAATAGCAATAAAAAACAAAAACTCAAAAAAGGCTAAAATATTATTAAAAAACAGTGATAATTTTAATGTAAATGCTGTAGATGATACCTTTGGCAGAACTGCTCTAATGTATGCGGCAAAAAATGGGGATTTAGGTATGGTAAATAAATTGATAAAAAAAGGGGCTAACGTTAATTATAAGACTAAGGAAAAGAAAGGTACTCTCAGAAAAGAAGTTTATAAAGGAGTAACTGCTTTAATGTATGCAGCAAAAAATGGGGATGTAGATATGATAAATAAATTAATAGAAGAAGGAGCAGATGTTACTGCTAAAGATAATATGGGAAGAACTGCTTTAATGATGGCAGTTATGAATCCCGAAGCAGTTAAATTATTAATAAAAAAAGGAGCTAATGTGAATGTGAAATCTGATAAAGGAAAAACTGCTTTAATGTATGCAGCAGCTGCTAGAAATATAAAATCAATAAAAATTTTATTAGCAAATGAAGCTAATGCTAATGCTAGGGATAATAAAGGGAGGACCGCTTTAGATTTTGCAGTACTGGAAAGAGACTCAAGAATAGTAAAGCGTGAGAAAAAAATAGCAAAAATGTTGATAAAAAATGGTTTAAAAAGTAAAACAGCCTTGTTCAAATCAATAGATAAGGAACGTCCAGAAGTAGTAGAGATATTAATAGAAGAAGGAGCAGATGTTAATGTTAGAACTGATGATGGCCGAACTGCTTTAATGAAAGCAATAGGGGAAAATAATTCAGAAATAGTAAAGGTATTAATAAAAGGAGGAGCAAATGTTAATGCTAAAGATAATAACGGGCAAACTGCTTTAATGAAAGCAGTAAATAAAAGAAATAAGTATGTAGTAAAGATGTTAATAGAAAACGGAGCAAATGTTAATGCTAAAGATAATAAAGGACAGACTGCTTTAGATATTTTAGAAAATCTAAATTTTGAAAAAAACAAAGTGATTTTTGAGATTTTAATTGCAGCTTCTGAAGAAAAAAAATAAGCATGTATCTATAGAACTTCTGATAACATAGTATTAGCGACATCTAACTAGGGAGCATGGACTAGGTTACAATAACTTATGAAAGTCTGGGTGATTTAGCCCAGGCTTTTCAGCTTTATACTAGACGTCGTGAATACTAGGGACGTTAGACGAAATGGCAAGCAAAGTTTATTATTTGTTAGAAAGTCATAATATATGTTATTATTTAAATTAGAAGTATTTAATGGTTGGTTTTCACTAGAAGAGTATTTAATTTAGATGTATTTATATGAAAGGCTTTCAAATAGAAAGGATGATAAAATATGTCTCATGATCAAACTATAGGGGATGAATTTACATTTAAGGTTCATACAGAAAGATGGGGGCACAATGATAATTATACAGTTAAACGTACACAAGATGGATGGGAAATTTCTAATATAGCTATTGGTGGAGAATGTGATAAAAGTGGAGATCCTTATTTATTTAAAAATTTTAAACAAGATTTTATTGATTATCCTATTAATATAGGTGAGTATATGATATCAATTTGGGAAAGAGCAAAGAGTGAAAATTGGAATCATCAAGAAGTACAAGAGGCTTTAGATAGAGTAGCTAATTGGGTAAGTCAATGTGAAGAAAATTCTCCAAAAGATTTGCTTAGATAAAAATAATTTAATAAAAGAAAGCCTTTCATATATTTACTTTAAACTTTTATAGTTTAAGAAATTGTTTTTTTCTTACGAGTTAATATTATTTTAAATGCAAATAATAATTGAAAAGATATAAAATGAATTAAATTGATTTTATTGAGAGATAATTATAAATTGAAAGAAAATAGAGAGAGGATGGTTCTAAATGATAATTGCTAAATTAGGTGATAT
>NZ_JAFBDQ010000026.1 GCF_016908315.1 Halanaerobacter jeridensis | reverse complement strand
GAATATTTTAGCAATAATATAGATATGAATATAGAAAAATTAAAAACTGAGTTAGAATTTTTAGAAAAAGATGATTTCATAGAAAGAAATACTGGAATTAATAAAAAAGTTAGAAGTATAAAACTGACTAGAAGAGGATTTGCAAGATATCTAAGAAAACATTATAAGGATTGTAAGGGAAGGAATATTAGAGAGATACAAAAAAATATAGCCAATGAAGTAGATAAAATAGAAAAAGGAAATAGTAAAAAAATAGCTAATGATTTAGATGTTCCAATTTTAGTTGTTAATTATACATTAGAAACTTTTGAAATTGACAATTGGATAACTCTATCTCAATCTTCAAGTGAGGTAGACCGTTCTTTTTTTGTAATTAATCATGGTTTATCTAACAAATATAATTATTTCTAAAGTGAATTATGTGTTTGTGAAGATTATTAATGGAAATGTGATTTTAGAGGACTTGCCACTTCGTCTAACATAGGGTTAGCGACATCTAGGTTAAGAGATTAAGTGAAGCTTGGAATTACATATGAAAGTTTTGGAGGATGGACAAGTTATAGTAGGGTTTAGCAAGACGTCGCGAACCCTAGGGACGTTATGTGACATGTGCCCTATGTTACAAGTTTATTTTGATAAAATGTTTAAAAATAAAGGAAGGTGTTCTAGATGAATTTTGATGTTAGGAAAAGTGAAAATTTTGAAGAGGGAGTACGACAAGTAGTAATGGGGATTAAAAAAGAAATAGAAAATAGAGATAATAGTCTGATTTATATGAAGTTTAAAACTTTTTTAGGTAAGTTTGGATATGAAAGAAGAAGTAATAAATTACTTAATATAGTTGATGAGTGTTTGAATGAATATAATATTGTTGTTGTAAATAATAGTACAAGTAATCAAGAGGTTAATTGGGATGATTTATCTTATGACGAGAACATTACTTTTAAGTTTGAAAATCAAGTTATTAACAATAATGCAGGTAAGATTAAGGTAGCTTCAGGAGATAATCCTTTTAATTTATATCTTCATCAACAAGAGGCTATTAAGAGCATGAATCGAAAATATAAAAGGTTGGATTCTTTCTCCGGAATGTTAGCTATTCCTACTGGTGGGGGAAAAACATTAACTGCTATGCAGTGGCTGTTACGAAATGCGATTGGTCGTAATAAAAAAGTATTATGGATTGCTCATCGTCATGAATTACTTAATCAAGCTTTTTCCGCTTTAAATAAAAATGCTTTTTCAGATTTAGTGAAAAATATAAAAGATTTTCGCTATCGAATTATTTCTGGACAACATGATAGACCAGTTAATATTCAAAATAATGATGACTTTATTATTGCTAGCAAAGATAGCTTGTATTGTAATATGGATTATTTAATAAATAATTGGGCTAATAGTGAAGAAGAAATTTTTTTAGTAGTAGATGAAGCACATCATGCGACTGCTAAAACTTATAGGAAAGTAATAAATGAAGTTAAAAACAAAGTTAGTAAGTTTAATTTATTAGGGTTAACTGCTACTCCATTTAGAAGTTCAGATAAAGAACAGGGATTATTGAAAAAAATATTTAAGGACGATATTTTATATAAAGTTGATTTAGAACAATTAATTAATCGTGGTATTTTATCTGCTCCTATATTTAAAGAATATAATACTGAACTTAATATACATCGTGAGTTAACTGACCAAGATGTAAAAAATATTCAATCCTTTGATTTGAAAGGAGATATTGCGAAAAAGATTGCTAGTAGTAAGGAGCGGAATAATAGAATTGTAAGCCATTATATTGAAAATAAAAATAAGTATGGTAAGTTATTAGTCTTCACTATTGATATTGATCATGCTATAACTTTAAATAAGTTATTTAATCGTCGAGGAGTCTCTTCGGAGTATATTGTTTCTAGTATTAAAAATGTTCATGGGGTATCAGTTTCTCAAGAAGATAATCAGCGTAAAGTTAAACGTTTTAGAGAAGGAGAAGTTGATGTTTTAGTTAATGTGAATATTTTAACTGAGGGAGTAGATTTACCAGATGTAGAAACTGTATTTTTAACTAGACCAACAATTTCTAGTATTTTAATGACTCAGATGATCGGACGAGCTTTACGAGGGCAGAAGGCAGGAGGAACTGAAGAGGCTTATATAGTTAGTTTTATTGATAATTGGCGAGATAAGATTAATTGGGTTAATCCAGAAAAGCTATACATAGAAGAGAATGTTGATTTTAATAATGAAACAGCGGAAACAAGAGAGAAATTAATTAGATTGATTTCCATTGAGAAAATTGAAGAATTTGCCAGTATGATGGATGATTCTATTGATACTTCTAGATTAGAAGCAATTGATTTTTTAGAGCGAATTCCAATTGGATTATATTCTTTTTCTGTATTAGTATCAAATAAGAAAACAAGAGAAGATATGACTAAAAATTGTGAAGTTTTAGTTTATGATGATATGCATGATAGTTATAAAGAATTTATCAATGAGTTAGAAAGATTATTTGATTTCAATAATCTTAATAGTAAGGAAAAATTATCAGGTGATGAATTAGAAGAACTTTGCAATGAAGTCGAAAATGAATTTTTTATTGGAAAGGATTTTACTTTAGATTATAAGAGGGAAGATATTAAAGATATACTAAGATATTATGCCTTTAAGGGTGTAGAACCTCGTTTTTATGAATTTAAGAATCGTAAAAAATTTGATTTATCTAAAGAGGCTAAGTACATTTTTGAGAATGATCTTGGAGGAAGGGAAGAAGCTAATTATATTAATGATTTATGGGATTCAGAAGAAAAATCATGGTGGAAAATTCTTTTTAATCATAATAAAGATTATTTTATTAGTCAATTAAGTAAAGAAAAAAAGAAGCTTCAATTTCCTAACTTAATTGATGGAAAAAATGAAAATCCAAAAGTTGAATATGATTTAGTTGAGCTTGAAAATTTAAGTATGTCAGAATTAAGAAAAAAAGCTCCTAAACATTTTAGAAAATTACATAATGCAGTTTATGCAAGAGCAAAAGATGAAGAGGGATATTATAATTCTGCTATTAGTGATTTTAGAAGTAAAAGTAAATTACCTTTTCAAATAGACCATATTATACCTATGTCTAAAGGAGGTAAGACTACTTTAGATAATTTGCAACTATTAACTAAGAAAGAAAATGCCAAAAAATCTGATAATGTGTAATAGTATTATCTAAAACAGGGCAGGGGCCCACATCACATAACAGCAGCTTAGCGACATCCAGTTGCAGAGCATAAATGAGGGCTGGGGATGACTTATGAAATTCAGGTTGCGTTAATTAGGTTATAGAGCATTGATGGGACGTCGCGAAGCTGCGGGACGTTATATGAAAGAGCTTTAGTTGCTTTTTTTATTGATAAAATATTAAATTAGATTTATTATACATAAATATTACTTATTAAATTTAATTTTTTAGTAATAACTGATATAATTAAACTGTTATAAAAATTTGATATAATTTAAAATTAATTGGAGGTAGATAAGATATGTCTAAAGAATTTAATAATATAAAAGAAAAGTTGGAGCAAATTAAAAATTTAATGATGGAAGTTTCAGAAGATTGGGATAAACTTGATGATGATGAGTTTTATAAATTATCTAATAATTATCCAGAGTATTTACCAAGTTTTAATGAATTTAATTCTGATTTTAGCGATTGGATAAATAATTTAAAAGATGAATAAAAATTTAATTGAAGGGGGAATAACATGACTTTAAATTTCACTGATAGAGAATATCAATATATTGAAAATCAATTAGAAAAAGTAGATGGTGTTGGTAAAAAGACTGCTGCTAAAATAATTGGTTTAGTTGATAGCTTCTCAGGGTTTAGCGAAATAAATAAAAAGCATTTAGAAAGCTTATCTTATAATAGTGGTAGGAGTGTTTTAAATTCTAACCAAGTTGACGAGATAATTAGTATAATAGAGGCTATTGATTTCAATGAAGAAATAATGATTTTAGAAGTTGAAGAAATCATTTCTGATTTTATTCATTCAACCTATAAAAAGATAAAAGAATTAGATTTAGATATATTAGATATAAATCCATTTTTGATTAGAGCTTTAAAATTTGATAGTGCAGAAGAAATTATTTCATTTTATTTGTATCAACGCATTACTCGGTCTATTGTTACTTCTTGGGGAATGACAGTTGAAAAAATTGCTAAATCTTGTGGTGCTAAAGATGTTCCACGAGATGAAAATGTTGAGTATAAAGGTAAGAAGTTTGATATTAAAAAGAAAGTGAAAGATATAAGTTATTATATTCAAGTGAAAAGTGGTCCTAATACCATGAATGTTGGCATGGTAGAGTCTTTAAATGAAATGATTGGAAAAATTGAAAAGCAAGATGATACTAACAAAGGTATTTTAGGAATGACTTTTGGTAACAGGGAAGCATTATCTTCACAGATTAGCGGTAACCTCAAGAATATAGATGAGAATTCTAAAATTGGAAAAGAGTTTTGGGATTTTATTTCTCAGAAGTCTGGATTTACAGAGGAATTATTAGATATGATATCAGAAGCTTCAAAAAAATATGAAACAAAAGAAGGCGGAAAGAAGCTATCTGATTTGATTAATAAGAAGAAATCATTATTATTAAAACAATGGGAAGAGTTATATAATGGCACGGATGAAGAATCAATTAAAAAAGTTGAACAACTCAATTTATAATATAAGTTTATATTTCCAGTATATTTGGTTATAATATATATAGTAATTATTATGGAGGTTAGATGTAATGAAATATAAAGCGATTGATTTATTTTGTGGTGCTGGAGGATTTAGTAAAGGATTTGAAATGTCCGATAAATTTGAAATATTAAAAGGATATGACATTAATGAAGAAGCCTTAGAAACATTTAACTTTAATCATAGTGCTGAGGGAGTAAATTATGATATTACAGGAGAAGTGCCTGAAGAATTAAAGGATGCCAAAATTGATATTGTTATAGGATCGCCACCTTGTCAAGGTTTTAGTGATGCAAAAGGTAGTAGGAATGTAGGAGATCATAGAAATAATTTAGTATTTCATTTTATAAGATGGGTAAAAGAAATCAATCCCGATATTGTAGTGATGGAAAATGTATCAGGGATAATGACAATTAGTGATGATTTTATTAATGATATAGAAAATGAATATGAGAAAAGTGGGTATAATTTAAATTATTCAATTCTGAATTGTGCAGAGTTTGGTGTACCCCAGAAAAGGAAAAGAACTATTTTTATTGCTACTAAAAAAGGATATCCAAAACCTACTATACCACATCCTACATCTAAAAAACAATTAAATTTATTGACAAAATCAAATAATGAATATGTAGCTGATGTATTGGTAGGAGAAGCTATTTCGGATTTGCCTTCACCTACTAAAAATGGTATAAGCAATTATGATATTAAACCTAAGAATGAATATCAAGAAATTATGCGAGAAAAAAGCAATAAGATTTATAATCATATTGCTAAAGAACCTAGAGAAAAAGATATGTTTATTGTTGAAAAAATACCAGAAGGAAAAATGTATAGAAGTACTAGGTTTGGTGAAAAGTATGTTGGAGTTTGGAATTTGTTTCAAAGTGAATTTACTTATGAGCAAAGATTAGTATTGTGGTTTATAGCTAGGCATAGAGGAAGAAAGGCATATAAAGCTACAGACAAATCAGGACCTGATTATATAAAAGAAAAAACTATAATCAATAGCTTTAAAAAACAAAAAGTTTTAAATGAAGCAGCTAAGTATGGTTTTGAGAAAGTAATTGATGAAGGAATTAATATTAATAAAGATAATATTAGAAAATTGAAAGATAAAGGCTGGCTTAGAAGTAAAGACGTAAATGGAGAAATTGCTTACGATCTCAATAGTCAATCTGGTATTAGACCTAGATATATGCGGCTGAATCGTGAAGATAAATCAAATACAATTTTGACCACGGATTTTAATGCTAGAGAAAAGTTGCATCCAGTAGAAAACAGGGGGCTTTCTTTACGAGAAGGTGCAAGAATACAAAGTTTTCCTGATGATTTTATATTTAAGGGAGATTTTAAAGCTATTGCTAAGCAGATAGGAAACGCAGTACCGCCATTATTAGCTAAGCAAATTGCTTTACATGTTGAAAAATTTCTTGAAATAGAAAATGAAGAAGCTATTTAAGTAAAATAAAGTTCAAACGGGGCTGGTATTTTTAATATCAGTCTCTTTTTTTATACACCAAGCTCCTTCATATAACATGAGATTAGCGACATCTAGGTGCAGAGGATAGGGCAAGGGTAAGCACTGACTTATGAAATTTAGGAGGACAAGCAAAAGTAGAGGAGCAGTAGTGAGACGTCGCGAATCCCAGGGACGTTATACGTCATACCCTATAAAATCATTTAGAGGTGGAATTTATGTTTAAAGAAAAATCAGAAAATATATTTAAAACTAATAAAGTTCAATCTTTCATAGATGAATTTGCTGAAAAGAATTCAGATGATATTCTTCAAAAAATAAAGAATGAAAAAAAGATTTCAAGTATTCCAGATGGTTTTGAATTATTGCTTTGTAGTAATACTGATTTAAAATTAGAAATAGCAAAAATTTTAAATGAGGCTGTAAATTCATTATCTCCTTTACATTTGAAAAGATTGGACTCATTATTTAGAGAAAGGACTTCTTTGGAATGGAGTTATGATTGGGCTGAAGAAAGTCCTAATAATTTGTTAGAGTCATCAATGACCAAAAAAGAAAGGGTAACTATTTTAGGATTATGTAGTTTTCATCCTAATGGCTATTTTCGTGAAAAAGCAGTAGAAGAATTAGCAAATTTTTCTACTGGAAATGAATTTTCATATTTTTTAATTAGATTAAATGATTGGGTAGAAATTATTAGAGAAAAAGTAATTGATAAAGTAAAAAACTATATAAATTCAATAAATACTAAAGTTGTAATTGATAATTTGCCTTTGATTTTTCACTTAAGAAAATGCAAACGTTATGATCATTCTAATATTATTAATGAAATCATTTCAATATTTTCTAATGAAGAAGCTTACTCAAAATTGAAAAGAGGGTTTAATTCAGATGATGAAAAGATTCGTAGATATTGCTATAAAATAGCGATTGAGAAAGAGATTTTTAATAATAAAGAAATAATAGACTATATTTTAACTGACCTTTCTGCTTATAACAGATTATTTGCAATTCGTAAACTTAAAGAACGTGTAAGCTTAAAAGATTTTGAATATTTTATTCAATCATTTTTATCAGATAATTATGCTCCAATTCGAAAAAAAATACTTGAAATATTTTATAAGTTTGATCCGCAGAAGAGCATAAAAAGATTAAAAGAGGCTTTATTAGATGAAAATGGTTCAGTTAGAGAAATAGCACGTTATTTTTTAAGAAAACATTGCAATTATGATTTTAAGTCTTTTTACCGAAGTATTTTAAAAAATGAAGATATTTGTATAGGGGCTATTTATGGTATTGGAGAGACTGGGAATTCTGATGATACAAGATATATTTCTTCTTTTTTAAACCATGATAAAGTTAGTATAGTTAAAGCGGCAATATATTCTCTTGCTAAATTGAATTTTGAGGAATATAAAGATCAATTTATTTTATTACTGGCTGATGAAAGGCCGGGAGTTTCAAAACAAGCTAAAATAGTTTTACAAGATAAAATTTATAAGAGTGATGCTAAGAGGATTTATAAAATTTTTAATAAAAATAAGATGACCCATATTAAGAGAAATACAGCCAGCTTAATTTGTTCTGTAAAAAACAAGTGGGAAGTGCTGATATATATATTAGAAATTTGTACAAATAATAATGATAAGATTTCTAATGTTGGTTATTCAGCATTAAGTAGATGGAAAAGAAAGTGTAATGAAATATTTGTTTCGCCAACTAAAAATCAAATTTTGAATTTAGAAAAAGCTTTGAATGATTATGGTGATAGTATTGAGAAAGAAGATAAAAATTTAATAGAATACCATTTAGGTTTTTTCAAATGACCGGGTACGACGTATAACATGGGGTTAGCGACATCTAGGCTAAGAGGATAGGTGAAGCTAGGAGTTACATATGAAATTTTAGAGGATGGACAAGTTATAGGTAGAGGGAGCTAGACGTCGCGAACCCCAGGGACGTTAGGTGAAATTGTAGTTTCCGTTATTTTTTATTATGGTCGAGGGGGATTAACTATGAGATTAAAATCACCTGAAATTCAAGTTGAAGAGAATAGTCCTTTTGAAAAAGATGTTTTAAATAGAAGAGAAAGTGCAGAAATATTAACCAATTTGGTTTCGTCTACGGAAAAATCTTTCGTACTAGCTATTAATTCTGAATGGGGAACTGGGAAAACGACTTTTTTGAGGATGTGGGAAAAGTATTTAGAGAATAAAGGATTTACCACTTTATTTTTTAATGCTTGGAGAAATGATTTTAGTAACGATGCTCTTGTTTCTTTAATAGGAGAGATCGAAACGGCAATTAAAGAAGTAAAAAAAGAACATGATGAAATATCTGATTTAGAGAGATATATGGAAAAGATTAAAGATACTGGTACAACTTTAATGAAAGATGCTATTCCAACTACTTTAAAGATAGCTACATCTGGGATTATAGATTTAAATAATGCAACTGAAGATGATATTGCTAAACTTACTCAAAATATTGCAAGTAATCAAATAAAAAAACATGAAGAGGCTAAAAACACTATTGAACAATTTAAAGAATATTTATTTGATTTTGCTGATGAAATAACAAAGATAGATGGAGAAGATGGAAAACCTTTAATCTTTTTTATAGATGAACTAGATCGCTGTCGTCCTAATTATGCTTTAGAAATTTTAGAAAATGCAAAACATTTTTTTAATGTTGATAATATTATTTTTGTATTAGGAATTGATAAAAACCAAATTGGAAATTCAATAAAAGCAATTTATGGTTCTGGTATGGAAGCAGATGGATATTTGCGAAGATTTATTGATTTAAATTATTCTTTACCAAAACCAGAAAAAGGTTTATTTGCTAAAGCATTATTTAATAAATTTGGATTTTCAGAATATTTTAAAAGTAGAAAAAATCATTCAAGTAAGGCTAAAAAAGATAAAGAATATTTTTTAAAAAGTGCTTCTGAGTTATTTAATTTATTTGATTTTAGTTTGAGAGTTAGGGAACAATGTTTTTCTCAAATGAGTATAGTTTTTAAAACAATTCCCAAAGATAAATATTTATATCCTACTTTATTAACTATTTTAGTTTCTTTAAAAAATTATGATAATAGTTTGTATCAAGATTATGTAAAAGGGGAGGTAGGATCAAAAAAATTATTAAGTTATTTAAAAGAATTGTCTAATGCTAATGAATTTTTTAGTGATGAACCAAGAGGGCATGATAAACTAGTTGAATCACATCTAATATATTATGATCAAACAAATGAAAAAGATGATATAATTGGTGAATATGAAGAAGTTAGAAGTAATTCTGATGAATTCAATTTTACTAGAGAAGAGAGAATATTAGAATTAATAGGTCATCATAGTAGTAATCATCATACTGATAAGCCAGATTATTTAGTTGAAAAAATTGAGATTACCGATAGATTTACAGATAGATGATAGATTTTTCAAACTACAACTTCACCTAACATAGGGTTAGCGACATCTAGGCTAAGAGGTTAGGCAAGGTTAGGAATTACATATGTAAGTTTTATAGAAAGGACAAGTTATAGGAGGGTTGAGGTAGACGTCGCGAACCCTAGGGACGTTATGTGAAATACAAAATCAAGTAAGGAGTTGATAAAGTGTTATCTTTAGTGGTTAGTGTTTAACAAGTTATATTATTATAAATTACTATTATATTAGGGGTTTATAGGTGATTTTTAAAGCTACAAGTGAGTATAATAAGTACGAAGTTTAACTATTATAATTTATTTATTTTTAGTGTTGAATTATTACTTTAAGCCCCCTATAATAAAGTTAAATAACATGTTAAACATATTAATTAAGGGGTGCTTACTATTGGAGTTAAATGTAGTAGAGAGAAATGGTGAAGAAAAAGTTGTTTTGCTTAATGATGATATGGAGATTGTAAAGCCTATTTATGATTATTTAAAGCACCTTAAATTAAAGGATAGAGCTAAAAATACTATTAGGGCTTATGGTAGAGATTTAAAACTTTATTGGGAGTTTTTAGAACAGAAAGGTTATGATTATAGGAATGTTACTCCTAGGGATATTGGAGGGTTTATAGAATTTTTAAGAGAGCCTGATTATGAGCATGATGAAAAAGTAAGTCATTTGAATGTTGAGAGCAAAAGAAGTAATAAAACGATTAATCGGATTTTAAGTACGGTTTATAATTTTTATAAATATTGTTCTATGGTATTAGAAGTAGATAATCCAATTTTAAAAGAAGAGGTTGAACGCCCTAGTGATATGTTTAAAAGTCTTTTGCATCATATCAAAAGTGATAATAAAACTAAACGGTCTATTTTCAAAGTCAAAGAAAGTGAATATAGAGTAAAAATACTGGACAATCAAGAGGTTAAAAAGTTTTTAGATAATTTAAATACTTGGCGGGATAAACTGATTTTTAAAGTAATGTATTTGTCGGGAGCTAGAATACAGGAAGTTTTAGATTTAAAGATTGAGGATATACCAAGGGTTACTCCTTCTTTGGAAGAAGAAGGTGTAGCAGTTTTAGAGGAGATTGAAAGCAAAGGGAAACGTAGAGATTTATATATGCCAGTTAGTTTAGTTAATGAAATAGATGATTTTATTATGGAAGAACGGTTAGGCATTGAAACAGAGCATAATTATCTTTTTGTAGCTCAACAAAGCAGATATTTAGGGAAACCATTAACTTATCGGGCTATATATGGGGTTTTTAAGCGGGTGCAGAAGAAAACGGGAATAAAGTTTAACTTCCACGATTTAAGGCATACCTGTATTACTAGATTGATGGAGAAAGGAATGGATGCTTCAGTAGCTAAAAGGATTGCTGGCCATAAATATCTATCTACTACTCAACAATATACTCACTTATCGAACAATTATGTTAAAAATGCTATGGATGAGTATTGGCAGGAAACTGATTTACTAGAAGGTGATAGTGATGTTTGATAATATGCCCCAGGGAGATAAATGGAAACTGGTTGATGATGATGAAAATTCGGTTAATTATGAAGAAAAGTTTAATTTTGATTTTTCTTATATAGAAAGTGAAGAGATAAAAAAGGTGGTTAAAAGTTATGTTTGGAGGAATTATAAGGAAAATAGGAACAGTTTGAGGTATTTATATAACCAGGTTAGTAGTTTTAAATATTTCAACCAATTTGCTGTTCAAAACAATATATACTCTTTAAAAAATTTAACAAATGATGATGTAGAAAAATTTTTATCTTTTCTTGCAACACAAGTTTCTGAAAGAACTGGTGAACCTTTGTCTTATCGGTTTCAAAGACATTGTTTTAATAGCCTAAAACAAGTTGTTCAATGGGGCAAAATATATATGCCCGATATGGTTCCCAAAAAAGAAATATTTGCAGGCAATGAGTTTACTGGAGTAAATAAAAATAGAGAAACTGATTTTATCCCTGATAATGTATTAAGGCAGATAAATTCTGCTTTAAAAGAAGAAGAAAACCCTTATATAAAATATGGGTTTGTAATTTTGCAGACAACAGGTATGAGAATATCCGACATGCTTAATTTGAAAGAAGATTGTTTAGAACAACATCCAATTTCTGGTTGGATTTTATCCTGGTATAATCACAAAAGCAGAAAACCTCAACGAAATAAAGTGCCTAAAGAATGTGCTGAAGCTGTCCAGAATTTAATTGAGGGAACCGAAAAATATCGAGAAGAAGTTGATAGTGAACTTGAAGATTATATTTTGATTCATAGAGTTCCTACAGGTCCTAAAGCAGGTGAAATAAATAATATATCTCCCGAAACATATCGCAAATGGATTGACAATTTCGTTGAGGAACACAATATCCGAGGTTCAGATGGAGAGTTATATAATTTAACCCCAACACAGTTTCGCAGAACTCTTGCAACTGATATGTATTCGGAAGGTAGAAACTTACTTGATATTAAAGAGGTTTTAGGTCATTCAAGTCCCGAAACAACAGGGAAACACTATGCAGATATTAAAGGTAAAGAGAGAGCAGAAGTTTTTAATGAAATAGGGATTATAGGAGATATAAATAAAGTTAATCAAGAAGTCATAGAAGATAAAAAGACTTTAGAATGGTTTGAGGAAAATAAAGACAGTAAAGCTAGAATGGTTGATGGTTACTGCACTAAACCTATCGAAGAAGAAGGCAAAGTTTGCGATAGGTTGAAGAAAAAACGCCAATGTTTTACCTGTAAGCACTATATAACTACTCCCGAATACCTAGAAACTCATAAAAAACATTTGAAGGAGCTACAGAAGGAGTTAAAGAACAATGAATATGGGAAACACTATGCTGACCATTTAAAGCCTATTATAGAGGTTTTAAAAGAAATTATAGCTAGATTGGAGGAAATACAGAATGTCAGTTAGTTTACAGCAATTAAAGCCTATAACCGAAGATGTAAGTTTAGATGAAATAACTATCGGCAACTCCAAATTTAAAGATGATGTCTGGGATTTAACTCCGTATATGGAAGATGTAAATATTAGAAAAAATAAAAAGAAGGTAGATTTTTCTTATATAGAAAGTGAAGATATGAAGTTTACCGTCAAGCAGTATGCCTATCATAGATTAGGCGAAGTGAAGCCAAGAACAGTTTTTACTAAAATAAATGGCCGCTTACCTCGATTTATTGAATTTTGCAGTAAAAATAATATTTCTTCTTTTACGGAAGTTACTAAAAAAATATTTTTAGACTATGTAAATTGGTTAAAAGAAGATTACGAAATCAATCAAGGGAAAAATCTTTCCCGAAAAGCTGGTTATAAAGCTACTCTAATAGTTCAAAATATCATTAAAAAAGGACAAACTAAAGATTGGAAGGTATCACAGATTAGTTTTGACGATGTTAGTGCCAATAAGTTATGGGAACCGCAGAAAGGCAGAAAACAGCGGAAGACCAAACCAATACCTAAAGATGTTTTTAACCAGATATTAGATAGTGCAGTTAATGGAGATTCTAGTTTTTTAACTAGAGCAGGCATAATTATCCAAAGCCAAACAGGATTAAGGATTTCGGAAGTTTTATCTATCGAAGAAGGCTGCATTAAAAATACTTCCGAAGACAATGATTATATGGAAATGATAATTAGCAAAACAGAAAATGAACCAGTAAAACACAAGGTGTTCGTCAATGACCTAGTTAAAAAAACAGTAAAAGAGCTTGAAGAATATACTAAAGATTTAAGAGAAGAAAGTGGATTAAAAAAATTGTTTTTATACAAATACGGAAAAATCAGACCATTAAAAGGACAAAAGTTTAATGAAAACCGAATAAAAACCTTCGTAAAACAAAATGACATTAGAGGGAAAGATGGTGAATTATATCCTATTCACACTCACCAATTTAGAGCGACTTTCGTTCGAGAATTGATAAAACAAGGAGTGTCTATAGGGCATATTAAAAAGCATTTCAATCATGTGTCTATAGAAATGACCGACCACTATTTATCTTTAGAACAGGATGAGATTAAAGATAAGTTCGGGGAATTAGTATTAGACCCTGATTCCAAAATAGCTGGAAAAAGAGCCGATGAAATTGAACAAACTTTGCAGGAAGAATTTAAAGGGAAAACCGAAGAAGAGATTGACCGGTTGATTGAAGATTTATCTAAAACTATGAGTTTCAATCCTCTTCCCACAGGCGTTTGTTTGTATGATTTCAGGCGAGGGAATTGCACTGATGGGAACGGATGCTTTATGTATAATTGCTCTAATTATGTTACCGAGGTTACTTTCTATCCTGTTTTAAAAAAGGAGCTAGAACTTATAGAGAAAAAAATGAGCCGATTTAAGGAACTAGATAGAGAAAGAGATTGGCAAAGACAAAAACTTAAATATGACCATCTCAAACCTCTTGTAGAGGATTTAGAAGAAAAAATGGATATGGTTGATTTAAAGGATTTGAAAGGAGAACTTGATGAAGAAACTTATAATAGATTGGAGGCGAAAATCAATGGCAAAGAGGGAGCAAACTAAAGGACTGAAAGAACACGCTAAAAAGCGGAACCAGGAAACCATTGAGAAAGTTAATAAAGCCATTGATAAGCTAAAAAGATCTAAAACTAAAGATGTTACTTTTGTAGCGGTTGCAGAGGAAGCAGGAGTGGCAAAGGCTACCCTATACAACAATGACTGCTTAAAGGAGCGTATAATGAGTTTGAGAGAAACTTCTAAAGGTGTTCCCGAAGACCGAGTTCCTAAAGATGAGCTGGAGAAAAAGAATGAAAAGATTAAAGAGCTGTATGAGGAAATTAAAGAATTGAAAGAAGACAAGCAGAAGTTGGTTGAACAGTTAGTTGAGATGGAAGAGTTAAAAGATGAAAATGAGAGATTAAGAGAGGAAATTGAGAGGTTAAAAAATTAATATAAAGGGGGGATTATATGACTCAAAATGATGATGAATACTATAAAAAAGTTATAAAGAATAGTAAAATAAGGTCTAATTTATGGACTAGTTTAAATGGAAAAAGCATTATAACAATGAGATATATATTTGAAAGTAATTACCAAGATATAAAGGATAAATTTAAAGAAATCCAAGATTTTAATAATACCATAGAAAGAATAAAAGATAATTTTTTAAATGAACAAATAAAAAAATCTTTTATCCAGCATTTATTTAATTTTTTTATTTCAGCTAAATCTTTTATTGAACATATAAAGAGGTTTATCGAAAAGACTAAAAAAGATGTTAATGATAGTGAATATTTGAAAAGGTATAATAATGTTAAAAATAAGATTAACGACTTTAATAATGGTAACTTTGCTAATTTTATTAGGTGTTTTAGAAATTATATTATTCATGAGGGATTACCTTTTCTTAATTCATCAGTTGATTTTAAAATTGGGGAAAATAAAAAAGGACAGGTTGAAGAAATTAATAATATTTTTTTAATTGATATAAGTTTGCTAATAGAAAATAAAGCTTTTAATAAAGAAGCAAAACAGTATTTAAATACTTTAGAAAAGAGAGAAGAAATTGATTTAGCTTTTATTGTTGACAATATATATAAAAAGAATTTAGAAATATTTAAATTATTTAAATTTGAAATGATGAAAAATCAAATAGATAAAGCTAATAATAAAGGTTTTTTTGTCGATGGTCAAGGAGGTAAAATTAAATAATTATGTCTCTTTCTATGCAACTAGTTGTAAGTTATTTCCACCAAGACCTAAAGTATCGTAAACTTGTTCTTTAGGAATCCCCTTTTTTCCAGCTTCGTGAATATAATCAATTAGCTTTTTAAAAAAATATTTGCTAGCTAAGTCAAGGAAATAGCTTAATCTTTCTTCATCTGGTGAAAGGATTTTTAGAATTTCAATATAGTTATAAGCTAGATAGACTATTTGCAAATATCTAATTATAGACTTTAAAGAATGGAGTCTATAGTCAGCGAGCCCTAATTCATTTTTGAAATAAAAATAACTAGTTTCAATCTCCCAACGCTTAGAATAGTACTTTATGATAGTTTCTTTATCTAGACTTAAATCAGTGGTTAAGATACATTTAGGAGCATTATCGAGAGAACCACCGTTTTCCCAACATAATAAGAGTTTAACATCATCAACATTTGCTACTCGTCCTTCATACTCATAAACATAGTAAAATTCATCATCAACAGATATGAAATCTAAATCATCAAGATCGATTCTAGGATAAAAATCAGAAATTTTAATGCTTTCACCATTGTGGTCAATGCTATAATTTACAGGTGTTGCTCCAATATAATCATAACCTTTGTCCAAGGAAAAATTTATGAACTCTTCAGCATTGTACCAGCAGTCTGCCATAACGTAGATATCCTGATTAGAATTATAATATTCATCAAACTGTTCTATTAGATTCTGTCCTAGTTCTACTTTTGTATTAAATTCTTCGTTATTTTCTTGGCAGTAATCATTCTTTAGATAAAGCTCAAAGTCTAGAGGCATAGAAACTTTTCCAATTGATAAATGAGAACTGGTTATGCAGTGAGAGCACCAATATTCTTCATCAGCTGAATTAGGAGCTTTATGAAAACCAGTTCCCTCCATTTGGGTATTATCTTCTGATTGAGGGAGTAAAGTATCATCAATTATCAGAAAACCAGTTTCATCATTCTCAGCTTTTTTGCTAGCGAAATTAATAGATTCTTCAATCCTGTTTTCATTGGTTATATCACTTAACCAAGAATTAGACATTAAAAATCTAGATATACAACTTTGATCAAGAGAATCAAAAGTAGCATCTTCTAAATTAGATAAATTTTTTTCGCCATCAGAGTCGATTATGCTTGATGTCAGATTATAAATATGATTATACTGTGGCTCTGTTACTGGGAAATTCATATTTCCCAAACAGTTGTCAGTGGTAGGATAAACTTCAATCCTACCTTCTAGCTTAAACTGGGGACATATAACTACTATATGCTCCCGGATTTAGTCTAAGAGCAGGTTGGGGTTTAACCTGCGATAAAGATTAAAGTCATTTGATATACTGTCATCAGGCATAAGTTTATCTCCTTTCTTTTTATTTGGTGTGGTTACCAATATTTTATCAAAGGAGATGACTTATGCCTACCTTTATTTTAATTAATGGATAATATTAACAAATGACTGCATAGAAGGAGGTTAGCAAAAGGGGATTCTTGCATTAGAATAGAAAATGCTGCAGAATCCTAAAACCGATCAAGAGATAGAGTAGATGCTTTTTATATTAGAAAAGCAAATATAGGGTGAAAGATTAAGTTATGTGGCAGCGTATTTGTTTGAAGCAAGTCCAGTAGTGAAGCCTAGGTTTTATTTTGTGTTAGGCTCATTTTTCAGGTGAAGATGCTCAGTTTTAGAGCCAAATTTTTGGGTATAGTGAAGTTGAAAACACATTTAAAGAACCATTTTAGAGGAGATATCTACTCTATCTCTTTCAGTTTATCGCTTTCTTAAGTTATAGAATTTTAGTTGTAAGAGAATTCTAATTAGAGCTGTTGAAAAGGGATTGTGGAAGAAAAAAATTATTAGCGTAGTCGCAGTAGAATGGGTTAAGCATATTATTGGAAATGCTGCAGAAACCTATAACCGACCAAGAGATAGAGTAGATGCTTTTTTATATTAGAAAAGCAAATATAGAGTGAAAGCTTATATAAGTTATTTGATAGTATATTTGTTTGAAGCAAGTCCAATAGCGAGACCTTAGGTTATATTTTGGTGTTAGTTTAATTTTATAGAAGAAGATGCTCAGTTTTAGAGGTGAATTTTTGAGCATGGTGAAGTTAAAAACACATTTAAGAACCATTTTAGGGAATGATATCTACTCTATCTCTTTCGGTTTGTCGCTTTTCTTAAGTTATAAAATTTTAGTTGTAAGAGAAATCTAGTTAGAGTTGTTGAGAAGGAATTGTGGAAGAAAAAGATTATTAGCGTAGTTGTAGTAGAATGGTTTCAGCATAGTTTAAAAGTGCTTGCATGAGTTTTGGGGATTATAGAAAACATTTTTGCTAACTATATCATATAACATGGGCTTAGCGACATCTAGGCATAGAGGATAGAGCAGGGTTGCAGCACTGACTTATGAAATTCAGGAGAATATGCAAAGTATAGGAGCAGTAGCGAGACGTCGCGAAGCCCAGGGACGTTAGGCGAAACTCCTGCCTGGTTGCTAGTTTATAACGAATATTTAGATTATTATTTTAGTGTAGATCTGGGGAATATATCAAGGATTGAGTAAGGAATCAATCTATACTTTTTAGCTTTAGTTAGAGAAAAGCGACAGATTAATATCAGCACTTTTTATAATCGAGGGTAGATGATGTGGAAGGAGAAATCATTTACTTATTTTTTTTGATTTTCCCAGGAATAATATAGATTTATTAGGAATTTTGTTATGTAAGGATAGAGTTTCAACTGCGCCCCTCAAATAAGTTTTAGTAGTACAAGATTTTAGAGGATATAATAGTTGAATTATTCTTAATTTTTGGACAAGGTAAAAGAGTAATTATTAAGTTTTCGGTAGTGAATAAAGGAGAGAGAACAGATTTGAGGATAAGTTAGGAGCTTAAATTTAATTTGCTCTGCTATACAAAATGATATTTGGCAGCGAATAATTGAAGATTAAAGTTTTTAGTTTTGTTCATTCACTAATTTTGTAGGTTTGGGGAAGCAGATTTATCCTGGAGTTTGAGAGGCTAGGATTTAGTGTTAAGAGCAGTTAGTAGTTTTTCAGAGGGACAGCTTAGTTACCGTTTTATTTTTCTGAAGTGTATCTATGGTAGAAATTAGTGCTGATATTAATCTTTGGACTAAGTTTTGTGCATTTGATATATTAAGTTGAAATAACAGAGTTAGAGTGTAATTTAGGGTTAAGTTCAAATGAGCGTAACGAGGGGTGGAGGTTGGAAAGTAGGATTTATGATCAAGACGTGCGGCAGGAAGGATCGCCTAACATGACATTGACGACATTAGTTGCAGGTGCATGCCAAGATTTATAAAAGTGACTTATAAAATTAATTATGCATAAAAAGTGTTTTGGGGGCATTATATAAACGTCGTAAGATGTCAGGGACGTTATACGCAAGAAATAGTTAAGTTGAATTATTAGCTATAAAAATTTAATTATAGGTATCAGTTTTGAGATAAAGGTTCGTAAATACTTGTGCAGAGA
>NZ_JAFBDQ010000025.1 GCF_016908315.1 Halanaerobacter jeridensis | reverse complement strand
ATTATATCATATCAAAGATAAAAAATTAAGGTGAAGTACTTGCTTTCTATCTAGAAGTAATGTGCTTTACTAATAAAATATCACAATAGGAGTGAATTAAAAATGCCAGTACATAATAGTCAAATTACTACGATATTTGAACAGATTGCAGATTTATTAGAAATAAAGGGAGCCAATGTATTTAGAGTCAGAGCTTACCGCAATGGTGCCCAGAGTATTTCTAATTTATCAATTAATTTAAGTGATATGGTTAAAGAAGGAGAAGATTTAACTGAACTAAGCGGGATTGGTGATGATTTAGCTGCTAAAATTGAAGAGATAATTAGGACTGGGGAGTGTAGTTATTTAGAAGAACTAAAAGAAGAATTATCACCGGGGTTACTTGATATATTAGAAATCCCTCGCTTAGGTCCTAAACGAGTTAAGACAATATATGATGAGTTAGGAATAGATGATGTAGATGATTTAGAGAAAGCTGCCCAAGAACATCAAATTCAGGAGTTATCTGGTTTTGGTAAAAAGACTGAGCAGAATATCTTAGAGGGAATTCAAGATAATAAGAAGAAAAAAGGTGTCGAGAGACATTTGTTATTTAGGGCAGAAGAGTATGTAGCTGATTTAATCGATTATCTGGAGAATAAAGAAGGAGTAAATAAGGTTACGGCGGCAGGGAGCTTTAGAAGACGCAAAGAGACGATAGGGGATATTGATTTATTGGTGACTTGTGAAGATAGAGAGAAAACAGCCCAAGCCTTTGTAGACTATGAAGATGTTAAGGAAATCACTGCCCAAGGAGAGAAACGATCAGCTGTGATATTAAAGTCTGGATTACAGGTGGATTTGCGGATTATTGATGAAGAACAGTATGGTTCGGCATTGATGTATTTTACTGGCTCTCAGGCACATAATGTTGTGCTGCGGCAGTTGGCCCAGGACCAAGGCTTAAAGCTCAGTGAATATGGGGTATTTGATGGAGAAGATAATTTAGCTAGTGCTACGGAAGAAGAAGTCTATCAAGCTCTAGGGTTAAATTATATTACTCCGGAATTAAGAGAGAATAATGGTGAAGTAAAAGCGGCTCAGAATGAGGAACTACCAGAATTAGTGACTGTTGATGAGATTAAAGGCGATCTGCAAATGCACACTACTGCTAGTGATGGTGATAATACTTTGAAGGAAATGGTAGAAGGCGCCAGAGCAAAAGGATATGAGTATCTAGCAATTACAGATCATTCTCAGCGAGTTAGCGTAGCAGGAGGATTGGATGAAGAAGAGTTGCTGGCTGAGATAGAAAAGATGGAGCAATTAAATCAAGAGTATGATGGCTTTGAGATTTTAAAATCATGCGAGGTTGATATTTTAAAGGATGGAACTATGGATTTAGCGGATGAGGTATTAGAAAAATTGGATGTAGTAGTAGCATCCACTCATTTTTACCGTGATTTAGATAAAGCAGAGCAGACGGAAAGAATAGTCAAGGGATTAAAGAATCCGCATGTCAATATTTTGGCCCATCCTACGGGACGAATAATTGGCAAAAGAACAGAGATGGAGATGGATTTAGAAAAGATTATGAAAACAGCAGTAGAAGAAGGGTGTTTTTTAGAAATAAATGCTTCTCCGAAAAGATTAGATTTATCTGATAAATACTGCCGTTTAGCTAAAGATTTAGGATTAAAATTAGTGATTTCTACTGATGCTCACTCAGTGCAGCAATTAGATAATATGTACTATGGAGTTGATCAGGCACGACGAGGTTGGTTGACAGCTGATGATATTATTAATACTAGAGATGTTGAGGGATTAAAGAAATTATTAGATAGAGAATAAAGCAGCAACAAACTTCCCGGGGCAAACCCTCGGGAAGTTTGTTAGTTTAATTATTTTGTAAAGCAATATTAATTTCAAACTGATGGTTGTCAGTAATAATAGGAATAATAACAATTTCGTTATATTCCATAGAAATAAATTGATTATCACCATGAATTACCTGCGGGGGTACTATATCACATTGATAACCTTCATCATTTAAAGCAGTTGCTGTATGTCCACTAATGATATTAGCTAATTCTCCAATGGCTGAAGTTACAAACTTATCTATTTCGTTAACTTCCATCATTGACATTTCTTCTACTAAATCTAAAGACATTTCTTTAGAGAAACTAAATAAGATATTACCTTGTACTTCTCCCGTTACTCCAATAGAAACAGTTACTTGATCAGTAATAGCGTCTTCTTCAATTTTAACAGTGCCTTGTTCAATTTCTTCTTGGAACATACTATTAAAGACTCGTTCTACAGCCGGAAAAACTAATTTAATAGCTTGAGCTTTATTCATTATTACCGCTCCCTATATGATTTGCAATTTTTTGATCTTCATCTGCTACATGGTTGATTAGCCAAGTTAAAATTCGTCCGCTAAATTCCTGCACTAAGTCTTCGTCATAGGCTTGCTTTTCAAATTCTTCTTTAAAATTAGCCAAGTCAGATTTAAAATCTTCATGTGCCTGATGATGTTCTTCATAATGAGGATAGTTATGTTTTTGTTGGATTTTTTCTTCAGCATCAAAGTGAACTATGACATATTCGTTTAGAAAATCAACAGTTTTAGTAATCTTATTCTTTTTAGCTTCTTGTGAATAATCAGTAGAGCGAACTACTTCTATAAAATCATTAAACCTTTTAAAAAGTTCTTGATGCTGCTGGTCGATTTCTTCAATTCCAATTTTTAAATTTTCTCTCCAAATCATTTTATCTACTCCTTTTTTAATTCTAGTTAATATAGTATTTCTTGAATATTGTCGAATCTCCTGCTCAATAATTTTTTAAATTAATTTAAAAATCTATATTGTTTGCTTGTATTCAGCAAATTATAACAAATTACGATAAAAAAAAGGTGAATTAATAGAGAAAAAGAATTAATTAAAATGTTGACATTTTTTATTAAAAAATTATATAACCTTAATAAAATAGTTAAATTTATTTTTATATTATATGTAACCGGATTCAGTAATTAATTATTAAAGCAAGGAGGATAGTTTAGTGATGGCTAATAAAAAGCAAGGACTATTAGAAGAATTTGAAGAACTAATTGATCAAATTAGCAGAGAAATAATTAATTCAGCTTTAATGGGAGAAATCAAAGATAATGCTGATGAATTAGAAACTACAGCTAATGAAGTGGAGCAAGAAATTAAGAAGTTTAAAAGAAGAATTGATAATAAGATCGATCAATTTGATGAAAGTACTGATGATGCTGTAGAGAGGTTGAGTACATTAAAAAGGAAAGTGGATGAACTAGAAGAAATCGCTAATAATTTGGAGGGGACTCATCAAGATTATAGTGATAAAATGAAACAGGTTAATGATTTATTAGAAAAGAATAAAGCGCAGTCCGAAGCAGTAGTCAATAAAGTACATAGTTTTCAATCCTATTTGACTAAAGGGATTGAAGAAGAATTTTCTAATTTAAATGAAGAAATAGATGAATTGCGCGATAACGATTTATTAGAATTCAAGAATCAAATGGAAGCAAAAATATTTAATGCCAAACAGGAGATAAAAGAAAAAGTAACAGACAATCAACAAAAGCTTAATATTGTCTGGGGTTTTACAATTCTAAATATTGTTATTTCTGCTGTGACATTGTTTTATATCTTTAAGGGGTGACTTAGAATGGCTACTCAACTTTGTGAACAGACTACAGATTTATTTTCACAAGTGCAGGAAAAATATAATCAACATGCAGTACATAGTTTAAAGCAGGAATTAGAAAATAAGATTAATAGCTTAAGCAGTATTAGTGATGCTTTAGAACAAGTAGGCAACTATCAAAATGCCTCGTTATTAAAACCAGAAATAGATAAAATAGAGGAAGCTAAAATTAAAATTGATGACTTAAGCGAAGACTTGGATGATCCTTTTTTATTATCAGTGGTAGGAGTAGGTAGTTATGGAAAATCAACCTTAATTAATGGATTATTGGGTCAGCGGGTAGCCGAGATGGATTTCCAACCAAAGACTTGGAAGATCGATGTTTTTTATCAAAGCGAAGAAGAGAAGGTTGAGGTTAAATATAAAGATGGTAGTACAGATAGAGTTTCTAAACAAGAGGCTGAAGAGCTTTTAGAGAAAGAAGAGCAGAAGAGAAGAGATTCGAGAGATAAAGTTTATAAAGAATTTAAAAAACGCCAAGAAGAATATGATAGTTTGGAAGCTAAGGAAGAACTAAAAGAAATTTTAAGAGAAAAATTGCTTTATAAATCTAATATCACAGAAGTAAGATGGCCTGTGGAATCAGCAGAGTTATTGGAGGATTTTCAGTTGGTAGATACTCCAGGGTTAGTCCAAAAGCTATTAGGAGAAGTAAAAATGAGTGTTAATGAGTATTACTATAAGGCTGATGGAGTGTTATGTATGTTATCAGCTGAAACTCTTGCTTCAAAACAGTCCCGAGAGATGATGGATAAATTAGAAGAGGATTTGAAAAAGGTAGCTGGTAGTGAACAAGATTTAGATAATGCTATTGCAGTTTTAAATAAAATTGATTTGCTAAGAGAAGACGGTGGTCAAGAAGCAGTTGATAAAGTCTATCAAGAAGCACAGAATAAATTTGGTGATTTATTTAAAGAGATAGTTCCAGTCTCGGCTAAAGAGGCTTTGACAGGTGCAGAAAATGATGACCAAGATTTGATTGAACAAAGCGGGATTCAGCGTTTAAAAGAGAGTATTAGAAATCGCTTTTTTACTAAAGGGCAAAGGATTAGAATTAATAGTAAAGTGCAAGGAGTTAAGAGAGTTTTGCAGGAATTAAGTCAAGAATTATTAGATTATAGGCAGCGACTGCGAGAAGATGAAGTACAGAGAAAGAAATTAGCTAGAAATTTAGAAAGAGAATTGAATAAAACAAAAAATAGCTGTCAACAGCAAGTTGTTTCTACTTTTGAAAGTTATACTAAGCGGGTTAAAAGAAATATTAATTTAAAAGCAGAACAATTATTTGAAATAGAATCAGAAGAAGATAGAAAGGAGTTTGTAGAAGAAGAGATTTTTGATGCCCAGAGTTTTAAGCATAAATTTAAGAGCTTACAAAATGATATTAGTGAATCATTAAAATCAATGCGGGATTATTATCAAGAGAAATCTGTATTTAAAAAATATAAACATTTAAAGCAAGGACAGCTAACAATTAATAATCGGCAAGGGGTTCTAACTACTAATAATGATAGTATTTATAATCAAGATTTAGGAGATTTAAAGATAAACTTTGGGATTGCTTTTACTACTATTGGAGGAATGGTCTTTGGCCCAATTGGTGCAATTTTGGGAGGGATAGCAAGTTATTTTGGTTTAGCTAAATGGGCAGCGAAAAGATGGAAGTTACCAAAAGTTAAGAAACAATTCAGAGACCATTTAGAAGATTCTACGGCTGAACTAGAGCAAAAAGTAATGACTAATATTGAGAAGCAGATAACTAAAATTGACCAGTCAATTACTGAAGTAAGAGAAGAGTCTTTTGCTAATTTACACGGTAATTCTGATGATATAGGAGATATTTTTAAGAATATTTCTCAGCTAGAAGAACTAGCTAAAGAAGAAATTGAAGAATTAACAGCTAAAAAAATAATTCTAGGTCAATATTAAAGAGGGGGAGAATCATGAAATTAAAAAAATATATTTCTGAACTAAGACGGCAATTTTCACAATCACCACTAAGAGATTTGATGCAAGAAGAACAGGAATTACCGGGAGGGATTAATTCTTTAGAAAAAAATTTAACCCAAATAGTTGATGAAATAAATTTATTAGCAGAGAAGTTAGAACAGCCGCTTAAATTAGTAATGATGGGGGAAGTTAAGTCAGGTAAATCTACACTTTTAAATGCGCTAGCTGGAGGAGAAATTTCACCAGTAGATGTTACTGAAGCAACAGCGGCAATTATTGAAGTTGCCTATAGTGAAAGCAAGACTGGAGAATTAATTAGAAAAGATGAAGAAAATATCACGGGAACTCCAAAAGAAATATTTAATATTTTAGATGAACATCAGGGTGAGGTTGATTTTTTTGCTAATTGTAAAGCTGTTCAATTAGGTTTACCACTAGAGAATCTAAAGAATCTAGAAATTGTAGATACTCCTGGATTGGCAACTGTGACTGCTCAAAATCAAGCTACAACTAAGAATTATATTCAAGAGGCTGATGTTGTATTGTGGGTCTTTAATGCTCATCATTTGGGACAAGCAGATGTTAGTGATGATTTAGTAGAAGTAGCTAAATTAGGTAAGCCAGTTATTGGGGTAGTCAATAGAATGGACCAGATTGATGCTTCTGATGCAGAAGTGATTACATATATGCGACGTCAGTATGATATTTATTTAGAAGAAATTTTTACTTTTTCTGCTTATCAAGCTTTTAAAGGAGTTAGGAAAGATAACCCAGAGTTATTACAAGAATCAGGATATAATGAATTGTTGAATTACTTAGAAGAGAATATTGAACGAGAAGCAGATGAGGTCCAGCATGAAAGTATTGTTTCTTCACTTAAATCTTTAGTTAAACAAGATGTTTCCCTCCATGACTCATATGTTAATCGTTTAGATTTTTTTCAAGCTGAAATTAAAGAACATAATAAAGAGATTAATTATCATAACCAAAGGATTAAGGAACAGTTTAAACAGAAGTTAAAGAACTGGGGGCAACATGAGTTTTTAAGAGGAGAAGAAACAAGATTATTACATAAGGCAGATAATATTGGTCTTTTTTCTAGAGATAATAAAAAGGAAATCAAAGAAGAATTAGAGCGTATATTTTCTGAAGAAAACATTGAACAAAGTTTGCATGAAATTTTAAGGGAGGTTAATCAAGAGTTTAAAGAAGAGTGGAAATTTTCTATTGAAGAGACTAAAGAAAAAGTGAAAGATGATTTTAAAAAGTTCTTCCAGCAAGAAAAGAAGAGGTTTAATCAACAATTGGATGAAGGAATGGATTCTGGTAACGAATTAGCAGTAGAAGGGGCGGGACAAGGAGCAGCAGTTGGAGGAGCATTAGGAACTACAATTGCTGCTTATTCTGCTTTAATAGGTCCTTATGCTTCAAGTGTTACTTTAACTGCTGCTATCGGGTCATTTTTACCGCCTTATTTAATTGGAGGAGTAGTTGCTGGAGCAGTAGCTAAATTAGTAAACTTTAATAGCAAGAAAAATGAGTATAAAGCAATGATTAGTAAAAAGTTTAGAGAAATCAAAACAGAACATATTAATGCTAAGATAATTCCTGAAATCATTTCTAACTTAGAAGAGCATAGTGATAGAATTGCTCAAAATATAAAAGATAATTTTGCAAAGCAGTTGTGTAATCAGTGGACAGAAACAGAAATTAAAGATTTACAGATACAGTTAAAAGATTATTTAGGAAGTACTAAGATTTATGCTAACCAAAATATAGAGAAGCAAAAGAACAATTTTGTTGCTAATAGTCAAGAAGTTAATCCTGAGCAAATATCTAAAATTCAAAGTAAATTAAAGCAAAAGCAGGCTGAAGTACAGGAGTATAGAGAAAAGTTAACTGCTAATGATGAAGAGATAATGGATATTATAGAAGAAAATGAAGAGTACAAGCATAAAACAGAAAATTTAAAAGAGGAATTAACTAATAAAGTTGCTAAAGCAGATGAGTTAGAATCTAGATTAGAAGATTTAAAGAGTAAGCGGATAAATTCAATTGAAGACCATTTTAGTACCTGTTACCCTAATATTAGTTTTCATAAAAAAGTTTATGATCAGTTAGTATCTTTTTCTGAACAGCGGATGAATTTTTTTGAAAAGGAAATTGCTAAATTACAATATCAGGATTATGATAAGATTAATCCTAAGCGTAAAATCGGAGAGGCTTTTGAGCTGACTTTTGCTGGTGATGGGCGAATATATTACTCCTATCAGGGCAATCAAATAAATATTTATCGCGTAGGAGATAAAAACTCACAAACTAGGGATATTGAATGGATTAAGAATAATTTAAATTAAAAGATTTAGGAATAATTAAAATTTATTAAAAAAAGGAACTTTAATTCAAATAAAGAAATAATCAATATAGCTATTCTTTCCAAATAATTTATTGTTAAGTTAGAGATAAAGAGGGGATGTTATATTATAATGGATTATAAAAGAGCTGCTAAAAAAATTATTGCTACAGTGGGTGAAGAGAAACTTAAAAGCAAAGTTGAAATATTAGCTCCTATTGAGGGAACAGTAGTAAAATTAGATGAGGTACCTGACCAAGTATTTGCAGAGAAAGTAATGGGCTATGGGATAGCCATTGAGCCAAGTACTGATAAAGTAGTATCTCCTGTAGAAGGAGAAGTGATTCATCTTTTAGATAGTAATCATGCTGTAGGATTAAGAACTACAGATGGAGTCGAAATTTTAATTCATATTGGCATTGATACAATTAAAATGGAGGGCCAAGGCTTTAAATCATTTGTTAAAGAAGGAGATAAAGTTGAAATTGGAGATGATTTAATAGAGTTTGATCTTGATAAAGTAAATGAAGAAGCAAAATCAATTTTAACTCCTGTAGTAATTACAAATACTGATCAATTTGCTATGATTACTAGGCTGCAGGAAGGAATAATTAATATTGGGGATAAAATATTAGAGGTTAAATTTTAAATTTGTTACAGTTCTCGAGCCTAGTGCTCGAGATTTATTTTTTGGGTGTTAAAACTGTTAAATGAAATAATTTGTGCTATAATATTAATAGATGCTTTATTTTAAACTGATATCTTAAAGTGTAACAAAATAGATAAAGTAATTATTTGTACTAGAGAAAGCAGTGAGGAGGGCGAAAGATGAGTAGTAGAAATTCAATTTTAATAGTAGATGATAATAATCAAAATCTAGAAGTTTTAGGGAAAATACTAAATAACAATGAATATAGAATTGCCTTATCTAAAGAGGCGCAGACAGCATTGGACTTTGTAGAAAATGAAAAACCAGATTTGATTTTATTGGATATCATGATGCCTGAGATAGATGGATTTGAAATTTGTGAAAAATTAAAGGCCAATAAAGTGTCAGCAGATATTCCAGTAATTTTTATGAGTGCTGTAGATGATGCTGATAAAAGATTAAAAGCTTTTGCAGTAGGAGGGGTAGATTATATTTCAAAACCCCTGCATAAGCAGGAGGTTTTAGCTCGAGTAGAAACGCAGTTGCAATTAAGTCAAACTAAGCAGGAATTAAAAACTAAAACTGAACAACAAAATATTTTGTTAAATAATATTGAAACTCAAGTCTGGTATTTAACAGATGAAAGTACTTATGGACAAGCTAATCAAAGTCATGCTCAGTTTCTGGGAATAGAAAAAGAAAAGATAGAAGGTAAGTCTATTTCTGAGTTTTTAGATCCAGAGGCTACAGAAATATGTATAATTGGAAATAGAGAAGTTTTTGAGAAGAAAAAGCAGATTCAGAAGGAAGAAAAAGTAGAGAATACACAGGGAGAAGAAAGGATCCTCAAGATTATTAAGACTCCTAAGTTAGATGAAAATGGCAGTGTAAAATATGTAGTCTGTTCTGCAGAAGATATTACAGAAAAAAAGAAATTAGAAAATGAATTAAAAATGCAGAATATGGAGTTAGAGAGTTTATATAGTGAATTAGAAGCAGAATTAGAAAAAGCCAGCCAGCTACACCAACAATTTTTACCCACTGATTTACCTATAATGGAAAAGCTGACTTATGAGACCTATTTTCAGCCTTCAGATAATTTAGGTGGAGATTTTTATGATATCATAAAATTAGAAGATCAACTGTTGTTTTATTTAGCAGATGTGAGTGGTCATGGATTAGATAGTTCAATGCTAAATATATTTTTGCGAGAAACAATTAATAACTATTTATTATATGAGTATGATGGAGAAGAAAAATTGCTTCCTAGTCAATTAATCTCTTATGTAGCAGAACAATATGGAGAAGAAAACTTTCCTGAAGACTATTTCATTTGTTTATTAGCAGGTGTAGTTGATATAGAAAAGATGGAGATTACTTTTGCTAATGCAGGGTTTCAATTTGGCCCCTTAAAAATTTCTAGGCACAGATAAATGTTTGCTGTTAATTGTGGTGGGTTACCGATTTCTACAGTAGTAAGTGAAGATTTTTATTATTCAGATGTAAAAGATGTAGAAATAGATTTAGATAAAGGTGATACCTTATTTTTAACTACAGATGGGTTATTAGAAGAAAGAGTAACTGATGAGATGTATGGAGAAGATAGATTACAAGAACTATTACTTAATAACTATAATTACCCAGTTGATTTAATTACTAAGCGGGTTAAGAATGATTTTAGTGAGTTTAGCGGTAGTGTAAGAGGTCAAGATGATATTACTTTTCTGTGTTTGCAGCGGGATTTAGATGTAATAGATAAATTTAAAGAAACAATTAATAGCACTATTGAAGCAATGTATGAAGTAAAAGAAAAGTTATTAGAATTTGTTGCTCCTTATTATAAGCCTCCTAGTATAATCTGTATTGGCTTTCAAGAAATTTTGACTAATGCTATTGAACACGGTAATCAAAGGAAGGCTGATAAAAAAGTTGAAATTGAAGTTGAAGTAACTACTAAATATATTAAAATTGTGATTACAGATGAGGGGTCTGGCTTTGATTGGCAGCAAGTTGTTAATCAGGAGTTTGATTTAGAAAGGGATTTATGTAATGGAGAATGTAGAGGACGAGGTATCAAGATAACTAATAAAGCTTATGATGAAATTTGGTATAATGAGCAGGGAAATCAGGCTTGTTTGTATAAGTTATTAAATGGGTGATTTTTATTTATATCCGAGGTTTTTGTTGTATATAGAAATATATCATAATATCATATAATTTTGCTAATTTTAGTAATTTTCATTGAAAATAATCATAATTTAACATACTATATTAGTATAAGTTTATAATATTCTAATAATATCTAAAAATTAATATCCTAGGGGTGGTAGAATGATTAAAAATTTAAAAATACGAGCTAAAATTTTATTTGGCATTGGGGTTAGCTTTTTAGCAGCAATGTTAATTATAGGCGGAGTTGTAGCCTATCAATTTTATGAATTAAAAAACAATAATATTGATACTTTAAGTGATATGTTACTTGAAAAAGAAAAGCAGCGAGTAACAAATGCAGCCAATACAATGGCGCAAAACTTAAGCAGAATATATGAATCTAATCAAGATTTGAGTCAAAAAGAGATTCGAAAATTAGTAGCAGATTGGAATTCAGAGATCCGATTTGGTAAAAATAATTATTTTTATGTTTACAATACTGAAGGAGAAACTATTTCTTTACCACCAAATAGAGAATTAGAAGGTAAAAGCAGATGGGACCTAGAATTAGAAGGTCAGTATTTGTTGCGTGAGATGTCAGAAGTAGCAAAAGATGGTGGGGGAATATACACTTATTCTTATAAGAATAATAACACAGGAAAGATCGAGCAGAAATTTGGATATATTGCACCAGTGGAAGGAACAGATTGGTTTGTCGGAGCCGGAAGTTATGAATCAGTAATTAACAACAAGTTAACAGTGATGAAAGATCAAATAAACAAATTTGCTCAAACTACATTGTTTATTTTATTAGGGGTTTTTGTAGTAATAGCTTTAGTAGTCTTAGGGGTTATCTTTAAAATCTCTAATTATATTACTGTTAGTATTAGTAAAGTTTTAAACGGGATGAAAGAAATGGCTGATGGAAATTTAAAGAATACTATTAATATTGAGCAAAATGATGAATTAGGAGAATTGGCTGCTACTTTTAATGATACAATCAAACAACAAAGAGAGTTGATATTAAAATTAGTTGATAGTATAGAAGATTTATCGGCTTATAGTGAAGAATTATCTGCTTCAGCTGAAGAAGGTAACGCTACAATAGATACTACTAATGATTTAGTAGAAGATATTTCAGCAAATATAGAAGAAATTTCGGCTAGTACAGAAGAAGTAACTAGCTTTGCTCAAGAATCTAGTTCTAAAACTGAAGTAGGAAATGAAAGAATTACTAAAACTCTAAATAGTATTAATGATATTAATCAATCTGCAGATGAAGCATTAAGTATCATTAATGAATTAGATAATACTTCTGAAGAAATTGGAGAAATAGTTGAAATGATAACTAATATTGCAGAACAAACTAATTTATTAGCTCTTAATGCTGCTATAGAGGCTGCTAGAGCTGGAGAAGCAGGACAAGGCTTTGCAGTAGTAGCAGAAGAAATAAGAGAATTGGCTGAAGAAACTAATGGTGCTACACAAAAAATTGCTAAGTTAGTAAATGAGACGCAAGATAAATCTGATAGAGGCCTTAAAGCAGTGCAAGATGTTAAAGAAAAGGCAAGTACCGGTGAAGAAGTTGCTAAAAAGACTGAAGAAGTCTTTGCCGAGATCAAAGACGCTAGTGAACAGACGGCTGATCAAATTGAACAGACTGCTAGTGCTACGCAGGATTTAGCGCAGAAGAGTGAACAAGTAAGTACTAGTACCGATGATATTCAAAACATGTCTACCGAAATCTCTCATTCCTCACAAGAGTTAGCAGAGATGGCGCAGAAATTACAAGGACTAGTAGAAAAATTTGATGTATAATCATTAAACCTGAGCTTTGCGGCTCAGGTTTTATTTTTTTGTTAGAAGAAGGGAAAGATAATAGAAAACTCGAAAAAATTAAATAACTTAATACCTTTTAGCATAATGATAAATTATAAATCATTAATTATGAATGAGGTGCTAAGATGAAAAAGATAATAGTTGTTTTGTTAGTAGCAGTTAGCTTGATTTCGTGTACGAGTCAGAAGCAGAATTTAGAGACTGTGCAAGCAGAGATTAGTGATTATTATCCTTTTTTAGAAGATACACATTTAACTTACGCTGGACGAGGGAATGAATTTGCAGGGCGAGAGGTTTATTTTGATTTTATTCAAGATGAGCAGGCGCAGATGCGGGTGGATACTGGCGGCACGACTTTGGCCCAGGTTGTAGAAATAACAAATGGTGAGTTGCGGAGATTAACAAGTCAAGAAGGGTTTTATTATTGGCAGGAATTAAAGGTAGAGGATGATAATGATTATGAAGTATTGCTCAAAGAACCATTAACAAAAGGCACTACTTGGACTCTGCAGGATGGACGAAAGAGATATATTTCAGGAGAAAATGTAGAAGTAACTACTCCGCAGGGAGATTATGAAGCTTTAGAAGTGACGACAGAAGGAGAGGAATATAAGCAGATTGATTATTATGCTAAAGACATAGGGTTAGTCTTAAGTCAATATAAGAGTGGAGAGGTAGTAATTGAAACTTTATTAAAAGATATAGAACGTGATAGGGCAGTAGAGCAACAAGTTAAGTTCTTTTATCCTGATTTTGCAGCAGAAGAGATTAAATATATTAGAAGAGAAGTTGAATTTAAGACTAATGATAGTCCGGAAGAAGTTTTCACTTTAGAGTTAAGAAAAGAAGCTCCAGAGGGATTAACTGCAGTGATGAGTGAGAATACTACGATCAATAACATAGAATTGAATCGCGAAGATAAGATAGTGAAAGTTGACTTTTCAAAAGAATTACTAACAGATATGAATGCTGGTCATGTATTGGAATCATTAATTGTACAGAGTTTAGTAGATACCTTTGGGCGTTATTATCAGGTGGATAAGGTTTATTTCTCTTTAGATGGTAAAGCTTATGAATCGGGACATATGATGCTTGAAGAAGGGGATTATTTTGAGGTGGAAGAAGATATGATTGAATATCAAGATTGAAAATAGTTGTCGCAGTTTTTGCAGGATAATTAAGCGGTATACCTCTTAATTAATTATTACCCGGCGATTATATTGCATATCAAAAGAAAAGTTGTACATATATCTATTGTTTCGGGGATGGATTCTAAAGGATATATTCTAGTAAATTCTCATAATTCAGATCGTCATAGAGTGCCTTGGGATTTAGGATGGAGTAATAATGAAATAAAATTTTGCTTAGTGCGAGTTCATTATTGACTAATTGTAAAAGTACTATTATAACTATAATTTTTTTGTACTAAAAAAGGAAAATTGCTGTAAAGTAAGAAGTAATTAAGTGGTTGCAATACATTTAACAAAGTCAAGGTGATAAAATGAAAAAAATAATAGAAAATTATTTAAGGCAAGCCCAAAATAAAAGGATTAAAACAAGAAATATTGAAGATTATGTCTTAAATAACATGCAAGAAAGAAAATATAGTTATCAACAGTTTGCTACTGCTATTAAAGAGTTAGTAAATCAGAATAAGCTGCGTCCTGTTAAAGCTAGAGGGGAAAATGGTCGCCGACCACGCTTATATAATTGGTATCAGATTAAGACGGAGGATAAAAAGATTAGTAAAGAACTAAAAAAGGAGTTGTTGACGCAATATGCACCGCAGTTAAGTATGTCTTATTATCTTCATCATCCTGGGCAGTATAAAAGGGATCAGGAGTATATTAAAATTATTGATGACTTTTTCAAACGGGCTGACCAGACTTCAGAAATGGCGGTCAATGAAAGATCATTTCAATTATTTAATGATGAAAAATTTTTAAACTCAAGGCAGGGCCAACAGATTTTAGAACGATTAGGCATTGCAGTGACAGACTTAAACTGTTATTTAACGTATGAACCATTTTTCTATTATCGCAATCAGACTGACGGCGGCGAAAAGAATATTTTAATCATTGAAAATAAGGATACATTTTTTTCGATAAAGAAACTGCTGCAGGAAGGGATTACGAAGTGGAATGGAATTGAAGTTAGTTTATTAATTTATGGAGAAGGCAAGAAGATTCAAAGTAGTTTTTCCTTTTTTAAAGAGTTAGACCAGTATCAAGCGGCTAATTTAGAACTAAACTTTTATTATTTTGGTGATTTAGACCCGGAAGGAATAAAAATTTGGTGGGGATTACAGAATAAATATGAAGTCGAATTTATTCCGCTAAAATTTTTCTATCAGCAGTTATTGAAATATAGTCAAGCAGCTGTTGATTTAAAGACTGAACAAATTTTTTCTGAAGTAGCGGTGGATGAATTTTGTGATTATTTTGCTAAGTCTGCAGGGGATAAAATAAAGCATTTACTGCAAAACGGGAAATACCTCCCCCAAGAAGGACTGAGCTATCAACTATTAAAAGTAATTAGTTGTAAAGATAGTTAGTTGTAGTTTATAATGAGAGTAGATGGTCTGTTGTCATAATTGGGATTACAATTTTAATACTTAGAAAAGAAGCTAATAGTTAGAATAAGGAGTTATAATCATGATTACTAAGCAAGTTTTAGATGGTTTTACGGAGCGAATGAAAAACATTTTAGTCTTTAAGCCGTTATTTGATTTAGAACAGAAACGGAAGTATGATTATTCTTTGCTGGAATTAGGAATTGCAGTTTTATTATTTATTTTTGAGAAGATGTTGAATAATGAGGACTGTACTTATGATCATCTGGCTGAATTTTTGCAGGAGTTAATTAGAGAGCAGCACGGAGTTGAATTGGATTTTAAAGAAGCTAAAGAATTAGCCTCTCATTTGGTGCGAGATTGTTTGTTAAATCAGGGTGTGAAGCATGAATTTAGTTATCATAACTATGAGACTGATGAAGAAGAATACTATAAATTTGATCTAATTAGATTACAGGAGTATGAGATTGGCAGCAAATTTGTCAAATTAGAGTTATCTACGACTGGATTGGAATTATTATTTAAGACTAAAGAGATTTATAATGAATTACAAGTATCTATTACCCAGTTATATTTAAAGCAGCAGATTCAAAAGGGAGTTTTTGATGGGGCCTTAGATTCAGTAGAAGAACTCAAATTGGCAGTCAAGAATGAAAAGAAGCGGCTGCAGGAGTTACGGGAAAAGATTATTCGTGATGTGCTGCAGGTGGCTAAAGAGGGGAGTTATCAGCAGGAATTAGATCGGATTAATGATCAGTTGGACCGAGAAAGTGAAACTTTTGAAGAATTAATGGAGTTAGTAAAGGAGACAATAGATAAGTACCAAGAGAACTATGATAACGAAAATTTAAATAAAGTAATGAAGTTAAGGTCTGAATTATTAACGACAACTGAGTTACATGATTCATTATTAAATACTAAATTAGAAATTTCGGAGTTAATGAATAAATCAATGGAAAATATGATTTTGAATACTTTTAGTACTACAGTCAATTTTGAAACAGAGATTTTAGAAACGGTGATTAATAATGATAATCATCTCGAGCAGTTACAGCAGGTAATAGCCCCTTTGCTGTCCTCTAATGTGAACTCTACTTTTAATCTCAATCGCATTTTCGAACCTCAGCGCTTATATAATCAAACTGAGGTTAAGGAAGATGAATTAATAGATTTAGATGCTGCTGAGAAGGAGCGGCAAGAGGCTGAAGAACGGCGGGAGGAGGAACGAAAGAGAAGGCAGTATAAATTGTGGTTGGAATTATTATTAGAACCGCTGTTGGAAGAAGATGAAACTAAACTAAGTAAGGTGATTAGAAAGTTAAAGCAGCAGGATAGGGAACAATATCAAGATTTAATCATTAATCGGGAATTTTATCCGTTCATTCTTAAGCTGCATCAACTAGGTAAAATAGATATTATCACAGAAGAAGAATTGGGCAGTGTAGTAATTGAAGATTTGTTTTGGGTAATTACAGAATTAGTAGCCGCACGGGAAGAATTCAAAGAAATTGGACAAGTTGAATTGGTAGCATTGGATGATGTAATTAAACTGCAGCCGGGATTTGTCATGTCTGATTTTATTGTCAGGAGGGTTACATAATGGAACAAGAGGAGTTTACGGAAGAAGATTTTCGCTGGGCTTTTAAGATATTTATGTATTTAATTAAAGAAGGAGAGATTACGAAAGAAGAAGCTGATTATTATTATGCTTATCAAAAGAAAGGTGTGCAGTATTATTTAGATGAAATTATTGAAGAAGAGGCGGACTGCAAGATTTTTCATTTGGATGAGCGAATTTTATTGACTCCGGGCGTCAATAACTGGTTTTTAGGTTATAGTAATGAAGAGTTGCGCTCTAAAATGAATTTAAGAACGAATAAGGAATTATACTTGGGATATTTTATTATTTTATGTTTGTTAGCTAAGTTTTATAATAGTGACGAGCAGGCGATGAGCAGCCGCCAGTTTCTGTTGGTTAAAGATTTAGAAGAGATGGTCACAACGCAGGTAGAACGAATCCAATCTTTAAGTGAGAATGATTTAAAGCAGCGTGAGCAAGAACTAGAAATTGCTTTGAGTACAGTAGCAGATGTGTGGCAGGATTTACCTAAGTTTGATGATGAGCTGCAGAATATCCGCCGCGGTAAGAAGAACCGGGTTAGTTTTATCCTGCGTGTCTTAGCTTTTTTAGAAGAGGAAGACTTAGTCAAGGTTTTTGAGAATAAGGAAATTAGACTACTGCCTAAATTTGAGTATTTAATCATTCGTTATTACTTTAATAGTCAGCGTAAGGAAAAAATATTGAATATTTTAAGTTCAGATAATGTATTAGGAGAGGGTTTATATGCCGCAGATTAAGAGAGTTAGAGTTGCTAATATAAAGTATGACCATAATAAAAAACAAATTCCTGATATTACTTTTGATTTGGATAACGAGAATACTATCTTTTTACTGGCTAATGGAGGCGGGAAGTCGCTATTAGTACAGTTGATTATTCAGACGGTGCTGCCTAATCAAAAAATGGGCAAGCGGAAAATAGCAGATTTGTTTGAGTCGGCTAACTATACGGGGCATGTAGCAGTTGAGTGGTCATTGGATAGTGAAGGAGAGGAAGATCATTTACTATGTACGGGTTTTTGTTTTACTGAAGGTCAAGGGAGTAGCAGCTTAGATTATTATAATTATGTAATTGATTATACTGCTAGTGATGAGTTTGATATTCAGAGTTTGCCGTTGATTAAAGATGAAGATTTATTTAGCAATCGCGAACCAATTCGTTTTCAGCGGTTAAAAGATTGGCTGCATGATTTAGAACGCCAGCGGGTGGAGGTCTTTGATACAAATTATAAATATCAGAATAAGCTGCAGCAGTATGGTATTTTGGCGCAGGAATGGAAGAGTATTGCGAAAACTAATGCTGCTGAGGGTGGGGTAGATGACTTTTTTGCCCGCAGTAAAAACACTACGCAGTTATTGAATAATTTATTGATTCCGCAGATTCGGGAAGTACTCTTTTCTACGCATGAAGAAGACCAGTTATTTGCAGCCTTTGATAAACATCGCAATAAATTACTACGGATGCCGCAGATTAAGGCAAATATAAAACAATTTGAGAGTATTACGAATCAAGCCGAAGATTTAATTGATGATGTAGAAGAGTTAGATGAACTGCAGGATAAAGTGGAAGCCCAGCAGTTAAGGTTAGCTCGCTTAGGCAAGAGATTTAAAGCTAATCAACGAGCGGCGGAAAATAAGTTGGAGTCTTTAAATAAAAAGCAGGAAGAATTACAGAAAGAAAAAGAAAAATTGCAGTGGCAGCAGAAGAGTTATCAAATTTTTGTGAAGAAACTGCAGGAAGCTGCAATTGAAAAGAAAAAAGAAGAACAAGAGCAGCAGTTAAATTCATTAATAGAACAGCAAGAAGAGTTAGAACAAACTAAGCGGCAGTTGCAGGCGTTGAAATTATATAATAAAGCTCAAGCAGAACAAGAACAACTGCAGAAGCACGAGTATAGCTTGGAAATCCTCAATGATGAAGCCCCGGAGCTGCGGGAGAAGTTAGAGGCAGTGCGGCGGTCCTTGGCCCGGGCGTGGCAATTAAAAGAGCAGGAATTGGCTGCGGCAGAGGATGATAAACAAGAGGTAATTAGTGAGTTAGAGGATAAACTAAAAGAGCTGACGGCGGAAATTAAAACTAAATTAGATAAAAAAGAGCAATTGATTAGTCGGCAGACGACTTTAGAAAATTGGTTGGATAACTTAAACAGGCAGCAGGAAAAATTAGAGCAGGAACTAGAAGTAAATAACTTAAGTGAGCCTGGGGACGTATTAAATGATAAAGAGGAACAGCTGTCAGCAACTGAAAAGAAATTAGCAGAGACAAGAGATAAAATAACTGACTTAGAAACTAAGCAGGAAGAAATTAGTGACAAGAAGGTGATCTTAAAGCAGCAAGAAACTGAGACTAAGGCAGAATTGGAGAAAATTACAGAGAATTTAGAGCGTTTTAGAGATAAAGAAGAAGAACTTACTAATTTATTAGTTAGAAAGGGCAAACACTGGAGTGATTTGTTGGCTCAGCAGGACCAAGTTGTCTCTTTTGTGCGGGATGAATTAGCAGCTATTCGTAAAGCTAAGAGTAATAGAGCAGCTGAAATTTCTAATTTAGAAGAAAAATTGGCTTTGGTGGGCGATAAGGACTATTATATTCCGCATCATATGTTAGTTAAGGTGCAGGAAGCGTTAGAAGAGAAGAATATCTATACGGTTTTGGGCAGCGAGTGGTTGGCCCAACAGGATGAGCAAGTAATTGATAAGGAAAGTTATCTGAAGCAGTATCCGTTGCTGCCTTATGCTATTTTAGTGGAAGAACGACAACTGTCTAAAGTGAAACGACATTTAAAGCGGCTTGATTTAGAAGCTGATTTCCCTGTGGTATTATTGATTCGAGATAATTTGAATTTAGCAGGAGATGAGGCGAGCAGTCATCCGTCAGTGATGTTCTATCAACCGGAAGCGGCGGAATTGTTTATTTCTGAAGAGTCTTTTCAGCAGTTTAAGGATAATTTAGAAACAGAAATTGAGGAGCAGAAAGAGAAGCTAACGGATTTAAAAAAAGATGAAGAATTTTATTTTGAGCTAAAGAATAAGGTTAGTTCTTTCTATCAGCAGTATCAGCCAGAGGAAATAGAAGAGTTAAAGCAACGTAAAAGGGACTTAAAAGAAAAACAGAAAAAAATTGCTGGGCAGTTAACAGATTTAGAGGAAGAGAAAACAGTAGTTAAAGAAAAGATAAAGCAAAGGCAGCAAGAAGTAACTTCTCTGCAGCAGCAGATTAATAAGTTGGAGCAGCAACTAAATAAGTTGGCTGCTTTTCAGGAACAGTTTGCTGTGGCAACAGAAAAAGAAGCAAAGCTAAAGGAAGTTAAGGACAAGTTAGCTAAACGTCGTCAGCAGTTGGAATCACTGCAAGAAGATAAAGATAAGTTAACTACTCAAAGGATGGAGCAACAGCAGCAGCTTAAGGAGATTTATCAACAGCAGGAAGAACACGAAGTAGAATATGAGGAATATAATTTAGCAGATGTTGAGGCTGCAAAAGAGGTAGCACAGTCTTATCAGGAGTTGAAAAACCGTTGGCAGGGATTAAAAGAACAGCTAAATCAAAAGCAGAGCAAACGAGAAGAGATTGAAGAGCTAATTAGTAATTACCGTAGTAACTATCGGGAACGAAAAGAGCGGATTAATGAGTTGGAAGTAAGTTGGGAGTGGTTAGCAGATCATCAACGTCAAGTGAGCAAGCAAGAAATTAAAGATGTGCAGGAGAACTATTAACAACTGCAGTCGCAAGTTGAGGACAAGCAAGATGAGTTACAGGAAATCAAGGATGAATTGAAAGATATACAGGCGGAGGTCAAGGTGCGCAGGGAAAATATTAGAGAACAATTTGAGCGGGGAGTCTATGAGGAATTTTCGGAGCATAATCATCAGCAGGAGCGGGAAGGTATTGAGAAACAGTTAGCTGAGGTTGAGGAAGAATTGGAGAGTATTGAGACTCGAATTAAAGAGTCAGCAGCAGAGAGACAGAAGAATCAAGCGGCTTATGAAAATTTGGAGTATCAACTGCAGCCGGAACTGGACAAGTTCTTGGCCCGGGTAGAATCATTAGCGGAAGAAGAATGGCATGACTTAGCTGCAGCTCCTAAACAAGCCTTACGGCAAGAACTAGAAACTTTAGATGAGGTTGAAGATGATTTAAATCAACAACAGCAGGTAGTGCGTAAGAATTTTGAACGCTATATTAGACGACTTAAAAATAGTAACAATCCGCAGATTAGACAGTTTATTAAGAACATTGAACAGATTATGCAGCAGGGAAAAATCTATAATTATGATTATGTAGAGAGTAGATTTTTGAACATTTTAGAGACTTTTGCTAAGTATAAAGAAAATTATGAACGAGAACAGAAGGAGAATGAAAAGAACTTAGAAATATTAGCTGAAAGATCATTCCGCCGGGCTAAAGTAGTTTATGAAAGTATAATTGAACTACCGAAAAACTCACGGATTAAAATTTACGACCGTAATTTCCAAGTGATTAAAATAGATTGGGAGGCAGTGCTAGGAGAAGATGGGGAAGAAAAGATTTATGAGTACTTAGAACAGGTGTTAGAAGATTTACAGGAGTTAAAAGAAGAAGGGGCTGCAGATGATAAATTGGACCAAGAGATGAAGGAACGGTTAAAGGTGCATAATTTGATCAATATTATTGCCCCCATTGAAGAGTGCCGGATTAGGGTTTGGAAGCCGCGCTCGGAAGAAGTAATTCGTCAGAGTCAATTAGACTATTTTGATTGGAGTGCCGTAGCTCGCTGGTCAGGTGGGGAAAGCTATAGTGTCTATATGACAATGTTTATGATTTTAGTCAGTTATATTCGCAAGCAGATTGAAGGGCGCAGTGATGTCTGTAAAACAATTATTGCCGATAATCCCTTTGGGAAGGCTTCATCAGCTCATATTTTAAATACAGTCTTTGAAATTGCCGCAGCAAATAAGATTCAATTAATCTGTTTGACTGCTCATCGGCAGGAGAGTATTTTACTGAGATTTCCTGTGGCTTATAGTTTGCAACTGCGGAGTGTGATGGGCAGAGAAGTAATGCAGCATGACCGCTTGGAGAGTGGATTTTATAATGTGTCAGGGATGGAAGAGTGATTAAAAGAAGTTAGGAGGGAATATTGAAATGAGTAAATTTAAAATAACAAAAGCAATTCAAACTCCAATATTGCAAGATTTTTCTTTATTTCTTGATTATTTAGAAAAAAATGAAATTACTTTAACTAAGAAAAATAAATATTTTCGGTGTAAAGATTTATTTGCACTAAATCAATTAATGAGTGATCCTGTGGAAGATGTAACAAAGAGAACACCTCAAAAATCATATCCAGAGTTACATTTGTTCTATCATTTGGTTTTGGCAGGGGATTTATATAAAAGAAAATCTAAAACCAAGACTAAGACATTACTGATTCCAACTAAAAATTTAAAGAAATATTAAGAGTTAACTGAAATAGAAAAATATTTTTTCTTGCTCGAAATTTTTTGGATTGATACTGATTGGAAAGAACTACAAGGCGGTACTTTCGGACAAACAGATTTATATACTGTTACTCCTGTTTTAGAATTTTTATCTCAGCATCAAGCAGGAAAAGAAATCAATATTAAAAATAAGCGTAACCAAGTTAAACAAATGATCTGGTATTGGGAGTATTATTTGCTTTATTTTGAATTGTTTGGATTTTGGGAATTAATAATTGATGAACAAGCTAAAAAAGATTTAGCTTCTAACAGAGCTATTTTTGCTGAGAAATTAATACCTACAGAGTTCGGAATTCAAATAGCTAAGGTATTAAAAGAGAAGCGTGATTTAGAAAAATGGAATATACCATATAGAGAAGATAGAGGAGAATGGAATGTAATTCCGGGTTCTCCCGTGCCTGAAATAGAACAAGAAGAAAAGTTCTTTAAAGCTTTTATACCTCTTGTTACTGAGGGTGAATTGCAAAAAACTATTAGTAAACGGCGTAGTATAGATTTTGTGGCAGGGATTTATATTTTTAGAGTATATTTAACTGCAGGTTTATGGCGTAGAATTAAAATTTCTGCTGATGCTACTTTATTTGAACTACATAAAATTATTCAAGAAGCTTTTAATTTTGCTAGTGACCATTTATATTCGTTTTTTATAAGTGGTCAACCGTGGACTCAACCAAGTTTTTCTGCGCCGCAAGACCCTAATGGTATTTCGGTTAAAGAAGTTAAAATTGGTGAATTAGGCTTAGAAGTAGGTCAAGAAATACTATATTTATTTGATTATGGTGATGAATGGCGGTTTAGTGTTAAATTAGAGGAAATTAAAAGTGGAGAAAGTTTAGAAGAAACAAAAATAATTGAGCGAAAAGGTGAATCCCCAGAACAATATTCTAGTAATTTTGATCCAGAAATTCATGGCTGGTAACTAAGAATTTAGAAAAAGTAGGAAAGGTTCAAAAAATACTGCAGAAGTTGACTTTGAATATTGTTTAATAATGGCTCCTTCATCAGTTCTAAAGTTAAGTTTAGCAGCAACTTCTGTTGGGCTTAGCCCAGCATAGTCTGAATCTAAACCAGGGCCAATTAAAGCCAAGTCAGGGTTAAATCCTTTTAATCTATCAATTTCAGGTACTAATAGCGAGGCATAAATTTTATCTCCCTGCTGAGCCTGAAAAAGATAATAATCTGCATCATTAGGCTTAGTAAGACGATTGTAAGCAGCCCACGATAATTTATGATTGCTAACGACGATTGGTTCTTCTCTAGTGGCCGGTCCGTCTGTATCTAAAGGACGGTGGGCTAAAGCGATATTAGTAGCTATTAAGAGCATACTAGCTACTAATATCATTATATGTTTTTTCTTCATTAGTTATTCTCTCCTTTTAATAGTTTAGAGCTAAAAGTTATTGTGTATTATAAATATATTATTAGCAAATTTAAAGTATTCTATATTATATAAATTAGCTAAACACAAGCAGGAAAATGTGTTTAAAGAAATTGGTAAAAGGGAATATAAATTAATTGAGTAAGGATAGATTTTTATTAAAGCCAATATTCTCGAAGAGTTAGCTCGAGAATATTGGCTTTTGTTTTGTAGTTAAATAAGATATTCTTCTAGTTCTTTTATGCAATCCATTTCAAATGCTGCAAGGAGTATCTTTTCTAACTGCTTTAAACTCTGCTGTTTTAATTTTTCAATGTATTGCTCAGGTATTGCTGTAAATTTGTCTGATAAGGTATTCTTGATCATTTCCAGCGCTGCTTCTTTTTGGCCCTCTCTGAAATTAGCTCGATAGATTTCTAATATCTGGTCTATTTCTTCTGCTGTATAATCATTTTTTTCTTGCAAATAAAAATCAATTTTTTCTACAGCTTTTTTCAAATCTTTATCATCATCTACTTCTGCTAAATATTCTTGTTTAGATTCATAATTATTTTTAAAAGATAAATAATATAAGAGATCTGATTTCATTGAATCGGCTTTGTCACCAAGTTCATCTTGCTCACAAGAATCTAATTTTCTAAAGTAGTCGTAGCTAAATTTAAAAATTTGATAATTTAATTTATCAAACTCGTAATAAGGAAGACTTATTTCATTAGTTTCCTCTATCACTTCAGATATATATTTTGAAGAGTGGTTTTGATAGTTATTGTTTTGAAGCAGTTTCTTTATTTGTTGTTGATACTGTTCATAATCATTTCTAAAATTAGCTAAAGCTTTTTTATGATCGTTATTGTTACGATATTCTTTAATGAAAAATTGCTCATCTTTATATCCATAAAATAAATTAATAGCAGGTATCTTCCTGCAGAATGGCTTGATAGCTAAATTATTGTCATTTATAATCTCTAATCCGTTTTTTACAAAAGCTATAAACCAAAACCAGATTTTCTCCATTTCTTTCCTTGGTAGTTCTGGAAACGGACGGTGAAATGTATCATAATCTTCTTTATCTCTATCTTCATCAATTTTATAAAATCTGACTGTATGATTACCTTTAATATCTATAATTGAAATCAAATATTCATATTCGTTTTCGGAACCATTAGGAGAAGAAAATTCTAAGCGGAATTTATAGCTAAAAGAACATTTATAATCATCATAACTTTTACTACTTTTTCCGAAGAAGTAAGATAAAATTGCATATATTTCTGGTAGCCCTTGGAGTTCAAAGCGCTGCAAATAATTATCCATTTCAAAACTAAACATATGCATGGGTTTAATTGAGAGCGACTTTTTTCTTAGGTTATAATGCTCTTTATCAGTGATTTGATTAAAAGAATAAGTGTTATTAATAGTTGGAATTTGATATTGAGGGAAGTTATCAATTAGCCTTTGAATTTCATTTTCTGGTTCTTCTAATAGTTCGGCAATTTCATCGGCATTAAATCCTTGTTTGTAGTGTAGTTTTTTAACTAGTTGTTTTTTGTTTATCATTTTAATGCTCCTCACTGTGATTAGTTTAATTTTATTATACCTTATTTTGGGATGTTTTAAAGTGTTAACTTGATTTTATTGCTGATGCACCTCCATTTTAGGTTAATATAGTAAAATCAGGAATCAAAAAGAACTTGATTCGGTAGGAAAAGATAAATATTATCCTAGTCATAAACAACATAATTTTATTCTAGAATGTTTAGGAGTAAAGTTTGATGACCTGCGTAAAAAGCTAACTAAATTAACAGTAATACCTCTTAAATAATATGCATATAATCTTATGTGCATTATTTAGGAGGTTTAAGCAGTTGCAAAATATTGATGTAAAATTATTCAAATTAAGGTAAAATACTTTTTAATTCCGTATCTAGATGTAGTATATACTATATCTAGAGGTGATAGAATGAAATATTTAAAAAAATATGAAAGAACTCAGATGATTGGGATAAATAAAGAAGGTGCTAGTAATGAGGACAACAATTAAAGCTAAATTACTAGAGATACCTTCAGAGCAAAGCGAAAAAATTGATAACCTTATGCTTAGGTTTTCTTCAGCAATCAGATTTGCTTTTAATCGTAGAAAGCCTGATGCTTATGATCCAATGAATAAAGGGGATTTGGAAAAATTACTGCAGAGTAAATATAAACTCAACTCTAGATATGCTAAAGATGCAGTTATGAAAGCAGATAGCATTATATCTTCGCAAAAGGAATTAGTAAAAGAATATCACAGTAATTATAAATCTAAGGTTAAACAGGTTAAACAAGAATTAAAGAGAGCAAAATGCAAACAAAAAATCCATGCTTTAAAAACAAAGTTGGATAAATATCAGCGGAAGTTAGAAGAATATCAAAAACATTTAAATGAAGGTACTATTCCTAAAGTTATTTTTGGTGGGAAAGAAAATTATAAAGCTAGGTGTGAAGGAAAGATCTCCAATCAAGAATGGAAAGAACTTCGTAACAATAAATTCTGTTCTCGCGGAGATAAAACTAAAAAAGGTAATCTCAATACGCGCATTGT
>NZ_JAFBDQ010000024.1 GCF_016908315.1 Halanaerobacter jeridensis | reverse complement strand
CTAATTATTTGTGGATCAATAGTACTTTGTTAAGAGATGGAATAATTTTATTTTTATTAATGGCTAGTTTTTATAATTTATTGATTAAAAAAAATCACTTTAAATTTGTTATTTTCTTTATTTTTTTAACATTATTCAGATTGCCACTTTCTTTAATTTTTTTAATGTGTATATTCTTGTATTTCTTTATATACTCGTCTAATAAAAAGAGGAATGTATTTTTGTTATTAATAGTATTAATTATTTTTTATATTATAACTAGTTTTATATCAAGATGGGGCCCTATGGGATTAAAAATAATAAGTAGCAATTTAAAAAATGGGGAATTAATGCAAAGTTCTAATCTTATTAATATTGTTATAAGATTTTTAATAGGTCCTGTTATTGCTATAATTGGAGGTTCACCTTTTTATTCAAAAGCACGTTTTGTATTCAGACCAATATTTAATAAAATTTTTATATATACAAATTTAATGTTATCTCCATTGTATTTTGCTTTTTTAATTCAGTATTTGCTTAATATAAAAAAAGAGTTTATTCATAAAGATAAATTTTCTTTTCTTATACTAATAATATTTAGCACCATCTATGGATATTTATTAGCTTATAATGGATTTAGAATAAGAAATACATTAATGTGGAATTGGATTTTATATTTAATGGGGGGATATATGCTAGATATTTATGGTAGTAAAAATATTATATTATTATATATATTTTTACTTAATATAGGCTTTTTAGGTGGAATAGTTTATTTTGTATTTTTATAATAAAATTAATTTTATGTAGAAGGTGATATTGTGATTTTATTTGATTATAGGATGAATGATTGGACCGGGTTAGGTAAATACTCTAAAAATTTAATTAAAGAATTTAATAATATTCAATCTATAGATGATTTGTATTTGCTTTCCAATAAAAAAACAGAAGATAATAGATTTGATTTAAATAATATAAAATGTGAATCTGATGTTTTTAGTATTAAAGAGCAGTTAGAACTTCCATTTATAACTTATAATAATCAGATAGATTTATTTCATTCACCGCATTTTGTATTTCCAGTATTCAATTTCAATAAAATAGTTTTAACTATTCATGATATAACTCCATTATTATTTTCTGAAGATTATTCTAAAATGGCTATCATGTATATGAAAAGTATGATTTGGTTAGCTAAATTTAGAGCTAATAAGGTTATTACTGTTTCCAAAAATACAAAGCAAGATCTAATAGATAAATTTAATTTTAAAGAAGAAAAAATTAAAGTTACTCATATTGCAATTGATGACTTTTATGAGCAAATTGATGATGTACAAGCATTGAATACTATTAAAAATAAATATAATACTGGTGAAGAATATCTTTTGTATGTTGGAAATATAAAACCTTATAAGAATATTTCTCGTTTATTAAAAGCGTTAGCTAAAGTGAAAAAATATAACAAAGATATTAAATTGATTATTGTGGGTAAAAGAGATGATGGATATGATGAAGTTTTTGATATAATGGAAGAACATAACTTAGAAGACAATGTAAGTTTTACAGGATTTGTTTCTAATGAAGATTTATTATTACTATATAATGCAGCTACGGCGTTTGTTTTTCCTTCTTTGTATGAAGGATTTGGTTTACCACCTGTAGAGGCTATGGCATGTGGTACTCCTGTAGTAGCTACCAACACTTCTGCTGTTCCAGAAGTGGTAGATGATGCAGCTGTTAAATTTAACCCTTATGATGTTAATGAAATGGCTAAGTCCATTATTGATGTTTTAGACAACAAAAAATTACAACAAAAACTAAGCAAAAATGGATTAAAACGAGCTGAAAAATTTTCTTGGAAGAAAACCGCTAAAGAAACTTTAGAAGTTTATAAAGAAGTATTGAACAAATGATAAAGATATTACATAATATAATAATTTATATGGGGTGAAATATATAATGAAAGTTTTACTTTTAAATCCTCCTTTTAAAACAAAACATGGTAAATTTTCTAGAACATCTAGAAGTCCAGCTGTAACTAAAAGTGGAACTCTTTATTATCCATTTTGGTTATCTTATGCAACTGGAGTAGTAGAAGAAGCAGGACACAAAGTGAAGTTAGTTGATGCTTGCGCAAAAGGATATGATAAAGCTAAAACAATTAAATTAGTTAAAGATTATAATCCAGACTTAGTTGTCTTAGATACAAGTACTCCAAGTATATACAATGATGTTCAAGTAGCATCTGAAATTAAAAATAATTTATCTAATTGCTTTGTTACGTTAGTAGGCACTCATCCTAGTGTATTAATTGAAGAAACTTTAGATTTGGATAAGAGTATTGATGCTATAGCTAAAAATGAATATGATTGTACAATAAAAGAATTATCTGATATTTTATCTAATAATCAATTGACATCCGAAAACAGAAAAGATATCTTATCTCAAATAAAAGGTTTATCTTTTAGGGTTGATGATCAGATAATTCATAATGACTCCCGAGAACTTATTGATGATTTGGATAAACTACCTTTTGTTACTAAAATTTATAATAAACATTTAGATATTAAAAACTATTTTTTCTCTGCAGCTAAATATCCTATGGCTATGATAATCACTGGAAGAGGTTGTCCGGCTAGATGTAAATTTTGTGTATATCCGCAAGCAATGCACTCTAGAAAATATAGGTATAGAAGTGCAGAAGATATAGTTGAAGAATTTGAATATATAGTAGATAATATGCCTGAAATTAAATCTATAGGAATAGAAGATGATACATTTACTTTTGATAAAAAAAGAGTAAAAAAGGTATGTGATTTATTAATAGATAAAGAGATAAATAAAGAAGTAGATTGGTGGGTTAATGCCAGGGTGAACACTCTTGATTTAGAAACTATGAAGTTGATGAAAAAAGCAGGTTGTAGATTATTAATTGCAGGGTTTGAAAGTGGCTCACAGAAAGTTTTAAATGGTATGAACAAAGGAATAAATTTAAAAGATTCAAGAGAATTTACTAAAAATGCTAAACAAGCTGGTCTTTTAGTTCATGGATGTTTTATGGTAGGAAACCCTGGTGAAACTAAGGAAACAATGGATAAAACATTAGAATTTGCTAAACAATTAAACCCAGATACTGCACAATTTTATCCTATGATTCCATATCCAGGAACTGAAGCTTATGATTGGGCTAAAAATAATGATTATCTAAAAGATTATGATTATGATGGATGGTTAACGCAAGATGGGCTTCATAAAACAATAATTGATCCGGGGGATTTAACAGCCGAAGAATTAGTTTCTTTCTGTAGTAAAGCTCGAAAGGAATTTTATTTAAGACCAAAATATATTTTATATAAACTCAAACAATCTTTAACTGATTATCAAGAATTCAAAAGAACTTTTAAATCATTTATCAAATTTGCCAAACATCTTTATAATGATTTTAGAAATTAATCTAGGGGGGGATATTATGCAGAAAAAAGAAGATTTTTTGGTTTCGATAATCACCCCACTATATAATGAAGAGTCTTTTATTTCACAAACAATAAATTCTGTTTTAAATCAAACTTACAAAAATTGGGAATTGCTAGTAATAGATGATTGTTCTACAGATAATGGACCAGAAATTGTAAAAGAGTTTTCATTTGAAGAGAATAGAATAAAATTAATACAACTAGAAAAAAATATTGGTGTGACTAAAGCGCGTAATAGAGGTATAAAAGAAGCTGAAGGTAGATATGTTGCTTTTTTAGATAGTGATGATTTGTGGGAACCTGAGAAATTAGAAAAACAAATAAATTATATGAAAAAAAATAATTTTTCAATATCATTTACTAGTTATAAAAAAATTAATGAAGATGGAAATTATAGAGGTACAGTAGAAGTTCCTAATAGAGTGAAATATGCTGATTTGTTAAAAACAAATATAATGGGATGTTTGACAGTTATTTATGATAGAAAGGAATTAGGTAAAAGATATTTTAAAGATTTAGATAAAAGTGAAGATTATGTTTTATGGCTTGAAATTTTAAAAGAGGTAGATTTTGCTTTCGGGATTCAAGAACCTTTAGCTTCATATAGAGTTATGCAAGAATCAAGGTCTAGTAATAAAATTTCAGTTATAAAGCAACAGTGGAAAATATATAGAGAAATTGAAGGTTTAAACTTATTTAAAAGTTTTTATTACTTTCTTAATTATTTATATTATGGGTACAAAAGATATAGAATATAAAATTTTTATTGTATATAAGATATATTAAACAATAATAAGTTTAATATTCTAATCTATTATTAATCTTAAATAGAAATAATAATTATTTATTGAAAAAGGATGTTAGATGTTTAATAATAATAGATAGATAGTATTATTATTAAAATTTAAAAGGAGGCTACTTAATGGATCATTTAGACAAACTTGAAAACAAGAGTATTCATATTCTGAGAGAAGCATACAGTGAATTTAATAATTTAAGTATGTTGTGGTCAATTGGTAAAGACAGTACAGTCATGCTTTGGCTCGCTCGTAAAGCATTTTTCGGACATGTACCTTTTCCACTAGTACATATTGATACAGACTATATGATTCCTAAGATGATTGAGCATCGTGATAAGCTAGCTAAAAAATGGGAATTAGATATGATTTATGGTCAGGACGAAAAGTCATTAGAAGAAAATATGACTTATCCAGAAGGGAATGTAGACCATCAAGAATGCTGCCGGAGATTAAAAGCAGAAGCATTGAAGAATACCTTAAATGGTAACTGGAAGAGATATCGTATGAATCATGAAACAGGCGAGTATGAAGTTGATGATAATACTAAACCTTATACGGGAGTAATTGTTGGAGCTAGAGCTGATGAAGAAGGTTCTCGTTCTAAAGAAAGATATTTCTCTCCGCGAGATGAAAATAATGACTGGGATATTAGTGATCAACCTCCAGAGTTTTGGAGTCAATATAAAACTGATTTTGCTCCTGGTACTCATGTTAGAATTCATCCCTTATTAGATTGGACTGAATTAGACATTTGGGAGTATATTCAACGAGAAGAAATTCCGATAGTTGATTTATATTATGATCAAGGAGAAGGTAAAAGATATCGTTCTCTAGGTTGTGCTCCTTGTACTGAACCAGTAGAATCTGATGCTAAAAATGTAGATGAAGTAGTAGAAGAATTGAAAAATGGAAAATTTGCTGACGTAGCCGAACGAGATGGACGAGCTCAAGATCAGGATGAAGGCGCAGGGCTAGAAGATCTACGCAAAGACGGATATATGTAAATAAAAAATCAATAATTAAAATATTGCTGAAGGGAGCGAGATTATGACTAACAAAACGCATGATTCACGTGGCGACCAAGATATGAATATTGTAATTGCCGGTCATGTTGACCATGGTAAAAGTACAATTATTGGTCGTTTATTAGCAGATACTGATTCACTACCAGAGGGTAAGTTAGAATCTGTTAAAGAGACTTGTCGGAGAAATTCTAAACCATTTGAATATGCTTTCTTATTAGATGCATTAAAAGATGAACAAGACCAAGGAATTACTATTGATTCAGCACGAGTCTTTTTTGAAACAGATTTACGTAAATATATTATCTTAGATGCTCCAGGTCACATTGAATTTCTAAAGAATATGGTTACAGGTGCTGCAAGAGCAGAAGCAGCTTTATTAGTAATTGATGCTGATGAAGGAATTCAAGAAAATTCTAAACGTCACTGCTATATGCTTTCTATGTTGGGAATTGATCAAGTAGCAGTCTTAGTCAATAAAATGGACTTAGTAGATTATGATGAAGAAACATATAGAAAGATTGTAGCAGATTATACTGAATTTTTAGAAGAAATCGGTATGGAGGCTTCCAGTTTTATTCCAGTCAGTGGTATGGAAGGTGACAACTTAGCTAGTCTATCTGATAATATGTTGTGGTATGAAGAAGAAACAGTTTTAGATTTATTAGATAGCTTCAAAAGTCAGCCTTTACCAGAGAATAAACCATTTAGAATGCCAGTCCAAGATGTTTATAAATTCACTCGTGGTGGAGATGACCGACGCATCATTTCTGGTACAATAGAATCTGGTCAAGTCAGCGTTGGGGATGAAGTTGTTTTCTATCCTTCCGGCAAAAGTAGTACAGTAAAATCAATTGAAGGCTTTAATCGCCCTGATACAGATACTATTGGCGCTGGTTATTCCACCGGCTTTACTCTAGATGAACAGATATTTATAAAACGAGGTGAAGTTGCTACTTTAGCTGATGAAAAAGATCCTCATTCTGCAGCGCGAATTAAAACTAACTTATTTTGGTTAGGAAAAGAACCACTAACTAAAGATAAAGAATATCATTTAAAGTTAGGAACTTCTAAAGTAAAAGCTAGATTAGAAAAAATAGAACGAGTCATAGATGCTTCTGATTTAAGTCAAAGTGAAGATAAAGGTCAAGTTGAATTACATGATGTAGCACAATGTGTCTTTAAACTAGATAGTGCTATTTCCTTTGATTTAGCTAATGAATTAGAACATAGTAGTCGTTTTGTAATTGTAGATGATTATGAGATTGCTGGTGGAGGTTTAGTTGAAGAATCTCTAGAAGATGAACAAAGTTGGGTTCGTGAAAAAGTAATGCTTCGTAATTACAAATGGGAGAAGAGTAGAATTAATAGAGAAGAAAGAGCAGAGAAGTATAGTCAACAACCAACTTTAGTTTTGTTAACCGGTGAAGAAGATGTTGGTAAGAAACCAACTGCTAAAGCTCTAGAACAAGAATTATTTGATAGTGGTCGAGTTGTGTACTTCTTAGGGATTGGTAATCTTCTTTATGGTGTAGATGCTGATATTAAAGGAGATGAAAATCATAAAGAGGAACACTTAAGAAGATTAGCTGAGGTTTCTCATATTATGCTTGATGCTGGTTCAATCTTAGTTGTTACTGCAGTTGAATTAAGTCAAGATGATTTAGAGTTGATTCAAACTACAGTTAACCCTCAGCAGATTGAAACAGTCTGGCTTGGTGAAAATGTAACTACGGATATTGAATATGATTTACACATTGATGAGTTTGAGACGGAAGAAAAGGCAGCTTTGCAGGTTAAAGGGATGCTGCAAGATAGAGGAATTTTATTTAAAGCATGGTAACAAAAATAAATGCCAGCGTAAACGCTGGCATTTATTTTTTATGCTGTAGGGATTTGGCATGCCAAATCCACTGTTTTGAATTTAATTTGATACTCCCGTTTGAAAATTTTTAATTAGTTGTTAAGTAGGGTATAATAATAAGGAGGAGGGGAGTAATATGAAAGAGTTCAACGTAACCGGGACTTGCATTCCCAGTCAGCATTATATGGTTGATATCAAAGATAAATTAGACAAAATTGAAAGATTAGTAAATAAGGGCAAATATTTTACTATTAATAGACCGCGACAGTATGGGAAAACGACAATTATGTTCTTGCTTGCTCAGAGATTAAAAGACGATTATTTAGTGCTGAAGATGAGTTTTGAAGGATATGATCAAGAAATATATAAAGATCAAGTAGCTTTTATTAAGGAGTTTTTATTAACTTTAATTGATAAATTAGAGTTTCTGCAAGAACAGGAGTTAATAGATTTAATAGAAGAAAAAATAGATACAGTTACAAATATGAGAATGTTATCTCGACTTATAACTAAGCTAATCAAAGCAGCTGATAAAGAATTAGTTCTAATGATAGATGAAGTAGATAAAAGTAGTAATAATCAACTTTTTTTAGATTTTATTGCTATGTTGCGCAATAAATATTTATTACGCAAAGAAGGACAAGATTATACTTTTCAAAGTATTATTTTAGCTGGAGTACATGATATCAAAAACTTAAAATTGAAGTTAGAGCCTGGTCAAGAGCGAAAGTTTAATAGTCCTTGGAATATAGCAGTAGATTTCAAAGTGGATTTAACTTTTAATAGTGCAGAAATTAGTACTATGCTAGAAGAATATAAAAAAGATAAAGATGCAGTAATGGATGTTGAAGCAATAGCTCAAGAAATATATTATTATACTGCGGGGCATCCTTTTTTAGTTAGTAAGATTGCTAAAATAATAGATGAAGATTTGGATAAACAAGCTTGGAGAAAAAAAGATATTACTAAAGCATTAAAGATATTATTAGCTGAACAAAACACTAATTTTTCTAGTCTGATTAAAAATATAGAAAATAATGAGGAATTATATAATTTAATTCATAAAATAATTATGGAAGGTGAAGAAATCACCTATAATTCAGATAATCCACTTATTAAATTAGGAGAATTATATGGCATTTTTAAAAATGATAAGGGAATAGTTAAAATTCATAATAAAATTTATGAACAGAGAATTTATAATTATATGAGTTCAAAATTGGAAACATCACTTGAGATGACTCCTTATAATTTTAGAGAAAATTTTGTACGCAATGATGGAACATTAGATTTTGAGAAGATACTCAACAAGTTTCAATTATTTATAAAAGAACAGTATAGCAATAAAGACCAAGATTTTTTAGAAAGAAATGGGCGTCTACTATTTCTTGCTTTTATTAAACCTATTATTAATGGCAAAGGTTTTGATTTTAAAGAAGTACAAATTTCTGAAGAAAAAAGATTGGATGTAGTGATTACTTATCTTGACCAGAAGTATGTGGTAGAATTAAAAATTTGGCGAGGTAAAAAATATCACCAGCAGGGGATAAAACAATTAGCGGAATATTTAGATTTGCAAAGTGTAGAACAAGGATATTTAATCACATTTAATTTTAATCAGAATAAAAAGTACAAAAAAGAAGTAATAAATTATGAAGATAAAGAAATTTATGCTGTATGGGTTTGAAATGCTGTCCCCATTTTCTCATTGACAGTAGTTGTAATTTAATATAGAATATTAATTGAAATTACAGAACTTTATTGTTTAAATTATATTCATTGTTTGGATGTTTAATTTATAAATTGAAGTAAAGGTGGGATTTTATGTTTGAAAATTTTAAAAAGATAATTGTGACTTTAGGAATTGTATTATTTATTGCTTTATTATTACTTCCCACGCCAGAAGGTTTAACTCGGGCAGGGCAGAATTCTTTTGCAGTTTTTATTCTTTGTTTAACCTTGTGGATTAGTAGTGTCATACCACTATCGATTACTAGTTTATTAGGTATTGCTTTAATTCCTTTATTAGGAGTGTTGGAATTAGAACAGACCTTTGCTTTGTTTGGTAATAAAGCAATCTTCTTTATTTTAGGAGCTTTGATTTTAGCTGCTGGTATTTATCAAACTGGCTTGGGGTCTAGAATTTCTTTTTTACTCTTAAAGAATTTTGGTCAAGGGCCAAAAAGATTATTGATCAGTATTTTACTAACTTCTGCTTTTCTTTCCTGTATTATGCCTGAACACGCTGTAGCCGCCTTGTTATTTCCAATCATCATTGAAATTGCTACTACCTTAGAATTAGAACCTTTACAGAGTAATTATGGTAAATTGTTATTTCTAGTGATGGCTTGGGGTGCTATTGCGGGAGGTATTACAACCTTTCTTGGTGGTGCTAGAAACCTATTAGCAGTTGGTTTATTAGAAAAGAACTTCTCTGGCTTATCAATTGGCTTTTTCGAATGGATCAAATATTCGTGGCCGATGCCGACTATTATCTTAATTGTAATTTACTTTATGATAGAACATTATTTTGAGATTGATATTGATGATATTTCCGCTGCTCATAGAAAATTAGCTAAAGATATGAAAAAACGAGGGCCAATGTCAAAAATAGAATGGCGATTGACAATAGTGTTGGTATCAGTTATCTTTAGTTGGCTATTCTTATCACGATGGATTGATATAGCTATCATTGCTATTCTTGGTGCTGTAGCTAGTTTTGTTGCCGGCGTAGTAGAATGGCAAGATATAGAAGACTATATCAACTGGGGAGTTATCTTGATGTATGGAGGAGCGATTGTAGTAGCAACTTCTCTAGTCCAATCTGGTGCTACTGAATGGCTATCACAAGCAGTGTTCTCTAATTTAGAGTTATCTCCCAGAGTCTTTTTAGGCTTCTTAGCTATATTCACGATGTTAGTAACTGAAGGAGTTAGTAATGTTGCTGCTGTAGCAATTGTACTTCCTTTAGCATATAGTGTAGGAAATATTTACGGTATTAATCCGATTATTATTACCTTATCTGTAGCGTTACCAGGTGGTTTAGCCTTTACTTTACCAATGGGCTCTCCACCAAATGCAATTGCTTTTTCTTCTGGTTTTTACCGTGTTAAAGACGTAGTTAAATTAGGTTTGTTATTGATGTTTGTCTCATGGCTAGCATATTTAATTACTTCTAACTTGTATTGGCCGTTATTAGGATTAGAGATTATGTCTTGATGAGATAAGATTTATTAGAGTAAGACCTAAGGTCAAGTTTAAGAATATTTATTAAGGAGAGTGATCTAGTTGAAAAAAGTAATGGTGCTCTTATTTAGTTTTGCTGAATTAGACAAAGTAATTAATCACAGCTTCAACTTATTAAATGATGATGATGAGTTAGAAGTAGTAGCTATAGTGGGAGAAGAAGTATCTTCTTCTCTATCACATTTGATTACTGATGTTGGGTTTTTAGGTGATAAAGTATCTAGTGATGTAGAGGATGCTGTAGTGAATGAGTATCAAGATCGAGCTGAAAAAAGTTTAGAGCGAATTACAGATCGAGCCGAAGTCGATAGTCAGCATTTAGAAGTAGAAAAATTAACTAAGATTTCTCTAGATGAATTGAAAGATAAACTAGTCCGTGATGATATCGACCATTTAGTAATTAATTATACCGAAGACCAGTTTTTATCCAATGAAGTTCTAGATTATGATTTCAATGAATTTTTATCCAATATTAATATGCCTTATGAAGTTTATTTTGACGGTGAATTGTCAAAAACAAATAATTAAAATGATGATTTGATGCAATCAAATCGAACTGATAATCAATAAATTACGATTAATCAATCTTCTGTAGTGACTTGGCATGCCAAGTCAACCGGTTTTGAATTTGATTTTGATTATACGAATTTGATTTTGATTTGGAGGTTTAACAAATGAACAAAAAAATCGATTTACATTTACACACTACTGCTTCCGATGGTTCTTTTACACCTGAAGAACTAGTAGCAGAAGCAGAAGAAAAAGATTTAGCAGTAATTGCTGTCACTGACCATGATACTGTAGCAGGGGTAGAACCCGCTTTGGAAGCGGCTGAAAATAGAGAAATTAAAGTTATCCCTGGGATTGAGTTTACGACTTATGTTGATGGTCAGCGAGTAGATATTTTAGGTTATAATCTAGATTATAACAATTCGGACTTATTAAATATTATTGATAAATTACAAAATGCAAGACAGATTCGAGCTCAAAAGATTTTAGATAAATTAGCTCAATTTGATATTAATTTAAACTTTGATAAATTACAAGAATTAGCTGGTGAGACAGGTATTGGGCGACCGCATATTGCTCGTTTAATGGTTCAAGAGGGGTATGTTAATAACATGCAGCAGGCCTTTGATGATTATCTAGAAGATGGCGGTCCCGCCTATGTACCTAAATATAAATTGGCGCCTCAAGAAGCTGTAGAATTAATTACTGGGGCAGAAGGAAAAGCTGTTTTAGCCCATCCAGGAGAAATAGAAGATCGAGAATTAGTGAAAGAGTTAATTCAACGGGCAGGACTGAATGGTATAGAGGCTTATTATTCGAAGCATACTAAAGAGCAAACACAATATTATCTTGATTTAGCAGAAGAAAATGATTTGTTTGTGACCGGTGGGTCTGATTGTCATGGTCCGGCAAATGAAGATAAATATTTAATTGCTACTGTGGATGTGCCATTTGAGGTAGTTAATAATATTTTATAAAACATTATTAACTAATTTAATGCCGATAAATCAATGAAATGTAGGGACTTGGCACTGCAAAATCTATTTTTATTTATAAAATGGAAAATAATTATGTTTTATATTTCACAAAGTTGCAAAATTTTGTTATAATTATTATGATTGATAAATGTATAATCGTTTTTAGTGATAAGGGGGCAGATTAAATGAAATTATCAGTAGTTGGGACAGGCTATGTAGGATTAGTTTCAGGTGCTTGTTTTGCTGAATTAGGCAATCAAGTGACATGTGTTGATATTGATGAAGAGAAAGTAGAGGGCTTAAGAAATGGAGTCATGCCGATTTATGAACCAGGCTTAGAAGAAATTGTAGAGGAAAATTATGAAAATGGCAACTTAGAATTTACTACTTCATTAGAAGAAGGTGTTAAGAATAGTGATATTATCTTTATTGCTGTAGGTACTCCAGCTAAAGAAGATGGCGGAGCAGACTTATCAGCAGTTAAAACTGTAGCTAAAACTATTGCAGAAACTATGAAAGAATATAAAATTGTAGTTGATAAGAGTACAGTACCTGTTGGTACTGGAGATTGGGTTGAAGAATTTATTGCTGAACATCAAAAAAATGATTGTGATTTTGATGTAGTTTCTTGTCCAGAGTTTTTACGAGAAGGTTCTGCTGTTAGTGATACAATGAATCCTGACCGAATAGTAATTGGAACTGAAGATCAAAAACCAGCTGAAATTTTAGATGAATTACATCAAGATTTCAATGCTCCAATTTTGCATACTGACCGCCATAGTGCTGAAATAATTAAGTATGCTGCTAATGCATTCTTAGCTACAAAAATTAGTTTCATTAATGAGATTGCAAACATTTGTGAACGAGCTGGTGGTAATGTAGTAGAAGTTGCTAAAGGTATTGGCAGTGACCACCGAATTAGTGATAAATTCTTACGAGCGGGAGTAGGTTTTGGGGGCGCATGTTTCCCAAAGGATACAAAAGCAATTGTTAAGACAGCTAATGAAAACGACTATGACTTTAAAATTGTTGATTCAGTAGTAGAAGTTAACGAACAACAGAAAGAAACAATGGTTAATAAGTTAAAGAACTTATTACCTAATTTAACTAATAAAACAATCTCTGTATTAGGACTATCCTTTAAACCAAATACAGATGATATGCGTGAAGCACCATCACGAACTGTAATTAAGCAGTTACTAGAAGCAGGGGCTAAAGTTAAAGCTTATGATCCAATTGCAATGGATGAAGCTAAAGAGGTATTTGGAGATCAGATTGAGTATTGTGAAGGAACTTATGAGGCTATTAAAGATACAGAAGCAGTGTTATTAGTTACAGAATGGGATCAATTCCAGGATTTAGACTTAACTAGAGTTAAAAGATTATTGAATAAACCAATCTTTATTGATGGTCGTAACTGTTATGACCTCCATGAAATGGAACAAGAAGGATTTATCTATCATAGTGTTGGTCGTCCTTCAATTTCTGCTCATGATGTAGCAGCGACAAAAGAAGTGGCTGCAGTAAACGAATAAATCTTCGTAACCAGACTGATGCTCAGCATTTAGTCTGGTATTTTTTTAAATTTTTTAGTTTTAGATAATATTACTGAAAAGCGATAAGAGAAAATTCAAATAAAAATTGAGGTGTTAGAGAATGGAGAATAAAGTAAATACAGTGTTAGTAACTGGAGGAGCTGGATTCATCGGTTCCCATATTGTAGATCAGCTAATAGAAAATAATCATCAAGTAGTAGTGGTAGACAATTTTTCAACTGGGAAAGAAGAAAATTTGAATGAGCAGGCTGAAGTTTTTGACTTAGATATTAGAGATGATTTAACTACAGTATTTTCTAAATTTGATATTGAATATGTAATTCATCAAGCAGCTCAAATTGACATTCAAAAGTCTATTGCAGCTCCTGACTTTGATAGTGATGTAAATGTAACTGGAACAGTCAATTTATTAAATTACTGTACAGAATATGATGTAAAGAAAGTAGTTTATGCTTCGTCAGCTGCGGTATATGGTCAACCAGAGTACTTAGGGATAGATGAAGAGCATCTTGTTAATCCAATTTCATTTTATGGTGTTTCTAAACATACGCCTGAACATTACTTAAAAGTTTTTAGTGAATTATATGATTTAGACTATACTATTTTAAGATATGCTAATGCTTATGGTATAAGACAAGACCCTAAAGGTGAGGGTGGAGTTATTTCTATTTTTGTTGATAAGTTTTTATCGGGAGAGAACCCAACTATTTTTGGGGATGGTGAACAGACAAGAGATTTTGTTTATGTAGATGACATTGCAGCAGCTAATTTGGCTGCTATGGATAATGGCTCAGAAGAAATTATTAATATTAGTTGTAATCAACAGACTTCAGTTAATCAGTTAGTTGATTTAATGAATGATATAGTAGATACAGATTTGGAAGCAAATTATGAAGAAGAACGAGCCGGAGATATTAGATATAGTTACTTAATTAATGATAAAGCTAAAGAAGTTTTGGATTGGGAGCCACAATATAGTCTAGAAGAGGGATTAAAAGAAACTTTTGATTATTATAAGAATAAATATTAAAAGTTTATTTGTAACCAGACTGATGCTCAGCATTTAGTCTGGTATTTTTTATTTTAATTAGGTTGGAAGTTGGTTATAATATTAGTAGAGGTGGTAGGTATGAAAAAGTTTAATGTAACAGGAGTCTGTATCCCAAAAGAACATTATATGGTTGATATTAGAAATAAGTTAAAACAAATAATGGATTTAATTGCTAGAGGCCATTATTTTACTATCAATCGTCCTCGTCAATATGGTAAAACTACAGCTATGTATTTATTAGCTAATAAATTAAGAAAAAAAGATTATTTAGTAATTAAAATGAGTTTTGAAGGTTTAAGTAGTAAATCCTTTACAGATGAAGCTATATTTATTAAAAACTTTGTTAGAGAAGTTAAAAGAAATTTACAATTAAGAGGAAAAGAGAACTTGTTGCAGTTTATAGAAGATTATCAACAGTTAAGCGATATAAATGATTTGAATTATTTTATTACTGATTTTATCAGAGAAGCAAAACAGGAAGTTGTTTTAATGATCGATGAAGTTGATAAGAGCAGCAATAATCAATTGTTTCTTGATTTTTTAGGTATGCTGCGTACCAAATATTTATTAGCTAAAGAAGGAGAAGATTATACTTTTCATAATGTCATTTTAGCAGGAGTTCATGATGTTAAAAACTTAAAGTTAAAACTCCGTTCAGATGAAGAAGAAAAGTTTAATAGCCCGTGGAATATTGCAGTTAAATTCAAAGTGGAAATGAGTTTTGATGTCGCAGAAATTTCTAGTATGTTAAGAGACTATAAAAAAGATAGAAAGGCAGAAATGAATGTACAAATTTTAGCAGAAGAAATTTATTATTATACCTCTGGTCATCCTTATTTGGTTAGTAAATTAGCTAAAATAATAGATGAAGAGTTAGAGAAAACTAACTGGGATAAATCAGATGTACAGCAAGCAGTCAAGGTTTTGCTCAATGAACGTAATACTAATTTTGAAAGTTTAATTAAAAATATAGAAAATAATAAAGATTTACATCAGTTGATTTATAAGATTATTGTAGAGGGCGAAGAATTAACCTATAATTTAGATAACCCAATTATAGAATTAGGTGAACTGCATGGGATTTTAAAGAATGAGAATGGGATTGTAAAAGTTCATAATAAAATCTATGAGCAGAGGATATATAATTATCTAAGTTCTAAATTGGAAACTACTCTAGATATGACTGCCTATAATTATAAAGATAATTTTATTAAGAAAAATGGGGATCTAGATTTTGAAAAAGTTTTAAATAAGTTTCAGTTATTTATTAAAGAGCAGTATAGCAGTCAAGATAAAGAGTTTTTAGAAAGAAAAGGAAGATTAATTTTTTTAGCTTTTATTAAACCTATTATTAACGGCAGAGGATTTGATTTTAAAGAGGTACAGATTTCTGAAGAAAAAAGATTAGATATAGTTATAACATATTTAGATAAAAAATATATAGTAGAATTAAAAATATGGCGGGGAGAAAAATATCATCAAAAAGGATTAGAACAGTTAGGAAATTATTTAGATACTCAAAATGTTGAGCAGGGTTATTTAGTGAGTTTTGATTTTAATCAGAATAAAGAATATAAGCAAGAAAAAATTGAACAAGGTGATAAAGAAATATTTGCTATTTGGGTGTAAAAATGCAAAAGAATATCTTTACCAGACTGATGTCCTACATTTAGTCTGGTATTTTTTTATTTCACTTTCCACATACTAAAGGTAATTTAAATTTTATAGGGATGTGAGAAAATTGCCTAGAGTTAAAGTTATGTCTGTAATTGGTACGCGTCCGGAAGCGATTAAGATGGCTCCCTTAATAGAAAAATTAAAACAAGAGCCTAATATAGATTCTGTTTTAACAGTTACTGCTCAACATCGCGAATTATTAGATCAAGTATTAGATTTATTCTCTTTAAAGGTAGACCATGATTTAAATCTGATGTCTGCTGAGCAATCTTTAACTGATTTAACTATTAAAGTATTGGTGCAATTAAAAGAAATCATAATCCAGGAAGAACCAGATTTAGTCTTAGTCCACGGTGATACAACGACCACTTTTGCTGCTGCGTTGGCTTCTTTCTATCAAAAGTGTGCTGTAGCACATATTGAAGCGGGGTTAAGAAGTTATAATAAATATGAACCATATCCGGAAGAAATAAATAGAAGATTAACAGGGACTTTAGCAGACCTACATTTTGCTCCGACAGTTGAGAATTATAATAATTTGTTAGAAGAAGGAGTTAGTGCAGACAAAGTCTTTATTACCGGGAATACTGTGATTGATGCTGTTTTAACTATGGTGCAGTTAGATTATCACTTTGATAAAGCTATTTTAAATGATATTGCACTGCAGGAAGAAAAAATAATTTTAGTAACGGCGCACCGTCGTGAAAACTTGGGCCAAGCTCTCAAGAATATTTGCTGTGCTCTAAAAAGAATAGCAGAGTCTAATCCAGCTGTAAAAGTAATTTGGCCGGTGCATCCGAATCCTAAAGTGAAAGAGATTGTCTATAAGGAAGTAAATAATATAGATAATATTATGTTACTTGAAGCATTAAACTACCAAGATTTTATTAATCTAATGGCTCGTTCTTATTTAGTAGTTAGTGATTCTGGAGGACTGCAAGAAGAGGCACCGGCATTAAATAAAGCAGTTTTAGTCCTGCGTGATAGAACCGAGCGTCAGGCAGGTTTAAAGGCAGGGACTTTAAAATTAGTTGGTACTGCAACTGAGAATATAATCGCAGCAGTTGAAGAATTGTTACATTCTGAGCAAAAATATCAACAGATGATTAGTGTTGAAAATCCATATGGTGATGGTCAAGCTAGTAAAAGAATAGTTGATTATTTGCAATATTACTTTTCTTTATCATCTATAAAGCCCAATCAATTTAGTTAAAGTGTAATCTAAAGCTCTTCATTAGCATATAATAATATACTGTTGTCAGAAAAATACTACACTGTAAGCCTTTTATTAGAACTATTTTTATGTTATTATTTATTATGAAGAGCAGTAAACTTTTAGTAATATTTTTTAATTAAAATCAATACATATAGGGGAGGATTTTTCATGAAAGTTAAGAAGGCTGTTATTCCAGCAGCAGGTTTGGGAACAAGATTTTTACCGGCTACAAAGGCACAACCAAAAGAGATGTTACCAATAGTTGATAAACCGACAATTCAGTATATTGTAGAAGAGGCTGTTGAATCCGGGATTGAAGACTTAATCATTGTGACTGGTCGTCATAAGCGAGCAATTGAGGATCATTTTGATAAGCATTTAGAGTTAGAGATGGCTTTAGAAGCTAAAGGTAAAGATGATATGTTAGATATGGTACAGGATATTTCAGAGTTAATCAATGTTCATTATGTACGTCAAAAAGAACCTAAAGGCTTAGGAGATGCTATCTTACGGGCCAAGACTTTCATTGGCGATGAACCGTTTGCAGTACTTCTAGGAGATGACATAGTAAAAGCAGAAAAGCCTGTTACAAAACAATTGATGGAAGTTTATGAAGAAAAGGAATCTAGTATCATTGGTGTGCAGAAAGTTGCCGATGAAGTAGTGCATAAGTACGGAATTGTAGATTATTCTGATTGTAATGATGAATTATACAATGTCGATAATCTAATCGAAAAACCACCGTTAGAAAAAGCACCATCTAATATTGCAATTTTAGGACGTTATATTATTGAACCAGAGATCTTCTCTATTTTAGAGAATACTGAACCTGGTAAAGGTAATGAAATTCAATTAACTGATGCGCTATTAGAATTAGTTAATCAACAAGATGTTTATGCTCAGGTATTTGATGGTAAGAGATATGATATTGGAAATAAATTAGGCTTTTTAGAAGCTACAGTAGAGTTTGCTTTTGACCGTGATGATATTAAAGATGACTTCCGCGAATACTTAGTTGACTTTTTAGAAGAGAATACCGAAATTCTTTAGAATATAAATTAGGGGCACCTGAAAAGGTGCTCTTTTTTTAGCTTTTGACTTCTACTCTTTACTCATTTTTGTTTTTCACTGTCTCCTTCGTGTTTTTAAAATTCGAAAAACACTCCGTGCAGCCCTGTTCTCTCTACTTTTCTCCTTGTTAACTATGCAATCTATATACAGCAATTCCTCCTAATTTCACTACCAGCTACTCATCACTAGTTACTCTTTTCTAATTACTACTCTTGTTCCACTTTTTGGCTATTGTATTCACCTGCTGTCTGTTATATAATTGTAGTTAAGAAGATAACTAATATAAGAAGGTTGTGATATTTATGTGGGCCAAGCTCCCTAAGAAACGTCAGGTATTACTTGCCGTTGTATCATTTGTGGTGATTATGCTCAGTTCAACTGCCATTGGACTGTTATTCAATCAGCAATCCCAACCGCAAGCTGAAGATTCACAGCAAAAGCAAGAGCAACAAGCCAAAAAAGAAGAGCAACTAAGAAGTGAAGAGTTATTAAGTCAAGCTAAAAACGAATATTATCGTGGTGATTATCAAGCCAGTATTGATAAATATCAACAAGTAATTAATAAATTTAATTCCAGCCGTGCCCGGGCCAACTTAGCAGCAATCTATCAAGAACAAGGGCAGTATCAATTAGCTTTAGAGCAGTATCAGAAGTTAACAGCAGAAACTGATAACCCAGACTATAGATTATCATTAGCTATCGCTTATTATAATACAGGGCAATTAAAGTCTGCCCAGCAGGAGTTCAAATCTTTAATCAATGCAGAAGATATAGATAATGACTATCTATTCAAAGAAGCCCATTATTATCTATTCTTATTAGCTCGTCAAGATGGAGAACTTGCTACAGCTAAAAAAGAGCTACAGCAGGCCTTAGAGCATAAAAAATGGGCTTTAGGGTATTACCACCTAGGAGAGATTGAATACGAAGAAGGAAGCTATCAGCAGGCAGTAAACTATTATCAAACTGCCCTTAGTATGGATGAAAGTTTAAAAGGAGTTAATAAAAAGTTAGGTCTAGCTTATTTGAAATTAGAGCACAGTAAAGATGCCGCTAAATATCTAAGAAAAGCTAAAGATGAGGTCAGTAATGATCAGGTAGTTAATCGTAAAGTGGCTCAATTAAAGGATAAATATCCTGAGTATTTCAAGCATGATCCAACTAAGCCACCGACCCGAGAGAGTATTCCTAAAGAAGTTAATTTTAAAGATATCAAAGCACTGCAAAATCCGGGCCAAGAGCTGCACATTGGAATTATGACTCAGCAGCCGCGAATATTTGCCCGCGTGGGCAGTGAGTTTGAAGTAGTTAGAAATGGTCAAGTAGTTGCGACGGGAGATAAAGGAGAGTTGATTGCTGCTACTACTGAAGGTAGTAATCAATTAGAAATTGGGACAGAAACTTTTAGCTTATCAACTCCGATAACAATTCGTCCTACTAGTTATGCGCCAATTTTAGTTCATCAAGTAGAATATGGTGCAGGTTATTATTGGGGCGGTCGAGTAGATATGCAGTATCGAGGTCAGTTAGAACTGAGAGTTGTTGATGGTGGCTTAACAGCGATTAATACTGTCCCATTAGAATCTTATTTAATGGCCGTAGTACCATCAGAAATGTCAGCCTCTTGGCCGTTAGAAGCACTTAAAGTACAGAGTGTGGCAGCAAGAAGTTATACCCTAGCGAATTTAGATAAACACAGCCGGGAAAGTTATGATTTATGTTCTACTGTTCACTGTGCAGCTTATCGAGGTATTAATCGTGAACACGCAAGAACTAATCAAGCAGTTAAAGAAACTGCGGGAGAGATCATGACTTATAACGATCGACCGATTAATGCAGTCTACAGTGCTAATTCAGGTGGTCATACAGAGAATAGTGAAGATGTCTGGAACTTTGCAGTACCGTATTTAAAAGCAGTTTCAACCCAAGAGCAGCATCCAGAATTTCCTCTGCCACCAGCTGAATTAAAAGAATGGCTGCAGGAAGTACCAGATTCTTATTCTCAAGATAATAGATATACTAAGGACAGTCACTACCGTTGGCAGCGTGAATTATCAGTAGAATATCTAGAACCAAGATTAGGAGTTGCAGAGATCAAAGAAATTATTGCTAGTAACCGTGGTACCGGAGGTAGTGTTGAAGCAGTGATTATCAAAGGTGCCCAAGAAGAAAAAACAATTAAATCAGGACTACGCTATAAATTTGGTGGTTTACGTAGTAACCGTTTTTGGATTCAACCGCAGTATCAAGATGGTGAACTAAGTAGTTTCATCTTTTACGGTGGTGGTTGGGGCCACAATGTCGGTATGGACCAAGTGGCAGTAGCAAGTATGGCAGACAACGGTTATGGTTATCGAGAGATATTAAAACATTTCTATACTGGTATAGAATTTGGAAATAGTGACGAGTGACAAGTAATCAGAAAAAAGAAAAAGAAGAAAAGGCAGTAAAATAGTAAGAACAGCAGAGACTTGGCAGTGCCAAGTCTCTTTTTTTCGCTTTTGATTTCAAGTTGGATACTTAAATTAATAAAGAACACAATAGGGAGTGATCAAAATTAATACAATTGATTTTGCTAAGTACTTAGAATTATATCCGGATACTTCAGGACTTTATCCAGAAAAACTACAAGAAATTGGCGATAAATACCATGAGAAAGGCTATCTAACTAAAGATGAACTCTATGATTTAGCTCATTTGAATTCTACGCGTAGTTCTTATCATGTTAAAAAGAATCCTGCTAGGAGAGTAGAGAAAGTAACAGAGATTGCTTATGAGATTGAAGACGACTTTTCTAAGATTGCTTTATTGAGTAGTTTAAAAGGTGTTGCTGCACCTACTGCTTCAGCAATCTTAACTAGTTTAGATGAAGAGCGACATTGTGTGATTGACACTCGAGTGTGGGCTACTCTATATCATTTGGATTATTTTGAGGCAGAAAAAGAAAGATTTGAGGCGGCAGATTATGTGAAGATTATTGAGATAGTGAGAAAGATGGCTGAAGAGAGTGACTTTAATGTTGCCCAAATTGGTTATGCCTTATTTGCTTATGATGTGGAACATCGAGAAGGAAATCTACATTAAAAGATAATATTAGCTAGTGAAAGCATCTTCTGCTCCCTTTCTGGGGAGCTTTTTATTTTTTTGTAAAAAAATTGCTAAATTCTGCACAAAAAGAAGGATTTTTAGTTTTTATAGTGAAAATAGCCAATTGTAGTCAAATTATCTTATTTTAAAAGGAGGGATCAGTAATGCTATAAATTATTATTTTGTGTTTTTTAAGTATGCTATACTGCTGATAGGCTGATTTTATAGAAAATAGGAGGTAAAAAATATGAAGAAGTCAAGTAAGTTTTATTTAATTTTGGCTTTGCTTTTATTAGTGCCAATAATGGTAGGATGTTCAGATGATAGTGGCGGAACAACAAAGTATACTTTGTCTATAGAAAAAGAAGGTTCAGGTACTGTTGAACCTACTGAGGGATCACATAAGTATAAAAAAGGTACAAGTGTACCTCTTAGTGCTTCAGGTAATGGTAATTATTATCATGAAGAATGGCAGGGAGATGGGATTAGTACTAGTCAAGATGGAACTACAAAAGTCTTAATGAATCAAGATCGTACTGTCAAAGCCATCTTTAGTGCTAAAACCACTAGTGAAAAGTCAGTTAGTGATGCGGAGTCGTTAAAGACTGAGATTAATAATATTAATAATGGAGACAATATTGATACGCTTATCTTAACAAATAGTTTCAGTGTTAGTAGTCTGCCAACTATTCAAAAAAGTATAACTTTAGATCTTAATAACAAGACTTTAACTGCTAATGTTAATATTATGACTACTGAGACAAAAACAATTAAGATTACATCCGGAAAAATTGACGGTGATTTAACGGTTGATGCTGCCAATGCTGAGTTAGAAAATAATGCTGTAGTTACTGGAAAGACAGATATTCAGAATGTATCGAACAATTCTTTCTATAATTCAGGGCAACTTAATGAATTAGTGATTAATGATGGAGATGGATGTTCAGTTAATAATCAATCAGGAAGTAGTGTAAATAGTATTGAAGTTAGTGATACAGCTAAAGATGTAACTATAGAAAATGATAATAGTAAGATTGAGAATGGGATTGATGTTAAAGGTGAAAATACTAAAATTAGTAATAAAAGTGGGACTACAGTAAAGGGCAAAGTAAATGTATCAGGTAAAAATACACAAATTAATAATCAAGATAGTAATATTGAAGCAGAAACTACTATTGAAGATACTGCTGATGGTACTAAAGTAAGCAACCAAAATAGTACAGTGCAAGGTAATATTAATGTAGAAGGTGAAAATACTGAAATAGAAAATAACGATAGTAATGTTGAATCAGAAATTAATATCAATGCAAACAATACAAAAGTTAGAAATGAAGCGGGTTCTGTAAAGAATATAAAAGTAGGTAATAAGGCTCAAAATGCAAGTATAGAGAACTCAGGTTCGATTGATAATGTGAATGTAGATAATGATGCTAAAGATTCTACAACAGTAATTAATGAAGGAACTGAGGCAGAAATAAAAGAGACTAATGTAGAAGCATTAGAAGTAACTGGAAAATTAAAGTATCAGACTAAACCAGATGAAAGTGTATCATTACCAGTAGTAGCGAATGAAAATGCAAAAATAAAGTGGAACGGTGCTTATAAGATAAGTTCTGATGGAAGTAGTAGAGAAGTAACAGATTGGACTAAACCAGATAATGGGAAAGTACAAGGCAAGCAATTAGGGACTATAGAATATAGAGGAGTAATAGTTCAAGATGGTACAGAAACAAAAAGAAAAGTGAGTATGAGATTATTAGTTAGAAAGAAGAGTACAATTGGGATTGATTTTCAAGATGGACCCGAGCAAGTCCAAAACTTAACAGCTGAACTATCATCAGGAGAGATCAACTTAACTTGGGATGCAGGAACTGACGCCGAGAATTATTTAATTTATCGCAGTCAAGAGGATGACTTTAGTACAGCAAAGAGAGTTACTAATGCTATTTCCAATAATAATTATATTGACCAAGATGTAGCTGCAGGTAGTTATTATTATTGGGTAGAGGCTTATGATGCTAATGGTTTAGCAAGTGAAATTTCAGAGTCGGTAAGTGTTAACGTAGAATAAATTATTTAAAAGGAGGATATAAATTATTATGGCTAAAATTAAGAGTGCCAAATTAGTAGTCTTATTAATAGCTAGTTTATTTTTATTAGTAGGATGTAGTAGTGGTGGGGATGATGTTGCCCAAACAGGTGCTAAAGGATATGTGGAAGTAGGAATGAAGTCAGATTCAGGAGTAGGAATTCAAAATATAGGAGAAGAGATTGAGTTAAGTAAATATAGAATTATAATTAATGATAGTGAAGGAAATAAAGTAACAAGTAAAGAACTAAGTGAAATTGATGGGCAAGCTAAGTTTGAATTAGTAGCAGGTACGTATGATATAGTAGCTGAGGCTATTGAAGTAGATAAAGAAAATAATCAAGAATATGTTGCTTATAAAGGGAAAGATACTTTAAAAGTAAGTGCAGATAGTACTACTGAAAAATCAATTACGCTTAAATTACAGACAGGAGATCTAAAAGTTCAGGTGTCTTTTACAGATGATAGCACTTATACAGGAACAAGTAGTGTAGCTATTTTACAACCAGGGCTAACAAATGCAATTAAAGAACAAAACATTGATTTGAGTAATGGTGGTACAGCTGTTTTATTTGAAGATGTAGCAGCCCGAAAACGAGATATTAGAGTAGCCTTTGGAAATTATAATGCAAGAGAGAATGGGAAATATATCTTACCTGATAGAACAAACCAAATTAATGTAGTAGCTCAAAAGACTGAGACAGGTATTAATATTGGCTTTGAAGAAGGTCCCCAGGAAGTACAGAATTTAGCTGCAAGTGTTGATAATCAGACGATTAATTTATCTTGGGATGGAGTTACAGATGCTGAATACTATTTAGTCTATCGAAATACAAGTAATGATTTTGAGACTGCTTCTACAGTTGAAACTATTAAATCAGGTACTAGTTATGAAGATACAAACTTGAGTGGAGGAAGTTATTATTATTGGATTGAAGCTTATAATGATGATGGTTTAGCAAGTCCCATTTCTGAAGTTGCTTCAGCAGAAGTTACAGTAGAAAAAGCTACTGAAAAAGAAAAGATTAACCAGCAGTTAGATAAGTTAGCAGGTGCCATGGTAACTGAAACTCCATCAGCTTTAGATGAGGTTATCCACCCAGATGGTATTTATGAGCATGGGTCTACACTTACAAAAGACGAATTCAAAGATTTTGTCACTAATAAATGGTCTAATGTAGATTGGGAAAGATTTGAATGGAACAATCGAACAGTAGAAATAGATTTAAGAAATAATAAGGCTGTAGTTACAGCGGACTTTTATGAAAAGTTAGCATCTAAAACAGACCCTTCTCAAGCTACAGATCAAATTACTTTAGAAGAAGTGAATGGTACTTGGTATATTAGTAGAATAGAAGGGCCTAATCAGTCAACTAATCCAGAAGTTGAGAATTTATTAAGTTTCTTTAGTGGTTTAAAAAATGAAGATACAGAAGCGATGAAGAATTATTTATCAGCTAATTTTGTTGAAAAGGAAAGGGATTCTTCTGGTAATATAGTAAAGACAACTGATCTACAGACTTTTATAGATGATTTAAATAATGATTTCAGTAATGGATTAGGATTTTATACTGTACAATTAGAGAATAGAAGTCTTAATTCAGTTTCTGATACAGGAACTATCATTTCTGGAACTATGTATTTAGAAGGTAGAGATACTGATGGAAGTGACTTTACAGATAGTGAAGAAATAGAGGTAACTATGAAAAAAATAGATGGCAGTTGGCGCATAGATCAAGTAATTGTACCATATAAAGATAGCAATTATGATAGTAGCGAACCAGCTTATATAAGAGCCAACAATCCTTATGCTGAATTTGATTATCCAAGTACATGGGGTAGAGAATTTTATAATGAGGAAAATCCAAATGATGACGGTAAAATTGACCGAGTTGCTATGAGGGTAGAAGCAGATAACAAATATGGCCTCCCTAGTTTTCAAGCTGATTTACACTATACTCAAGAGATTGGTAGTGAAATTCCAGTCTATTATGATTCAGAAGAAGAGTTTAATAATACTATAAACAATGCTGTAAATAGTGGCACAGATTCTCATCAACAGACAACTTTCAATGGATATCCAGCGCATATTATAATTTCAACACAAACTAACAAAGAGTATAGTGTTGAAGAAAAAGAGTATACAGTACTTGTGCTAAAAGATTCTTATTTAAAGATTTTAAGTTATAAAGATTTAGCTACAGAATATAACCAGAATGATGCAGATGTAATTCTTGGTTCATTCAGTTTTAAGAACTAAATTAAGTTATGATTTGATTTCTGCTCTCCTAGATTAAAAATTAAATCTAGGAGAGCATTTTTTCTGTGAATAATCTGTATTCAAGCTAAAAGAGGAAATTATCAATTAATGTAGAAGATAATAATATAGATGTAATAATTATTATATTTTAAGGAATCTGCTTATTTTTTGTGATTGGGCGAGGTGGTTTAATCTTTTATTTTTAAGGTGCAAGTAAACAACTGATAGCTCATATTTTAGAGCTGAATCAAGGGAGGGTTTTTAATGAAATCGAAACGATGGACAGTACTGCTAGTTTTAGTCATGCTAATGATGATTGCTGGCTGTGCTTCGAATCCAAAAGGCGGTTTTGGGCCAAGCTGGGATGTGCCGATGAAAGTGCCATTGGCGCAAGAAGAGACAAAGACAATTGAAGAGTTTTTAGAAGATGCTCCAGAAGAGGTACAAATTCCGAGTGGTTCACAAGAATTAATCTATATTGAGGATACGATTAATGAAGGAGATAAAGTGAAGAAATTCACTGTTGGAGAAGACTTATTGACTGAGGTAAATAATCAATTACCTCAAATTAATCAATCAGTAGATTTAGAACCAATAACTGTTGATAATATTGCTGATAATATTTCTCGAACTGTCCCTGTAACTAGTGGAGTAAACGATGGTAGTTTAACAGGATTTGCTTTAGATTATGGTAGTTCATTTTCTAGTGTTACTTTTTCTGATAGTGGAGTTAATAAATTAGAGGTTATTGTAGATAATAAATCTACATCTGTAAAGATTGATCGTCTAACTTTAAGTTTAATGAAACCAGATGGACAAGGTGGGATGACTAAGATAGATGAAATCCAGTATACTGATATTGCTGCAGGAACAGCAAGTACTACTCAAGCCTGGGATTTATCGAATCAGGTCTTACCTGGTTCAGGTGCTGAAGTCGATTTAACTGCTACTACTTTAGGCAGTGGTAATGGAGATATGGATGTAACTGTTAGTTTTCCAGACTCAGTAGAGATTGCTAAAGTAACTGATTTACAGTCACCTAATATCAATGAAGAAATTAATTTTGATCCGTTAACTTATGATAACTTTGAGGCCGGCGTAGAAAAGGTTCTTTTCTCACAAGGAAGTTTAGGAGTTAATATTGATCCAACTAATCAATTTGGCGGTTTAGATTTTGCTGTTAGTGATTTGCAGATAGGAACTTTAGGTGGAAGTAATAGCGGCAGCATTGATTTAACTAATGGAGAGTTAGATTTAACAACTGGTGTTACTATTGACTTTAACTTAGTAGTTAGTAATAATAGCAGTACTTTAAGTTATGATAGTACGGAAAGTGTAGAAGTTAGGGGTGGCTTTAGTAATGCTGAAGTTGAGTCAGTTGATTTAGATGCAACAGAATTTAGAGAATTGACTAATGCTGACTTAGGTTTAGCTCCTGATGGAGAGTTTGATTTAGGAGCGACAATTTTAGGAGGACTAGATATTCCTGATCAGCTTGAAGATATTGAAGTTAATGGGGCTAGTCTTGATCTTAATGTGCAAGGTTTAAATGGCTTTGAAGTTGATTTGAGTTCTGTAACTTTTGAGGCTTTAGATAGTACCGGTACAGCTTTAAAGACTTATCAGCCTAATTTAGTTGCTACTGGTGAGAGTACTACAATTGATTTGACAACAGAAGATAGCAATGGAGTTAACTTTATAGATTTATTACAGACTCCTAATACAGAAGATATTGTAGTGACAGGCGGTTTTGATGCTAGTAATATTAATGCTACTGGTGGGACTACAACTATAGATACAAATACTACAGTTGGAATGAATTCTGTTAATGCAAATATTCCGCTTGATTTTGAGATTGTAAGTCCTACTTCTGAGGTGGCAGTAGCTAGCGTTGATAGTGTAGACCAAGATGATGTGGATATGATTGAAGATGGTGTAAAGAAATTTGAGATATTATTAGAAGAGATTACTAATCAGTTTGGTGTGGAAATTAAAGCGCAGGTTTATTTAGCTAATTTAAATAGAGATTATGGAGATCCTGATAATTTAAGTGATGAGGCATTAGATAATTTAGAAGATTTAGTTGCTCAAGAGCAGCATATTTTAGAAGTATCTAATGAAGCTGATGGCAGCTTTACAATTGAGGCTACAGATGGTAGTCCAATTGATAAACAGCTAATGGTTGATCCAGATGAAGCAGATCGCTTAACAGGAGATCACTTATACTTTGGAATTAAGTTGACTATCCCAGCAACTGATAGTGTGCAATTAAAGACAGGCGATGAAGTAAGTATTAATAATGCACGAAGTATCATTACTACTAAAGTTAACCAAGATCAGGATAATAACTAGGAGGTTTAAGCAGTTGTAAAATTATTCAAATTAAGGTAAAATACTTTTTAATTCCGTATCTAGATGTAGTATATACTATATCTAGAGGTGATAGAATGAAATATTTGAAAAGATATGAAAGA
>NZ_JAFBDQ010000023.1 GCF_016908315.1 Halanaerobacter jeridensis | reverse complement strand
TCATAGAAACTTTGGCTTGTCAAGAGAAGTTTAAAATCAAATTTGCCAGTCGCAAATGAAGCTTAAAACTGGCCCCTCTCTTTCAAGCGACATCTGCTAGATTATCATAAGAATCAGTGGTTGTCAAGAGATGATTTGAATCTGTTTTTTTTGCCGCCCCTCTCTTTTTCAGCGACATTAACTAATATAACATCTATCTATTCATCTGTCAATAGTTAATCTATATATCTATATAAAGTGTAACTTTTGGGATTGATTTTCATTTAGCTAATAACTAGTCAAAATCAAAAACTTACAATTAAAACAGAACTATCTTGATAAGACAGTCCCTGTTCCCGCTATTAAAGTAAAACTATCATTAGATGCCTGAGCAAGTTTTTCGTAGTGGCATTAAATTTAGGACGTTAATGAGTCTTAATGAAGTGCAAGTAAAATCAATTTTGTATTACTTAATTTCCAATTTAAATTAAGTAAAATTGATTTTACTTGAACGAATTTTAGACGAATCATCCTAAATTTCTGAACGAAGAAATGCTTGCTCAGGCATCTAGAAGCTACACTTTATATAGATTAATCCTTACTTGTTTTAATACAATCTCCACCTTCTTTTTGAGCTCTAGCTAAAGCACTATCTGCTAAATTAAATAAGGTTTCAATCCCTACTTTTTCCTCCAAAGTAGCAATACCAAAACTAGCTGAAACTAAAATATTGCCATGTCCTTCTATAGTAATTGCTTCATTAATTATTTCCTGTAATCTAAGCGCCAATTCTTTAGCACCGAATAAATCTGTATCAGTTAATACAATTCCCAACTTAACACCTTGGTATCTTCCCATATAATCAGCCGTTCTAATACTTTCCTTACATCTATGGGCCAATACTTTAACAATTTCATCTGCTACTCCATAATCAAATTCATTAATAATATCCTGATATTGGTCTAAGTCTATTAAGATTAGTGATAATCCATGTTCATATCTAACTGCTTGATGATATTCTTTGATCGCTAACTCTTTAAAAGCTTCCCGATTATACAAGCCTGTTAAACTATCTTTAGTAGCCAATTCTTTTACTTCAGAATAATTATAACCATTTTTTAAAGCCATAGCCAATTCATTAGAAAATACAGTTAATTTATCTTTTTGACTTTCACTATACTCAATAACATCCTTATTTCCTAAAGTTAAAACCCCTATTATATCTTCTTCAAAAATTAGCGGAACTCCAATCCAGGACTTTACATTAGTTAATTTACCATATTTACTAAACCAAGGGAATTCTTTAACGTCTTGTACTAACATAGGCTTTGTTCTATTAGTTAAATCATTAAACAACTCATTTTCTGTTATTTTTATTGTTTCATCTTCTATATTTCTTTCCCCTCTAGTAACTAACTCTTTAAGATATTTGCCTTCCTTACCCATAATAACAATAGCATCATATGGTATTAATTTAGGCAGTTTTCTACTTGCCAATCTTGCTATTTGTTCATTATTTAAACTAGAATGCAAAAAACTTATTGTTTCTAATAAATTTTCAGCAGTTATTCTACTTTTGTTTTCTTGCTTGTATTCATTTAAACTCCTTAAATCATTTTTCATTAAATAAATTGCTTCATAGACAACTAATAAAATTAAAACACCTGCATAAAGAATGCTCCAAAAGTAATTATCAAAGAAAATATTAATATTATAAATCACGATTAAACTAGTAAATAAAACTCCTGTGATGAAATAATTGATTTTACTCCTAAAAATCGCCTTTATAATAGTAAATATTAAATAGACTACTAGCAATGTTAAAACAACTTGCCCATAAATAAACATTCCACTATATAATTGCTCTACACTAACAATTACAGCTAAAGAAGTAAGCACACCTAATCCAAAAACTAATTTAAATACTAAATCAGATATTAATTGCGGTCCTAACAGCTTTAAATATTTAAAGAAGACAATTATTATAGCAATTGATAATAATAACTCAAATTTAACTTGATACCAATAGGTAATCTTATTAATTAATCCTAAATCAAATAAATTACCAAACACACCAACTTTAATAGCTAATAATACATTAAACAGTGAAAAATAATATAACCCTTTTGGCCTTCCTCTAAATAAATAAGCAAAAAAGAAAATAATAAAGACTACAAAAATCACAATAAATAAAACTAATACAAATAAATTATTTATTTGTAATTGTTCTTTAGTTCCCAGCTTAATATTTTCTAAATGATTTCCGAACCTCTTTTCTTTAAAATGAAAATTGGAAATTTGCATCACTATATCAATTTCTTCAGTTTTTTCTAAACTTATTACTTGTTCTTTTAATTCTGGGATTTCTACTTCAACTTTACCCCCTACTCGTCCAGCTTGAGCAGCTAATTCTCCATTAATCCAAACTTTATAACTGTTAGCTATTTTCCCAACCTTTAAAGCATTAATCTCAGATTGATTGATATTACTTACAGTTAAATGATAGGTGGCATAACCTGATTGCATTTCCTGTAACCAAGGTATTCGCTTCCCAAATACAACATAGTTATCCCATAAACCAGGTGTAGAAAAACTGCTAACCTCTTTACTATTGATTTCTTGCGGTTCATATAATCTATTTTTATATGTTTCCCATTCTCCAGATAAAATTATACTTCCCTGTTCATTAAAATCCCATTGTTCTAAATCTAATATACCATTTTTGGCTTTAATATTTGCAGAACTATAAATTACTTGAGTAGATAATAACATTAAAATAATCAAAAACAACAAACTCAATTCTTTCTTCTGCAATTTTACCCCCCCTTTAGTTTGATAAAACAACAACTTTGTTTCAAATTTATATTTCTATTTTTATATTATTCTTTAATTGTTTAAATTTTCCTTTATAAAATAATAAAAAAACCAGAGGATTACTCCCCTGGTGCTAAAAAACTATCTTCTAATATGAGCTACTAACTCTTGATTCAATTTTTCCTCAATTTCAGATTGTACTTGATTAACTTCCTCATCAGTCAGAGTTCTATCCGCTACTCTATATTTTATAGAATAAGCTAGACTTTTATCCCCATTTTCTAATTGTTCGCCTTGATATAAATCAAATAATTTAATAGATTCTATTACGTCAGAACCAACTTTTAAAATTAGATCCTTAATTTCTTTACTAGTTACTTCATTATCAACTACTAAAGCTATATCTCTGCTTAAAGCTGGGTATTTAGGCAATGGTTGATATTCTCTATTTGCTGTAGCAGCATTCACAATAGTCTCAAAATCAAGTTCACAAACTGTCACCCGTTCAGAAAGATCATAATTTTCCTGCACATCAGGATGAAGTTCACCTAAATAGCCACAACTTTTTCCCTCGATCACTATTTCAGCAGTCCTACCAGGATGTAAAGCTGAAAATTCCCCTTCAACAAATTGTAGGTCTACTATTCCTATTTGCTTACAATAATTTTCTATTATCCCTTTCAAATAGAAGAAACCAGCAGCATTAACTTCCCACGAATCTTTTAATTCATCCTTCATAACTGCAAAAGATAATTTCAACCTTTCTTCTGGTAATTCACTATTGGATTGAGGTAGAAATACAGTATTTAATTCAAAAATACTTAGATCTTCTACCCCTCGATTAACATTTAATGAAATGTTCTCTAAAAGACTAGGGAGCAAAGTTGTTCTCATTATAGTATGCTCTTCATTAACTGGATTATTAATCTCAACTATATTGCGCAGCCAATTATCTTCCGCTAAATTAAGCTTATCAAACTCACTTTCATTAATAAAAGAATAATTCTGCACTTCAAATATACCTAAATCTGTTAATAACTCTTTAGTCTTAGCTTCTACTTTTTGCTTCCAGTTCTTTTTCCCTTGTTTTAATTCTACTCTTGCTTGAGTTGGTTCAACTTTATCATAACCATAAATTCTTGCTATTTCTTCTATTAAATCAATTTCTTTATTCACATCAACTCGATAAGTTGGAACCTTAACTAAGAGATTAACCCCTTTATCTTCAATATCAAAATGAAGTCTTTCTAAATAAGATTTTATTTTAATTTTAGCTAATTCTAATCCTAATATTTCCCTAACTCTTTGAGGGCGGACAATAATTTCTTGCGGTTTGAGCTCTTCAGGATAAACATCTTTATATCCTTTAAGTACATCACCATCTCCAATTTCAGCTATTAACTCAGCTGCACGATTAAGAGCATATTCAACTCCATTAATATCTACACCTCGTTCAAAACGATGGGAAGAGTCACTAGGTATTTTTAACTTTTTAGAAGTTTTACGAACAGAACTTGGAGCAAAATTAGCACTTTCTAAAAATAAAGTGGTTGTTTCTTCTGTCACTTCACTATTAGCGCCTCCCATAACTCCACCTATACAAACAGGTTTATCAGCATCAGCAATTACTAACATATCTTCATCTAGATCTCGCTCTTCTTCATCTAAAGTAAGTAATTTTTCCCCTTCCTTTGCTCTACGAACTATAATTTCTTGACCTTCTAATTTATCATAATCAAATGCATGTAATGGCTGACCTAATTCCATCAAAATATAATTAGTTATATCAACAATGTTATTAACAGAACCAATTCCTACTGCTTCTAATCTATTCTTTAACCAATCTGGCGACTCTTTTACCTCCACATTTTTTATTACTCGTCCTGCATAGCGAGGAGCTAAATCAGAATCTTTTACTGTGACATCAATTACATCATCAACTTCTTCCTCTGTTTCCTCTAAATCAACCTCTGGTAAATGCAATTCATTATTTGTAATAGCAGCAACCTCTCTTGCTACTCCAATTATACTTAAACAATGAGCATAATTAGGAGTTAAATCAAATTCTAATATTACATCATCTAACTCAATCTCTTTAATTAATTGATTACCAACTTTTAGATCCTGGTCTAAAATATATAATCCATCTACACCATCATCAGGTAAATTTAATTCATTAGTAGAACACATCATCCCGCTAGATTTAACTCCTCGCAATTCTACTTCTTCAATTTTCATTCCATCTGGCATTTCCATGCCTACTGGAGCTACAGGCACCTTATCTCCTTCACTCATATTATCAGCACCACAAACAATTTGTGATACTTTATTTCCTATATCAACCTTGCACACAGATAATTTATCAGCATTTTGATGCTCATTAATTTCCTTAACTTGCCCTACAACTACATCTTTTATTTCTGCACCTAATTCTTCTACTGCTTCTACTTCTAGACCAACCATAGTTAGTTCGTGGGCTAACTCTTCTGGCGAATAATCAAAATCTATATGTTCTTGCAGCCAATTATAAGATACTTTCATTTCTTATCAGTCCTTTCTACTAACTTTTTATCCTGCTTAAAATTGTTTTAAAAATCTCAAATCATTATTGAATAATAATCTAATATCATCTATATCATATTTTAACATTACTAATCGCTCAACTCCAATTCCAAATGCATAACCACTATATTTTTCCGAATCTATACCAGACATTTCTAAAACATTAGGATGAACCATGCCCGCTCCTAAAATTTCTAACCATCCAGTATCAGAACAAATACTACACCCTGCTCCGCCACAATTAGCACAGGAAACATCTACTTCAGCACTTGGCTCAGTAAATGGAAAATAACTAGGTCTAAATCTTACATCTCGGTCTTCTCCAAAAATTTCATGAACCACTTTAATCAATACATCTTTCAAATGGGCAAAAGATGTGTTTTCATTAATCATCAACCCTTCTACCTGATGAAATACTGGCGTATGAGTAGCATCAATTTCATCACTACGATAAACTCGCCCCGGCGCAATAATCCGAATTGGCAACTCTTGTTCTTCCATTGTTCTTACTTGCACTGAAGAAGTATGTGTTCTTAATAATACTCCATTGCTTGTATAAAAAGTATCTTGCATATCTCGAGCCGGATGATTAGCAGGGAAATTCAATGCCTCAAAATTATAATAATCTTTTTCTACTTCTGGTCCTTCAGCAATTTCAAAGCCTAATCCCAAGAAAATATCCTTTAAATCATCAAAAACTAATGTTAAGGGATGTTTAGTAGCTGACTCAATTTTATTCCCTGGTAAAGTAACATCAATACTTTCTTCTTGTAACTTTTTCTCTTTTTCCTGCTGTTTAAAGGTCTCTTTCTTTTCTTCAATTAATTTTTTCAATTTACCTTTAACTTGATTAGCTAATTTTCCAATCACTGGTCTTTTTTCTGGCGGCAAATCTCCCATACCTCTTAGAATCTGTGTAACTTCACCTTTTTTTCCTAAATACTGTACCCGTAAATCTTCTAGTTCATTCATATCAGAAGCTGATTTGATTTCAGTAGTTGCTTCTTCTTGGATACTTTTTAATTTTTCCTCCATATTTTATCCTCCCTTTATAAATCTACAATGAATATTGCTATTATTTAATTAATATCAAAAACAAAAAAACCCCTTCTTTCCGGCTAAGGACGAAAGAAAAAGGGATTCGCGGTACCACCTTAGTTAGCTTTACAGCTCAACTTTAATTCTTGGTTACGGTAGAAAACCGGCTAAGCCTACTATAATTCAGCTAGCAGCTCAGAAGTGAATTCAGTTAGCTTAACCTCCAAGAATAATTCCAGTTACATATTCTCTCCCTGAGAAGGTAATTCTAACTTACTTATCTTCGTCATTGCTATTCACGATATTAAATTCAAATAAATTATATCATAAGCCTGATACAAATTCAATTCTACTTCTGAAAACTAGTTATTATAATTTAAATCTATTATTTTTCCTGCCAATGTTCCATTACCTCACTACCAACTTTTAACCATTTCTGAACATTTTCCTGTTTCAAAATTTGATTATTTTCGTTAACTTGACGAACTACAATATCTAATCTATCACTATTATTTTTTATCATTGTCCTATTCTTCTGTACTTCTTTTTCTAAACTATCCATTCTTGTTCCTAGGTCATCTACTTTATTATCTAAATTCGATACTTTGTCTTCTAGACCAGATACTTTATTATCTAGATCAGTTACCTTATTATCTAAGCTAGTTACCTTATTATCTAAATTAGTTACTTTATCTAAAATAAGTTGTAATATTTCTTCGTTCGCCATTTTATATCACTCCCAATTTGATAAATTAGGTTATCCATATTAAACCTCATTTATTATTGTACCACAAATATTATTTATTATGTATAGTAATTTATAGCAACCTAATTCTCAACTATTTATCTAATTTCTGGCGAATAGCCTCATAAACAATAACACTAGTAGCCATTGCTACATTTAAAGATTCTGCTCCCCCTAATAAAGGAATTTTAATTGATTGATCTGCTAAATCTATTAATTCTTGACGAGGACCATGAGCTTCATTACCAACTATTATAGCTGTAGCAGGTAAATAATCAATATCGAAATGATAATTATCACCAGCTGTATCTGCTACTACAAGATTATAATTACTTTCGCTTATTCCGTGTTCAAATTCATTTAAATCATTAACTTTAGCAATTGGAGTTCTAAAAAATGATCCCATCGTTGATCTAATAGTTTTTTGATTATATAAACTCACTGTTCCTTTAGTAGTAATTATCCCATCAAAACCAGCTGCATCTGCTGTCCTAATAATAGTTCCTAAATTACCTGGATCTTGTATTTGGTCTACTACTAAGATTAATCCATCCTTGTTTTCTAATATATCATTTAACTCATACTCTACTTTATCAGCAATTGCTAAAATCCCCTGCGGTGAAACAGTATCAGCTACTTGCTGTAATAAATCATCATCAATTTTATAAATTTGAACTTCTTTCTCTTCTAATTGCCCCAATAATTTCTGACCTTGTTCATTTCTTAATAAGTATTCTGAATAAAAGACCTGACTTAAATCCACATTTTCTTGGACTGCTTCTTCAATTAACCTTAGACCTTCTAAAACAAATTGCTTATATTTCCTACGATATTTTTTCTTATATAAAGAACGTAAATACTTAATTTTATCATTACTTGAACTAGTAATTTTCATTATTAGCCCTCCACTTGTTTGACTTTTACTTCTTTCATCCATTTTTTAACTTCTACTAAATTAGCAACTTCACTACCAGGGGATAAAATAGTTGCTACACTCATTGCTACAGCAAATTTTAGTTTTTTCTGGGCGGAATAATTTTTAGCATAAGCTACAGCTAAAGCACCAACCATACTATCTCCGGCTCCTACTGTACTAACAACTTCAACTTGAGGTGGACGAGCATAGCAAACATCTTTTTCAGTTACTAATAATGCTCCATCAGCTCCCATAGATACAACTACTGTTTCAATCCCAGAAGTTACTAAATCTTGGCTAACAGAAATTACTTCTTGAAAAGATAATTCTTGCCCCTCAATTTCTTCTAGTTCCCTCAAGTTAGGTTTAATTAATGTTGGCTTTGATTTTAAAGCTAATTTTAATGCTTCTTCAGAAGTATCCAAAAATACTTTAGTAGCTGTTCCATTTAATTCAGCAATTACTTTCTGATAAAAATCAACAGGAGTATTCTCAGGTAAACTTCCTCCTAAAATTAAAATTTCACTTTGCTGAGCTTGCTCTATTATTTTAGCAAAAATTTTCTCTAATTCAGATTCAGTTAATGGTAACCCATGCTGATTGATTTTAGTTTCTTGATTTAAATTATCAATGACTTTAAAATTGATTCGTGTTTCATTCTCTACCCAATTAAAGTCCGTTGTTATTTCTTGTTTCTTTAACTCATCAACTATATATTGACCCGCTACCCCTCCTACACAACCTAAAGCTTGAGGTTCTTGGCCCAATTTCTTAACTGCTTTAGCTACATTAATACCTTTCCCGGCAGCACTTTTGGCCAAAAAATCAACTCGATTCACCTTATCTAATTTAATTTCGTCTGCTTTTAAACTATAGTCTACAGCTGGATTAATCGTTACAGTGCTAATCATTTTATAAAATCCTCCCCAGTTAAAATTTCTTCAACTCTTCTAAGCTATCATTAGAACCAATTACAATCAAAGTATCTTTTTCTTCTATTTTAGTTTCAGCCTGGGGAGATACATCTATTTTTTTACCCCTTTTTATAGCTACCACATTCACACCAAATTTGGTCCTCAAACTTAAATCCAACAAACTACGACCATACATTTTGGAACTAGCCTTAATTTCAATCACACTATAATTAGGAGCTAACTCAATATAGTCTAATATCTGTGCCGAGACCAAATGATTGGCTATTCGAGTTCCCATATCATGTTCGGGATAAACAACTCTATCTGCTCCTAACTTTGTTAAGATTCTACCATGTAGACTATCTTGAGCTTTGGCAACAACTTCTTCTACGCCTAATTCTTTTAAAATTAAAGTAGTTAAAATATTAGCATGTACATCTTCTCCAATACTCACCACAGCTACATCAAAATTCCCAACACCTAAATTAGTTAAAGCCTTCTTGTTAGTAGCATCTAAATTAACAGCATGAGTAACTTCATCACTAATTTCTTGCACTTTTTCCTCATTAATATCAATTGCTAAAACATCATAATATTTATAAGCTAAAGTTTTAGCTACACTAGTCCCAAATCTTCCTAATCCAATAATGACAAACTGTTTCATTTTTTTCACCCCCAGGTCAACTCTCAAAGTTAATATTTCCATAATAAACTTTCTTTATAACCTCGAGGTGAAATTATTTCTATATAAAGTTGCACTTCCAGTGCAACTTTATAGCTAGAAGTAAGTAGTTAGGAGCTAGTAGTTAAAAACATAAAATCAAATTCAAAACCTAAAACATTAACCTAGTATTCAATAATTCAAAGCTATGAACTGTTTTTTGGTTTTGAATTTACTACTAGCTACTAGCTTTTATCTACTAGCTAGTGGCACGATAGTGCCACTTTATATAGATATATTACATAAGTGATTAATAATCTTTTAGTTGCTCTATACTATCCTCTTGGCCCATCACTACTAATACATCACCTTTATTTAGTAAATCAGAAGCATTAGGCGAAATATTAATACCATCATCAGTTTTAATAGCTAAAACATTAACACCAAACTTTTGTCTTAAATCTAATTCTTGTAAACTATGTCCTATCAAGTTTTCAGAAGCAATTAATTCAGCAATATTATAGCCTGGAGCTAATTCAATATGATCTAGAACATTAGCCGAAATCAAATTATTCGCTACTCGAGCTCCCATATCTCGCTCAGGATAAACAACTTTATCAGCCCCAATCTTACTTAATAACTTACCATGCATGCTATCTTGAGCTTTAACTACTACATTAGGTACCCCCAACTCTTTCAAAATTAAAGTAGCCAAAATATTGCCATGTATATTATCTCCAATACTAACAATTCCAATATCAAAATTATTAACTCCTAAACTTTTTAATGCATCCTCATCTGTAGCATCAGCTTGCACAGCATGAGTTACTACATTACTAATTTCCTCTACTAATTCTTCCTTTTGATCAATTGCTAATACATCATAACCTTTTTGTGCTAAAGTAGTTGCTACACTCGAGCCAAAACGTCCTAAACCAATTACCACAAACTGTTTCATAATTATTCTCCTTTCTAACCAACTAGTATTTTTTCTTTCGGATATCTAATATTAGCTTTACGCTTTCTGCGTTCACCAATTGCAACTGCTATCGTTAATGGACCAACTCGCCCAGCAAACATAGTGAAGATAATTAAAATACGACCAACAACTGATAAGTTACCAGTTACTCCAGTAGATAATCCTACAGTACCAAAAGCTGAAACAGCTTCAAAAAATAAATCAATAAAGGCTGCCTCTTCAGTAATCGCTAAAATCATAGTTACACTTACTACTAACATTAATGAAATAGCTATGATTGCAATTGCACTATAAATAACTTCTTTCCCAATTCTACGTTTGTAAAGTTCTACATCTTCTTTCCCAGTAGCTGTCGTATACAACACAGCCAATAATGCACCAAAAGTAGTAGTTTTCACTCCCCCTCCAGTAGAACCAGGGGAAGCACCGATAAACATTAAAGCAATAATAAAAAACAAGGTGGAACTTCTTAAAGCTCCAGTAGGCACAGTATTAAATCCAGCTGTTCTTGGAGTTACAGATAAAAAGAAGGCAGCTAATCCTTTACCCTGCCAAGACAAGTTACCTAAAGTTTCAGGATTAGAAAATTCTAAAGCAAAAGAAACAATAGTTCCCAAAACCAGCAGAACAAGAGTAACACTTAAGACCAATTTGGTCTGCAAAGAAAAATTTTTGAATTTTTTACCATCATATAACTCAGCAATTACCGCAAAGCCAATACCACCTAGAATAATCAAAGCACAAATAGTTAAATTAATTGCAGGGTCACTAGTGAAATTCTCTAAACTATTACCAAAAATATCAAACCCAGCATTGTTAAAAGCAGATACAGCATGAAAAATTGAAAAATAAATTGCTTTTCCCATCGGCATATCTCTAACTAATCTTAAAAATAGAAAGAAAGCACCTAAACCTTCGATGGTAAAAGTAACTCCTAATACATATCTCACCAATCTTACAATTCCCGATAATTGAAATTGATCTAAATCTTCTTGAATTACTAGTCTATGTCTTAAAGTCAATTTCTTACCAATTAAAAAAGCAAACAAAGTTGACATAGTCATAATTCCTAAACCACCAATTTGAATCAGCACTAAAATTACTATTTGACCAAACATAGTAAAAAAGCTAGCAGTATTTTCTACAATTAATCCAGTAACTGCTGTAGCAGAAGTAGATGTAAATAAAGCATTCAAAAAACTCATTCCTTCTCCATTAACTGTAGCTACAGGCAAAGTTAATAATATTGAACCTGTTAAAATAACCACTGCATATCCCATCAATAATACTTGCGCAGGGGTTAAATCATGAAAATTAATTTTACTCAATTTTTGTCACCTCCACCAGCAACAAATAAATTTAATTATAAAACTATGTATCAAAAGTTAAAATTAAACACAAAAAGACTACAGCAAGGTAGCTGTAGTCTTTATATACTATTCCCTACTTTAAAAAAAATAATAGTAGTTTATATAATTCTACACTCTACCCCCCTTTTAAAACACCTACGAGGTTAGCTGACGGGCTAAGGACAAAGGGTAAACCTCACCACTTAAATATAAGTCTAAGTCCAAGTTTAAAGCTAAGTAAAATCTGAAAATAATATGCATTATTTAACATCATACTTGAACTAAGACTTAAACTTAATAAGTAGCTTCGCCCCAAAAAATGGGTCCCCCGCTTCTATAAATAATATAGAATTCGGTATAGAGTAGATATTTAGTTTGCTTATATTATAAATATTTATCATGGCTATTGTCAAGTAAACTTTTAAACAAAAAAGAGCTTAAAGCTGAACGCCTTAAGCTCAATGATATTACAATTATAATTGTTCTTTAGCTAATTCAACTAATTCAGCAAAATCTTCTTCATTATTCACAGCTAATTCAGCTAACATTTTTCGATTAATATCAATATCAGCCTCTTTTAAACCATGAATAAATCTACTATAAGACATATCATGTTTTCTAGCAGCAGCATTAATTCGAGTAATCCATAACTTTCTGAATTCTCTTTTCTTCTGCTTTCTATCTCGATATGCATAGTTTAAAGATCTCATAACCTGCTCTTTTGCAGGACGATACAATTTACTCTTAGAACCAAAATATCCCTTAGCCAATTTTAAAATTTTCTTTCTTCTTTTTAATCTTTTATTACCCCGTTTAGCGCGTGGCATAATAATTCCTCCTTTATTATTTTCTTATATTCTAGTCATACGGCATTAAAGTTTTTAATTTCTTTGCATCAGCTTTATCTAAATGACTATCTTTTCTTAAATTTTTCTTCTTCTCACTTGACTTTTTAGTCATTAAATGATTTCTCTTTGGTCGCTTATATTTATATTTTCCTTTACTTGTCTTCTTAAAACGCTTAGCAGCACCTTTATGTGTCTTCATTTTATTCCCCATCTTTAATTCCTCCTTTTATTAGTTTTTATCACTCTTAGGAGTAATAAACATTAATAAATTACGGCCTTCAAGTTGCGGCTTGCTGGATACTCTACCATATTCTTTTAATTCATCAGCAAATCTATCCATCAAGTCATAGCCAAGATCTTTATGAGTGATTTCTCTTCCCCTAAAGCGAATACTTACTTTAACTTTATCTTTATTTTCTAAAAATCTTTGTGCCATATTCACTTTAGTATTAAAATCATGATCTTCAATATTAACACTCATTTGAACTTCTTTTGTCTTCATTACATTTTGATTTTTCTTAGCTTCTTTAGCTTTTTTCGCTTGCTCATACTTGTACTTTCCATAGTCCATAATCTTACAAACAGGTGGATCAGCCTGTGGAGCTACCTCCACTAGTTCTAAATCTTTTTCTTCTGCTAAACTCAAACCTTTCTTCAACGGCATAATCCCAATCTGTTCACCATCATTATCAACTACTCGTACTTCGCGAGCCTTAATTTGTTCATTGACTCTTAAGTCTTCTGCACTAATTTTATATGCACCTCCATAAATATTCGAAGCTGAAATCTAATTTAAGATAAGATTTTTAGATTCCAGAAAAGAAAAAGGATGACCATTTAAGGTCATCCGCTTCACCAAATTAGCCATAGTTCTCCCTAGGAAAAATTCCTCAAAACAATTACAGCTAATTCAGTATTAACCTATAGGGGTAATCTATAGGTGAGAAGCGGACTACCTCTACTTTATTGTCTTCATCAGTATAACATATCAATAAATACTAGTCAAGCAAATAAAATTTTATTTAAAAATTAAATAATTCTAAAAACTCTTCAACTAATTTAGGGTCAAATAAACTTCCAGCATATCTTTCTATTTTTTCCAATGCTTCTTTTTCTGTATATTCAAATTTACAACTTACATTCATTTTCATTCCACAATCAACACTAGTAATTAACTCATAGTAATAGCTTACTATATAAATCATACGTGCTAAAACTGGGATTTCTTCTCCAGTTAATTGTTGAGGATAACCAGTCCCATTCCAAGATTCATGATGATATAAAATCTCATCAGCAATAGGAGTCAAAGTAGAAAAACTTTTAGCAATATCATATCCTAAAGGTAAATGTCTTAAATATTCTTCCCACTCTTCATTAGTTAAACGCTCTTGTTTATTGAGTATTTTTTCAGGAATACCTACTTTACCAATATCGTGATATCGTGCTAAAAGGGTTAACTTTTCCAATTCATATTCATCCAACCCCACTTTTCTCCCGAATTTTTCTGCTAAAGAAACAACTTTATTATAGGGGACTACACCATCTATTTTAGAGTCTAAATATTCAAGTAAATTATTTAAAACTTCATCCTCTGAATTTGATTTTTCTTCTTCTTTATCTTCATACATTCTGCTTTCAGCCTGATTAAAAATTTTATTTATATCCTCTTCTTGACTTCTCTTCGTAGCAGCACCAAGAGAAATATTAGGAGGGATTGGTTTCAAACTTGAATTATGACAAGCCATTTTTATTCTTCTCATTATTTTTTTAGTCTCTTTAGTATTGGTGTTTGGCAATAAAATTCCAAATTCATCTCCACCCCAGCGCGCAATAATATCTTCAACTCGAGTGCTAGAATTAATTATTTCAGCAACTTCTTTTAATAATTTATCACCCTGTTGATGACCAAAAATATCATTAGTTAATTTCAAACGATTAACATCAGCCAAAATAATACTTAAAGGTAATTGACGAGAAGTATTTAATCTTTTCAATTCTTCCTCATAATAGCGACGATTATAAATTTCAGTCAACGGATCATAATAAACCAAATTATCTCCTTTAAGTTCTGAGGATAAACATTCTTTAATCACTGATAATACTTCAATAACTCTAGAATTAAAATCAGTAACAGGAATATTATGCCACTCACAACAAACAATTTTTCCAGTTTTAGTTTTAATCTTGTGAATAGATTTTGTTTTTAAATTATCTAAATTTTTGTCCAATAAAGATTCTACAAAATTTCTATCTTCATCATTAATCAAAACATCAATTAAATTTTCATTGATCATTTCTTCTTTCGACCAACCAAATAAATCTTCAGCCGAATTATTCCAATCTATAATTTCTAAGTTTCTATTCCAAACAATCACTGCTTGCTCAGAATGATTAAATATAGTTTGGTATCGATTACGCAATTGGAAAATCCGATCTTTCTGTTTTTTAACTCTATTTTGTAATCCAGTTTTTAAGTTTTTATCTTTTCTCTGGGACATAATACCACCTTCTAATTTAAGCTAATCATACTCTTATTATATAATCATTTTCACAAGAAAAAAAGGATAAACCCATTTTTTTGTCGAAAAATGGGTTTATCTATTATCATTTCATTATTTTTTCTTTTTCCTGTTGAGATTCTCCTTCAAATAAAACTCCTTTTTCTTTCAAATTAGCAATTTTATAAAATCCTTACCAGTAAATGCAGTATAATAGAGAGCACCAGCCACTAACAAAAACATTCCAAATATCACTATTTTACCTAATGTAAAAATGTAAATAAGTGAAAAGCTAAATTGAAAGATAGGCGAAAGAATAATTTATATTTGCTATTCCAAGTTGACTGAAAAAGGATGGAATTGTAAATGAAATTATGATTAAAAGTTTTCTTAGATTTATTTTTTATATAAAAACATATATCTTCCTGCATATCTTATATAAAAATATCATTTAAATATTAAAAAACCAGAGCGAGAATTTAAGTTCTCGCTCTGGTTTTTTTATTACTCCATATTTTCTATTTCTTCATTAATTTTCTTTTTAAATTCATCTACATCTACTGCTCCTAAATCACCTTCACGTCTGTCTCGAACTGAAACAGTATTAGCCTGAACTTCATCATCTCCTACAATTAACATATATGGTATCTGCTGTACTTGCGCTTCCCTAATTTTATATCCTACTTTTTCTTGACGGGAATCAACTTCTATTCTTACATCAGCTTCCTCTAATTCTTTTTGAACTGAATACGCATAATCTAATTGGTCATCGCTAATTGGAATAATTTCTACCTGAACTGGAGCCAACCAAGTTGGGAATGCACCAGCGTAATGTTCAATTAAAATCCCCATAAATCTTTCTAAACTACCATAAATAGCACGGTGAATCATTACTGGACGATGTTCTTCTCCATCTTCACCAACATAAGTTAAATCAAATCTTTCTGGCATTTGGAAGTCAAGTTGAATAGTTCCACACTGCCAAGTTCGACCTAAGCAGTCTTCTAAATGAAAATCAATTTTAGGACCGTAAAACGCACCGTCTCCTTCATTCACTTCATAATCTAAACCATTATCAACAATTGCTTCTTTTAATGCACCAATAGCTTTATCCCACATTTCATCAGAACCCATTGCTTTATCAGGTTTAGTACTTAGTTCAACATTATAATCAAATCCAAAAGCACTATAAATAGTATCAACTAACTCTATTACTCCATTTAATTCTTCTTTGATTTGTGATGGTAAACAATATATATGAGCATCATCTTGAGTGAAGTTTCTAACTCTCATCAATCCATGTAAAGTTCCTGAGCGTTCATGACGATGAACCAAACCTAATTCACCCATTCTAATTGGTAAATCTCGATAACTATGAATTTTATCATTATAAACTAAAGCTCCACCTGGACAATTCATTGGTTTTACTGCATGTTTTTCATCATCAATTTCAGTAAAATACATATCATCTTTATAATGATCCCAATGCCCTGAACGCTTCCATAAGTCTTGATTTAAAACAATTGGCGTCTTAATTTCTTTATATCCTGCTTTTTTATGCTCTTCGCGCCAAAAATCAATTAATTGCTTTCTAAGCACCATTCCTTTAGGATGGAAGAAAGGAAATCCTTTACCTTCTTCATGTAAACTAAATAAGTCTAATTTTTTCCCAATCTTTCTATGATCTCGTTTCTTAGCTTCTTCTATTTTTTCTAGATGCTCTTCTAACTGCTGCTTTTTATAAAATGCAGTAGCATAAATTCTTTGCAGCATAGGATTATTCTCATCACCACGCCAGTAAGCTCCAGCAACACTTAACAATTTCAAAGCATTAGCCTTTACTTTTCCCGTTGACGGCAAATGAGGACCCCGACAAAGGTCAATGAATTCTCCTTGTTTATATAAACTAATTTCTTCACCATCTAATTCTTCAATTAACTCTATCTTATATTCTTCATTACGTTCTTTCATCTTAGCAATAGCTTCTTCTTTAGGTAAAACCATTCTTTCAACTTCATAATCTTCTTTAATAATCTCTTTCATCTCAGCTTCTATTTCTTCAAAATCATTTTCAGATAATTTTTCATCTAAGTCAAAATCATAATAAAAGCCGTCTTCAATAGTCGGGCCAATTGCTAATTGAACATCATCATATAGTCTCTTAATAGCTTGAGCCATTACATGTGAAACTGTATGGCGATAAATATCTAAACCTTCTTCTGAATCAATAGTTATAATTTCTAAATCGACATCATTAGTTATCTCATAATCTAAGTCAACTTTTTCACCATCAATTTTTCCTGCTACAGATGCTTTTCCTAGACGAGGTCCAATATCAAATGCAACATCTTTAATAGTAACACCTGCTTCAAATTCTAATTTAGAACCATCAGGCAAAGTTACTTTAATTTCTTCCATAATAAATTCCTCCTAAATTCTAATAGTTATTTAAATCAAAAAAACCCCTCGCTCCATAGTTAGAGGCGAAGGGTTCGCGGTTCCACTCTAATTAATCTAGTTCAAAAACTAGATTATCTTACAGTTCTCAATTAACGATTGAGATCTCGGGTTACCATACTTGAATTTCTGGCACCAACTCAGAGGGGGTTTTCAATTAGCTATCCTTAGGAAACTTCCAGTTAATAGTTCCCACTCCCTGTTAAGAATAAAACTAACTTACTCGTCCTCTTCATAGTTATTAAAATAGTATTTATTTAATTTTCTTATCATTAATTATACTTTCAAAAAAACTTATTGTCAAGAATGATTTGATATTTTTTCCTCTAGCTCTTTTAAATTATTAACTTTACAATAATCACAACCTAAACAAATGGATACTCGTTTATTAAAAATATTTTTTAAATTTTCAATTAGTTCAAGGGGTTGATTAAAATGAAGGATTATCTCCTGAGGTGCTATACTAATTAAAGCACTAATTACTAAATCTTGCTGGTCCAACTCTTGTTCTAACTGTTCTAAAACATATTCATCTAAAAAAGGGTTTTCAATCATCTTTTCATTTTCATTCAATAATTTGAATCCATTATTTTTTATTTTAATCACATTAACTAATTTACTATTATTAGCTTGTATATCTACATAATGTTTTAATAAATGAACAAACCCTCTAGATTCTTTTTCTACTCCATATTCTTCTATAGCATTTTTTACAGCTGATTCTAATTCTGTTAAGTAACCTTTTAATCTAAATCTCACAAATCCTTCTAAAACAATTTCTTGCCCATCAGCTATATACTCTATAATCTCCAGTAAAATATTATTTTTCCTTTTTATTTTAGCTTTAATTCCTTCATCATTTTTACCATCACCAATATTTAATCTGTTTAAAGCAATATTTATAATTTTCTTTTCTTCTTCTTGTGATAGTTGTTTACAATTAATATTTAAAATTTTATAAAGAAAATCTAATTCTAAATGATTAATAATCAAATCAGATAAAACATTAGCAATTAATTCTTTTAAAATAGTAAATAATAAAGTATCATTAGTTACTGAACATTCGAAAAATAAAATATTCCCCTGTTCTATTGAATTGATTTCAATATTATATTGATCTTTTTTTAAAATTTCTCTCTCCAAAGCAAATCTTTTCTTTAAGCAATCTTTATATTTATTACTCCCAACTCTAATTACTGACATCAAAACTCACTCCTAGCTATCAAAGCTATTCAAATCTTTCTCTTCTATCTATTAACATATAATAAATTATATGCAATCAAAGCTATTCTATTCTCTAAGTAGAAAATGAGTTTATCAATCTGTTTTGCGATAGATTTGCTGTGTAGTTGCTTTAACTTCTTCTTCTCTTCCTGTTTTTGCATTAATTTTTACTCGATAATGATTTTGTCTTTCCCCATCTTTTATAACTCCAATGAATTCATAGCACAATTTCTCTTGCCCATCAATCTGATCTATAACTAATTGAGGATCTTTGACTAATTCCAGACGAGAACTGATTTTGGATTTAGCTTCTGATTGTTTTAAATCAGGCATTAATTCATCTTCAGATCGTTCTTTATAATTTAATATATAATCTAGACCATTAAATCCAACTATCTCTCCATTATCTAGAGCTACTTCTGCAATTACTGAGTTAGGTTTAATTAATACATTATTTTGCTTAGGAAGTAAGGATACAATTAAAAACTCATCAAAAGAATGACGAGAACTGACCTCCATATTAGGATATTTATTCTTTTCAACAAATTTCAGCGCATTACTTTCCGCTTCTTCATAATCAATCTTCTTATCACCTAATTCTCTTTTCTTGAGTAACCAAACTATTCTTCCACCTTTTTTACTCACATCAGCATAAATGATTTCATCAGGATTATTCTTATGAACAGCTTTTACTTCATAAGCTGGCACTTTAACTTTTGCTTCTTGAGCTGCCTTTAGTTTAAGCCCCTTTTTTTCTCTTATTTCATAATTATAATTTTCAGGATTTTTTATAAAATCTTTTGTTATTTTTATTGCTTCTTTTTCATTAACTGCAACAGCTTCTACTTTAGATAAACTGGATATTACATCTTGAGATTGGGATTTATTATAATTAGGCATTACAGTTTCCAAACTACTTTTTAATCTATCAAGTGTCACTTTGTTATCTAATTTCATTAATCCTTGCATTGGACTAGCAGAATAATCTTCATTACGTTCATTAATTTTAACTCTTTTTTTATCATACCATTTAAATTTTTCTTTATCCATTTCCGAATGTATATCTTGTAAGTTAGTATTTACTACACATATTTGATTATAAAACTTATTAATCATATTTTTTTCTTCTTCCGTTAAATTTTCTCCTGTAATTTTCCTATCTAAATGGTTAGCATATTTTAATACATCAGCAAGTAAATATTTGACATTATTTAAAGTATCACTTGTAAGCGGTAGTTGCCCTATATCTTCTTGCGCCGCATAAGCAGAACGCCAGACATTAGATAAATTAATAGAAGCATTACTAGCAGATTGAGAAATTAATAAAACTCCTAATTCTGATTCTAAAGCATCAATATGATGGTTTAATTCTTGAAAGGCATATTCATATCTATTATTTAATTCACTTCTCAATTGCCTACTTATCATATATCTACTATATCCCCAATATCCTACTGCAATTAAAGCTAAGGCTAAAAAAACAATACCCCATAACCTTTTATTAAAATTTTTAAAATTCACAATAAACACTCCTTTTGACTTTCCACGGAGCAAGCTCGCGTAGATTCTTCATTCCTGGAAACTTGCCTATCTCTGCTTAAAAGTATTAAGTAAGAAACTAGGTCTTACGGTTTCTCCAGAAGCTTGAAATTCCGCATGCCCTGCGGTAGATATGTTTTATATGTTTATCACTTTTAATTCTTGCTACAACCCCATATATTCAGTTGTTAGATTCACCTTAATTAGTATTAGTCTACCTCAAATTGATAGCAAGATGTATGGTAGTTATTAACAATAAGCTAATATCGAATTAGCTTATTGTTGGTGCTTACATCCATAGGGCAGAGCAACAGTAATTTTACGCACAAATCTATAAATAATTTAAAAGCAACAATAAATTTAATTTAGCAATTCAAAATCAAACTTGCAACTTGCTACTATCTAGCAAAAATATGCTTTCCAATTCTACGCACCACATCTCGAGAATAAATCCAATAAGTAGAAACCCCAGCAGGATTATAATAATAAATAGAACCATAAGTAGGATCCCAACCATTCATAGCTGAAATAGCTGCCCTAACGCTATTAGAACTAGGAGTATGACTCCAAATATGACCACGTGCTACAGCAGTAAATGCCCAAGGCTGATAGATTACCCCAGAAATTGTATTAGGGAATTTGGAGTTACGAACCCGATTCATGATCACTGCTCCTACAGCTACTTGCCCTACAAACGGTTCTCCTCTAGCTTCAGCAGAAATAGTTCGAGCCATTAATCTAGTAGTAGGTGACAATCTCCAAAAACTAGGAGCAGCAGCTTCACTCTCCTCTACATTTTCTGGAATACTAAAATAGTAAGTCACTATAGTACTCACCAATAATAAAACAACTAATAAATATATTCTCTTCTTCATATTTCTCAAACTCCTTATTTTAGATTTTAGCTTACATTACTATATTTTCAGTTTTAGAGACAAAATATTCATCAAAGTCATTTTATTTTTCTTTAGGCAATTCTGGCGGTTCAATTGGAGTATCACTGCCTTCTTCAGAAGGACGTTGAGGTGAATGAACTATTGTAATGCTGTTTAGTAGTATTTCTATTTCTTCTAATTGTTCTCCATTTTTAATCTTTTTACGCAATTCAGCTCGTGGTACAAAAACTGAAACTTCATGAGGTTTATCATAGGAAAAACAACGATTGACCATTATTTCTAGCCCATCTAAATCTAAATAAATTTCATCTTTATTTCTACACTCTTTTGATCTATATAAAATATTTTTCAGTTTATATTTTAGCTTTTTTAACAAAGAAATTAACAATTTAATTTCCTCCTTTTTAATTATTTTATTAAAAAAATGCTTTTAAAGTGTTAAAAAAGATAATTAGACTTGAAATTTTTTTAAAAATATTATATCATAATATCGTAATATGCTAATATAATTGTATAAATAAATTTGTTTTAACCTTCGAGGGGGAATTTATAATGAAAGAATATGATTTAATTGTAATTGGAATGGGACCTGCCGGTATGGCAGTCACTGCTATGGCTTCTAATATGGAATTAGACGTTTTAGCAATTGAAAAACATAAAGTTGGAGGCGAATGTTTAAATTACGGATGTATTCCTAGTAAAGCATTATTAAAAGCAGGAGAAATGCATGATGTAACAGATAACTTAGAAAAATATGGTATTGACTTCCAGGGAAAAACTGAAGTTAATAATCCATTAGAAATAGTTCAAAATAAACTAGACCAAATAAGTGGCAGCAAAACTATGAAGGCATTTGAAAAAGCTGACCTAATTTTAAATGAAGGTAATGCTGAATTCGTTGATGAAAATACAGTACAAGTTGGTGGCAATAAATATACAAGTGATAATATATTCATTGCTACTGGAACTGAACCTTTTGTTCCACCAATTCCAGGCATTGAAGATGTACCGCGACTTACTAATTTAAATTTATTTGAACAAGATGAAGTTCCAGATGAGTTAACAATCATTGGTGGTGGTGCAATCGGTTCTGAAATGGCTCAAGCATTCTCACGTTTAGGTTCTGAAATTAATGTAATCCAAATTGATGACCATCTAATTCCAGCCGGTGATAAAGAAGCAGGGCAAGTATTAGAAGAAGCTTTTACTGCTGAAGGAATCTCAGTCTATAATGATACTAGTATCGAAAAAATCGAACAAAGAGATGGCACAATCTATACTCATACCGATAAAGGATGTTTTTCTTCTGATAAAATACTAGTCGCTACAGGAAGGAAACCAGTTCTAGAACCACTAAAATTAGATAATGCTGGAGTTAATTATGATAAACAAGGTATTGAAGTAAATCAAAAAATGGAAACAAACGTGAATGGAATTTATGCTGTTGGCGACTGTAATGGACAATCTTTATTCTCTCATGCTGCTATGCATCAAGGAATGATTGCCTTAATGAACGCTATTAATCCTCTTCCATTTAAAAAGTTCAAACGGGATGATTATGTAGTTCCTTGGTCTGTATTCACTAAACCAGAGGTTGCACAAGCAGGATTGACTGAACAAGAAGCACAAGAAAAGGGAATTGATTATCAAATAATTAAAGAGGACTATGAGGATTATGGACGTACAATTGCTGATGGTAAAACTGAAGGTTTTGTTAAAGTAATTACTAATAGCAAAGGCAAAATTTTCGGTGCTACTATCGTAGGAGAAGCAGCTAGTGAACTAATCCATGAATGGGTTTTAGCAATTCAACATGATATTAAAATGTTCGACTTAATGATGACTCAACATTCATTCCCAACTATTTCTTTGCTTAATAAAAGAGTAGCAGAACAATGGATGATGAAGAAAACAGATTCTGATTTTGCTAAAAAATTAGCTAAAACATTTATTTAACTATTAGCTTTTAGTTCTCAGTTAAAACCATAAAATCAAAATCTAAAATTCACAAAACAAAATATGACTTTTTATATAATAAAGCGGGGCTCAAATGAGCCCCGCTTTATTTCCTTTTTTAGCTTAAAGCTAATTACAACAGCTAAACGCTTAATTATAAGCTTTCTTTCTCGGTCTTTAAAATTAATGTACCATATGGTTTAATTACTACTTCTCCTGCCTGATAAATCTCATTTGTTAAAAGACCATTCATCTCATTAGATAATGTTACTATATTATTTTGTTTAGATTTATTATGAATTACAAATAAATTATAATTTACTTCTTTGCTACTAACTTTATATCCATAAATTTTGTCAGAAGTTTCAATCTTGTTATATTCTCCATCAAATAAAATCGGATTCTCTTGTCTAATCTTAATTAATTCTTGATAGTGTTCAAAAATACTTCCTTCTTTATCCTGCTGTTCAGCCAATGAAATACCATCATTAGCTTTAGTATATTTCATTGGCTCATGAAAACCACCTTTATTCATAGTAGTCATTCCTGATCCTTTAGCATCTTGATACCAATCAAATGGTTCACGAATATTCGGATCTGGTTTCTTACCATGTTGTCCCAATTCTTCACCGTAATAAACAAATGGTGTTCCTGGTAAAGTAAATAATACTGAAGCGGCTAATTTTATTTGTTCTTTATTCCCTTTTAATACAGACGCTACTCTATTTTGATCATGATTTCTTAAGAAAGTAGCATCAATATAGTTGTTAGAATACATATTATATGTTTGATGAATATCTTTCGTTTTAGCTAAAATATCAGTACTTTTATAATATTTTTCCTGTACAAAACTAATTATTTGATCTGCTAAAGTAAAGTTAAAAGATGCATCTAAATCTTGATAAAACTTAGCCATTGTTTGAGTATTAGTCCAGTTTTCTCCAACTAAAAAAGCATTAGGATTCACGGCTTTAACTGCAGTATTAAATTCTTGCCACCAATTATGTGTTACTTGAGGATCCTTATCATCAATGTGTAAAGCTGCATCCAATCTAAAACCATCTACTCCATCAGAAAAATCACCATCTCCGTTAGGATCTAACCAAAATTTAGCTCGTTTTTTCATTTCCTGCCTTACTTTAGGATTACGGAAATTTAAATCCGGCATCTGATTCCAAAACGTTGCATAATAATATTCATCTGTAAAGTGCTTATGCCAAACTTTTTGGTCCCATGGTCCTTTTTCATTTACATCATCAAACATATTACGCCAAATATAATAATCCCTAAACGCATTTTCTGGATCTTTTTTAGCTTCTTGAAACCATTTATGATCATCAGCAGTATGATTAACTACTAAATCCATAATCACCTTCAAATCATTCTTATGGGCCGCTTTTAAAAAATCTATAAACTCTTCTCTGCTACCATAATCAGAATCAGTTTTATAATAATTTTTAACATCATAAGCATGATAAGTAGGAGATTGATTAATTGGCATCAACCATATAGCATCTATCCCTAGCTTTTTAAAATAAGGAATTTTTTCTTTTAATCCAGCAAAATCACCTATGCCATCACCGTTAGCATCATAAAAACTACGTACAAAGACTTCATAAAACACAGCATCTTTAGCCCATTCAGCGGCTTTCCAATTATTAGTATTACCCAATTTTTCAAATGATAATACTTTGGTAGTACTTTTGTTATTAGCTTGTTGATTAATTGATTCTATTTGATAATAATAAGTCTGATTAGGTTCTAAGTTTTTAACAATTAAGCCATCATTATAATATCTTTTTGATTTTACCTTTTTTAAATCATCTTTAGCTTGACCCAAATAAAAATTAACTTGATTGTCTTTATTAGTTTTAAACAAAAATTTAACTTTGTGGTCATCGATATCTATATATTCATTTTGCTTAACAATCATAGTCTGCTCACTATTCTCTGCTACACCTTTTAATCGAACACTTATTATTGAACTTTGTTTTTCTAAAGAAATCGTTTTAGTTTCAATCGGAAACGGTTCTTTATATACTGTTAAACGATAGCTTTTACTCTGCAAATCATTAAATTTAACTAATCCTTCTTCATTGCTTTTTTTAACACCTATTCCTTCCAAATTAACTTGAACATCTTTTATTTCACTTCCTGTTTTATCTATTACTTTAACTATCAGCTCACCTTTTGTTTGCTTCACTTTTTTATCAATTCGTTCCATCTTACAACCTATAGCCAAAAACAACAATAAAACCAGCAAAAACACTCCTAATTTCTTCACTATTTCCCCTCCATAAAGTTTAATTCTAATAGCATATATTGTTAATTATTAAATACTTTTAATTAAAAATCCTTTATTTTACTGAAAAAAACATTATAAAAAATTAAAAAAGCTCAGGTTTTCACCTGAGCTTTAGAAGTAACTATTTTTTTATAATTCTAATTGCATTTAAAACAGCTAATAAAGCCACACCAACATCAGCAAAAACTGCTTCCCACATTGTAGCCATTCCAAAGGCACCTAATAATAATACTAAACCTTTGACTCCCAGGGCCAAAACTATATTTTGCCATACAATTTTGCGCGTGAAATGGGCTACCTTAACGGCCTCAGTCAAATTAGAAGGTTTATCTTTCATCAATACAATATCTGCTGCTTCAATTGCTGCATCTGAACCTAAACCGCCCATTGCAACTCCAATATCTGACCTAGCTAAAACGGGTGCATCGTTGATACCATCTCCTACAAAGGCTGATTTTCCATCTTGATTCTCCTCTAAAATTTCTTCCATCTTATCTACTTTTTCATCAGGTAATAGTCCAGCGTAATAGTTATCGACACCTAATTCTTCTGCTACTCTCTGAGCAACTTGTTCGTTATCTCCTGTCAGCATAACTACTCTTTCTATTCCTAAATCTTTTAAATTCTGTAAAGCTGACTTACTGTCTGACTTAATTTTGTCATCAATTGCAATATAACCAGCATAATTACCATCTACAGCAATATAAATTATAGTCCCTACCTCATCTGCTGCTTGATAATTTATGCCATTTGCTTCCATTAATTTATGATTCCCTGCTAGAATTTCTTGCTCATCACTACGAGCACTAAGACCCTTGCCGGCTATTTCTTGATAATCTGAAATAGTTTTCTGTTCAATTGCAGGTCCTTGATAGGCTTCTAAAATCGACTGGGCAATCGGGTGATTAGAATTATATTCCACTACAGCTGCTGCCTCTAATAATTCTTCCTCAGTCCATCCTGTTGCAGGAACTACAGTTTGTACATCAAATACTCCCTCAGTTAAAGTACCTGTTTTATCAAAAACAACTGTATCTAATTCATTAAGAGCCTCTAAATAATTGCCACCTTTAATTAAAATTCCTTTTTTAGATGCAGAGCCAATTCCACCGAAAAATCCTAATGGAATCGATACTACTAAAGCACAAGGACAGGAAACAACTAAGAAGATCAATGCTCGATAAATCCAATCACTCAAAACAGCACCTGAAATTAATAGTGGAGGTATAAAGGCTAAACCTAAAGCCCCAAACACAACTGCTGGAGTATAATAACGAGCAAATTTAGTAATAAAGTTTTCGGTCGGTGCCTTTTCGCTAGCAGCATTTTCTACTAAATCTAGAATTTTACTTACAGTAGAATCTTTAAACTCTTTTTCTACTCTGACAGTCAATAGTCCATCCTGGTTAATCGAACCACTTAATATTTCTTCTCCTTCTTCTACTTTTCGGGGTACTGATTCCCCAGTTAAAGCCGCAGTATCGACCATTGCTTCGCCATCAATAACTTGACCATCTACTGGAACTTTTTCTCCAGCTTTAACTACAATAGTATCTCCTATCTGTAGTTGATTAGGGTCTACTTGCCGCAACTCTCCATCTTCTTTTAAATTGGCTATGTCTGGTCTAATATCCATCAACTTTTGAATAGAATTTCGAGAGCGATTAACAGCTAAATCTTGAAATAATTCTCCTACTTCATAAAACAGCATTACTGCTACTCCTTCTGGAAACTCCCCGATAGCAAAAGCTCCTATAGTAGCTATTGTCATCAAGAAGTTCTCATCAAACAATTGTCCTTTAAACATGTCCTTAACAGCTTTAGTTAACACTTTATAACCAACTATTAAATAAGCCATTCCATATAGCATTAATTCCCCAGTAAAACTCAAATCTAAAAGTAAAGCTAAGGCAAAAAATAAAGCCCCACTTAATAATCTGCCACTTTCTTTTTTCATCGTATCATTGAAGGCACTTGTATCTTCATGCAGTGCTTCTTCTGTTTCTTCCTTAACTATTACATCTGGTTCCAAATCATTAATTATTTCTTTAGTCTCAGCTATTATTTTCTCACTTAAACCTTCTTCTTCTACTTTTACGGTTAATTTTTTAGAACTAAAATTCAAATGAGCCTGTTCTACATTCGCTAATTGCTTAACATTATCCTCAATTTTATTAGCACAATTAGCACAGGATAAACCCTCTAATTTTAATTCTCGTTTATTACTCTGATTATTTTTCCGTTTTACAATTGTTCCCGGTTCAATATCATGGGCAATTTCAGAGATATCCTGCACCAATCTTTCTAAATCACCAGTTGCCTCTATTTCTAATCTTTTCATACTAAAATTCATTTTAGCTGACTTAACTTCTGATAATTCCTCTACCTCAGCTTCAATTTTGTTAGCACAATTAGCACATTGTAATTCTTCAAAAATTAGTGTCTCCTTTTTTACATTACTAGCTTCCATTTGTTATCCCTCCTGCTAATGTATGAGCACTTGTTCATACATTACTTAAAAAATATATGAATGATTGGTCATATATATTATATGTAAAAAAACTGCTATTGTCAAAAGTTATTTTTTATCTTCTAAAACATGAGCCAAACCTTGACTAAACAATTGAAAGATATGGTAATCGTCTAAAGAATAATAAACAGTTCGTCCTTCTTTTCTATGTTTAACTAATTTTAAATCTCTTAACTTACGAAGTTGATGAGAAATAGCTGATTGACTCATATCCAATAATTCAGAAATATCACAGACACATAACTCTTTATTGGCTAACGCATTAAGTATTTTAATTCGCGTTGGATCACTAAGCACTTTAAAAGTATCTGCTAATCTTTCAATTACATCGTCAGTTAGCTCTTCTGATTTAACTTCTTCTATTCTCTTTAAATTAGGGCAGTATTCTTCACAAACTAATAAATCTTTATCCTCCATCTTATCCCACTCCCTCTTGTAAATAAAAATATTAGAGGAGAAAATAAGAATTTTCTTATTTTCCCTCTAATATATTATAACTTATTTCTGGCAAATATTAAAATTATCTTTGTAATTAATTATTTCTCATTAAAGATCACAGTATTAATTTTAGTCAACTCATCAATACTGTATTTCAATCCTTCACGACCAATGCCTGATTTTTTATTACCTCAAAAAGGTTTTCTTATTACAATTGCAAACTTATTTTGCGTATATTCTACCCATTCGCCTAGAATATATTCTCCATACAAGGCCCGCATAATTATCTTTCAAAAAATAAAAACCCTCTTATATTGAATCAAGAAAGAGGATTAATAAAAACTATTAAATTTAATATTTAGCTCGCAAATAAAGAGATTTATCAACTAAAAAGTCTTGAATAATTGTAATGTTTTGCAGTAAAAAATTACTTAAATCCTTTTTTAAATTTAAATCAATTTCTTCCTTTAATTCTGCACATAACAGTTCTATTACTTTGCTTATCTCCACATTCTTTTTAGCAGCAAAGTTCTTTTGATAAGCAAAAGCTAAATTTTCAACTTTTTCTTCTAATTTAGCAACATCTATCTTATGTTCTTTTAATCTTTGTTCAGAAACTAAAACAGAAAAATTATCATAAATTTCCTCTAATAACTTTGAATTTATTCTAATATCATTTATTCTAATGACTAATTTATAACTAAATAAATGGCTACATGCTAAAAGTAAATCTAAATTCTTAGCAAAATCATTTCCATAGTCTTTTGCCACTGCATCTAGGATTTTTGCTTCAGAATTTAGATTAAAAAGCAAATCTGCTAATTCTTCTCCTAACTCCTCTGCACAAGTCTTTTTACCACTAAATGCTTTCTTTAACATTTTTAAAACCATTTTTTTAATCTCTCCTTTCAAAGCTTGATACTATATAATTATATTCTAACTAATGTAATTATACCCAAAAAATGTAATTAAATCAATCGTTAATTTGACTTCGTTGTTCTTCAACAATAAGTACAAAAAATAAACAAAGCACTCAAAAAAATAAAAAAGCATACCCTAAGTTCAGAGTATGCTTTAAAATAATATATTGAATTTTAATAAAATTATATTTAATAATTGGTGCCGAGAGTGGGATTTGAACCCACACGGGACAAATGCCCATAGCGCCCTCAACGCTACGCGTCTGCCAGTTCCGCCACCTCGGCAATTTACTTTTATAATTATATCACATTAATTTCAAAAGTCAATTTTAAACTACTAATTCTCCTGGAAAAATAAGTTTAATACTATTTGCATCAAAATAGTGATTTTCTATACCAATTGGTAATTTATCAATTAGAATTATTCGCTGACTCTTCATTACTAAATTCTGTTCTCCAGTAAAGTCTAATCTGCTCTCCAAAATTGGATTAGCTTCTTCCACTTGAATTATATTATTTCTAAATTTAACATTATTGATACCTTTATCACCAAACAGTTCATAAAGTGAATTCAAATGATTTAAACGTTCTTGATTAATATCAGAACTTAAATAAGTAATAATTTCTTGCCATCCATAAACATGATTATCTACCAATTTCTCTTGGATTATTTTATATAACTTTTCCTGTGGCTTAGTGCGCACTAAATCATTAAATTCTAAATCATCGATCTGCTTAATACTAATTTCTCCTGCTTCAAAATCTTTATCTTTTTCTAATAATCTAATCGTTGCTTGCTGCAAATCAGATCTTTCCCCAGCTAAACGCTGTTCCATATTGCGAGCATACTTCTCTCTCAATTCCATTAATGATATATTAGCCTCGGATAAAATTGTTCTTACATAACGAGGAGTTGTATCTACATTTTCAGCAATATCACTAATTTTTAGAAAAGGATCGTGACGAGCAAAATTAATAATCTGTTCTTTTTTAGTCAATTCTTCTAGTCCCATCTCTTATCACCCCTTTGTTCATTTTCACAACTTATTATACCTAACTTATGATATTCTTATACATTTAAATTAAATAAACTCAAAAAATAGAAAAGCAGCTAACTGTATATACAGTTAGCTGCTTTAAAATCTAGATTGTTTATTTTGTTTTATGACCTGGCTCAACCCATACATCTGTCAAAGGTAATGGTGTCTGACCAGTAAATACATAATCATGAACAAATGACTGGACTAAAACAGGTGTGGAATAATAATAAATAGGAACCCATGGAGCATCATTTATCAGTTCTTTTTCAATTTCTTGATACAAATCAAGTCTTTCTTCTCCACGGTCCATCTTTCTTGCTTTTTCTAATTTCTTATCAATATCTTCATTCTTATAGAATGCATAGTTACCACCAGCTCCTGCATTCTTAGAATGGAATAATACGTGCAAGAAGTTATCTGGATCAGGATAATCAGCAATCCAACCCATTCTCATTAGAGTAAAGCTTCCTTTATCAGCTTTAGATAAAACTGTACCCCAGTCCATATTGACTAACTTAACATTAATACCAATTTGTTTCAGATTTCTCTGTACAGCTTCAAGATTTCTTTGGTGCTGCTTACTTGTATTATAAATGATTTTATATTCCCCTGGTAAACCATCTGGATATCCAGCTTCTTTCAATAGTTCTTTTGCCTTTTCAATATTATAAGGATATCCTTTTAAGTCAGAATTATAACCTGGCATTCCCGGCGGAAGAATTCCGTTAGCAGGATTTACTGTTCCATTCCTAACTACCTTAGCAATTACTTCTTTATTCACAGCATAATTCATTGCTTTACGAACTTTTTTATTATTAAATGGTTCTTTTTGATTATTAATTGCTAAATAATAAGTTCCTAATCTATCTATTTGTCGATACTCGTTTGCAAATTCACCTTCAGAATCCATAACTCGTTCCATCTGTCCATCAGGAATATCAGCATCAAATTCATAAATATTACCTTGTTCATACTCTGGGAAAGCAGAAGTCCCTTCCACAATAATTCTGTACACAACTTTATCTAAATAAGGTCTATTATCTTCATAATAATCTTCATTCTTCTCTAACACAAGTTTACTATCTTGTTTCCAACTCTTAAATTCAAATGGACCTGCTCCAACTGGATGCTGTCCAAATCCATCACCTTTTTCAGCGATTACTTCTTTAGGTACAATAGACGCATTTTCCATACATAGCATAGATAGGAATGGTGCAAATGGCTCTTTTAAAGAAATCTTTACAGTATATTCATCAACTGCTTTTAATCCTTTAACACTATCAGCTTCACCATTCTGAAAAGCTTTAGCACCTACAACATTTTCAAATAACCAAGCTCGTTCAGATTTTGTTTCAGGATCTAATAATCTACTGAAAGAATAAACAACATCAGATGCTTTTACTTCTCGTCCATTATGGAACTTAACTCCCTCTCTTAAATGGAAAATCCATTCTGTACCATTCTCGGAAGATTCCCAATCTTTTGCAATTGCTGGTTGAACTTCTAGATCTTCATTATACTTAACTAATCCATCAAAAACATTTCTCACTACTCTACTAGAAGTAGTATCAGTCGAATGAGCAGGATCTAAATCAGGCGGATTAGCACCTAATCTCCCATAAAAAGTACCACCCATTTTGTCTTCGGTAGTATAATTTTCTTTTTCTGCTTGCTTTTGTCCCTGTTCTTGCTTCTCTGGTTGGGACTGTTGATTACCACCACAACCAACTACAAAAAATACCATTAATGTCAAAATCAAAATAGAAATTCCTAGTTTCTTAAACATTAAATTTATTCCTCCTTGTTTAGAATATTATAATGTACATTAATTAATCTATTTTTTTAAAACTTTAATCTGCTGAAGTGAATTATTAAAATTTAGTTTTATCTGATTAACAGGAAAATAAACAACATTAATTCCCTGCAGTTGATCAGAAAAATAGAGTTTTTTCTTTAGAGTTAGCAAATAACTCCCCGGTTTAGAATTTAAAATCTGTAATAACTGCTGACGACCTTTTTCTACTTCAAGCTCTACAGCAGAAAATCTAACATTCTCAACCTTTTTTAATTGTTTTATTTCTGTAATTGCTAACTTGCTAGCAAAAAACGTACTGCTTATAAATAAAGGTCTTTCATCTTCTTTAAATAATACAGTTTCTGCTATTTGTTTTGACCCTTGCTTAACAAATTCATAACTTTGATTCAAAATGAGATTTTCTTGTACTTCATAATTAATATTCCCAAGTTCTGATAGCTCTAAAACTTCAAATACTAATTTATTTTCCTCTGAAGAACTAACTTTTTTCCGAGCATAATTTTCTCTTAATTTAGTTAAAGATAAATCAGCTTCAGAAAGAACCGTTCTCACATAATGAGAGGTAGTTTCAGCTAATTGAGCTATCTTTTCCACCTTTAAAAAAGGATCTTCCTGGGCCAAATAAATAACGCGTTCCTTCTTAGTCAATTCATACAAATTACACTCCTTAACTTCTCTACTACTCATCTTTCTACCTCCACAACTATTCTACTACTCCTACTAACTACTTATCTTTTCTTTTTTATCTTTTCTCTTATCTTTTAATTTATCCCTAATATTTAATCTTTCATTTTAGGGTCTAAGGCATCCCTTAACCCATCACCAAATAAATTAAAACCTAATACAGTAATCATAATTGCTAAGCCAGGAAAAGCTACTACCCAAGGTGCTACTTGAATTGCTGACCTACCTGAACTTAACATTGCTCCCCATTCAGGAGTAGGTGGCTGAGCACCTAAACCTAAGAAACTCAATCCTGCTGCTTCTAAAATTGCTGTTGCTATGCTCAAAGTAGACTGTACTGTTAACGGAGCTAAGCAATTAGGTAATATATGTTTAGTAATAATTCTAAAATCACTTGAACCTAAAGACTGCGCTGCAGAAACATATTCCTCTTCTTTAACTGATAAGACAGAGGACCTCACAATTCTGGCAAAACGCGGTAAATTTACAAAACCAATCGCAATCATAGCATTACTTAACTGCGGACCTAATATAGCCATAATTACTATTGCCAGCAAAATACTAGGAAAAGCTAGCATAATATCTATTAATCTCATTACTAAGCTATCAATCCATCCACCATAATAACCAGCTAAAACACCTAATGTAACTCCTAAAACTAAAGCTAAACTAACTGAAATAACTCCCACTTGAATTGAAATTCGAGAACCATAAATTATTCTACTTAAAATATCTCTTCCTAAATCATCAGTTCCTAGCCAATGACTAAATGAAGGAGCTTTTAATCTTTGAATAACATTAGTCTTCAACGGATCATAAGGAGCTAATACAGGAGCAAAAATAGCTACTACTAATAATATAGAAATAATTGCTAGACCTAACATAGCAATTCTATTTTTAAGCAGTCGTTTCCAAGCTTCTTTCCACAAACTTGACTCTTTAGTATCAGAATTTCCTTCTGCTTCAGTTTGTCCCATATTCATCTGCGCCATTACTCTCCTCCTCTCTTACAATTCATCACAGATTCACTATTACAATATCTATTTCTTCTATTAGCATTAATCATAACGAATCTTAGGATCAATTACAGAATATAAAATATCAACTACTAAATTAACAAAAACAAATGTAGTTGCCAAAATTAATACTGCTGCCTGTACTACTGGAAAATCACGAGCCATAATAGCATCGTAAGTATATTTTCCTACCCCTGGCCAAGAAAAAATAGTCTCAGTCATCATTGCTCCTCCTAATAGAATTCCAAACTGCAGTCCAATTACAGTAATAATTGGAATCAAAGCATTACGAAGAGCATGTTTATAAACAACCACCTTTTCCTTTAGCCCTTTAGCATAAGCAGTCTTAATATAATCTTTATTTAATACTTCTAACATACTAGATCTGGTCATTCGAGCAATAATAGCCATTGGAATAGTCCCTAATGAAATCCCCGGCAGCATTAGATGCCATAAAACATCTTTTAAGGCTGTCCAGTTACCTGTTATAATACTATCTATAACATAAAAATTAGTAATCTCTTTTAGCTCAACACCTACACTTAATCTTGCCGATGGCGGAAACCAACCTAATTTAAAGGCAAAAATCCAAATCATCATTAGCCCTAACCAAAATATAGGCATTGAAACTCCTACTAAAGCCCCTGACATACTTAAGTAATCAAAAATAGAATACTGCTTAGTCGCCGAAATTATACCTGCTGGAACTCCAACTAAAACGGCAAAAGTTAAAGCAAATAGAGATAACTCAATTGTAGCAGGATAACGTCTCGATAATTCATCGGACACCGGGTTACTGCTCATAATTGATTCTCCTAAATCACCCGAGGCTAACCTCTTTACAAATCTAAAATATTGCACATGCAAAGGGTCATTAAGTCCCATCTCTTCTCTTAATCTATTAATTTCTGATTCTGTTGCTCTTTCTCCTAACATCACACTAGCTGGATCTCCTGGAATTAAATGAATCATTAAAAATACCAAGATTGATACTCCAATTAGAGTTGGAATCAGCAGAAGTAGCCTTCTTAGAATATAATTTAACATCTACTCACTCCTCATTTCTTTTCATTTAATTAGTCGTTTTGACTGAAATATGACTTTGAATAAGAAGAACCAGTTCCAGAAACTCAGAACTGGTCCCTCTGGTTATAATTACTTCAATATTTCTTAATTTAAACTTAAATTTATTTTTTATCTTTATTTTCTTTTTCTGTTTACTCTTCTCTGTTTTTTTATTTAACCCAAACTTTATCTAACTTTTCAATTCCTAGTGGACTAGGTTTATAATTCATTACTTCATTCTTTAAAGCAATCGGTGGTGTTGAATGCGCCATAGGTACCCATGGTGCATCTTCATGAATAACCTCTTGTGCCTCTTTGTAAATTTCAGTTCTTTTCTCTTTATCCATTGTCTTTTGCGCATCAATTAATAATTCATGTAGCTTATCGCTCTTATAGAAAGCAATGTTACCAGCACTTCCTTTAACAGCATTATCTTTATCTAATAATACATATAAGAAGTTATCTGGGTCACCATTATCACCTGTCCAACCTAATAAGGCCATATCATGTTCACCATTTTCTGTCTTTTCTAAATAAGTACCCCAGTCATATGATTTAATTTCAACTTTAATCCCAACTTCTTTTAAATTAGACTGCATAGCTTGAGCAATCTTCTTAGGCTGCGGCATATATGGTCTTGGATTAGGCATTGCCCATAAAGTAGTTTCAAATCCATTTGGATAACCTGCTTCTGCTAATAGTTCTTTAGCTTTTTCAGGATTATATTCATATTTATCAACATCTTCATTATAACCCCAAATAGCAGGAGGTAATGGATTTTTAGCAGGTTTTGCTAACCCAGCGTAGAAAGCTTTAATAATTTCTTCCTTATTAATCGCATGGTTAACCGCTTTTCTAACTAATTTATTATCAAACGGTTCTTTCATAAAGTTCATCGCTAAGTAACCAACATTCATACTTGGTCGCAAAGATAATTTTAACTTACCACTATCTTTAACCTGTGGTACACTATTAGGATTAACTCCATCCATCATATCAATAGTTTCTGACTGTAATTCCATAAAACGAGCTGTATTATCAGGAATAGCTCTAAATACTATCTTCTCTAAATAAGGCTTGCCACCCCAATAATCATCATTTCTAGTTAAAATAACTCTATCGCCTTTTTTCCAATCTTTTAACTTAAATGGTCCTGTTCCTACTGGATGTTTGAAATAATCTTCTCCATACTTTTTAATTGCTTTAGGACTGGCAATAGCAAAAGGTGCCATAGCTAAATTAGATAAAAATGGCGCAGATTTTTTACTTAAAGTAATTTTAACAGTATACTCATCTACTGCTTCTACTTCCTTAACTATACCAGGAAAACCACCAAACATGTAACTCCAATAAACAAATTTTCCATCATGATATTCATGATCTTCTTTTCTCCAACGGTCAAAATTAAATTTAACAGCTTCAGCATCAAATTTAGCACCATCATGGAATTTCACGTCTTCTCTTAACTCAAAAGTCCAAACTTTACCATCTTGAGAAGTTTCCCAGGATTTAGCTAAACTTGGTTTGACTGCTGTTCCCCCACGTTCATACTTTACTAAACTATCATAAATTTGTTTAGTAACCTTCATAGATTCTCCGTCAGTAACATCAGCAGGGTCTAATTTAACAGAATCACTACCTCGACCATAAACCAATGTCCCTCCAAACTTATCTTCTTCAGAAACTTCTTCTGCTGCCTGTTCTTGCTGCTGTTGTTTATCTTGCTCTTTCTCTTGGCTAGCCTGTTGGCCACCACATCCTACAACTAAAACAGCTAATAATAAGACAGCTACCATCATTAATAAATGTTTTTTTCTCATAATCTCTGCTCAACTCCTCTTATATTTATAAATTTCAATTTATAACTATGCAACACAAACATAAGTCACCCAAAGAAACAAAAAAAATAAAATGACTTATATTTATTTTAAACTACTAAATTCTAAATACGCAATGTAAATTCTAAGTTACCTTTATATTATGTATACCCTACTTTAATAATATTTAGTAGAAGCAAAAGTATTACTTCCTAGTTACATTTTTTAATTATACTCAATAAAATATTTTTTGTCAAATTCTGATGTGAACAATAAGTCAGAAATCATTAATAAATAAATCCCACAGAATTCTGTGGGATTATAAAACTTATATCTCTGTTAAAAATTCACTAACTTCTTCAGCAGTCTCATAACTCAATGCTTCTTCTGCTATTTCTTCAGCATCTGCTAAGCTCATATTTCTAATTTGATC
>NZ_JAFBDQ010000022.1 GCF_016908315.1 Halanaerobacter jeridensis | reverse complement strand
TCTTTCATATCTTTTCAAATATTTCATTCTATCACCTCTAGATATAGTATATACTACATCTAGATACGGAATTAAAAAGTATTTTACCTTAATTTTAATAATTTTACATCAATATTTTGCAACTGCTTAAACCTCCTTAAATTTATTAGCTGCAGATAAAGTAATTATCTCCCCCAAAAGATATATTTACCTGCAGCTATTCCCCCCCCTCAGGTCAGTCAATACTTAGTATTTACAACCCTATCTACTCTCTACTCATCTTCTCTTTATCTTTAATAATATCTCTAAATTTTTAATTTTATATCATCATTCATAATCTACAATTGTCATTTGTTCTTATTTGTTATTATACAGACTTGGCAGTGCCAAGTCTCTACATTTTTGCTCTTGTCAATATTTCATTGTTTTTTTTCTCTTTACTCATCACTTGTCACTCATTACTATTTTTCTGCTTTTCTCTATTTAATTGTCACTGTTCTTATTGATTTTAACGCTCTTCCAGTGTAATGGAACAAAATCTGGATAAGATACAGAACCATGTTCTGTTTGGTCTAATCCTTCTACTTCTTCCTCGCGAGTTACTTTCAATCCAATTACTGCATCAATTACTTTAAACAATCCATATGCTGTAGCAAAAGTCCAAATGAAGACACTAATTACACCTTTAGCTTGTGTTAGTAACAGTGCACTGCCTCCTCCATAAAGCAAGCCACCATCTACAGCAAAGAAACCAACTAATAATGTACCAAAAGCTCCACAAACACCGTGAACAGCAACTGCTCCTACTGGATCATCAACATGTAAATGATCAATAAACTCTACTGCATAGACAATCACAATTCCTGATAAGGCTCCAATGATTACTGCTCCAACATTGTTTACTGCTGCAGTTCCTGCAGTAATACCCACTAATCCTGCTAAAGCACCATTTAATGTCATACTCACATCAGCTTTACCATATTTAAACCAACTTGTAATCATTGCTAAAGTGGCACCTGCTGCTGCAGATAAGTTAGTTGTTACTGCTATGGAAGCAATACTTAAATCTGTCCCTGCTACTGTACTTCCAGGGTTAAATCCAAACCAACCAAACCATAAGATAAAAACACCTAAAGCTGCCATTAATAAGTTGTGCCCAGGCATTGCATTAATTGAACCATCTTCATTATACTTTCCAATTCTTGGTCCAAGCACCATTGCTCCAGCTAAAGCTGCCCAACCTCCTACTGAGTGAACAACTGTTGATCCAGCAAAATCAACCATACCTGATAACCATCCGCCGCCCCAAATCCAGTGTCCAACTATAGGATAAATAACTCCAGTAATTACTACACTATAAGCTAAATAGCCACTATACTTCGTTCTTTCAGCCATTGCTCCTGATACAATTGTTGCTGCTGTAGCAGCAAATACTGCTTGGAAAATCCAAAATGCTGATACTGGAATATCTAATCCTAAATTCTCAAAACTACCTGATAAGAAAAATCCTTGAGTTCCCATAAAAGCATTTCCAGCTCCAAACATAATTGCAAATCCAATAGCCCAATAAATTAATGAACCAACTGAAAAGTCCATTAAGTTTTTCATAATAATATTTCCTGCATTTTTAGCTCTAGTAAATCCTGATTCTACCATTGCAAATCCAGCTTGCATAAAAAACACTAAAAAAGCTGCTAATAAAGTCCACATTGTATCAATCGCTATTGCATTACTCTCTGCTGTTGTTTCTGCTGCCCAAACCACTGATGACGATAAACAAAAAATCACAAGTACTAATAATAAAATCCCTACTCTACTTCTCATTTTTAACACACTCCCTTTTTGAATTAAATAATTTGATAATTGACAATCGAGAATTACAATCAACAATTATTTTATTCTAATCATAACTGCCAATTATAAATTCTCCATTATCAATTTGTTTTTAGTGTCTACTATTAAAAGAATTTAAGATACTATCTGTGATAATTGTAGAGGCATTAATCACTTTAGAATTATTAACTTCAAAATGATCATCTACTGGAAAACAATGATTGTTCTTAATAGCAATATCTGTTTTGTAACTGCCTCGGTTAGTAGTTACATTAGCATTTTTTATAATCACACACATAATATTTCGCCCCCTTTCTCAAAGATAAGTAACTCGATTTAGACTAAATTAACGTCTTGATGTAATGTATTTGTTATCTTTGTGTTAATTATACCCTCAAACCTCACATTTGTCAAGAAAATAATCAGCTTTTTTCATATATCTAACAAAAAGCTTACATTTAAATGTTAACCATCAGCACTATTTGGTGTTTTATAATTTAGTAATCAAAAAACAAAAAACCCCAGGGATAACCCCTAGGGCTTTAAAACTATTTATCATATCTATTAATATACACTTAAATACTGATCTAATTCCCAGTCATGAACTTGAGTTCTATAGGTATCCCATTCAACTTCTTTTGCAGTCACAAAGTGTTCTAATACATGTTCTCCTAAAGCATCTTGAATTGTCTCATCTTTTAATAATTCTTGCACTGCTTGATTGATATTTGCTGGTAAGCTTTCAATTCCTAATTCTGCTTTTCTCTCTGCAGTCATTTCATAAATGTTCTCTACTACTTCTGCCGGTGGTTCAATTTCATTTTTGATTCCATCTAATCCCGCTTTCAACATTACTGCAATTGCTAAATAAGGATTAGCTGTTGGATCAGGGTTTCTCATTTCCAATCTTGTTCCTGCACCACTAGCAGCAGGGATTCTAATTAAAGCACTACGGTTAGAAGCAGACCATGCTTGATAAACAGGCGCTTCATAACCTGGTACCAATCGCTTATAAGAGTTAATAGTTGGATTAGTAATCGCCGCTATAGCCTTAGCATGCTTTAGTAATCCACCAATGTAGTATTTAGCAGTTTGACTTAATCCCAATTCTGCTCCTTCTTCATAAAATACATTTTCTCCGTCCTCAAATAATGACTGATGCACGTGCATTCCTGAACCATTCTCGCCAAAAATCGGCTTCGGCATGAATGTAGCATGTAAACCATGCTGGCTAGCAATTGACTTCACTACAAATTTAAAAGTAGCAATGTTATCTGCTGTAGATAATGCATCTTCATATTTGAAATCAATCTCATGCTGCCCTGGAGCTACTTCATGATGGGATGCTTCTACTTCAAATCCCATTTCATCTAAAGCCAAAATAATATCTCTTCTCGCATCTTGACCTAAATCAACAGGTCCTAGATCAAAATAGCCACCATCATCATGAGTAATTGTAGTTGCTTCTCCATCTTCTGTCTGTTCGAATAAGAAGAACTCTGGTTCTGGGCCAACATACATTTCATAACCCATTTCTTCTGCTTCTTCTAATACATTTTGCAACACATTACGCGGTCCGCCTATAAACGGTTCCCCATCTGGCTTATAAACATCACAAATTAATCTAGCTACTGTTCCGCCTGTTTCTGGACGCCAAGGAAATGTAATGAAAGTATCAAAATCAGGCTTTAAATACATATCTGATTCTTGGATTCTTGTAAAACCATCAATTGAAGACCCATCAAACATAATCCCTTCTTCCAAAGCCTCTTCTAGTTGCTCTACTGTAATTGCTACGTTCTTGGTGATTCCTAAAATATCAGTAAACTGCAGCCTAACAAACTTAACATCTAACTCCTCTGCCTTTTGTAACACATCTTCTTTTGTCATACTCATTTTTTTATGCCCCCTTAAATTAATTTGAATAAAAATTTATATTGCTTTAGTTTATTATTTGCATAAAATATTATTCTTATTGATAGCAAATATAATTTATATGTTTTATGTTAGATTATTGTTAACTTAATGTTAATTATAAGCTTTGATTTTATCTTTGTCAAGTTGTTTGCTCTATTTTTTATAAAAGTTACATATAGTTAACAATAAGTCCTTGATTTCTATCAGATAACTTTATATAGGATCAATTATTTTATTTTGCCTAAACATATCTAAATAACGCTTTAATTCCCAATCATGAATCTGAGTTTGGTAAACATCAGATTCAATCTTTTTAGCAGTAATAAATTTATCGCTAATATATTTACCTAAAACAGTTTGGATAACTTCATCCTTTTTTAACTCCTCTAATGCCGTATTTAGATCTTGAGGCAATTGTTTAACCAACGATGTTTCTCTTTCTTTTTTTATCCCATCTAGCCCCGCTTGTAAAATTGACGCAAGGGCCAAATACGGATTAGCAATAGCATCTACATTTCTAAGCTCTATTTTTTTGTTTTCTCCAGCAGTTGTAGTTACCCTCAGCAAAGAATTTCTAGACCCTGATGACCAAGTAGTAGAAACCGGAGCCTCATAACCTGCTACCAATCTTTTATATGAATTAACCGTAGGATTAGTTATTGCTGTAAAGCCTACAGCATGCTCTAACAGTCCATTAATATAACACTTAGCTATTTTACTCAAATTCAAACTTTGGCGTTCATCCCAAAATACATTTTTTCCATTTTTGAATAAAGATTGCTGCAAATGCAGACCTGAACCAGTTTTCCCATAAACCGGCTTGGGCATAAAAGTTGCCTGCAGACCATATTGGTCAGCAACTGACTTTATAACAAATTTAGCAGTAACTATATCATCAGCCGCAGCTAAGACCCCTTGATCTTGCAAAGATATTTCATGTTGCCCAGGCGCCACTTCATGGTGAGTCTCTTTTACTTTAAATCCCATTTGATTTAGAACTAATACAATTTCTTTTCTCACTTCTCTACCTTTAGAAGTAGTTTCTAAATCAAAATAACTATTACTATCATAACTCAAAGTTTCAGCTGCTCTAGCATTCCCATTTTTAAATAAGAAAAACTCTATTTCTGGGCCCACAAACATAGTATACCCTAATTCTTCAAATCTAGATCTAACTTTTTTCAAAGTATTACGCGGTCCTCCAGCAAACGGTTGTTTTTCAGTAGCATAAACATCACAAATCAACCTCGCCACCCTATCTCCCCGTTTTGAACGCCAAGGCAGTACTTTAAAAGTATTATAATCCGGCTTTAAATACATTTTCTTTTCTTTAAGCCTAGCAAAACCATCAATAGCAGAACCATCAAACACTATCCCATCATCTAGATTATTAATTAAATTTTTAGCAGGAAGCGCTAAATTCTTAATTTTGCCTAGGATATCAGTAAATTGAAGCCGAATGAATTTAATATTCAATTTATTAATAATTTTTAATAATTCTTCTTTTTTCATCATTTTTTCTCCCTTCAACTACAACCAAAAAGAAAAGCGCCCCTTATAATAAAGAGCCGCCCATTGACAAATCACACTACGCCTTCTCCTTCTTCACCAGTTCTGATTCTTACTGCTCGATCAATTGAATAAACAAAAATCTTGCCATCTCCAACATTTCCAGTCCTTGAAGTATCAGTGATTATATCTATTAATTCATCTACTTTATCTGACGGAACAACCATTTCTACTTTTAATTTCTCCTTTAACTTTACTTCATATTCCACCCCTCGATAAACCTCTTGTTTACCTTTCTGCTTTCCATAACCAGCAATTTGAGTAATATTCAAGCCACTAATCCCTAATTCCTCAACCTCTACTACTAAATCTTCTAATTTAGACTTTCTAATAATACATTCTACCTTCTTCATCATTAACAACCCCCTAATTTTTTATCAGCTGCAGACAAAATAATGATCGCTCTCAGAGAATATTTGCCTACAGCTAATATTCTTTATAATCAAACTAGGCAATATCTTAGTTCTAAAATTCCATCTATCTCCACTCTTTTTCTACTTTTTATTTTTTTACTCTCTTACTGCTTTTTTCTTCTTCCTCTGTTTTTCTTGTTACTAATCACTGTTTTATATCATCCAACCATTGACTTGGCATTGCCAAGTCACTACATAACCCTGAAACTAAAATCTTATTTATTTTTATCCTTATCACTGGTTACTGATTACTGTTTTTAACTCTTCACTGTTTACTGTTCTTACTGCTTTTTCTGCTTTTCTCTGATTACTCATTACTCATTACTACTTCACTCTTCACTAATCACTAATTACTCATTCTTATTAATTTCTACGCTTTTCCAATGTAAAGGAACAAAATCTGGGTAAGAAACAGAACCGTGTTCTGTTTGGTCTAACCCTTCTAATTCTTCTTCCCGAGTTACTCTTAGTCCAACCACTGCATCAATAGCTTTAAATAATACATAAGCAGTAGTAAAAGTCCAGATGAATGTTGCGAACACACCTTGAGCCTGAGTAATTAATAAATCTACTCCTCCTCCATAGAGCAAACCACCATCTATAGCAAAGAAACCAACCATTAATGTACCAAAAGCTCCACAAACACCGTGAACAGCAACTGCTCCTACTGGATCATCAACATGTAAATGATCAATAAACTCTACTGCATAGACAATCAAAATTCCTGATAAAGCTCCAATTAGCACTGCCCCAACATTGTTTACTGCTGCAGTTCCTGCTGTAATTCCAACCAATCCTGCTAAAGCACCATTTAACGTCATGCTCACATCCGCTTTACCATATTTCCACCAACTTGTAATCATCGCTAAAGTAGCACCTGCTGCTGCAGATAAATTAGTAGTTACTGCAATAGAAGCAATACTCAAATCCGTTCCCGCTACTGTACTACCAGGGTTGAATCCAAACCAACCAAACCATAAAATGAAAACACCCAAAGAAGCCATTAACAAGTTATGCCCCGGCATCGCATTGATCGAACCATCTTCATTATACTTACCAACTCTTGGCCCAAGCACCATCGCTCCAGCTAAAGCCGCCCAACCTCCTACTGAGTGAACAACTGTTGATCCAGCAAAATCAACCATACCTGATAACCAACCGCCGCCCCAAATCCAATGTCCAACTATAGGATAAATAACTCCAGTAATTACTACACTGTAGGCTATATAACCACTATATTTAGTTCTTTCAGCCATTGCTCCTGATACAATTGTCGCTGCTGTAGCAGCAAATACAGCCTGGAAAATCCAATAAGCTGCTAATGGAATATCTAAGCCCAAATGTTCAAACCCTCCTACTAAGAAAAACCCATCAGTTCCGATAAAAGCATTTCCAGCTCCATACATAAAAGCAAAACCACACGCCCAATAAAGTAAAGACCCTAAAGAAAAGTCCATTAAGTTTTTCATAATAATATTTCCTGCATTTTTAGCTCTAGTAAATCCTGATTCTACCATCGCAAATCCAGCCTGCATAAAAAATACTAAAAAAGCCGCCATCAAAGTCCAAATTGTATCAATTGCTACTGCATTACTCTCTGCTGTTGATTCTGCTGCCCAAACCATTGACGAAGACAAACATATCATTAATACTACTAATAATAAAACATTCAATTCCTTTTTCATTATCAATTCACTCCCTTATTGATTAATATTTTACCTAAACGAAACTTAACATTTGATGTAATGTTTGTGTTATATTTGTGTAAATTATATACTTTATTTTTAGCTTTATCAAGTTAATAGTGTTGTTTTTTTATTTTTTCTTACAAAAACCTTACATCAATGTTTAAAAAAATAGCTCTCCATCACACAACTAATTATAAATTGAAGATTTCCGGCATCTTTAATTTATGTTCACTTTTCTTTTGCGCCTCTTCAACTACACTTTTTACTTTTTCTGGCCCTTCACCAGTTAAAATATATTTATCAATCGCTTCATAACTAACCCCCAGCTCTTCTTCATCAGTTTGTCCTGCCCATAATCCAGCAGAAGGTGGTTTAGCGATGATCCTTTCTGGGATATTTAACATTTTTGCTAGCTCTCTTACTTCAGTTTTAAGCAAATCTCCTAAAGGAGCTAAATCAATTCCACCATCTCCGTATTTAGTAAAGTAACCTAAAGTAAGCTCGCTTTTATTATCAGTCCCCACTACTAAATAATTATTCAAATTAGCATAATAATAAAGAGTAGTCATCCGCAACCGTGGTTTGATATTTGCTTCAGCCAACTTATTATCTTCTTTTTTGATTTTGGCTAATAAATGTTCATAAGTGCTAGTTAAATCAACCACTTCATAATCAATATCAAATTTTTCTGCCACTGCAATTGCATCTTCTTTATCTTGAGAGTTACTTTGACAAGGCATAATTAAAGCCAGCATCTGATCTGGAAAAGCGCGTTTAGACAATACCGCCATGACTGAAGAATCAATTCCTCCCGACATGCCCACTACTGCTCCTTTAGACCCTGCATCTGACACTTTATTCTGAATCCAGTTTACTAATCCATCACTAATTTTTGCATAATCACGTTCCAACAATACTAATCCCCTCCTTATTAATTATTTCTTCACTTCTAGTCAAAAGCTAAAATTTGAATTAATAATGTAAGACAGATGTAAATCAGTGAGTAGTATCGAGGAATGGTGATTTTACACCTGCCTTACATTTTGCAACTTCCTAAGTTAACAAGGTATGATAATTGCAGCACCAGCAACAATTAACCCACTTCTTGTTAACTTGTTGTTAATTATAACGCCTTTTTGTTTTTAAGTCAACTTATTTGCTAATATTTTTTGAAAATATTACGCATACCTCACATTGTACTCTTCTAACCAAATATTCACTTGAATTAAATAAGCAAATAACTGGGGTAGTTTCATTAACTGACCAAACCAGGGTACATTAAAGTTTTTGTCTGCATCAGCAATTATTTTAATTTGTTCTTTATCTATAAAGTCTAATAGCGGAGAATTATTATTATTGATAATTTCTAGCAACCAATTTCTAGTTGTTTGTAAATATTGAGGGTTAAAAGTTTTAGGATATGGATTCTTAGGCCGAGTTCTAACCTGTTCTGGCAAAACCCCTGTTAATGCTTCCCGTAAAATCCCTTTCCTCATTCCACCATGATTTTTCATTTCCCACGGAATATTCCACACATATTCTACTAAACGGTGGTCACAAAACGGCACCCTTACCTCTAAACCAGTATACATACTCATTCTATCTTTTCTATCTAGTAACACCGGCATCCATCTGCTTAAAGTTAAATAAGTTATTTCTCTCATCTTTTTATTAGCAGGACTATCACTATCTAATTTCGGCACTTCTGCTAATGCTTCTTGATATCTCTGTTTTAAATAATGCTTGGGCTTAATTATTTCTTTACATTCATCATTTAATAAATTAGCTCTAGTTTCTATATTTCTTGTCCAAGGAAAAACACCCCTCTTTAGAGCATCTTCGCTATGAAACCAAGGATATCCAGCAAAAATCTCATCTGCACACTCACCTGATACAGCCACAGTAAAGTTTTTCTCTATTTCTTTACAAAACAAATATAAAGAAGCATCTATATCAGCCATACCAGGTAAGTCTCTGGCATAAACTCCTTCTTTAAGGGCTTTAAGCAATTGTTGATTATTTAATACTACATTATGATGCTTAGTATCTGAATGATTAGAGATTATATTTATCCATTTATTATCAGTACTAGGTTGAAATTGACTGCTTGCAAAATGTTTTTGGTTATCTTTATAATCTACTGAATAAGTATGAAGCTGTTTACTATACTGTTCTTTTAGTTTTTGACTAGCAACTGCAGTAATCGCACTTGAATCAAGACCTCCCGATAATAAAGTACAAATAGGAACATCTGAAATCAATTGCCTTTGTACTGTATCAACAAATAACTTTCTAACATTATTCACTGTCTCTTCTAGTGACTCTTTGTGTTCTCTACTCTGCAGTTCCCAATATTTTTTAACTTTAATCCCTTGTTTATTGTATATTAAATAATGCCCTGGTTTTAGTTCCTCTATTTCTTTAAAGACTCCATGACCAGGAGTCCTCCCAGGACCCATACTAAATATTTCTGCTATACCTTCTCGATCTATCACTGGAGCAACTTCTGGATGAGTTAATATAGATTTTAATTCTGATGCAAAATATAATCTATTCTTCTTACAGCTATAAAACAAAGGTTTAACTCCTATTCTATCTCGCGCTAAGAAAAGTTGTTCTCGTTTCTGGTCCCACACTGCAAAAGCATAAATACCATTTAAATACTTAACACATTCTCTCTCCCATTCAATATAAGCAGTCAATAATACTTCCGTATCGGAATGACTATCAAATTTATAGCCTAATTTACTTAGTTTTTTTCTCAATTCTGCTGTATTATATAATTCACCATTATAAGATATTATAAATTTATTATTTGCTATCTTCTTAGTCATCGGCTGCTTTCCACCTTCAGGGTCAATAACTATCAACCGTCTATGCACTAATCCTATATTTCCATCTATCCACTGCCCTTGTTCATCTGGGCCACGTCTTTTTAAAGTTTCCTGCATTTGATCTAATATTTTTCTGTTCTCAGACTTAGTTAAATCTTTTCTCCAATCTATCCACCCAGCAATTCCACACATAATTTTACCCCCTTAACAAAATTACTTTATCAACATGTCAATACTCTTAGCTGCTTGTCAGAAAGAAAAAATGTACCCTTACAGGTACACAAATCAGGCTTAAATTCTCTTTTTTATCTCTTCTTTTATTTCTTCACATCTTTGATCTATTTTACTAAAATCCATAGCCTCAATATAATATTCTTCTAATTGGTCATGTAATTTTTTAGCTTGCTGAAGTTCTTTTAAAGCTTGTTTCATCAAGTCATGATAACGAGCTCTATTAATCTCTATCTGTTCCTTTTTTCTTTTAATTTCACTTTGCTTAACACATTCTAACATATCAACTACTTCATCTCCTGTACGATTTGGATTAACAATATGCGGAGGTGTCCCATCTACTAAAGATAATTTCAGTTTGGGAATTACAATCATATCTATACTATCAGGATCAAATGAGCAATGAAAATAATTTACATCTAAACCTCGTTCTAAAGCACTTTGAGCAATTTTTTTAGCTACTGTAGACTTTCCTGTCCCTGGTTTACCCTTAATCACATATCTTTTTTCACAATCAGCAGTAATATTACTAAAATAATCTACTGCACCTTTAGGAGTAAAAGCACTACCAAATAAATGTCTATGATTACCTATTTTTTCTGCTAATTTATGACCAGCAAAAATATTTTTTCGCAAAGTTTCTACTTTCAGATTAGCCTTTTGAAAATCCATACCTTCTAAATAATATTCTTCCCAACGGTCATGTACTAATTTAGCCTCTTCTAAAAAACCATAAGCACTATCAAAACATTTCCAAATTGTTTGATTTAAAGTTACTATTTGATCTTTATGTTGATTAAGAATATCTCTATCCCAATATCTACCCAAATTAACTATTTCATCAACTGCTCCCGGATTTCTTGGATCTACCATGTGCGGAGCAGTTCCATCTAATAAAGCAACTTTTAAATCAGAAATTACTATTCCATCAAGAGAATCATTATCCGAAGAACACCAATGATATTCAATTTGATAACCCTCATTTAAAAATTCTTCAGCAATATTTTTCATAAAAGTTGATTTGCCTGTCCCAGGTCCCCCTTTGATCACAAAAATACGCTCAGCATTATAAGGCAAATATTCATAAAAGGAATAAAAACCTCGGCAAGTATTCCCTCCAGGAAAATAGTTTTTGATTTTATCGCTACTACTCATATTTTAGCCTCCAGTCCATCATTGATATATAATATTTATGTGACTGAAGTTTATTTATAACCCAAAAAATAAAAAAATGGGCTTGCGCCCATTTGAGAATAATTAATAATATCTTAAAACATTAACCTTAAGGAGTTAATTTAATCTCTGCTTTAATTTTATCAACAATATTTTTATTCCCTGCGATCATAAATATATCATCATCAATTTCTTTACTGATTATTTTTCCTCCTGCCTCTTCAACAATTAGTCTTCCAGCAGCTATATCCCAAATACTCAATTTCAATTCCCAATAACCATCAAAAACTCCTCCAGCTACAGTACATAAATCAAAGGCTGCACTACCTGTACGCCTAATCCCTTGTACTTGAGTTACTAAATCACTTAGATTATCAATATTATTATGATCAGAAGTAGCTCGGTCATAAGGAAAACCTGTTGCTATTAAAGCTTCCTCTAAGTTAGTAATTTTGCTTACTGCAATTTTTTCTCCATTCAAAAACGCTCCTTTTCCTTTAATAGCTGAATATAATTGTTCTACACGCGGCGCATATACTACTCCTAAAATAGTTTCTCCTTGGTATTGTAAAGCAACTGAGATACTAAAAACAACAAATCCATTAGCGTAATTTGTAGTTCCATCAATCGGGTCAATAATCCATTTATAATCAGAATCACTATCTTTAACTCCACTTTCCTCTGATAAAATAGCATGCTGAGGGTAATTAGTCTGGATTTTATCAAGTAAAAATTCTTCTGATAATTCATCAACTTCCGTTACTAAGTCAATAGCAGCAGATTTAGTATTAATTTCAAAATCAGAATTTAATTTCTCTAGCTGTATTTCTCCCAATTCTTCTACCCAATTTTTTAGTTTTTCCATTATCTTTTCTGTATCTAACATATATTATTATCACTCCTTAATTTAGGTTACAATAAAATCCAGACCTAATAAGGGTCTGGAAAAGATTTTGCTTTAGCGATCATGATGAGGTCTTTTATTAACTACTTTAGCTGCTTCCAAAATGGTCCGATAAATATCCATTTCAGTCTGGGTACTAGAAATATCTGTGCTTTCTAACACCACTTCTCCTTCATCACTACCAGCATAGCGTGGTCTTAAATTATTAAGGGCTAAAGCTGAGACATCAGCCTTACACTGTTCACAAGCACAAAACTCATCACTTTCTTCTAAAACTTCCGCTACCTCTTCTTCAACTCGCTTTTTTAATAAATTTTTACTGACCATAATTTTCACCTCCACCTCATAAAAATCTATTTATTTAAACTAAAAAATTCTAATCTATTTCCCTATATTCTACAATATTAAAGAATTTCCTTTAACAATTTAGCAAAAAATCAAACAGGTCATTATGACCTGTTTGATTTAAAAATTTTATTTTTCTGCTTTATATTTGAAATAAACCCCACTTAAACTTGGCAGAGTAATTTCAATCGAATGTTTACGTCCATCATGCTCATATTTTTCAGATTTAATTTCCTCTTCATTTACTATGCCACTACCCCAATAATCATCATTATTACTATTTAATATTTCTTCATAGACTCCTGATTTTGGTACCCCAACTCGATAATTATGTCTTTCAACTGGAGTAAAGTTAAAGACACAAACTATAAATTCATCTGCAGCTTCTCCTTTACGTACAAATGATACAATACTATTTTCAGCATCATCAGAAGAAATCCATTCAAAACCATCATAGTTAAAGTCAATTTCCCATAAAGCATTATTTTCTTGATAGATTTCATTTAAATCACTCACAAAGTCTAACATCTTTTGATGAGGTTCATATTCTAAAAGATTCCAATCTAAACTTTCATTAACACTCCATTCTTCCCACTGACCAAATTCTCCCCCCATGAACATAAGATTCTTTCCAGGATGAGCATACATATAAGAATAAAATAATCTTAAGTTGGCAAACTTTTGCCAATAGTCACCAGGCATTTTATCTAGCATAGAGTTCTTCATATGAACTACTTCATCATGCGATAGAACTAACATGAAGTTTTCACTAAAGGCATACACCATAGAGAAAGTTAAATCTCCGTGATGATATTTACGATGAATTGGATCTTTTTGTATATATTCTAAACTATCATTCATCCAGCCCATATTCCATTTCAAAGTAAATCCTAATCCGCCAGCATAAGTTGGAGCAGTTACTCCCCCCCAAGAAGTTGATTCTTCAGCAATAGTTAAAGTTCCTGGGAACTCACTATGAGTAAGTTCATTAAATTCTCTTAAGAAATCAATTGCCTCTAAATTCTCTCTTTCTCCATATTTATTAGGAATCCATTCGCCATCTTCACGCCCATAATCTAAGTATAACATCGAAGCTACAGCATCCACACGCAATCCATCTATGTGAAATTCTTCTAACCAAAAATAAGCGTTGGCAAGTAAAAAGTTTTTAACTTCATTACGTCCATAATTGAAAATATAAGTACCCCAATCTGGATGTTCACCTAATCTTGGATCTAAATGTTCATAAAGAGCAGAACCATCAAATCTTCCTAATCCATGTCCATCCTTAGGAAAATGTCCCGGAACCCAATCTAAAATAACTCCAATATCATGTTGATGAAATTGATCTACTAAGTACATAAAATCTTCAGGTTTTCCAAAACGACTAGTAACTGAATAATAACCAGTAATCTGATACCCCCATGATTCATCTAATGGATGTTCGGCTACCGGCATTAATTCTACATGAGTATAATTATGTTCTTTTACATACTCTACTAATTTATCAGCTAACTCGTGATAAGTTAAGAAACGATCATCTTCTTCTGGTACTCTAGCCCAAGAAGCTAAATTAACTTCATAAACTGATATTGGTTGGTCTAACCATTCAGTATCCTCTCTCTTCTCTAACCATTCATCGTCTTCCCACTCGTACTTATCTTCCAGCGAATAAGTAATCGAAGCATTAGCTGGTCTCATTTCACTATATAATGCATAAGGATCGGATTTGAGTAATAAGTCTCCTTCCTCACTTTTAATTTCAAACCTATAGATTTCTCCTTCAGGAAGATTTGGAATAAATATTTCCCACACTCCTGAACTCCCCCGCACTCTCATTTGATGAGTTCTTCCATCCCAATGATTGAAATTACCTACTACACTAACTCGTTTGGCATTAGGTGCCCATACCGCAAAATGAGTCCCCTTTGTACCTTGATGGGTTATAATACTAGCCCCCATTTTCTTATAAATTTCATAATATTTACCCTGCCCAAAGAAATATAAATCTTCATCAGTTAACACAGGTAAATAAGAATAAGGATCTTTTGCTTGCCACTCATATCCTTCATGATTCCTAAACTTTAATTCATAATCAAATATTTCTTGAGCCTTAATCACTCCTTCAAATAAACCTTCATCAGCAATTTTTTCTAGTTTAATATCTTCATCTAATCTGTCTGCTACAACCCAAATATTTTTAGCTTCAGGATTTAAAACTCTAACCACCACTTCTTCTTCATTAAGTTCATGCATTCCTAAAAATGTAAATGGATCATGCATTTCAGCATTAACCAATCTACTTATCTCTTCATTTGTTAAAATAGTCATAAATTAACTGCCTCCCAAAACATCAGTTTTTAATCTTACTTATAGTACTTCTAGAATAAGAATACAATTCCTCCTTTAGTAAATAAAATTTTCATTATTATTATCTACTAAAATTATTAAGTTCTAATCACAATAATAAATGCAGTTACTCTTTGATAATTTAACCATCAATAAATATATTTATTCATCTAGAAGACAGGTTTTGCATACTATTTATAATTTATTATTGCTATCTTTAAACTTAATCTCTTCTTCAACTAAATCTTTTTTTAAAGACTGGTTTTTCAACTGTGAATATCTTGTATACCATTTATTTTTTATCTTAATTTTATCATCTATTAATTTAAAGTTCCAAATTAATAATAAAAAATTAACCAATAAAGAAAATATCAATAACAACTCCATCTTATCCCCTCCTATAATAAAATTAAACCATGAATTATGAGTTTGGTCGGGGCCAGCTAAACCTACAAATAACTTCCAAAACTCATATTCATGGCTAATAATTGATATTATATATTATGTTAAATACTCTATTATGTTACATTTTATTAATAGGGGCAAGATAATTTCTAGTTTAATAACTCATCTTCTACTATTTTCAAAGCACAAAAGGAACCACACATTGTACAAGCATCTTTATCTGTAATATCATGATTATAATCTTTCCTTAATTGTTTAGCTTCTTGAGAATTAATTGCTAACTCCATTTGCTGCTCCCAATCCAAATTTTTTCTAGCTTGAGCCATCTTTAAATCTCGCTCTTTAGCCCCTGGAATTCCTTTGGCAATATCAGCAGCATGAGCAGCAATTTTAGTTGCAATAACTCCATCTTTAACATCTTCTACTGTAGGCAATCCGACATGTTCAGCTGGCGTCACATAACATAAAAAATCAGCTCCACTACTTGCTGCTAATGTACCACCAATTGCAGCATTGATATGGTCATATCCAACAGCTATATCAGTTACTAATGGTCCTAATACATAGAAAGGAGCATCTTTACATAGTTCCTTTTGAATCTGCATATTAGTTTCAATTTGGTCATATGGTACATGGCCAGGACCTTCCACCATAACCTGTACATCATTTTCTCGTGCTCTATCTACTAATTCACCTAACACAAGTAATTCATGAATTTGAGAACGATCAGTGGCATCAGCTAGAGAACCCGGTCGTAATCCATCTCCTAAACTTAAAGTTACATCATATTGATAAGCAATTTCTAATAAACGGTCATAATATTCATAAAGTGGATTCTCTTCTTCATTATGCAGCATCCATCCTGCTGTAAAAGAACCCCCTCGACTGACAACATCAGTTACCCGTCCTTCATCTTGTAAATGCTTTAATCCTTCTAAAGTTAAACCACAGTGAACAGTAATAAAGTCCACTCCATCTTGAGCCTGCTTTTCAATCACTTCAAAAAAATCATCGACAGTTAAATCTACAATCGCCTGTCCTTGTTTTAATATTTCTACTGTAGCTTGATAGAGAGGTACAGTTCCTAACGGCAGATTAGACGCCTCTAAAATATTTTGTCTTGTTTCAGATATTTTATCTCCAGTTGATAAGTCCATGACTGCATCTGCTCCCGCTTCTACAGCAGCATCTAATTTTTTTAATTCTTTCTCAAGATTTTGATAATCTTCTGATGTCCCAAAGTTAGCATTTACTTTAGTCGATAGTCCTTTACCAAAACCATTGGGGTCTAAATGATGATGATTTTTATTAGCTGGAATTACAATCGTTCCCTCAGCTAGTCCCTGCCGAATAAATTCAACTTTAACTCCTTCTTTTTCTGCTACTCTTTTCATAGTTTCTGTGATTTCTCCTGCTTTAGCCTTAGTTACTTGAGTCATATTTTATCACTCCTGTTTTATTATTAAAGAACTCTTTCTCTCATAGAATTTAATCTATTTCATTTTTTTACTCACATAACTACCACCTTATAGATCAATTAAATCATCATCGTTAACCATACTAATATTATCCTGTAGAGCAATCTTATAACTGGCTGGTCGCTCTGCTTCTTGACTAGCTTTTTCACCAGCAATACCATAAGCAGTCACGGCTGCAATACTAGCTGCTAAATAATCTTTTTCCACACCACAAAAGACTCCTAAAGTACTACTTAGCATACATCCAGTTCCTACTACTTGACCCATCAATGGATGTCCCCGATTAATTCTCTTTACTTCTTGACCATCAGTCACAATATCTTCTGCTCCCGACACTACCACAACAACATCCTGCTGCTGGGCTAAATTCAACGCATCCTGCTCAATTTTACTATATTCTCCGATGGATTCTACTCCACTCATTTCAGCTTTCCCACCAGATAAAACTGTTATTTCTCCTTGATTTCCTTTAATCACTGCTAAATCTAATTCACTCATTAACTCTTTAGCTACATCAGTTCTTATATCTGTAGCTCCTGCTCCTACTGGATCTAGAATAACTGGTATCTCCAATTGATTAGCTTTTTTCCCTGCTCTAATCATAGCTTCTACCTGCTCATCATCTAAAACACCAATATTCAAGACTAAAGCTGCTGCCGATTCTACCATTGCAGCTACCTCTTCTTTAAAATGAGCCATCACAGGTAAACCGCCCCAATAAAGAGTAACATTAGCAGATTCATTCGTAGTTACATAATTAGTAATGTGATGAACTAATGGCTTTTCTTCTTTAATTCTAGCAATTATATTAGTCATTTTTACACCCCATTTTATTTTTTAAATTTTGAACTTCTTTTTTAACATTTTCTGCTCCAGTAATTGCACTGATCATTGCTATAGTATCCGCTCCTGCTTCTTTCACTTTCGCAATGTTTCCAGCATTAATCCCACCAATAGCTACTATTGGAATCTTAACTTCTGGACTAAGCTGTTTTAACCTCTCTAACCCAATGCCTTGTCGCCGCGATTGCACATCTTTAGAAGAAGTGTGATAAATTGCTCCAAAACCAACATAATCAGCACCTTGCTGCTTTGCTTGTTCAACTTCTGCTAAATTAGAAGTAGAATAACCAATTATTTTATCAGGACCTAATATTTCTCTAGCAGCTTTAATAGTTAAATCATCATCACCTAAATGCACTCCATCAGCATCTAAAGCAAGAGCTAAAGCAGGATCATCATTGATAATAAAATCAACTCCCGTATTATCTAATGTTCTTTTGATTTTTTGACCTAATTGATATTTAGCCCGTGTAGTTTTATTCTTTTCTCGTAATTGCACTACATCTACTCCACCTGCTACTGCTTCTTTAACTACATCCATAGTCTTTCTCCCAGCAGATAAATCTTCTTCCGTAACTAAATATAATTCCCAATCTTCCATATTTTCACCCCTTTAATTTTTAATTTACTTTTACTAAATGATTAACTGGATTATTTCCTGTTCCAACCTTGACCCCTTCTTTAATTGCTTTAGTAATAAACTCCTTACTTCTTTTTACTGCTGTTAATAGATCATATCCTAAAGCTAAATTACTAGCTATAGCTGAAGATAATGTACAGCCTGTTCCATGAGTATCATTAGTATCAATTCTAGGAGCACTTAATTCGTGATATTGAGTTCCATCATAAAACATATCAACTGCTTGTTCAGCTTGACTATGACCACCTTTAACTAACACTGCTTCTGGTCCTAATTGAAATAACTCTTGAGCTATTTCTTTCAATTCTATTGTCGCTTCTTTTTCATACCCAGTTAATACTTTAGCTTCCTTTAAATTAGGTGTTATGATTTTGGCTAGAGGAATTAATTGCTCTTTTAAGCTAGAAATCGCCTCTTCTTCTAATAATACATCACCGCTTGTAGCTACCATTACTGGATCGACAACTAAATTCTTTAATTGATACTCTTGAGTTTTTTCTACTACTACTTCAATAATATCCTGATTAGCTAACATACCCGTCTTAGCAGCACTAAAGCTTAAATCCGTTAATACAGAATCAAGTTGTCGTGCTACCACATTTCTACTCATTACTCTAACCCCTTGCACTCCCAAAGTGTTTTGCGCTGTAACAGCAGTAATTACTGAAGCCCCATAAGTAGCAAAATTAGTCATGGTCTTTAAATCCGCTTGGATTCCTGCTCCTCCACCAGAATCAGACCCCGCTATAGTCAATACTTGTTTCATCTTTATCCCTCCTATCTAGTATTTGATTTCTCACTAAAAATAAAAAAAGGCACAGCCTCCGTTAGGAAACTGTGCCTTTAAAGTTAAATTAATCCTTTAGCTAGTAGTCCAAAAAACAAAAAACACAACTCCGTAGGTGGAATTGTGCTCCAAAGGATTAAAATCCTTAAGCACTTGCTTCCCTACGCTGGCATTATCCAGATCAGGTCAAAGGGACTAGAGTCTAAGCTCTTTCTCAGCTCATAGAGAGCGCCCCTAGAAGTTGAAATATTTAATTATCTATTTTTAATTTTAACAAAATCTTTAGTTTATTACAAGTAAATTTTGTATAAAAATTTACTTGTAATATTTTTAATTCTTTTTTGACATACTTAAAGTATAAGATATAATAAGCTATTTTAGAGGAGATGGTTTTATGACAAAAAGTAAAATATTATTAATTCGATTTTCTCTATTATTATTGATTTTATTTAATATTTCTGATTACTTTTTTACCACCTTTTATTTAAAGCAAGGTTACCAAGAGATAAATCCAATTATTAATGCAGTACTCCACTTTGATATTAGACTATTCCAATTTTTAAAGTTGCTAGCAGTCCCTAGCTTATTACTTATTTTAATGCAAGATAAAACAATTAAAAAATTAATCAATCATAAATTTATTCTCTACTCTTATTTAATTATTTTTTATTTTTATTTTTTATTGACCATATACTACACTACTGCGCTAATTAACTACTAATCATCCCAAATTTATCTATCTTCAGCTTGTAATTTTTCTAAAATTTCTTGCTGATATTTAACTGCCCTAGTCTTACTAACATATTTAGTGATATCTGATGGAAAAGTAATAGTATTTATAAAGTCAAAATATTCTAAATTAAATTTAGTTTGAAACTCTTCTTTTAATCTATTTATAAATTTCTGCACACCTTCTCTATTTGTTAACGGTAATAAAAATAAATAATTAGACTCTTTAGTAGAATATAGCTGATCAATATCTCGGATTAAATTCAATAGCTTTTCTTTATTAATTACTCCTTCTCTTTCTGGTTTTAAACTCAACTCTACTATAGAAAATGATAATTCACTCCTCAACGAACGACTAATTTCAGTTGATAAATCAACTTGAAAATAATCAAACTCATCTCTTGGCTGTCTTTCTACTACTGAACATTGGCGCGGATTAATAATACATTGCTCATCTAAATTAATATAATAATTAACTTTATCAATCAACTTTTGCTCATCAAAAGGCTTTAAAATATAATCATTTGCTTTAAGACTAAAAGCTCTCAACACTGTTTCTTTACTATCATCCATACTTAAAATAACTACTGGAAGAGTAGGATACTCGTTTCTTAAATAAGGTAAAATATCAAACCCCTTTTCTCCTTTTAAATATATATCTAATAGAACTAAATCCATATCAGACAATTTCTTATTTCCCGAAAATCTATTATTCCTTACCTGGGCCAAATTCTCTGCCTCAAATACATTCATTTCATTTTCGGAAAGCAACTTTCCCACTGATTTTCTTAAGAAAGATGAATCATCAATGATTAAAATATTAGGTAGTTTAGGCATCTTTTCCACCTCCACAAGTTTATTGTTACTTAATCAATAAATTCTATGAAAAGTGTTGAATTCCTGTATTAAATAGAAAATAAGACTACGCTCATTTAGCTGTAAGCTCTAAACTATGAGGCTTAAGCTAACAAAGCAAACTAACCTTAAAACCATAAAAAAACAGCTCCAAAAAGGAGCTGTTTATTAGACTACTGCACTTCATAAGGTCCAGCATTTTCAATTGCTGCCGTTAAATTTGCTTCGCTAACCCCTTCATACTTGATTGTTACAGTTTTAGCATCTAAATCAACCTCTGCTTGATTGACTCCTTCTAAATCCATCAAAGCAGTCTCTACAGCATTTTTACAGTGCCCACATGACATACCTTCTACAGTTAATTGCTTTTTACTCATTCAAATCAACCCCTCATTAAGTTTATTTATATTTTGTATCTAATTTACACTTATAGAGTAAAACATATTCTTAAAATAATTTTATTTATTAGTAAACTTAAAAACAACATCCATTAACTCATTAATAATTTCATCTTCTTTTTCTTCTTCCTTAATCGCATTTGTCACACACCCTTTAGTATGTGATTCTAAAACTTCCATTCCTACTTTATTTAATGCCCCTTTAACAGCATTAATCTGCGTTAATACATCAACACAATATTTTTCTTCATCAACCATTTTATGCAGACCACGTACTTGGCCCTCAATTCTCTTTAAGCGAGTCTTCAGATTCTCTTTTTTATCTTGATATGAACTCATATCATTCACCTCCAACACTTAGTTATAGTAAAAAGTGATGAGTAGAAAATAAAAAGCAAAGTCAAAATCAGCTTTAACCCCCTTTATTTCGAGGAACTTCTTTTTTTTAGTTTTTGATTTATGGTTTTTACTTTTTACTCGTCACTATAAAGTCGGGAGTTATATCTACTCTCCGCAGTAAATTAGCATTAGTTACAACACTAACAGAACTGGTTGCCATTGCTGCTTCTGCAATTGCTGGATGCAATAAACCTAAAATAGCAACTGGAATAGCAATAGTATTGTAAATAAAGGCCCAGAACAAATTCTGTTTTATCTTTTTAAATGTTGCTCGGGACAATTTAACTGCTGCAATAACTGAAGATAAATCACCACGTACTAATGTTACATCAGCAGATTCAATAGCAATATCTGTTCCAGTACCAATAGCAATTCCTACATGAGCTTGTGTCAAAGCTGGAGCATCATTAATTCCATCTCCTACCATAGCAATTGTCCCAAATTTTTCTTGCAAGTCTTTGATTTCATTAACTTTACCATCAGGCAAGACTTCAGCTACTACATGGTCAATTCCTACTTCTTCAGCAATAGCCTCAGCAGTACGTTGATTATCTCCAGTAATCATTACCGTTTCTAATCCTAATTCGCGTAATTCATTAATAGCTGCTTTGGAATCTTCTTTTAAAGGATCTGCTACAGCTATAATTCCAGCTACTTGGTCTTCAATTGCTACTAACATAGCAGTTTTAGCTTTTTTCTCTAATTCCTGCATTTCTTCTTCTAAACTCTCAACTTCAATTCCTGCTTCAGTCAATAACCTACGGCTTCCTACCAAAATTTCTTTTTCATATATTTTAGCTTTAACTCCTTTACCAGTCACAGAATTAAATTCGTTAATATCTTTTAGTTCAACATCTTCATTTTCAGCTTTTCTAACTATTGCTTCTCCTAGCGGATGTTCTGAACCTGCTTCTACACTAGCAGCAGCCTCCAATAATTCTTGCTCAGTAAAATCATTCTTAGCTATGATATCCGTAACTTCAGGTTGGCCCTTAGTAATTGTACCTGTTTTATCAAAGACAATGGTATGCACATCTTTCATAGTTTGAATTGCTTCTCCTTTACGAATCAAAACCCCATTCTCTGCTCCCATACCAGTACCAACCATTAATGCAGTCGGCGTGGCTAATCCTAGAGCGCAAGGACAGGCAATTACTAAGACTGCAATAGTAGCAAAAATAGCTGCTGTAATAACCCCTAAATTAGGATCTACCCATGGTAAAAATCCAGCTGCCCAACTAGTAACTTGTCCTAAAGCTTGCGGGAAAATCAGCCAACTTAAGAAAGTCAATGCTGCTATTCCTAATACTGTTGGTACAAAAATACTAGTTACTTTATCAGCAAATTCCTGAATTGGAACCTTAGTACCTTGAGCTTCTTCTACCATTTTAATTACCTGAGAAAGAAAAGTATCCTTTCCTACCTTAGTGGCTTCAACTTTAATTAATCCGCGCTGATTAATAGTTGCTCCAATTACTTCATCTCCTACAGATTTAGTAACCGGCATTGATTCACCTGTAGCCATTGACTCATCAAAAGCACTTTCACCTTCAATTATTTTTCCATCAGTAGGTACTTTTTCCCCTGGTCTTATTACCATTACATCTCCTACCTTTACATCTTCAACTGGGACTTCTACTTCCTCACCATCTTTTAATATTGTAGCTGTATTAGCTCCTAATTCTAATAATTTCTTAATTGCTTGAGAGGCTCTACCTTTAGCTTTGGTTTCAATATAACGCCCTGTTAAGTGAAAAGTCATAATCATTGCTGAAACTCCAGCATAGTTAGCAATAGGAGTAAAAAAGGTCAAAGGACCTGTAATAAAGGCTGCCCCTGTCCCCATTGCAATCAATACATCCATATTAGCACTACCGTGAATAATAGACTTATAAGCAGTATAATAAGTCTTGCGCCCAACATAGAATAAAATCGGAATTGCTAAAGCAATCATTCCTAAACTATAAGCACTTTCATTAGGCCAAGCAACCCCAAAAAACATTTCTGGTATCATCCACAACATAATCGGGATTGTTAACGCCCAACTAGCTATCATTTTAGAACGTGCCTTTTCTATCTTTTGCTGATCTTCATCTACTTTAGTTTCTTTTTCTTCACTTTCTTCTTCGGCTACTGTATAACCTATCTTTTCAATTTCAGAAATCAGTTCAGTTTTACTAACTACATTCGGTAAAAACTCAACTACAGCATTTTCTGCAGCAAAATTAACTGCTGCTTCTAATACTCCATCAGATTGATTTAATACTTTCTCTATATTCTGAGCACAACTAGCACAACTCATATCTTCAATCTTGATACTTTCTTTTTTTACTTTAACTCCATATCCTGTATCTTTAACTATCTGCACTAAATCAGCAGCATTTAATTCATCCTCATTATATTCTATTGCTGCTTTTTCAGCTGGCAAATTAACTGCTGCTTCTTCGACTCCTTTAGATTCGTTTAAAGCATTCTCAACTCTCTGTGAACAAGCTGCACAAGTCATTCCCGTTACTTTAAGATTTATTTTATTTTGGGTCATATATATCCCCCCTGAAATATAAGATTAACAATCTCTTAAAATATTACCCCTACCCCCTATGGGTATATTGCTTAATTTAATAATATCTTATTAAACGTCAATTGTCAACACTAATCTATTATTTGTGAAATAATACTCTGCTATTAATAAATAAAAAACCAGAGGTTGCCCCCTGGTTTGAATCAGTAGTTATTCATATATTTTTTTAATTATTGCTGTATCTAAGCAGTTAAGTATTCATGAGCTTCTGTCAATCTTTCTATAATTTCTATATTTTGCGGACAAATTTCTTCACATTGCCCACATTCTACACAAGCACTAGCTTGTTGACCTTCAGCTAAATTCTCATATTCTTCTTCTGCTTCTTGAGAATTAAATATTTTACTTTCATTATAGACAGCAAAAGTCTTTGGAATTCTAACACCAGTCGGGCACGGAACACAATATCCACATCCTGTACAATTGACAGGTACCAGTTCTTCATATTTATTAGCCACTTCTGCAACAATTTCTTCTTCCTGATCACTTAATATTCCTACACCCGAATTATCAGCACTTTCTACATTTTCTTTAACCTGCTCTAAAGTACTCATTCCACTTAGTACAACTGCTACTTCAGGTTGATTCCACAACCACTGTAAAGCCCAGTCTGCTGCACTTCTCTTTGTCTCAGATTGAGCAATTATTTCTTCTATTTCTTCAGGCATATCTCCTGCTAAACTACCACCACGTAAAGGTTCCATGACTACTACTGGAATATCATTTTCATCAGCATATTTCAAACCTTTCTTACCTGCTTGAAATTCTGTATCAATGTAATTATATTGAATTTGACAAAAATCCCAATCATAGCTATCAACTAATTCTTCAAATAAATCATAATCATCATGAAAAGAAAATCCAATCTGATCTATTTTTCCTTCTTCTTTCATCTTCTCGATCCAATTAAATACATAATCAAGTCCAATATCTTTATAATTTTGCCAATGATCCTGGTCTAAAGCATGTAATAGATAAAAATCAATCTTTTCTACTTCTAATCTTTCTAATTGTTGATTAAGATATTTATCTAAATCTTCTTTCTTTTCAAGTTCCCAAGATGGCATCTTAGTAGCTACTTTAACTTCTTCTCGATATCCATCCTTTAACGCTTTAGCAACAAGGCTTTCACTTTCCCCTCCATGATAAGGCCACGCTGTATCAACATAATTAACTCCATTATCAATCGCATACCGAATCATTTCAATTGCTTCTGCTTCATTAATTTCTCCATCATCTTCAGGTAAACGCATTGCTCCAAAGCCTAGTGCTGAAACCTGCCAATCTAAATCACCAAATTCTCTATACTGCATTCCTTGGTGCCCCCTTTATTTTACGTAATTGTTAGATTAATTATAACAGTTTAACTATTACATCTCAAATTGCTATTTAAAATTAATATTTACCTTTATAGTTCTATATTAACTTCTTCTAATTTTTCCTTTGATTCTTGAGCTTGCTCTTTAAAGCGATCATTTAAATTTTGATTTGCTTCTACTACTTGACTCATTATATTCTCTAATTCCTGAGCATTTTTATACATTTTATCTGCTTGTGCTGAAACCTCTTCTGTAGATGCACTGATTTCCTCGGTGGAAGCACTAATTTCTTCTGTAGAAGCAACTTGGTCTTCTGTAGTTTCTGTTACTTGTTCTGCTTTATTCATTAAGTCACCAGATAAATTTTGAATCTCTTTAAAAACATCCGCAATATTTTGATGAGATTCATCTGAAGGAACCATAATATTTATTGTCCTTTCTGCTACTTCTTTTACTTCTGTTACTATTTCCTTTACTTCTTTAGCTGATTTCATACTTTCATCTGCTAAGTCTTTAATATCATCTGCTACAGATGCAAATCCTTGACCTGCCCCTCCTGAATCTGCTGCTTCAATCGCACCATCTAAAGATAATAAATTAGTTTCATCAGCAATACCCATAATTTTTTCTGATATTTTATCTACTTTAGATACACTATTCTCTAAATCTTCCATAACCTTTACTGCTTCATTAACAAGTTCAGTCCCAAAATTAATTTTATCATCTGCTTCTTTCATTATCGAAAATGTTTCAGTACCTAGTTCTGAAATTGTTTCTGCTTTAACAGATAATGATTCTGTTCCCTTAGCTATTTCTTCAATAGAAATAGAAATTTCATCTATAGCCGCTGCAGTTTCTTTATTTCCTGTTTTTACACCTTTAATAAAATCAAAAGTATCGTTAATTTTTTCATCAACTTTTGATATCTCATTACTATAAGATGATAAATCTTCAATTAATTTAAATATATTAGTTATTAATTTTCTCTGCCGTTTAACAGTTTGATTAAATGATTTAGCTAATTCTCCAAACTCATCTTCTCTATTTTCTACTATTTGAACAGTTAAATCTCCATTCCCTAATTTAACAACCTTATTTTTCACTTTATTAATTAAACTAATTATATCTTTACTCAACAAATAACTTATCCCCACTGTAATTAAAAGTCCTAATAAAAATAAACCTAAATTTAAGAATATTTCTTTTCTTAAATCAGTAATTAGCTTTTCTTTATTTAATACAATTTGAATTAGACGACCGTGATTCATACTAGAAAACGCCACTTTTTTATATACATACTCTAATTGACCATAACTTTTAGTATTTTCATTCAGCATTATCTTATCTTGATTAGCTTTATTTTTTATTTCAATTTGATGTTTTTGAGGCAATTTATAATTCATATCCCCTAAAGTCCTAAAATCAGCTAAATCAAATAATCTAATATTCTTAATCAAATAATTTTGTTCTACTATATCCTTAGTTATCTTTTGAAAACTTGTCTTCTTTATGGTGGGATCAAAATCTTGAGCATACCAACCTAATTCAATAATATATTCGTGGTCAGGGGCAGGATAATAAGTAAACTTCTTAAATTTATTAGTCTTTTGCTCTAAAGCTATTTTATTAGATACAAATTCGTCTCCTGTTCTGACATCAGTCAAAAATTTATCAAATCCTTTAATTGCTTTAAATAAATTTAATCCTTGGTCTTTAGCAAAAGTTGTTTTTTCTATAATCCCTTGTTTATTAATTAGATAAATATCAGATACCTCATATTTTCTCTTCAATTCTTTTAAGTCCTGATTAGACAAATTACCATTATTTCTACTATATACTTGCGCTATTTCTTTAGAAAATTCTTTCATCTGTTTATTCATATTATTATTTAAAATTTGGTATAAAACGTCAGTCTGATTTAAAATATTAGTTGCTTGAGAAATAACTCGAGTTTCTGAATTCTGATACTTTTTAATCAAATTTTGTCTGCTAAAATAAAAATTAAACCCAATTATTATAGTCAAAATTAAAGTAATCACCACTATCAACTTTAAAATCAATTCATACTTATAAGATTTAAACTTCATACTTTTGCCCCCTTTGAATAATATATAATTTTCTCCTGCCTTAACCTAAACACTTTAGTACTTCTCTTGATTAAGTCTTATTTAAATAGTTTATAATTACTTCATTGAAAATTATAGCTAAGCAAACTATACTCAATTAATATTTTTACTTAAATGTGTTTTTATAAAAATAAAATGCTTCTTAACTATTATATTCTATATTGCACATTTATTTTCCTTCTTTTTCTAAAAAAATACAAAAAATATCTTATCTTTTTATATACCAGTTTATTAACTCCATCATTCTAAATAAAACCCTAAAATCTTTTTAAACATCATATATTTAAAAATAATTTTAGCAATCAAAAAAACAGCCCACAATAGGGCTGTTGAAAATTTCAATTATATGTATAAATAGGTGTTATTAGCTTATTTAAATGAAAGTTACTTTTTCTTTCAGGGCCAAAAAAATTAAACACCGCTACTACTTCCACTTCTTTTGCTCTTAAATTAGTTATTACTTTATCTAAAATTCTATTTTCAACAAGAGCATAATTAACAATCAATACTTTACTTTCAGAATTCAACTGATTATATTTATACTCTACTGCACTATTAGTAATCGAATATTTACTCAAATTTATTACCGTGAATTTTTTATTCAACCTTTGGGCTACTAAAAAAGAAAACAAATAGTCATCATCCCCTAAAGCAACTATACTAGTAATCTTCTCTATTTGGACTTTTTCTATTATGTAATCTATCATCAATGCACTTATTTCTTCTATTTCTACCACTGTAGGACTTAAATTAATAAATTTATTAGCACTTTTTACACCTCTTCGATCCATAAATTTATCTAAATCTTGATAAACCTGTTGGTAACCGCGATTATAGAGTTCTTTTTTTTCAGCTAAGGAGAGATTAAAATTAATACTACTAATCTCAGAAGTAGGAATAGAAATCACTTTTGAACGCGATAGCTCTATTTGTCGCAATTCATTAATAGATATAGAAGTATCTATTACAACTCCCAAATAATCTAAAAAGTTATCTATTTCTTGCTCAGCATTAAGATTAGAACTAAGTAATAAAAATCCTAAAGTGGGATAGCGCTGATCCTCAAAAACAGTTAATGGTAAATTATTAATCAAACCACCATCAACACAAAAATGATCTTCATAAAAACAAGGCTGATAAAAAACTGGAATACTTAAAGACATTCGTACAGCTTTAGCAACTGAATATCCCGGGGTGGTTTGGGGAGAGAAAACCTTTGAGCAACAAGAGCTAATATTTGAAACTACTATCCGCACATCAATATCTAAATCTGAAAAAGTTTCAACTCCTTTATCTGCAAGTTTATCTGCTAACCATTCTAAAATACTTTGGCCTCGATAAACCCCATATCTAAAAATCAACCGATACAAATTTAATATAAATCCATCCTTAAATTCAGAAAATTTCTGTTCATAAATCATTTCTCTTAAAATAGAACATGAATAGCCAGCGCCATATAAACTAGCTATAATTGATCCAACTGAACTGCCAGCAATTCCAACTACTTCTATATTATTTTCTTCCAATGCTTTAAGCCCTCCTAAATGAGCTATCCCCTTAATTCCACCCCCACTTAAAGCTAAATTGATTTTCACTACATTTATTCACTCCCTAATAATCTTTTTCATTATAAGTACCTTATAATATTTTATTTTTTCATCTGTAAAAGTATGATTCTAATATAAAAAAAGCTCTAGGATAAAATCCTAGAGCAGTGAAAGATCAAACTTCAAATTTTTCAATTAATCCTTGTAACTCTTGAGCCATAGAAGCTAATTCTTGTGAAGAATGACTAATCTCAGTAGACATATTCTCAATATCATCTGCTGCATCACTAATATCATCACTGTTTTGTGCTAAATCCTGCGCAGCAGAGGCTGTCTGTTCAATTTGACCTGAAGTTTCTTCAGCTGCTTCTTCAATTTCTGTAAATACTTCATCTGTTTCTTCAGCGATTTTCTGACCTGCTTCGGCTTTATTCTTAACTTTCTTAATTGCTTTTAATCCTGTTTCAGATTTTTCCTGAGTTTTATTAATTAACCCCGATATTTTATCAGTAGCATCAGAGGTATCTTCTGCTAATTCTCGAATTTCTTCTGCTACTACTGCAAATCCTTGGCCGTGTTCTCCAGCTCTAGCAGCTTCAATCGCAGCATTCAAAGCTAATAAATTAGTCTGCTCAGCAATATTAGTAATTAACTCTACGATCTGCCCAATTTCTTCAGATGTTTGATCTAAATCATTAATAATATCTACTGTTTCATCTACTGAATGATTAATTTCTTTAATATTAGCAACTGTTTTCCCTATTTTTTCCCGACCTAAATCAGTTTGGGCATTTGATTCTTGAGCAAAACTAGTTACTTCTTCTGCACTAGCTGAAATTTGTTGAATTCTTGATGACATATCTTCGATTAAATCATTAGTAGTCTCTATAGTAGCATTTCCTTCTTGAGCTGAAGCAGATAATTGCTGACTGTAGGCAGATAAATCTTCAATATTATTAGATAAATTAACAATAACTTCTCTTAACTGATCAGTCATATCAACTAATGAGTCCTCTAATTTACCTAATTCATTTTTGCTATCAATCTCCGTATCAATGTCTAAATTACCATTAGCCACTTGAGTAATTTGTTCGGTCATTATCTCAATTGGCTTTAATAAATATTTCTTGTTAATATAATAAATTAATACTGATAAGCCTATAATAATTATAAAACTAAAAATTAAGATTGATTTTCTAATTTCACTTCGCGCCTGATATACCTCTGAAAATGGAGCTTGAGCAAAAATAGCCCCTTCAATTGTTGGTACTTCAGTGTAAGAAGCTAATTTGAATTTACCTTGATATTTATATTCTAAATGTCCATTTTCTTTATCTAAGGCTTGCTTAATATTAAATACTTGAGCTAAATCAAAATTATTATTTACTTTTTCTTGGTCAGGGTGAGCAAGTAATTCCCCTTTTTTATTCACCATATAAGCATATCCATTTTCCCCAATCTTTCTATTAATTACTGCGTTACTTAAAGTTGCCAAAGATACATCGCCACCTAGCACACCAATGAAATCACCATTACTATTCATGATTGGTACTGCTACAGTTATAATCGGTTTATTACTATCAGCGTCAATATAGACATCTGACCAAACAACTTGCTTTTCTGATTGAGCCTTCTTATACCAGGGTCTTTGTCTTGGGTCATAATCAGATGGCAAATTTAGTTCAGGATAAGTATGCATCTTACCTGCTTTTGTCCCTAAATAAAGAGCACTAAAGTAAGAGTTATCTTCTTTAGCCTGCGCAAATATCTCTTTCATTTTTTTAATATTATTTTCTTTTACTGCTTTATTATAAGAAAGCGCTTTAATAAGTGTTGCACCTTCATTAAAAAAAGCTTCTGCTTCTTTTTCTAAACCTTTAGCTATTTCAATATTTCTTTCTTGAGCAGATTCCGTAATTTCATTAGATACAATATTATTAATTAAAAATCCTAATCCAGCAATTAAAATAATTAATACAATAATAATTGCCCCATTAACTTTAGTTACTAAACTGTCTTTCCAATTGATCTGCTCACTACTCTCTTCTTGTTCTATTTCAGACATTTTATTTCTCCCCCCTGATAAAAAGTATTCGACACAAATCGCCAAATATCATTTTATAATATAATAATACATAATTATATCTGATTTTGCAATCAAAAAATAAAATAATCCAGAGCTTTAACTCTGGAAATAACAATTATTCCATATATTTATTAATAAAATAAGATAAAAGGGCAATAATAGAAATATCCTTCAACAAACTTATATAAGGAATTGATAACATTAAAATAGAACAAATAACTATCACAATGAATAATGCTTGAAAAAAAACTATTAAATCATCTCGTTGTTGCTCTTGATCCATAGTTAAATTCACTTCCTTATTAAAGTTAAAATGTCCTAACATCAATATCATTTTGTTCAGAATTATTACTTTCAATAGTTACAGTCAACTTAACTGGCAAACAAACAATCATTTGATAAGGCTTACTAATCCACCCCATTTCAGAATGAATTGCTAATGGAGAAATGTTTTTATTTAGCCGCTCTAGTTTAACTTTCCCATTTTTAATCCTTAATACACCTTGATAAGATTCCCCTTTAAAATCAAAGTTAAATTTAACTCTCTTTAATTTTTCTTCTTTACTTAAATTATGACGATAAATTTCTTGCTCAGCTAACTTAACTACTATATCTTTATTTCCTTGAGCCCCAGAAACTAATTGCGGAGTTAAAATAATCAATAGCCCACTACACAATATAATAGAAATTATAGCGACTTTATCAGCCCTCGTTAGTAATTGATTTAATTTTGATAATTTATCTAACATATTTACCACCACTAATTCATAAAATGTATTTTTTATTATAACTTTTCTTAATTCACATGTCAATCAGCTAAAAATCGGACTACTTTTTGATGGATTTCTTCTTTTTCTTCTCCTACAGTGCACACATGACCAGAATTTTCTAACCACAATATCTCTTTATTAGTATTAGCTATATTATTATAAATAATTTCTGCACTAATGGGTTTAACTGTTTGATCGTCTTGCGATTGAACAATTAAGGTAGGACAAGATATTTTATTTAAGTTTTTTTCTGAATCTTTAATCAGTTCCAACAATTCCGGCACAGATTTAACTGGCATCCCAGAATAACCAATATCATATTCATCTAAATCATTTTCTGGCCATTCTTCAAATCTTTTAAAATATTTTATCAACGGCGTTAAATAAGCTCGTTTATCTTGTAACTTAATTGGTGCCGCAATAGAAACAATCTTATCTACATCATAATTCTCTGCTAATAATAATGATAAGGTGCCTCCCATTGATAGTCCTAAGACATAAACTTCTTCATGATCTTCACTTAAAGATTGATACTCTGTTTCTACTTTAGACCACCAATCTTTACTATTAGTTTTTTCCATCTTTTCTAGACTGGTACCATGCCCTGGTAACAAGACACCACTTACTGTATATCCTTCTTGATGCAATCTTTGACCTAAATAACGCATATGAGCTGGACTACCTGAAAACCCATGAATTAATAAACAAGCCTGCGAATTTCCTTCTTTATAAAATGGCTTAGCTAGCTGATGTAAATATTCCATTAAGATCCCACCTTGATTTAATATCTAAAGATAAATAATTCAACTTCATTGTTTTGGATTAATTTCTCCTGCCTTAGTAATAGCATATTTGGTTGCTAATGGACCAAATACCTCAGTTAAAGCTGCTGTAAATAATAACGTATTAAATACTAACAAGCCCACCTCAGGGTTACTAGCAAAATCTTTCTGCACAGTATACGCTAAGGCAATCGCTACTCCACTTTGTGGGAATAAACACAATCCTAAATACTTCTTAACTTTATCTTGAGCTTTTCCAACCACTCCACCTAAATAAGCTCCTCCAATCTTACCAGTCATACGAGCCAAAGTATAAACAAAGACAACTATTAAAAAGCTACTAGTAAATACATCACCAAATCTAATTTCTGTACCAGCTAAAATAAAGAAAATAGCATATAAAGGTGTTGTTAAAGTTTCCATATATTCTTCAATCCCTAAGTTTCTAGTAGCAAAATTACGATAAGCAAATCCTACAGCCATATTAGTAATCAAGGGCGATAATTCAAAATTAATAGCTATCGCAGAACTACCGATAATCGTAGTGAAAATAGTCAGAATCTTAATTGTATGATCTTCTTTTGAAACTATAAAGCTTTGAGAAAGATATCCAACTGCTAGTCCAATTACAATTGAACCAATGATTTCAATAATTGGTATTCCCAAAGTATTAACAAAAGAAATTTCCCCTGAGCCAGAATATAATAATAAAGCAATTGGCTCTACTAAACTAAATATAATCAAAGAAATTGCATCATCAATTCCTACTACAGCTAAAACCATTGAGGTTAATGTACCCTTAGCATTATATTCTTGCAGTACCATTACAGTAGCAGCAGGAGCTGTAGCAGAAGCAATTGCCCCTAAAAGCAATGCAAAATAAAGTTCTTTACCAATTGCTAAAGTAGCTAAAGTAACTAAACTAAAAGCCCCAAAAGCTTCAAAGATTACAATAAATCCAATTTTTTTACCCAGTTTTTTAAATAATTCTATTGATAATTCACTACCAATAGTGAAGGCAATAAAACCTAAGGCAACCTGAGGTACATAATCTAAACTCTCAATTATAAAACTATACCATTTTACCTGAGTCTTAGTTAAAAATGGTATTAACTTTACTAGGTCCACACTGAGTAAGATACCTAAAAACACATACCCTACTACTATTGGAACTTTGAAATTTTTAGCTAATAACACTACAAATAAAGCTAATAAAAAGAATATAGCTACTAAAGAAATGACTTGATTACCTACTTCATGAAACATCATTAGTTCTTCTATAATTTTTATATGCATTACCTCTTCTAAAGCCATTACTTCTTCTAGAAATTCCATATTAAAGCCCACCTTTAATAGTAAATTAATTTATAATTATTTCTAACTTGCTATTTTTTAATTTCATCTGCCATAGATACTGCATATTTAGTTGCTAGAGGACCTATAACTTCAGTAATAGCAGTAGTAAACAATAAAATATTAAAAATCAAAACTGCTAACTCAGGAAATTGAGCAAAATCACGTTGAATAGTATAAGCTAAAGCAATTGCTACTCCTACTTGAGATAACAACCCTAAACCAATATACTTTTTAATTTTATCATCAGCTCCAGCAATAGTTGCCCCAAGCGAAGCACCGCCAACTTTACCAATTAATCTAGCTGCAGTATAAACTAATGCTAATACCAAGAATCCGACTGAGGTGATTTGCATAATTTTAATCTTAGTTCCAGCTAAAACAAAAAACATAGCATACAGAGGAATAGTTATAACCTCCATATCTTCAGCAATCCCCAAGTTTTTAGTAGAAAAATTAGTATAAGCAAATCCTACAGCCATATTAGTCAATAGTGGTGATAAATTAGCATAAACTGCTAAAGAAGAACAACCTAATACTGTAGCAACTAAAGTTAAAATTCGTTTTGTCTTATCCTCTACTGCAGTAATATACAATTGTGACAAATAACCAATGATTAATCCAACTACTACAGATCCTAAAATCTCAATTACCGGATGGACAATAGCAGTGACTAGTGATAAATGACCTGAACCCTTAGCTTTAATTAAAGCAATTGGCTCAGCAAAACTAAATATAGTTAAGGCTAATGCATCATCAATCCCTACCACCGCTAATAAAGTTGAAGTCAAATTACCTTCTGCATTGTACTCCTGCAGCACCATTACAGTAGCTGCGGGAGCAGTGGCAGAAGAAATAGCTCCTAATAATAAAGCAAGATAAAATGGCTTCCCAAGTGTTAACATAGAAGCAGTTACTAATATAAAAGCTCCAAAAGATTCAAAAATTACAATTAGTATAATCTTTTTCCCTAAATTCTTTAACACATTAATTGATAACTCAGTTCCAATTGTTAAAGCAATGAAAGCCAAAGCTAAATTCGATACATAATCAAAACTTTCTACTAAAAAAGCATACCAATCTTTAGTCACCTGCGATAATAAAGGAACTTTTTTTACTACACTAACACTAACTAAGATCCCTAAGAAAACATAACCTACTACTGTTGGAATCCCAAATCTTTTGGTGAATACTGCTACCAATAAAGATAAAACAATTAGAATTCCAATCACATATAATTCTTTATTACTTACTTGATTTAATAGAAACCAATGCCGAAGTTCATTTAAAGTAGTAACTGCTTTCAAATTCATTGTTATTCCTCTCCTACTTCCAATAGATAGAATAATAAGTCGGCTCGAGAAATATAACCGCGTAATTTTTCTTCTTCATTTACTACAAACAAATAAGACTCTTCATTATCAAGCATTATATCTGCTACATTATTCATTTTATCATCTTCTCGTACAGTTAATTTTCTGCGCGACATATAATCAGTTACATCTCGAGTTTTGATATCAGCTAAATTTTCTGCTGCTTGATTAACTTCATGCAGTAATCTTCTTGTTTCTAAAAAACCATACTGTTCTGGCAATACATTCTTTAAAATGTTTTTACTATAAATAGTTCCTAAAAAATTATTTTCCCAATCAACTACGGGTAAAACAGACATCTCAGTTTTATGCATCAATCGAATTACATCTTCTACATCATCAGTAGTACAAACTGAATTTAAAGTCCGCATCATATAATCTTTAACTAAATGCATGTCTTATTCCACCCTTTCTACTTTAATTTTATCTAGCATATCTTCAATCTCTTCTTGCTCATGAATAAATATATCACGTTTTTCTGCTATTACCAAAGCAGCAGCGCCAGCATATCTATTAGCTTCTACAAAATCAAATTCATTATTTAAAATATAATCAAAGAAAGCTGCATTATAAGCTTCTCCAGCACCTAACCAATTCAATAGGCAGAAGTCTTTAGCAGAAATAGAATATACCTCATCTTTAGAAAATACTAAACGGTCACAGTGAAAAGGAATCATCACATATTCTGCTCCTGCTTCTTGTAATTTTCTTCCGGCTTTAATATAATCATCCATTGTTTTTATTTCTTCATCCAAAATCTTATCTGTATGTTTAAAATAAGGAACAACAAATTTTGGTTCTGCTTCTAAAGCTTGATTTAAAGCTTCACCACTAGCATGTAAATAAACAGTCTTATCTCTTTCATCAGCAATATCAATTAATCTTTTGTAAATATCAAACTCTAATCCTTCAGGAATAGAACCAGAAATCATTACATATTCACTATCAACAATCCCTCGTTTATAGCGCTTAATTAATTCATCAACATCTCGTTCTTCGACCCGATATGTATAATCATTATAGTGCGTATAAGTAACAGGTTCTTTACCAATTACAAAAATATTATTTCTTATTTCATTAGTTGTGTAAACATAATTAGTTGTTACATTATTGTCTTGAACCATTTTTTCAAAAAACAATCCCTGTTTACCACCGACAAAACCTATATTTTGAACATCAGGATAACCCATGTTTTTTAAATTAATTGCACTTAATAAACCTTTACCCCCTGGAGATATTTTAATATCTGCATCTTCATAAATATACTGGTGCTCTCCAGGGTCATTTGTTTCTACAAAATACTCCCGGTCAATAGCCGGGTTTAAAGTAACTGTTGTAATCATTATTAACCCTCCTAGATTTATATAATTTAATTTTATCTTACATCAGTTAGACATACTTATATAATAACAAATTTAAGCGCTAGTTTCTAGGAGAATATTTAACTATCTATTTAAAGTAGCAAATACTTGATCCAATTTTTTAATTACTTCATCAACATGCTCATTCTTAATTATTAATGGTGGTACAAATCTTAATACATTTTTTCCTGCTTTCAAAATCAAAACACCTTTCTCTAACATTTTATCTCTAATCATTTGTGGATCAGTATCCACCTCTACTCCTAGCATTAATCCCTGCCCTTTAACATCTATAATCACATCATACTTCTCTTCTAACTTATTTAGTTCATCTTTAAAATAGGAACCCACATTTTGAGCATGAGGAATTATATCTTCATCTAAAATTGTACTTAAAGTAGCATAAGCAGCTCTACATGCTAAAGGATTCCCACCAAAAGTTGATGCATGATCTCCTGGTTCAAAAGCCTCTGCTACATCTCCTCGGGCCAACAAAGCACTAACAGGCACTCCATTTCCTAAAGCTTTAGCAGAAGTGAAAATATCTGGCTCAATATTATACTGTTGATAAGCAAATAAAGTCCCTGTCCGCCCAATTCCTGTTTGCACTTCATCTAAAATCAATAATATATTATGTTCATCACATAAATCTCTTAATCCTTGTAAATATTCTTGACTAGCTGGATTAACTCCACCTTCACCTTGAATTGGCTCTACCATAATTGCTGCAGTCTGTTCTGTAATCTCTGCTTTCACTGCCTCTAAATCATTGTAAGGAACAAAAGAAAAACCTTGAGGTAACGGAGTAAATGGTTTTTGATATTTCTCTTGTCCTGTAGCAGCCAAAGTAGCTAATGTACGCCCATGAAATGATTCACTCGTAGCTATAATTTCATATTTATCTTCTTCTTGCTTTTTAAAATACTTACGGGCCAATTTTAAAGCCCCCTCATTAGCTTCAGCCCCACTATTAGCATAAAAAACTTTATCTGCACAAGTATTTTCAACTAATAATTGCGATAATTTAGCCTGAATTTCAAAATAATATATATTAGAAGCATGAAGTAAATTTTCTGCTTGGTCTTGAATTGCTTCAGTTACTCGCGGGTGATTATGTCCTAAAGCATTAACTGCAATCCCCGCAGAAAAATCTAAATATTTATTCCCCTCATTATCATAAAGGTAGACACCTTCTCCTTTTTCTGCTACCATCGTTCGCTCCCCAAAAACATTCATAAAATATTCTTTATCAGCCGCAACAATTTCTTCTGTATTCATAATATCCCCCCACAAAATTAGTACTTAGTAATGATTTTTTTATCTTGAAACCTAGACTTGGCAATACCAAGTCTCTACATATAACCTTCTCTCTATACCGCTATATTTATTGTTATTATTTTAACGCCTTCACTCTTCACTCTTCACTCTTCACTCTTCACTCTTCACTCTTCACTCTTCACTCTTCACTCTTCACTCTTCACTCTTCACTCTTCACTCTTCACTCTTC
>NZ_JAFBDQ010000021.1 GCF_016908315.1 Halanaerobacter jeridensis | reverse complement strand
AGAGAAGGGATTAGAGCTGACTTATGAAATAAAGGTTGCGTTTAAAAATTTAGGTTACAGTTGCATAAATGGCCGTCGCAAAGCTTCGAGACGTTATGCGACATCAAATTAACAGTAGTCATGTTTTTAATTGGGTAATATTCTTTAAGAGGGGGTTAATTTATGGATGGGTCTGAAGAAAAGATGAAGAAAGAAGTATATAAGAGAATTGATAGAGCTGCAAAACGTATTCATAAATATGGTTGGCCTATTAGTCCAAATATTGATCAATTAGATTTAATGTTTTTAGGTGGGAATGATGAATCAAAATATAATTTTCTTGATGACCAAAATAATGAATTAAGTAAAGAGGAAGGTATAGATAGGTTTGTTTGTGATATATTCAAAAAAGATGATTATAACTTATTAAAAGATATAGTTAATGGGTGGCAATTAGATCCATTTAAAAAAAGAGAGGAAATTTGGTCACAATGCCTTAAAGCTCATATTAATGAAGATTACATATTGTCAACCCATACTTTGATTTTACAAATTGAAGGCTTATTAGAAGACTTCAATGAAATTTATTCATATTCTAATAGAGTAGGGATAACGCACTTTATTGAAGATTTTATTGAATGGTTTTCCAATAAAGCTAATACTGATTTAGAAGGAATTTCTAAAGAAATATTTGATTCTTTCAATAAAAATATTGATTTTGTTTCAAAAAATACTGAGCAAGTAGATGATGAATCTAAATTTTATAATAGTTTAAATAGACATTATATAGCTCATGGATATTTAACTAATGCAAATGAAGTTTTGTCGCTTAAGTGTTTCATATTATTAGATTTTATACATTTTGCTTTTGATCTTTTTGAATGAATTTAATTTTACATGATATGGTATTAAGATTCATCATTTTAAAATTGACATAATCACTTATAAAAGTAATTTTGGGAGGAAATTCATATATACCAATTTTCAAATAAGATATAATTTTTTAATGAGGTGATAAAATGGGAGCTTATGAAAGAGATTATTTTAATTTGTCTGAAGATGAATTAGAGAAGTGGCAAGAAATAAAGGATAAGGAAGAGGAGAACGGGATTAAAATAGGTAATACTATTATAAGAAAAAATTTGTTTTTAGAATATCCTAAAGCTGCTAGACATTATTTGAGTTTATTTCCAAATAACTACTTAGACATTAAAGTGTTACAAAACATTGAAAGATTAACCTCATTAAATAAATCATTTTTAAAAAAGATTAATTCTGATTCAGTAATAGAAAACCAGTTATTGAATTTTATTAACAATAATAATGCATATCATATCATTGCTTCAATATTAAAAGCAGAATTTAATTTTGGACACCATGAGGCATATATATTTCCTGAATTTATGCTAGGTAATACATATAGAGCTGATTATTTACTAGTAGGTAAGAATTCAGGAGGTTATGAATTTACATTTATTGAATTAGAAAGTCCAAAAGGAAATATTACTTTAAAAAGTGGTGAAAAAGGTGAGGTCATTAGAAAAGGTATAAAGCAAGTTAGGGATTGGAATATTTGGCTTGAGTCGAATTATTCAAATTTAATAGAAACGTTCAAAAGATATAAACATCCTAAAAAAGCTTTGCCAGAATCATTTTATAAATTAGATAAATCTAGAATTCATTATGTTGTAGTTGCAGGAAGAAGAGAGGATTTTAAAGAGAGGACATATAGAATAAAAAGAGATTTAAAATCTTCTTCTAAAATCACTTTATTACATTATGATAATTTATATGATAATGCAAATAAAATTGTTGGAGAAAACACTTATTAACCAAGTTAATTTGACATCGCATAACATGGGGTTAGCGACATCTAGTCTAGTAGGATAGGTGAAGGTGCGGATTACATATGAAAGTTTGAGAGGATGGACAAGTTATAAGAGGTTTGAGCTAGACGTCGCGAACCCCAGGGACGTTATCTGGAAATTAGCCTGAGAGTAGTTAAGCAAAACTATATGAGATAAATCAGTTAGAAAAAGAAAAACCTCTAATTTTCAAATTAGAGGTTTTACGTATTATAGTTTTATATTTTTTGAGTGTTTTCTTGAAGCCATTTTGCTAGATCTTTTTTAGAAAACTCATCATTTTCAATTTTTATCATAAGCTTTTTTCTTTCTTTTAATTTACCTTTTATTTCATATCCATTTATGCCAAGGAAATTTTTCATAGAGTAATAAGCGGTTCTTTTATTACCATCATGAAAAGGGTGATTATTACAAAGGTGATAGGCATAATTGGCAGCTATCTCAAATAAATCAGCATTTCCATAATGATAAACATTTTTTGCCTGAGCTACTGCAGATTCTAATAAATTAATATCTCTTATTCCATTTGTTCCGCCGTAATCATCAAGTATAGCTTGGTGTAATACAATTACTGAAATAGGTTTAATAAATTTTATTTTTTGCTCTGGCATGTAATATCCTCCTGACATTCAACTAGGGAATTATTTCTTGATTTAATTGTTAGCTAGATATTTTAAAACTTCATCTTCATCGTCTTTGGTTTGGACATACATTTCTATCATTTTTCTTACTTGAGGATCATCCAAAGCTTTTTTTAGTTCTTCGATTTCCTCCATGGATTCAGCGAGGTTTTGAATTTGTTCAAGGGTATTTTGAATTGTTTTAGTGTGTTTTTTATTAAAACGTTTAATAAATTTTCTTAATTCAACACTTGCATTGCTGCCTAATTCATTACAGGTATCTTTAAATTCTTCCCATTCTTGGGGATCACATCTAAAATGTTTGTTTTCAAGTGTCATTAAAATCACTCCTTTTATAATGTACACATATTATTATTACATTGTGTGTATATTATATCTTAATTTTTGTGTTCAATCAAATAATAACTTAGATAGTTTCATTTAATTATAACTCTTTCTATGCAGCTAATTGTAAACTATTTCCATTAAGGTTTAAGGTATCATATAGTTGGTCTTTAGGAATACCTCTTTTGCAAGCTTCATGAATATAATCTATTAAACTTTTTGTTAGATATTCTTTAGCTAAAGAAATAAAATAGCTTAAGTTTTCTTCTTCAGGTATTAAAATTTTTAGAATTTCTAGATAATTATAGGCTAAATAAACAATTTGCCAGTATCTAATTATTGCTTCTAAAGAATGCATTTTATAATCTGCAAGTCCTAATTCATTTTTAAAATAGTGGTAACTTGTTTCAATCTCCCAACGTGTAGAATAATATTCTATAATAGTTGAGTTATCTAAACTTAAATCAGTAGTTAAAATACATTTTGGAGCTTCATCGGTAGAAAAGGTGTTTTCCCAACATAATAAAACTTTCGCACAATCAATGTTGCCAATTGCCCCTTGATATTCGTAAACATAATAGAAGTCATCATCAGTAATTACAAAATCTAAATCTTCTTCTGACAGAGAAGAATAAAAATCAGAAATTTTAACTTCACCACTTTTAGTTTCAATAGTGTAATTTACAGGGGCTGCGCCTATATAATCATAACCTTTATTTAGAGAGAAATTCACAAATTCTTCTGTAGTATACCAGCTATCTGCCATAACATAAATACGCTGATTAGAATCATAAAAATTATCAAATTGCTCAATAAGATTTTGACCTAATTTTAATCCTGTATTAAATGTCCAATCATTTTTTTGACAGTAATCTTCTTTTTGATAAAGTTCAAAGTCCAGAGGTATAGATACTTTTCCCATTGAAAAATGAGAGGTTACTAAACAATGAGAATACCAAAACTTTTCATCAGCAGAACTGGGAGCTTTATAATAACCAAGTCCTTCAATTCGATTATTATTTTCTGATTGAGGAGTTAAAGTATCATCAATTATTAAGAAGCCTGTTTCATCTTTTCCAACTTTTCTAGCAGTAAAATTAATAGCTTCTTCAACTCTTTGACTGTTGTTATATTCACTTAACCAAGTAGAAGAATTGAAAAATCTAGATATAGAACTTTGATTCCAATTAACAAACATTGAATTTTCTAAACCAGATTGAGTATTTTCCCCTTCATGCTTAATTATGCCTGATGTCAGATTAATAATGCGCTTAAATTGTGAATTATTCAATAATAATTCTAAATTATCTAAAAAGTTGGCAATACTAAATTTGTTTGATATACTGGCATTAGGCATAAGTTTATCTCCTTTCCATGAAATATTGGTGTGGTGGTCAATATTTCATTATAGGAGATGAACTTATGCCTTTTTCAATGCTAACTAATGGATAATATTAATAAATCACTGCATAGAAAGAGTAATTATGTATTAAATTAGTATATTCTTTAAACTTATTAAATGCTTATAACAAACAGGAGGGAAAAAATGTTTTCAAACAAATGTAATATTATTATAAGTTTAATAGCAGTTTTATTGCTGGTTTTAACGCCGATTATACAAGCAAAGGGAGAAATTAAAAGTAGTTTTTTAGTTTCTAATAATGGTCTTGGTCTTAAATTAGTTGAATATGCTGATTATTCAGGACTATCCTTTTATTTGAGTTCGCAAATAAAAGAAAATAAAAAAGATAAAACTATAGACCATGGTACAGTTAGGTTCGGTTCAAAATATTATTTTAATAATAATCTTACTGGTCCCTTTATTGATGGAGCATTAGTATATTACAGCACTTCAAAATATAAAACTAAAAAGAGAGATTTGATTTAGTAAAGACAATTAATGAAGAGTATGGTTTTTCGATTGGGCTAGGATATATTTATCAAATAAATCCTTCATTATCTTTAAATATAAATGGAGGATATATGAAGGTCGAAGGTAATACGGGTAAATATATTGATGCAAGTGTTGACCTTTCATGGACAAATTTATTTAGAACGAAAGAAGAAATTAAAGAAATCAAAAGAGAGAGAAAGAGAAGAAAAAAGCTAAAATCTAAACATCCTAATTGGTCTAAAGAAAAAATTGAAGTAGCAGCTCAAAATACCAATTGGAATGAGGAAAAAATAAATGTAGCTTTAAAAAATCCAGAATTATCAAAAAAAGAGGTTGAAATTAAAACAAAACATCCAAACTGGTCGGAATCTAAAGTAAAAAAAGCAATGAATATTTATAATAAGCACCCTGAAGCAGATGATTTTTTAGACAAAATGAATTTAATGATAGAAAACCAAGATAAAATAAATGAAATAATACAAATATGTATTAGAGAACCTCACTGGTCAAATGAGATGGTCAAGGTTTATTTACAACATCCTTACTGGTCAGAATCCACGATAAAATTAGCTGTTGAACATCAAAGTTGGAATGTTGAAGTTTTAAATGCAATATCAAATAATAAAATAATTACTGGTATGTGTAACGACCCCTATTGAAGTTGGACAGAAGAAAATGAAACAATTATAATTTAATTAACAGGGGGTATGATCATGGCTTACGACATTGATTTTAAAATGGAACTAGTAGTAGAGGTATTAGGCGGTCGTAAGATTTCAGAAGTAGCTCAAGAATATGATATACCTAAAGGGATTTTATCCCGTTGGAAACGTGACTTTTTAGATGGTGGTCGCAGTGCCCTAGGATCAAAAAATAATTCAGAAACTAAAAGTGAGCTCAAGAAGCTAAAAGAAGAAAACGAACGTATGAAGAAAATCATTGGTGAAAAAGAAACTCAAATAGAAATACTTCAAAAAAAAAACCGTGGACGGACTAAATACTTCTGATAAAGTTGAAGCTGTTAAATCTCTTGCTAAAAGAGGCTATTCAATAAAAAGAGCCTGTGAGGCTTTAAATATATCTAGGAGTACCTATTACTATCAGTTAAAGCAGGAGCAGTCTAAAGATAACATCGAAAGTTCTGTTTACTCTGGGATCCCAGCTTTTGATGAGAACGGAAACAAAATTTCTGAACAAGAGGTGATAGAGTTAGTAAAAAAATATACTGCTGAATACTCGTATCACGGTTATAGAATGATTACCAACTATATTAGAAGCAAAGAAGGAGTAATAGTTAATCACAAGCGCATTTATCGCATTATGCGAGAATTAGACTTATTACAGGAGAAAAACCGACCTAAACCAGAGGAATATAATCGAAGCCAACAACATGAAATTGATGGTCCCAACCAGATGTGGCAGCTGGACATGGTTCAATGGTATCTAGATAGTACAGGAAATTGGGTCTATATGTTCGATATAATGGACGTCTATACTAGAGAAATAGTAGGTTATCATATAAGCTTAAGATGTAGAACTGACGAGGCTTTGGCTGCTTTAGAAGAGGCTCTTGAGAACCGCGATGTAGATGATGTAATACTTCGAACAGATAATGGGGTTCAATTTCGTAGCAGAGATTTTCAGAACTATTTGAACAAGCTTGATAAGGAGGACGATATAGAAGTAAGTCATGAGCGTATAACCGTTGACACGCCTAAAGAAAATGCTTATATAGAAAGTTTTCACGGTACTTTAAAGAAAGAAGAGATCTATTATACATCCGCTTATGAAAACATTCTGGATTGTAAAAGTTCAGTAGATCAATATATTGAAGAATATAATCAAGAACGTTTACATTCCAGCCTTGATTATCTGACTCCAAGAGAATTTGTTGAACAAGTTGAATCTGGAGTTATTATCAATGAGAAAATAGTGGCCTAGTATTTAAGAGCAAAAACTAGCAATTTTGCGTTTCATAAATTTAAATTAAATCTGTCCAAAAAATAGGGGTTCACTACATATGACAACAGCACAAGTTTTAGAAAGTTGGGGACAACCAGATTCAAAATATAAAAGTGAAAATTATCAAGCGTGGGATTATGAAAATTATAATTCTAGCACTGGTTATTATCATAGTTATACTTTGTATTTTCTAAACGGGAAATTAGACCATTGGAGTGAATATGAAAGCAATTAAAATATTTATTAAGCACTAAAAAATGTATAATAAAGAAAGAGGTGAGAAGTTTATTGGGGAAGATTATTATTGACTTCTCTGATAAATATAAATAATGAAAAAGATTTTACCATTATTATTTCTTGTGGTAGTAATAGGTGTTTTTATATTGATTGGTAATTTAAGTGAAGTTCCCCAAACTCAACAAGTTAATAAACAAAAATCTGAAAAGAAGTCTTCAGTGAAAATTATAAAAAACAAAGCTAAAGTAAAGAAGGTGCAGAAAGGTTTATCAAAGCTAGGATATGAATTGAGTATTGATGGTTTATATGGTGAAGAAACTGAAAAAACTATAAGGAAGTTTCTTGAAGACAATAATTTAAATATTACCCCCAGTGATAAAGGTATAAAAAAAGAAGTTTATCAAAAGATTGTTAATAAATCTAAAGATAAAGAAAAGCCTATTATAACTGAAGTTCAAATAGGACACCAAAGTGAAGACAACAAATTTAAGCCTAAAAATGAAAGTGATATAGTTGCTCCTGGGGATAAAGGGCTATCAATCATGTTTATAGTAAAAAATATTATTCCAGGAAAGTATGAGTTCGCTATTGAAGATATTAAACCAAATGGGAAACGAGAAAAAACTAATACGACTGAACGTATTAGTTCTGAAGATATTAGTTGGGGAGGGGGAGGATATGGTTATGGTTGGAATTATTCTTATGAGGAAGATTTGAGAGGGTTAATTGGAGAATGGAAGGTTAATTTGTATATTAATGGTGAGAAACAGAAACAGGAATTATTTTTAGTTCTACCTAAATATACTGTATCATCTAGAAATAGTGACCAATTTAGCAGAGTCTTGATATCTAAAATTTTTGAGGATACTTCGAAAGAAGTTTTAGAAACTATTTTTAAAGAGATTAAAGAGAGAGAAAATCTTAATAAAATATCTTTTTATCAAAATAAAGTGAATGGAAAGTTTTTAGGTAAGATTTATAAAGACAATACAGTATATTGGGAAAAGGATAAGTATAAAACTCCAGATAAATCAGAAGCTTGGGCAAGGGCTCTAATCTTTATGAAACGAAGATTAAAAGCTCCGAGCACTGCTGAATTCCCTTGGGATTATGATAGATATGTAACTTATTTGGGAAGTAATAAATTTTCAATAAATTCTTATGTAGATGCAGAGAATTCTTTTGGAGCAAAAATAAGAACTCATTTTACAATGGAGTTGAAATATTTAGGAAATGGCAAGTGGAGTATAATCTCTTTAGAAACTTCAGAATAAAAATAAAGGATAGATTTTAATAATCACATAGAAAAGTTAAATGATTTTTGGGTTTAAAGATAATAACCGAATAATTAAAAAATAACTACTTATTAAACACTCAAGAATATATAATAAACAAGGAGGTGAGAGTTTATCGGAGATTAGAGCTTATTAAACATATTTCCGATAAACATAAATAATGAGTGGAATTACTTTTGCAGGATTGTCACCACATCCACCGGTGGCAGTACCAGAAGTGGGTCAAGATGCGGTTAGTGATATTAAAGAAACGGTTAATAGTATGAAAAAATTAGCTCATCAGGTCAGAGATATTGATCCTGATTTAGTAATTACGATTAGTCCTCATGGGCCGGTGTTTTCTGATGCAATTAATATTTTAAATAAAAAAGAACTTAAAGGTGATTTGGGCCAATTTGGTGCTGAACAAGTGGAATTAAGTTATTCCTTGGATGAAAAATTCACTGAAGAAGTGGTTAAAGCTTGTAATACTCAAGATTTACAAGTGGTTAGGATTGATGAAAATGCAGCACGAAAGTTTGATGTGGATTTAAAGTTAGACCACGGAGTACTAGTACCGATGTATTATCTTAATCAGGCAGGAGTAGATACTCCTATTGTACCGATTAATATGGGCTTATTGGCTTATGAAGATCTATATAAGTTCGGGAAGATAGTTCAATTAGTAGCTAAACAATTAGATTATGATGTAGCTTTAATAGCTAGTGGTGACCTATCCCATCGTTTAAAACCGGGAGCACCAGCTGGATTTAATCCGCGGGGACAAGAATTTGATGAAGCCTTGATTGAATATTTAGATGATTTAGCTGTAGAACAGATTATTAATTTTGATGATTCCTTAGTTGAAAAAGCTGGAGAATGTGGTTTAAGACCAATAATTATGATGTTAGGTGCTATAGATGGTCTTGATGTTGAAGGGGGAGTCTTATCTTATGAAGGACCTTTCGGAGTAGGATATGGAGTGGCTTCCTTTGAAGTAAAAGGTAAAAGTGAAGAACCAGGATTTTTAGAAAAATTAGAAGAGAATAAAGAGCAGAAAATGCAGGAAATAAGAGATAAAGAGAGTGAACCTGTACAGTTAGCTCGCGAAGCTGTCGAAGAGTATGCTAAGAATGAGGAGAAGATTGAAATACCACAAAATTTAGATCCAGAGCTATTAGAACAAGCAGGAGCTTTTGTTTCAATTAAGAAAAACGGTAATTTACGTGGTTGTATTGGGACTACTAAGCCTACTTCATCTAGTTTGGCCCAAGAGATAATTGACAATGCGATCAAAGCAGGATTTAATGACCCTCGTTTTTCTCCAATTAAAGCAGATGAATTAGAGGAGTTAACTTATACAGTAGATAGATTAGAAGAACCAGAAGAAATTGATAGTAAAGAACAATTAGATTCTGAAAAGTATGGGATTATTGTGAAAAAAGGACATTCCACAGGTCTATTACTCCCTAATTTAGAAGGAATTAATAGTGTGAAAAAGCAGATTGAAATTGCTAAAAGGAAAGCAGGTTTGCCGCAGGAAGCTGATGTTGATTTAATGCGTTTTGAAGTTACGCGTTATGAATAGGGGTGATATGATGCAGAAAGCTGATTATTATACTCATGAAGATGGTAAAATTAAATGTTTGCTGTGTCCTCATTACTGTAAATTAAATGAGGGCCAAACAGGTTTATGCCAAGTGCGTAAAGTTAAAGATAATAAACTATGGGCTGCTAGTTATGCACAAGTCAGTTCGGTGGCTTTAGATCCGATTGAAAAGAAACCACTTTATGAATATCATCCTCATAATCAGATTCTGTCTTTAGGCAGTATTGGCTGTAATCTCAGCTGCCAATTCTGCCAAAATTACCGCATTGCTCAAGAAATAGATGTGCCAACGCGGAAGTTATCTCCGCAGGAGGCTGTAGAGTTGGCCCAGGATAAAGGCTCTTTTGGGATTGCTTATACTTACTCTGAACCTTTGGTCTGGTATGAGTATGTGCGGGATACAGCGCAGTTGGCCCAACAACAGGGATTAAAAAATGTATTAGTGACTAATGGGACGATTAATCCTAAGCCCCTAAAAGAACTATTGCCTTATATAGATGCTGTTAATTTAGATATCAAAGCCTTTACTGAGGAATTTTATCGAGATGTTTGCGGTGGTGATTTTGCAACTGCTAAGCAGAGTGCTGAAATTATTAATGCCAGTGATACACATTTAGAATTAACTACTTTAATTATTCCTAATTTAAATGATGAACCAGGAGAGATTCAAGAATTAGTAGATTGGATTGCTGATTTAGACCCTGAGATCCCACTGCATTTATCACGTTACTTCCCTCATTATAAATTAGATAAACCACCTACTCCAAAAGAAACATTATATCAAGCTCAGGAGATTGCAGAAGAAAAGTTAACTAATGTTTATTTAGGAAACGTATAAGAAAAGTCATCAGTAACAAGTAACGAGTAATGAGTAGAAATAAAAAAATTCAAAGAGAAAACAGTTAAGGAGAAAGAATTAGATTTAAAATTAAAATATCAAATAGTAATAAATGAATGATTTAGACTCAAAAGTAGAATATTATTTCGAAAGATAAGAAAAGTTTGTGGGATGTTTTTATGTTTTTGTTTGTTACTCATTACTGCTTACTTTTTACTAGTTACTGTCCTTAGAAAGGCCAACCTGTAAAAGCAAATAAAAAGGTTGTTAAACTAGCCTGATAGGTAGCTTGGAAGATAGTTGGGGCTAATAATGAGTCAGTTTTATGATATAAATAAGTAGTAATAAAGGCCATAATAAAATGAAGTAGCATGATATGAGAACGAAAATCAAGATGGATTAAAGTATAGAAAGAAGTGCTTAAAATAAAAGCAATTAAATAGCAGTGATTTTCTTTAAGTTGTTTAAAAATAAAACCTCTATAAAATAGTTCTGTGCTAAAAGCAGGGATCAAACAGCCAAAAAAGATAATCACATAATATATCAGACTAGTTGATAGGTCTTCTATGGTATCAATAGTTATTAAAGTATTTAAATTATTAAGATGAAGATGGCTGAAGATAATACCTAATAGTAGAGGCCAACTAACCATCAACCCTAATTTTAAATTAGCAAATAAATCTTTAAAAGTAATTCCTAAGTCTTTAAAATTAAGACCATACTCCATTAGAGCCCAGTATAAGAAAAAAGCAATAAATAAACTGCGGCCTACTACTTTAAAAGAAATCAAATAAAAATTATCTAATATAGGTAGATCGAAAGCTAAATTTTGTTCTAAAAATAAGATTAAAAAATTAAAAAGGTACCACAATAATTGAAATTTGATAATTTCTAACCAAATAGTAGTTTCTTTCTCTTCATTATTTTCTTCTTGTACTGTAGTTTGTTCAGTCATTGCTTGTCCTCCAATAATCATTAAGTCTTAAGCTTTAGTTTTTACTGTTCATATATTGCTATTCTTTTTAAGTAATAATTTCCCTGCTTAAAACAAATAAGAATTTTGTTAATTGCTTATTTTATTAATCTTTGTTAAAATATTCGTAACTGAAAGTTATTTAATAAGGAGGAATCAGCAGATGAGAAGTGATAAAGTAACAACTAAAGGGGAAAATGCGCCCCAAAGGTCATTATTTAAAGCATTAGGATTAACGGACAAAGAATTAGAGCAGCCTTTAATTGGAGTATGTAATTCATTTAGTGAATTAATTCCGGGTCATGTGCACTTAGATACAATTGCTGAAGCAGCTAAAGCCGGAGTTAGAATGGCCGGTGGAACGCCGCTAGAATTTGGATCAATTGGTGTTTGTGATGGAATAGCTATGGGTCATAATGGCATGAAGTATTCTTTGGCAAGTAGAGAATTGATTGCTGATTCAGTGGAAACAGTCGCTAATGGTCATGCCTTAGATGGATTAGTATTAATTCCAAATTGTGATAAGATTGTGCCAGGTATGCTGATGGCTGCAGCAAGATTAGATCTTCCAACTGTAGTAGTTAGTGGTGGGCCAATGTTAGCAGGAGATTATAAAGGTGAGGATATTGACTTAAAAAATGTATTTGAAGGAGTAGCTGCAGAGAAGGCAGGCAAAATATCCAGTTGTGAGCTACAAGAAATTGAGAATAATGCTTGCCCAGGTTGTGGTTCTTGTTCAGGAATGTTTACAGCTAATTCAATGAACTGTTTAACAGAAGTATTGGGATTAGGACTACCGGGGAATGGAACTATTCCTGCTGTGGATGCAGGGCGAAAAAGGTTAGCTAAAGAAGCTGGAATGCAGGTTATTGAAGCAGTTGAAAAAGATATAAGACCATCTGATATTTTAACTGAAGAAACTTTCGAGAACGCTTTAAAGGTTGATATGGCCTTAGGTTGTTCTACTAATACTGCACTACATTTACCAGCAATTGCTCATGAAGCAGGAGTAGATATAGACCTCAAAGTAATTAATGAATTAAAAGAAGAGGTACCGCATTTATGTAGTTTAAGTCCGGCGGGAAAACATCATATTCAAGACTTAGAACGAGCGGGTGGTATTCCTGCTGTTATGAAAGTCTTAAGTGATGAAGATGCTCTAGATGAAGAGTTAATGACAGTGACTGGTGAAACAGTAGCTGAGAAATTAGAAGGTGTACGAGTTTTAGACAATGATGTTATTCGTGATTTTGCTACTGCTTATCACCAAACTGGAGGTCTATCTTATTTAGAAGGTAATATTGCTCCAGAGGGTTCAGTAGTGAAGCAGGCTGCTGTAGCTGATGAAATGTTAACTCATCAAGGTTCAGCTCGAGTTTTCCATTCTGAAGAAGCATCTGTAGAAGCAATTAATAATGGAGAAATTAATCCTGGTGATGTAGTAGTGATTAAATATGAAGGACCAAAAGGTGGTCCTGGTATGCGTGAAATGTTAACCCCGACTTCTGCTGTAGCAGGAGCAGGATTAGATAAAGAGGTGGCATTAATCACTGATGGACGTTTCTCTGGTGCAACTAGAGGAGCTTCAATTGGTCATGTATCGCCTGAAGCAATGGAAGGTGGAGCAATTGCCATTATTGAAGAAGAAGATATTATTGAAATTGATATCCCGAATGGGAAGTTAAATGTGCAGTTATCTGACGAAGAAATTAAAAGAAGATTAGAAGAATGGGAGCAACCAGAACCTAAAGTTAAGACTGGTTATTTATCTCGTTATGCTAAATTAGTTAGTTCTGCTAGTACTGGTGCAGTATTTGAATAGGTTTTTAATTAGCTCAGGGGCTTTGCTCCTGAGTCTTTTTTTATATTTTATAATTAATTGCAGGAAATTGTTGGTAGCTTATTCAAATTATAATCTAGTTAAGTAATTTATATTGTAATAATTTGAATTTATAGTTGATATATTAATTTAGTTGAGGGGGAGAATTATGTTTAATAATCTTGATGAGCAAATTTTAGATCGAATTAGCTTATGGTTGTTAATTGCAATTATTGTAGTAGTACCTTTGCTTTACTTACCCCAATTTGAGCAGAATAAAGGAACTATTTATAAAATAGGTGAATATGATCAAATTGTTCCACTTCTTAAAGACTATACTACTAAACCTAAATTTTATGCTCTATTAGTTTTAGTCTGTTTTTTACTAATTATTCATTATATGAAGATTAAGAAAAAGGAAAAACAGATCAATTGGCGTCAAGAGTATTTACCACTAGTTTTATTTTTGGGCTTAGTATTTATTTCTGCTCTTGCGTCACCTTATAAAAATATTGTTATTTACGGTAAGACATACCGCCATGAAGGTTTGTTAGCTTTTTTTGTCTATGGAATATTATTCTTTTCAACTATTTCAATTATAGATACCAAAGAGAAATTAAAAAAGTTGTTCAAATATTTATTTATAAGTGCAGTAGTAATTTCAATTATTGGCTTAATTCAATATTGTGGTTATGATTTAATCAAATTTCAAGCTAAGCAGGTTAGAGCGGAAAGTACTTTAGGAAATCCTGATTTTGCTGGTAGTTATGTTAGTATGTTATTTCCGCTAAGCTTTGTTCTCTTTTTTTATGCTAAAACTAAAAAAGAGTTATGGTTTTTAGGAACAGTCACGACTATTTTTTATGCTTTCTTAGTTGCTACTGGAACTCGAAGTGCTTATGTAGCTTTATTAGCATTTATACCACTAGTTATTTATTTGCTTTATGATAAATTATTAGCAAATAAAAAAAGATTAATTATAATTATTTTAATTTTATCTATAGTTACTGTTTTCTTAGCAAAGATAAATAGTAACTATTCGTGGAATAGATTTTTAAGTTTATTTTTGGAAGGGAAAACTTTAGTGACAGGAACTGAAGAAGAAATTGATAAAGTAGGATCTAGTCGGATGTATATTTATAAAACTACAGTGCCCTTATTATTAAAAAATCCTCTCTTGGGGAGCGGGCCTGATACTTTTCAAATTGTTTATCCCCAAGAAAAGTATAGGGAGTTCAAAGGAAGAATGTTAATTTTAGATAAAGCTCATAGTGAGTATCTACAGCTAGGAGTTACATTGGGTATACCTGCTTTGATTGCTTATTTGTGGTTTTTATTTGTAGTTCTAAAGAAAACTTTAATTACTATAAGCACTAAAAAGAAATATCAAATTGCTTTATTTTTAGCTGTAATTTCTTATTTGGTGCAGGCTACTTTTAATATTAGTGTGATTGCTGTAGCACCTGTGTTTTGGATTTTATTAGGATTAAACTTTGTAGTGGTAGATTTAAATGAAAGTAGTATCAGCTAATTATAAAAAAATGAATTTAAATTTTTATTCATGATTTTCATTCCCTCTGAATAGATTAAATAATGTGTCTTTTTTATAAGTTTATAAGATTATATAAAGAGCACCATTACTTATAATCTTAGGAGGGGTTCAGGTGCAGCGAAAGTATTTCTGTTTAATCTTAACTGTATTATTGTTGATGTTGGTAGCGGTTCCTGTAGTTGCTAAAACTGAAGTGAAGAAAGCAGCAGAGGAAGGGAAAGTAGAAGTAATATTTAGTTTTGCTGAGCATTTAGATGCTAAGAGTATATTTGTGGCAGGTGAATTTAATGATTGGAATCCAGCTCATAAGGATTGGAAAATGACTAAGAAGGATGGAGTATGGAGGTTGAGTAAAAAATTAGTGCAAGGAAAAGAGTATCAATATAAATTTACGATTCCTAGTGGAGAAAAGGTCAAATGGATTAAAGATAAAGAGGCTGATAAATTTAAAGATGATGGTTTTGGCGGGGAAAATTCTGTGGTAATTGCTAAAATAGTTAAGCCAAGTAAAAAATAAATAAACATAAGAACAAGTAGCTAACTAAGTTAGCTACTTGTTAGATTAATTCCACTCGTGAAAATAATCTTTTGATGAAAGTGCTTGACAAAGTAGTGTTAATTACATATACTTATTAATAACAAATAAAGATTTAATTAAAAGCGATGATGGGAATAAGTAGGCAATTTAAAATCTATTACAGAGAACTGGGGATGCTGAGATCCTGGTATAGATCGAATTGGTGAACTCCTCCCTGAGCTGCAGGCTGAACGAGTTATTTTCTAGTAGGTGCTTGCCGGTTCAACATCCGTAATCATATGTTGAAGTATGAAGCATACTTGCTATGTGAGTACTTATAAGGCTATTGCTGTGAAGTGATAGCAAATATGGGTGGTACCACGTGAGGAAACCTCTCGTCCCAGTTAACAGGAGTAACTCTGTTAATTGAGATGAGAGGTTTTTTATTTATAATAAACAGTAAAAAGAGTGATGAGTGACAAGAAAAAACAGTGAAGCAGTGAAGAGAAAAAGATAGTAAAGAGTGACAAGAAAAAACAGTGAAGCAGTAAAGAGAAAAAAAGTGATAAGAATAAAAACAAGTAAGATAGTGATTTTAGTAGTGACTTGGCATTGCCAAGTCAATGGTTGTATGATATAAAACAGTGATTAGTAACAAGTTAAAATAGTAAAGAGTAAATAGGGAGAAGTAAAAAATAGTAAAAACGGTGAAATCAGATTTATGAGGATTATAATTGCTGTAGAGACTTGGCATTGTCAAGTCCAGGTTCTAAGGTTTATAATAGATTTAGCAAGTAAAACAATAAGATAGCAAGATAGTAAGATGGTATAAAGAAAAAGTATTTAGAAGTAGAAGCAGTTAATATAGTGTAAGTAGTGAATTAATAATCATCTAACATTAGTAAAAGATTAATTAAAAAGAAGTAGTTAGTAGCTAAGAGAATAAAATGGGTAATTGCAGTATTTTTAGATGTACTATATCTAATTTCTGCAAGTTATGCAAAATCTCTCTAAGTTACTAACTGAGAGATTTTTTTATTTTTGAGTAGTGATTAGGCATTGCCTAGTCTAAGTAGAGACTAGATATTATCTAGTCTAAAAGAAGTTATTAAAAGGAGTGAATTAAAGTGGCTAAAATGACTGGTGCCGAAATGTTTGTGGAGTCGTTGTATCAGGAGGAAGTAGAAGTAATCTTTGGCTATCCAGGTGGGGCAGTATTACCTATTTATGATGAATTATATGATGCTGATTTTGAACACATTATGCCGCACCATGAGCAAGGAGGTGTGCATGCTGCTGATGGATATGCTCGTTCAACGGGAAAAGCAGGAGTTTGTATTGCTACTTCTGGACCAGGAGCAACTAATTTAGTAACTGGTTTAGCAACTGCTTATATGGATTCAGTACCTATAGTTGCTTTTACTGGTCAGGTGCCTAGTTCTATGCTGGGAACGGATGCTTTTCAAGAAGCTGATATTACAGGGATTACAACTCCAATTACTAAGCATAATTATCTAGTGCAAGATGTTGAAGAACTGCCGAGAATTATTAAAGAAGCTTTTCATATTGCAACTACGGGAAGACCAGGACCAGTAGTAGTAGACTTGCCTAAAGATGTACAGCAAGCTGTAGGAGAATTCTTATATCCTGATGAAGTAGATTTGCCTGGTTATAAGCCTAATTATGAGGGGCATACATTACAAATTAGAGAGGCAGCTAAAGCAATTAATGAAGCAGAGCAGCCATTGTTATATGCAGGTGGAGGAGTAATTAGTTCGGGGGCAAGTGAAGAACTAAGAGAATTAGCTAAGAAAGCGTCCATTCCTGTAACAACTACTTTAAATGGTTTAGGCGCTGTTAATGAACGAGATGATTTATCAGTTGGAATGCTAGGAATGCACGGGACTACAGAAGCCAATCTTGCTATTTCTAATGCTGATTTAGTAATTGCAGTTGGCTCTAGATTTGATGACCGGGTAACTGGAGATCTAGATTCTTTTGTGCCTGATGCTAAAATTGTTCATATTGATATTGACCCAGCAGAAGTTGGTAAGAGAGTAGTAGTGGATGTACCAATTGTTGGTGACGTCAAGAATGTATTAACCGAATTAAATCCTTTGGTCGAGGAAAAGGAGCATCCAGAATGGTTAGCTGAAATAAATAAATGGAGAAAACTTGATGAAAATGCTAAAGAAGAACCTGATGATGTAATAGTACCGCATCAAGTAATTGGAACTATTGATGAATTAACTCAGGGTAAGGCTTTAATTACTACTGAAGTGGGCCAACATCAAATGTGGGCTGCGCAATTTTATCAGTATAGTGAACCGCGTAGTTTCATTTCTTCTGGTGGTTTAGGTACTATGGGTTATGGATTCCCTTCTGCTGTAGGTGTGCAAGTAGGTCATCGTGATAAACAGGTCTTTGCCTTGGCTGGAGATGGTAGTTTTCAAATGAATATGCAGGAACTTGCTACAGTAGTGAAAAATGATTTACCAGTTAATATTGTTATTTTTAATAATCAATATTTAGGTATGGTGCGTCAGTGGCAAGAAATGTTCTATGAAAAAAGATATTCTTCAACATGTTTAGGTAAACAAGTTGATTGTCCAGAAGACTGTTCTGATCCAGGAGAACAGTGTCCTGAAATGGTGCCTGATTTTGTTAAATTAGCTGAAAGCTTTGGGGTTAAAGCTAAACAAATTACTAAACCATCTGAAATTAAGCCGACAATTGAAGAAGCCATAAATACTGATGGACCTTATTTAATTGATTGTATTATTAATGCTGAGGAGAATGTATTTCCAATGGTGCCTCCTGGAGGCAGTCTAGATAAGATGGTTTTAAAGGAGGATGTAGAATGAAGAAACATACACTTTCAGTATTAGTAGCTAATGAGTCTGGTGTGTTGGCTAGAATTGCTGGCTTGTTTAGTCGGCGTGGTTTTAATATTGATAGCTTATCAGTTGGTCGGACAGAAAATGATGATGTATCGCGGATTACTCTAGTAGTAGCAGGAGATGATAGAGAGTTAGAGCAGGTGACAAAACAGCTGCATAAGTTAGTAGTAGTCCATAAAATTAGTGATCTAACTGATGATGAGGTTGTGAGTCGTGGCTTAGCTCTGATTAAAGTAGAATCTTCAACTAAAACTCGATCTGAAATCATGGAAATAGTTGATATTTTCCGAGCTAAGATTGTAGATGTTAGTTCTGATTCTGTAATGATTGAAATAACAGGAGATGAGGATAAGATTAACGCTCTTGAAGATTTATTGAAACCATATGGTATTAAAGAATTAGTAAGAACAGGTAAGATTGCTATGGCGAGAGGGCACAAATAAAATAGTAACAAGTTAAGAGTAAAGAGTGACAAGAAAAAAAAGTAGTGACTTGGCACTGCCAAGTCTAGGTTCTAAGGTTATAGTAATGAGTTGTGATGTGTGCTATCATCTAAAGCAAAAATATGTAGAGCTTTGAGATTGTTAAATTTAGCAGAGCAATTTTTATTCTGATAGTGATAAATAAGGATTAAATTAGCTGTGGGAAATGGGTTTTGAGTTTTTTAGTAGCTCATGCTCAAGAATCATAGCTCACAGCTTAATCCTAAACATAAAAATTAAGAGGAGTGAGTATAATGGTAGAAATGTATTATGAAGAAGATGCTGATTTAAATTATTTAGAAGGAAAGAAGATTGCAGTAATTGGTTATGGTAGTCAAGGACATGCGCAGGCACAGAATATGAGAGATGCTGGTTTAGATGTAGTTGTTTCTGAATTAGAAGGAACAGCAAATTATGAGCAGGCTGTAGAAGATGGTTTTGAGCCAGTATCTGCTGCTGAAGCTGCTAAACAAGCTGATGTTATTCAAATTTTATTACCAGATGAAGTACAAAAAGATGTATACTTTAGTGATATTGAAGAAAATTTAGAAGCTGGAAATGCGCTAGTATTTTCTCATGGATTTAATATTCACTTTGAACAAATTGTTCCTCCAGAAGATGTAGATGTATATATGGTGGCACCAAAAGGACCAGGACATTTAGTAAGAAGAGTTTATGCTAAAGGATCTGGGGTACCTTGCTTATTTGCAGTTTATCAAGATGCTACTGGCAATGCTAAGGATTATGCTTTAGCTCATGCTAAGGGTGTTGGTGGTACAAGAGCTGGTGTACTAGAGACTACATTCCAAGAAGAAACAGAAACTGACTTATTTGGTGAGCAGGCAGTCTTATGTGGTGGAACAACAGAACTAGTTCGAGCTGGATTTGAAACTTTAGTTGATGCTGGTTATCAGCCGGAAATTGCTTACTTTGAGTGTTTACATGAACTAAAGTTAATTGTAGATTTAATGTATGAAGGCGGTATTGCTAATATGAGAGATTCTATCTCTGATACTGCTGAATATGGAGATTTAATTGCTGGAGAACAAGTAATTAACGATAAATCAAGAGAAGCTATGAAAAATCTATTAGATGACATTCAAAAAGGTGAATTTGCTAAGCAGTGGATGTTAGAAAATAAAGTAGGTCGTCCAGGATATTCTAAGCGAAAAGCAATTGATGAAGAACATCAAATTGAACAAGTAGGAGAGAAACTTAGAGATAAGATGAATTGGATTGATGAAGAGTAAATAGTTAGCTATGAGTCATGAGCTATGAAGCGTGAGCTAAAAGTAACGATTTAAAATGCTCACTGCTCCTCATAGCTCAAATCTCACAGCTCAAAGTTAAATAGGGAGGAGTGAGAAGCGATGAGCGTCAAAATTTTTGATACTACGTTGCGTGATGGTGAACAGACTCCAGGTGTTAGTTTGAATGTTAAAGAAAAATTAGAGATAGCTAAGCAGTTAGATAGATTGAAAGTAGATGTCATTGAAGCAGGTTTTCCTGTTACTTCTGAAGGGGATTTTAAAGCTGTTAAAAAAATAGCTGAAGAGGTGTCTAATCCTACTGTAGCAGGCCTAGCAAGAGCTAATAAAAAAGATATTGACCGAGCTTGGGAGGCTTTGAAAGCAGCTAAAAAACCACGCATTCATACATTTATTGCTACTTCACCGGTGCACATGGAGCATAAGTTAAAGCAGTCTCCAGAAGAAGTTTTAGAATCTGCTGTAGAAGCAGTTAAATATGCTAAATCATATACTGATGATGTTGAGTTTTCTGCTGAAGATGCTTCGCGGAGTGATAAAGATTTTTTATGTGATATTTTTGAAGCTACCATAGATGCAGGGGCAACAACTATTAATATTCCTGACACAGTAGGTTATGCTACTCCACAAGAATATGGAGCTTTAATTAAATATATTAAGGATAATGTACCTAATATTGATCAAGCAGTAATTAGTGTTCACTGTCATAATGATTTAGGAATGGCTACTGCTAATTCATTAGCAGCTGTAGAAAATGGAGCTGAACAAGTAGAGTGTGCTGTTAATGGTTTAGGGGAGCGAGCTGGTAATACTTCTTTAGAGGAAGTTGCTTTGTCTTTAGATACTAGGTTTGATTATTATGATATTAAAACGGATATAAATTTGAAAGAAATTTCTCGTAGTAGTAGATTAGTTAGTCATTTAACGGGGGTGCAAGTACAGCCTAATAAAGCTATTGTAGGTGAAAATGCTTTTGCTCATGAATCAGGAATTCACCAAGATGGTGTAATTAAAGAGCGTACTACCTATGAAATTATGGATGCCCAAACAATTGGATTGAAAGAAAATAAAATGGTCTTAGGTAAATTGTCTGGCCGTCATGCTTTTAAACAGCGATTAGAAGAATTAGGTTATGATTTAACACAAGATGAATTAAATTCTGCTTTCAAACGATTTAAAGATTTAGCTGATCGGAAGAAGAAAATTACTAATCTTGACTTAGAAGCGATTATGGAAGATGAGATTAGTCAAGTTTCTGAAACTTATCATATTAATTTGTTACAGGTAACTAGTAGTTCAGGATTGGCAACTGCTACAGTTCAGATGGAGAAAGAAGGAGAAACAATTAATCAATCTGCCTGTTCTGAAGGTGGTCCAGTAGATGCAATTTATGATGCGATGAATGAAATTACTGGTTTAGACTGTAAACTAAGAGATTATAATATTGATGCTGTAACTAGTGGTAAAGATGCTTTGGGAGAAGTTATTGTAAAGTTAGAGTATCAATCTGAAATATTTATTGGTCGCGGGATTAGTACTGATATTATTGAAGCTAGTGCGGAAGCTTATAATAATGCTTTGAATAAGATATATGAAGGAGAATAATTCTCAATTAAATAACTGAAGGGAGCGAATAAAAAATGGGAATGACGATGGTAGAAAAGATCCTAGCTGATCATGCTGGGAAAGATAAAGTTAAAGCTGGAGAATTGGTCAATGCTAAACTTGACCTAGTGTTAGGAAACGATATTACTACTCCAGTAGCAATTAATGAATTTGAAAAAATCAATGTTGATGATGTATTTGATCAAGATAGAATTGCAATTGTGCCTGATCATTTTGTACCAAATAAAGATATAGATTCAGCGCAGCAGGTGAAACAATTAAGAGACTTTGCTAATGATAAAGGAATTACTAATTTCTTTGAACTAGGTGAGATGGGGATTGAACACTGTCTATTACCAGAACAAGGTTTAGTTGGCCCTGGAGATATTGTAATTGGTGCTGACTCTCATACTTGTACTTATGGCGCTTTAGGTGCTTTAGCTACTGGTGTAGGAAGTACTGATATGGCAGCAGCTATGGCAACTGGTGAAGCATGGTTCAAAGTGCCTGAGACTATTAAGTTTGTTTATAATGGTCAATTACAAGATTGGGTCGGCGGCAAAGACCTAATTCTTTATACAATTGGTGATATTGGAGTCGATGGTGCACTTTATAAATCAATGGAATTCACTGGTGAAGTGATTGATGATCTTTCTATGGCGCATCGAATGACAATGTCTAATATGGCAATTGAAGCTGGGGGCAAATGTGGTTTGATTGAGCCTGATGAGACTACTTTAGATTATGTTGAAGGAAGAGCGCAGAGAGATTATAAAGTATATAAGAGTGATGAAGATGCAGAATATGATCAAGTAATTGAATATAATGTCAGTGAGATTGAACCACAAGTTGCTTATCCTCATTTACCGGAAAATACACGAGGTATTAGCGAAGTGGAAGATATTAGAATAGATCAAGCAGTAATTGGGTCTTGTACTAATGGTAGATTAGAAGACTTGAGATTAGCTGCTGAAGTACTAGAAGGACAGAAAAAAGCAGATCATGTACGGTTGATTGTATTCCCAGGTACACAAGAAATTTATAAGCAGGCGATGAAAGAAGGAATCGTGGAAACATTAATCGATGCTGGAGCAGCAGTTAGTACTCCAACTTGTGGTCCTTGCTTAGGTGGACATATGGGAATTTTAGCTGAAGGAGAAAGAGCGATTGCTACGACTAATCGAAACTTTGTTGGTCGAATGGGACACCCAGAAAGTGAAGTTTATTTATCTAATCCAGCTGTAGCAGCAGCTTCAGCGATTGCTGGAGAAATCGTTAGTCCGAAGGAGGTTCTATAAGATGGATATCCAGGGAAAAGCATGGAAATATGGTAGTGATATAGATACAGATGTAATTATTCCAGCACGTTATTTAAATGATTCTAGTCTTGAACATTTAGCAGCACATTGTTTAGAGGATTTAGATGAGGAATTTGTTGATAAGATGGATGAAGGAGATTTGATTGTAGCAGAAGATAACTTTGGTTGTGGGAGTTCAAGAGAACATGCTCCACTAGCAATTAAAGCAGCAGGAGTTTCTTGTGTTATTGCTAATTCTTTTGCCCGGATTTTTTACCGTAATTCAATTAATATTGGACTACCAATCATGGAATGTCCAGAAGCAGTAGCAGGTATTGATGAAGGCGATGAAGTTGAGGTTGATGTAGAAACAGGTACAATTACTAATGTAACTAAAGATGAAGAATATCAAGCTGAGCCATTTCCAGAGTTTATGCAGGAATTAATTAGTACTGGCGGTTTGATTTCTTACGTTAATAAAACGGTTTAAAACAAAACTTAAAAAACTATAAATTTATAAGGAAAGGTGTTTAATTAATTATGACGAAGAAAATAGCACTGATTTCGGGAGACGGTATTGGCCCAGAAGTAACTAAGCAGGGGATGAAAGTATTAGAGAAGTTAGAGGAAATTAGTGATGTGGATTTAGAATTTGAAGAATTTCCATTTGGAGCAGAACACTATTTAGATACAGGGGAATTAGTAACTGATGAAGCTAAAGAAGAATTAGAAAATTTTGATGCTATATATTTAGGAGCAGTAGGAGACCCAAGAGTTAAACCAGGTGTTTTGGAACATGGAATTTTATTAGATTTAAGATTTTCTTTTGATCAATATATTAATTTAAGACCGGTTAAATTATTAGATTCTCGTTTTTCTCCGTTAAAAGATAAAGAACCTCAAGATATTGATATGATGATTGTCAGAGAAAATACTGAAGGTCTATATGCGGGAGTAGGTGGCTTTTTAAAGGAAGGAACTAAAGATGAAGTAGCTACTCAAGAAATGATTAATACTTATAAGGGAGTAGAACGAGTAACTCGTTATGCCTATGAATATGCGCAAAAAAGAAATGATGAGAAGAAGTTGACTTTATGTGATAAAAGTAATGTTTTAACTTACGCTCATGATTTATGGCAGCGAGTATTTGAAGAAGTGGGAGCAAATTATAAAGATGTAACTATGGATCATATGTTAGTTGATGCTATTACAATGAAAATGGTTAGAAATCCTGAAGATTTTGATACAATTGTTACTTGTAATATGTTTGGTGATATTATTACAGATTTAGGTGCTGAAATTCAAGGTGGTATGGGACTTGCTGTTTCAGGTAATATTAATCCTGAAGGCGTATCTATGTTTGAACCAGTCCATGGTTCTGCACCTGATATTGCAGGAGAGAATATTGCTAATCCATTAGCTGCTATTTTAGCAGCTGGAATGATGGTTAAAGAACTAGGTTGGGAAGAAGAAGGCGAAAAAATTGAAACTGCTGTACAGAGATCTCTACAAAATGATTATAGTACTCCTGATATGGGAGGTAATTTAAATACCGACGAAGTTGGAGATCATATTTGTAGTATTCTAGAATAGGGGTGAAATTATGTTAGAGATTTATGATACATCTTTACGAGATGGCAGTCAGATGGAAGGCATCTCCTATTCAACAGAAGATAAATTAAATATTACGCAAAAGTTAGATGAACTAGGAATAGATTATGTTGAAGGTGGATGGCCTGGTTCTAATCCTAAGGATATTGAATACTTTAAAAAAGTACAAGAGCTAGAATTAGAAAATGTACAGGTAGTTGCGTTTGCAAGTACGCGCCGGGCCAAGGTAGCAGCAGCAGAAGATAAGAATTTGCAAGCAGTAGTAGATTCTGGAGTAGATGTTGCTACAATTTTTGGCAAGACATGGGATTTGCATGTCACAGATGCTTTAAAAACTGACTTAGATGAAAATTTGAAGATGGTGGAAGATTCAATTAAATATTTAGTGGAAAATGGCATAGAAGTTCATTTTGATGCTGAACATTTTTTTGATGGCTATAAAGCAAATCCTGATTATGCATTAGAAGTGCTTAAAGCTGCTGAAAGAGGTGGAACAGCAACTTTGGTTTTATGTGATACTAATGGAGGGACATTACCTTCAGAAATCCGAGATATTATTGCGGATATTCAAGATAAGGTTGAAACTCCTTTAGGAATTCATGCTCATAATGACAGTGATGTAGCAGTAGCTAATTCTATAGCTGCAGTTGAAGAAGGAGTGCACCATGTGCAGGGAACTATTAATGGCTATGGTGAAAGATGTGGTAATGCTAATTTATCGTCTATAATTCCTAATTTAAATATTAAGTATGAGGAAGATTTTAATTGTATTACTGATAATCAACTCTTTAAATTAACTGAAGTATCAAGGTATGTGAGTGAGGTGGCTAATTTAACTCCACCAACGCATAGTCCTTATGTAGGGGATAGTGCTTTTGCCCATAAAGGTGGGATTCATGTTAGTGCTATTTTACGAGAACCAGAAACTTATGAACATGTCAAACCAGAAATTGTTGGTAATCAACGGCGGGTTTTAGTTTCTGAATTATCTGGGAAGAGTAATCTAGTCTATAAAGCCGAAGAATTAGGAATTGATCTTGATGATGAAAATACTGATTTAAAAGCAGTATTAGATAAAGTTAAAGAATTAGAACATCAAGGTTATCATTTTGAAGGGGCAGAAGCATCCTTTGAACTGCTAGTAGAAAAAGCAGCAGGCAGATACGAAAAATTATTCCAGTTAGAAGGAATTAGAATTATTACTGAAAAGCGGGGAGAAATTAATCCGATTTCAGAAGCAAGCATTAAAGTTACAGTGAATGGCGAAAAGGTGCATACTGCTGCCGAAGGCGATGGACCAGTTAACGCTTTAGATAAAGCCTTAAGAAAAGCTTTACGTCGTTTCTATCCTACTTTAGAAGAAATTCATTTAATTGATTATAAAGTGCGAGTTTTAGAAGGGAAAGATGGTACAGCTGCTAAGGTACGAGTATTGATCGAATCAGGAAATGGACATGAAACTTGGGGTACAGTAGGAGCTTCTACTAATATCATCGAAGCTAGTTGGCAGGCTCTCGTGGACAGTATAGAATACGGAATAAAGTTAAAGTCCGATCCTAATGAGCAATAACGCAGAAGGATACAATTACTAATCATGAAGAGTCTGCTGTTTTTTTACAGACTCGTAAGGATAGTATCGAGTATGGGATAAAGCTTAAGAATGACGATAATAAATCTGAATAATGATAGACAAGACAGTATTAACCTCTTTGCTCATTTATATGAGTGGAGAGGTTTTATTTTTCATTGCTATCATGGTAAAATGGTCATAAAAGATAAAATTCAATTAGGGGGTTAATTATGGGAAACTTCAAAATAGACATGCATGTTCATACTGCTGAAGTAAGTAGATGCGGACGGGTCAAAGCCGAAGAAGTAGCCAAGTTGCATCATGAAAAGGGATATGATGGAATAGTAATTACAGACCATTATTATGAAAAATTTTTCTATAAACAAGGTGACTTGAGTTGGGAAGAAAAGATTGAAAATTATTTAGAGGGCTACTATAAAGCTTATGAAGCAGGTCAAAAGTTAGGTCTGAATGTGATTTTAGGAATAGAACTTAGATTTATCGATAGCCCCAATGATTATTTAGTTTATGGGGTGACCCCTGAATTTTTAAAAGAGAAAGCTCGATTGTATCATTTAGGTATTAAAGAGTTTAGTGATTTGGTAGCAGATAAAGAGATATTAATTTATCAAGCGCACCCTTATCGTAAAGCTATGGAGAGAGTAAAGCCTGAGTTTTTAGATGGAGTAGAAGTTTTTAATGCTCAGCCTCGTCATAATTCTAGAAATAAATTAGCTTATCAATTTGCAGCTAAAAATAACTTAAAGAAAATTTCTGGGTCTGATTTTCATCAAAGGGAAGATTTAGATCGGGGAGGAATTATTTTAGCAACAGAAGTCACTAACTCACAAGAGTTAGTGACGGTATTAAAAGAAGAAGAGGTGGATTTATTAACTACTGATGAGTTTGATGGATGCAAATAAAATAAATATTGTAGGCCCTTTTCTTAGTTTGAGGAAAAGGGCTTTCTTATATCAATAATTCCCAAAATAAAACTCCAGCAATACTGCTGCTAACAATTAAAAATAAGTTAATTTCTAAGTAAGCTAGGGCAATTGCTACAATCCCACCTAAAATAGCCGATCCTAAACTTCCAGTAGCAGATAAAATTGCTGGAAAAATTAAAGCACTGAGGGCTGTATAAGGAATAAATTCTAAGAATCTTTTAAAAAATGGCGGTAAATGTAGATTAGAAAATAAAGCTAACGGTAGTAATCTTGGAATATAAGTAACAACTGCCATACCTATAATAATTAATATTAGATTATTCAATTGTTTCACCTACCTCAGGAAATAGATAAGCTCCAATAGCTGAAGCTAAAATTGTAACGATAATAATTTTCCAACCCCGTGATATCTGCTGCAAAAAGCTTGGCCCCCAATTTAATAAAGCACTAATCCCGACTGCAGTTAAAGAGACTAATGCTACTGAGTTAGATTTTTTTATGCTAGGAATCAGTAAACCAATGAACATAGCATAAAGAGCAATGCCCATACTATTTTTAATAATTGCTGGCAAGCCTTGGCCTAAATATACTCCTAAAGCAGTACCTCCTACCCAGGCAAAATAGGCTATTGTATTAATTCCTAATATATAGCCTGTACTTAATTTTTCTTTATCAGTTAAGGAGAGAAAAGAAAAAGTTTCATCAGTAATACCAAATGAAAGTAATGGAATCCAGGATTGAGGTATTTTATTTTTGATTTTGGCTGAAAGTGAAGCTGACATTAATAAATGACGCAAATTAACAATAAAAGTTGTTAAGACTATCTCCCAAGCTCCAGTATGTAATTGTAATAGATTAACTGCTACAAATTGACTTGCTCCAGCAAAAACTAAAGCAGACATTAAAATAGTAATTCCAGCTGGAATACCAGTGCTTTTAGCTAATAAACCAAAAGTAATAGCAATTGGTATGTATCCTAAAGCAATAGTACTTCCTTTTTTTACTCCAGTTTTAATGGTAGTTGTAGTATTCATTATTTAACTCCTTTCTGCAGTAAGTATCTCTTTTATATTATATATTAAGATCTTAAAAAAATAAAATTTGAACTAATAATTACTTTGTATTTTGTTCTTTAGTCTTAATAAAGGTCATCTGAATTTTATTCAGAATAATATAGATAATATCTAGCGTTAAAACGTAAAATAATATTATTCAATAATCTATAATTATAAAGGAGTAAGATTAATAATGGCTAATAAAATTTTAAATTTTGAATGGAAATTATTTTTAAAAAGGATTTATCAAAAATCTGAAGCGGATGATATCTTTATTCATGCTATGAGTTTGGTATACACTACTTTACTATCTTTAATTCCGTTGTTGATATTTTCTTTTTATATTTTAACTTTATTCAATTTTTTTGGAGGAATGGAAAAATTAATTGCTAAACTCAAAATTGCAATTTTAAATAATTTAGCTACAGGTACTGGAGAGAGTTTAATCAATGTTTTAGAACAATATATAATTAATATTGACCAACTAGGTGTAATTAGTTTTGGCACTTTAGTAGTAGTGATTATTTTTATGCTAGCTAGAATTGAAGTGACCTTTAATCGTATTTGGGGAGTTAAAGAACATCGTGATTTGTTTAAAAGGTTTGTAGCTTTTTGGACTTTTATTACTTTAGGTACATTCCTATTCACTTTATTATTAAGTTTAACTTTGGGTTTAGCTAGTTCGTATTTTCAAGCTCAAATAACCGGGGAATCACTATTTAATAGCTTTTTATTTAAATTTATTTCTAACTCAGGATATTTTCTAGTATTTATTGCTGCTTATTATTTAATCCCTAATACAGAGGTTGAACTATCTGCTGCTGTAGTAGGAGGTATGAGTAGTGGAACTTTTTTTGTTGTTGCCAAACAGTTATATACTTTTTACACTAAACATGTAGTGACCTATAATCAAATATATGGTCCATTAGCTGTAATACCATTATTTTTAATTTGGTTATATGTGATTTGGGTAATTGCATTACTAGGGGCAATTATTTCTTATGTATTTCAATATCGCAGACAGCTAAATAATTTTATTCATCAAGAAGTAACAATTGGTACTAAAGGATTATTACCAATAGCTATTTTAGTAATTATACATAAAGGTTTTTTAGATAAAGAACAAGCAGGAGTTACTTTTCAGGAGTTAGCAGATAAGATTAAGCTGCCAATTGCTACAATTAAGGATAATTTGCAGGAATTAAAAGAAAATAATTTAATTACTGAAAGTAAAGAGAATAAATATTTGCCATTAGTGTCTTTAGATGAGATTTCTTTGTGGGAAATCTTTTCTAATCATAAACAAATAAAATCTAGAAATGTTGAAGATATTTTTGCAGATGATGAATTACAACAAATATACTGTTGGTTAAAAGGATGTCTCAAGGAAGATTTAACAGGACTAACTATTAATCAACTATTAAATAAGATAGAAGAGGGGGAAAAAAATGAAGATTGTACGTTATAAAAAAGAAGGAGAGATTAAAACAGGGATTTTAAATGGAAATCAGATAAAGGTTATTGATGGAGATATTACTGGAGAGTATAATATTAATATTGCTTATGAAAATCTAGATGAAGTAGAATTGATGACTCCATGTCAGCCGGGAAAGATAGTTTGTGTGGGATTAAATTATAGAGACCATGCAGAAGAATTAGATATGGAATTGCCCGAAGAACCGATTATTTTCTTAAAGCCAGCTAGTGCAGTTACAGGGCCAAATTCTGAAATCAAATATCCTGCTATGGCTAAACAAGTTGATTATGAAGCAGAATTAGGGGTAGTAATTAAAGATCAAATTAAAGATATAACTCCTGAAGAAGCAGAGAATCATATTTTAGGTTATACTTGTTTTAATGATGTTACTGCTAGAGATCTGCAGAGTAAAGATGGACAGTGGACAAGGGCCAAATCTTTTGATAGCTTTGCTCCTATAGGACCAGTAATTGAAACTGATTTAAAAGTTGATGATTTAGAAGTAGAATTATATAAAAATGGTGAATTGAAGCAAAAATCCACTACTAAACAAATGATTTTTAGTGTTCCAGAAATAGTTAGTTTTGTATCTCAAATTATGACTTTAAACCCTGAAGATGTGATTGCAACAGGCACACCACCTGGAGTAGGTGAGATGAAGCCAGGTGATCAGGTGGAGGTTATAATTGAAGAAATTGGTTGTCTAAGAAATCAATTAAAAAAGAAATAAGTACTTATGTAAAAGCTCCTCACTAATTTAGTGAGGAGCTTTTTTTAATAAAATTAAATTTTTAAAGGTATTTGTAAAAAAATAGAGAAAAAATAATATTAAGGCAATAATATAAAAAATATGATATAAATGGGTAGTATTATTTTATTAAAGGGGGAGATAGAGATGAAAAAAATTATTCTTTTATTGGTGGTTGCTTTAGTCTTGTCGTCAGTATTTGTTGTAGCAGCAGAAGAAACTTATGTAGTAGGGGTAGAAAATATTAATTATTACCCATATTCTACAGTGAAAGATGGTGAATATCAGGGGTTTGCACGTGAAGTATTAGATTTATTTGCTGAAAAGTCTGGTTATAAATTTATTTATAAACCACTTCCGGTTAAGAGATTATTTATGGGATTAGTAAATAAAAAAATAGATTTTAAGTATCCAGATAATCCTTATTGGGGCCAAGATATGAAGCAAGGAACAGAAATTCAATATAGCGAAGAAGTTGTTAAGTACATTGATGGTGTATTAGTTAAACCTAAAAATAAAGGAAAAAAAGTTGAGCAGATACGTAGTTTAGGGATAGTTAGAGGTTTTACTCCTTATGATTATTTAGATCGGATAAAATCAGGTAAAATAAGATTAATTAAGGCGGCATCTTTTGCTAGTTCATTAAAATTAGGAATTAATAATCGAGTTGATGGAGTTTATTCTAATATTGCAGTAGCTAGATATTTTTTAAAGGAAGAAGTAAATCAACCTAATGCTTTAGTATATGACCCTAGTTTACCTCATAGTAAAAGTGCCTATCATTTATCTACAGCACAGCATACGCAGGTTATAAATGAATTTAATAAATTCCTTAAAGATAATAAAGAAGAAATAAAAAAATTAAAAGAAAAGTATAAAGTGATTGTAGACTAGTATAGTAAAAATTATAGTTTAGCAAGAGGAGGAGGAGGAAAAATATGAAGGATAAGTTGCAGTCTTTATGGTTTAAGATTTCTAAAGTAAGTTATAAATTTATACTCCCTACAGCTTCTATTTTATTGGTGATTTTATTTTTGTTTACCTCTTATTTAATTAATGACCAGATGCAAACTCAGAAAAAAGCTTTGCATAATAAATTCGAGAGAAATGCTAAATTATTATCATTAACAAGTGAAGAATTTTTATGGACTTATAATAATCAAGGTTTAACAAAAAATGCTGAAGCTTTTTTTGCTGATAAAGAATTTGTTGAGATCACGATAAAGAATGATGCAGGAGAAGTGGTAGTAGATAAGAAACGAAAAAACAAAGGAACTAATACAATTAGTAAAAAATTAAAAATCAGTAGAGAAGGAAATAAATTAGGGCAAGTAGAGTTAGCCTTTACTGATTATTATTTAAATCAAAATATAAAAACAATTAGAAATAAACTATTGCTTTTGACTTTATTTATTTGTATTTTAGTAACAGCTATTATTTGGTTTATTTCTAAATTAGTGACTCAACCAATTACTGCTGCTAAAGATTTTGCTGAAAAGATTTCAGAAGGAAATTTAAATATAAATGATCTGGATATAAAGGCCAAAGATGAGATAGGAAGCTTAGGTACTGCCCTTAATAATATGAAAGATCATTTAAGACTTATAGTTGAAAATATATCAGAAGCAGTCGAAAGTTTGTCTGCTTATAGTGAACAATTATCTGCATCGGCTCAAGAAAGTAATTCTTCTATTGCAGTTACAGTTGATAATTTAGAAGAGATGAATTCCAGCATTAAAGAAATTTCTAGTAGCAGTCAAGAAGTCAGTTCTTATGCTCAAGAAGCTAACACTCAGACTGATGTTGGCCGAGAAAATATTGACCAAACTATTAATAGTATTCAAGAAATTAATTCTGTAGCTGTAAATATTGTTCAGATGATTAATGAACTAGATAATGATTCTCAAGAAATAGGAAAAATTGTTGACTTGATAAATGAGATAGCTGAGCAGACTAATTTATTAGCTTTAAATGCAGCTATTGAAGCAGCTAGAGCAGGGGAAGCTGGAAAAGGTTTTGCGGTAGTGGCAGAGGAGATTAGAGAATTGGCAGAGCAAACTTCTAATGCTACGACTGAGATAGATGAACTGATTCAAAATACTCAAAATAAATCTCAAGAAAGCTTAACGGCAGTAACGAAAATGAAAAATAAAGCAGAAGAAGGGGTTAAAGTAGTTAAAGATACTGGTCAAGTTTTCTCTGAGATTGAAGAGTCAATCGAGAGTACTTCTGTTAGTACTCAACAAGCTTCTGCTTCAGCACAAGAATTAAGTGGTAATAGTGATAATGTGATGGTAGCTGCAAAAGAACTTGAAAGTATGTCGCAAGAAATTACTAATTCTTCACAGGAGCTTTCAGATAAAGCTATTAATTTAAAAGAACTAGTAGAAAAGTTTAATCTTTAATTAAAATAAGGTTTAAAAAAATAATATAATAAATTAAGGGACCATTTTTGATATGGTCTCTTTTTATTATTTTTTGTTAGTAAGAATTTTAAATAAAATGACTTTAGAGTTTGAAATGCTTAAATATTTTTTAAAATATGATATAATTGCTTTAATAAAGAGAATAATAAAAAAGTGAGTAATATCCACAATTGGGGGACTAAAAATGGAATTTGACTTTTTCTTATTCTTAGATATATTAGTGACAGCAGTAGTAGTTTATAGTTTTTTTACTTTTATTAAGGGAACAAGAGCAATTCAATTATTAAAAGGTATTTTGGTCTTATTTGTAATTAGTTTAATTAGTAAGCATTTTGGATTTCAAATCTTCAACTTTTTATTAGAAAGGATCCAGACTGCTGTATTGATTGCTATTCCAGTCATTTTCCAACCAGAATTAAGACGTGCTTTAGAACAAATTGGGCGCGGGAAAATGTTAAAAGAATTATCGGGAACTAGAAAATTCAAAGCTAAAATTGATGAGTTGGTTAAAGCTACTATGAAATTAAGTGCAGATAAAACGGGAGCTTTAATAGTTTTAAAGCGAACTACGGGATTGGATGAAATAGTAGATACAGGAATTGAACTTGATGCTAAACTATCATCAGAATTATTAGCAACTATCTTTTTCCCTAAAAGTCCTCTGCATGATGGGGCTGTTATATTAGACCATGGTCGGATTGAAGCAGCTAATTGTTTGTTACCTTTAACGCAAAGGAATATTTCTGATTATAGGTTAGGTACTCGGCATCGGGCAGCAATTGGCATTACCGAAGAAAGTGATGCGGTGGCAGTTATTGTGTCTGAAGAGACAGGCAGAATTTCTTTAGCTTTTGATGGAAAGATGCAGCATGGGTTAGATGAATTTAAACTAAAAGAAGAGTTGTTTGATAAGTTTGAGAACTTAGAACAAAGTTAAAAAATAAATATCTTAATTGAAACCTCAGTCTTGTCAGGCTGGGGTTTTTTCTATATAAAGTGGCACTATCGTGCCACTAGCTAGTAGATAAAAGCTAGTAGCTAGTAGTAAATTCAAAACCAAAAAACAGTTCATAGCTAGAAATTATTGAATACTAGGTTAATGTTTTAGGTTTTGAATTTGCTTTTATTTTTTAACTACTAGCTCCTAGCTATTTACTTCTAACTATAAAGTTTCACTTTTAGTGAAACTTTATATAGATATTTTTAATTTTTTTCAACAATTTAAACTTAAATTTGTCAGTTGTTTTTCAAAAATGGCAGTTAGATATAATGACAACATCTTAAAAGTTCAAATCACCTATTGCTGCTCTGCCTATGATTAAGGCTCTATCTTTTGGATAAACTAAAAATACAAGAGAATGAATTTATAATTTTGGCAGTGATATTTTTAAATTGATATTAAATGATGTCAACAACACCTCTAGCCATAACGTTAAATTGAAACCCTTGTATTCGACAAAAAACACTAGTATTATATAAGTAAGTTAAAGAAAAGAAAACACTCCAATTGGCCAATTGGAAATTATTAATTCACAAAGGGAGTGTATAGAAATGAGACAAAGAATTCAGAAATTTGGACGGTTTCTTAGCGGAATGGTAATGCCTAATATTGGTGCATTTATTGCTTGGGGATTTATTACTGCTTTATTTATTCCTAGTGGTTGGTTTCCAAATGAAAACTTAGCTGCATTAGTTGGACCTATGATCAACTTTTTACTACCATTATTAATTGGTTATACGGGTGGTAAAATGGTTGGCGATAGAAGAGGTGGCGTAGTTGGTGCAGTTGCTACTATGGGTGTCATTGTTGGTGCAGATATTCCAATGTTCTTAGGTGCAATGGTAATGGGACCTCTTGGCGGCTGGGCAATTAAGAAATTTGATGAGGCTATTCACGGTAAAGTGCCATCTGGTTTTGAAATGTTAGTTAATAACTTCTCAGCTGGAATTATGAGCATGATCATTGCTTTACTTGGTTACTTAGGAATTGGTCCTGTTGTTTCCGGATTAAATAATATATTAAGAGCGGCTGTAGAAGGAATAGTTAATGCTGGTTTATTACCTTTAGCTTCTTTATTCATTGAACCTGGTAAAGTTTTATTCTTAAATAATGCTATTAATCACGGGGTTTTAAGTCCTATTGGTGTACAGCAGGTTGAAGAAGCAGGAAAGTCAATTATGTTCTTATTAGAAACTAATCCTGGGCCTGGTTTAGGATTGTTATTAGCTTATTGGTTTGTAGGAAAAGGAACAGCAAAACAGTCTGCACCTGGTGCGACTATTATTCACTTCTTTGGTGGAATTCATGAGATATATTTCCCTTATGTACTAATGAAGCCTAGTATGATTTTGTCAGTAATTGCTGGTGGAATGACTGGGGTATTTACTTTCATGATTACGGGGGCAGGTTTAGTAGCTACTCCATCTCCAGGAAGTATTTTTGCTGAAATGGCTATGACTCCTAAAGGAGAATTTATTCCAGTATTATTAGGGATTACACTTTCTGCTGTAGTATCTTTTCTTGTTGCTTCGGCTATTTTGAAAGTTTCTCCTAATGAAGAAGATGCAGGAGATTTAAATGCAGCTACATCTCATATGGAAGACTTGAAGGGAAAAGAATCTTCGGTTGCAGATGAAGTTAAGAGTAGTGCTGCAGATGTAAATAAGATTATTGTAGCCTGTGATGCTGGAATGGGTTCTAGTGCAATGGCAGCTACACAACTTAATAATAAACTTGAAGAAGCAGGATTAGGAGATATAGAAGTAGATAATTCTGCAGTAGATGAGATACCTGGCGATACTGATATTGTATTAGTTCATGAGAACTTATTAGATAGAGCTAAAGATGCTGTACCCGGCGCTGAATTTTTAACAATAGATAACTTTATGAATAGTCCGGTTTATGATGAACTTGTTGACAGATTGAAAAAGTAAAAGAATTTGTTAATCTCTGTTACTGACAATTAAGGTGGTGGGTCGCTCCACCACTTTAATTATCATCAGCGGGGAGGGAGGGATCTCTATGGTTTTTAAAAGATTATCGGAACGAGAAAAGAAGATTGTTAAAGCTTTAATCAAATCACCAGATTATTTAGCAGTTAAAGAACTAGCTAATGAAATTGGTGTTAGTAAACGAACTATTTATCGTGAACTGTCTAGTTTGAAAAAAATATTAAAAGACTCAGATTTAGTTATAGACTCAAAACCAGGGGTTGGAATTTCGATCACTGGAGATCAAGAATTAATTGAAAAATATGAAGCAGACCTCCAAGAAACAGCAGATGGAAAAAACTTAACTCCCCAAGATAGAAAACTATATATTATTGAAGAATTCTTATTTTCGGACCGTTTTCAAAAGATGACTGCTTTAGCTTATAAATTATCAGTTACAGAAGCGACAATTAGTTATGATTTAAATAAAGTTTCAGACTGGTTTGAAGAAAAGGGACTATCTTTAGTCCGTAAGCAGGGAGTAGGAGTTTATTTAAAGGGGGCTGAAGCTGACTTTAGACGAGCGGTAATTGACTTTCTCTATGAAAATATGGAAGAAGATGAGGTTTTAACTTTAATTCGTAATAAACTAGATAATAATTTAGGTGAGCAGGATAAGCAAAAGTCTGTTTCTAAAATCAAGAATAATATTTTAGAATTTATTAATATGGACGTTTCAGCGCAATTAGAAGAAACAGTCGATCAAATTTTACGTGAAGTTGATTTTAATATGGTTAATAGTTCTTATATTGGACTTGTAATTCATCTTTCTTTAGCAATTAAAAGATTGCAATCAGGAGAAAAAATTCATATTGATCCTAATAAATTAGAGAGATTAAAGTTAACTAAAGAATACGAAATTGCTGAAAAAATAGCAGCTAGATTAGAAGATATTTTTGACTTAGATATCCCAGAAGATGAAAAAGGATATATTACGATGCATTTAAAGGGAGCTAAATTAAGAAAGAATATTGAATTAATGGACGAGCCCCTTGATGATGCAGAACTAGAAGCGATGAAATTGGCCCGGATGTTAGTTAAAGAAGTAGAAGTAGAATTAGGTTTAGATTTAGCAGATGACCTTAATTTGATTTCTGGTTTGGTTACTCATTTAGAACCTGCTATTTCTAGATTAAAGATGGGATTAGAAATTAGGAACCCTATTATAGATGATTTGAAAGCTGAATATAGTGAAGTTTTTAATGCTACTAAAAAATCAGCTGAAGTTTTAGAGGAAGAATTAGATTGTGAGATTCCTGATGCTGAAATTGGATTTTTGACAATGCATATTGCAGCAGCAGTAGAAAATACTGAAAATAAAGCAGATAAGGTAAGAGCATTAGTAGTCTGTTCTAGTGGAATTGGCAGTTCTAAAATTTTAGCAACAAGATTAAATAAAGCAATTGATAATATAGAAATTGTTGATGAAATTTCAGCTTTATCTGTCACTGATGAAAAAATCAAGCAGCAAGATATTGACCTTGTAGTCTCTACGGTATCAATTGATGATTATGAGGGGAATATGGTAGTTGTGACTCCTATTTTATTACCTGATGAGATAAAAAAGGTTAATCAAAAGATAAATCAAATCAGACGGACAAGTCAACAAAATAAAACTAAAGATTTAGATAAAGAAGAAGATGTTAAGTTAGAGGATAAAGTTAGGGTGATGTCTAGATTATCAGAAGATATTATGAGTTTGATTGAAGATTTTAGTGCCATTAATATTGATAATAATGTAGATAAGAAAGAATATACAGAAATAGTGGATAGAATCTGTCAGCCAGATTTTTTACCAGCAGGTTCTAATACAGTAAAGATTTATAATTCCCTTAAGGAAAGAGAAGAACAAGGAGCGACTATAATTCCTGAAATAAATATGAGTTTGCTCCATGCTCGAACCGAGGGGATTGAACAGCCGTTTATAGGTTTAGTAGTTTTGGAAGAACCGATTATGTTAGCAAATTCTAATAAAGTGGAAAAAGAGATTGATAGAATTGTGGTCTTATTAGCACCGGAAGAATTATTAGCAGAAGAGATTAATTTAATGAGTAAATTTAGTGCTTCAATAATTGAAAATAAAGAGTTTTATGAAGTTATACGTGAAGGATCAGGTGAAAAGTTTCTGAACTATTTAAGAACTTTGATCAACGATTATTATCAGAACTTAATCAGTTAAAGGAGGTAGTTAAAGATGGGAATATTAGATATGTTTTCTAAAAAAGATGATGAACAAGAAGAAAAAGAAGAATCAACAATTTTAACTAAGGATTTAATCAGGTTAAATCTTGATCCAATGGATAAAGAAGAGGCAATTAAATTAGCAGGACAGCTGTTAGTTGATAATGGATATGTAGAAGAAGAATATGTAGAGGGAATGCTAGAGAGAGAAGGGACAGTTTCGACTTATATGGGTAATGGTGTAGCAATTCCTCACGGTACTAATGAGGCTAAGCAATATATTAAGGAAACAGGTATTTCACTACTGCAATTTCCTGAAGGAATTGATTTTGGAGATGGTGATGTTTGTCGCTTGTTAATTGGGATTGCTGGTCAAGGTGATGACCATATGGAAATACTGCAGAATTTAGCTACAGTTTGCCAAGATGAAGATACGACAGAAGAATTAATGACGACAAGTGATAAAGAATTAATTATGGAACAACTTATATAAGTTGAAGGGAGGTTAATAAAATGAAAAAAGCAGTACATTTTGGAGCAGGAAATATTGGACGTGGATTTATTGGGTTGTTACTGAGTTTATCTGATTATGAAGTTGTATTTATAGATGTTGATGATGATGTTATTTCTAAGCTTAATCAGAAAAATAGTTATCAGGTGTTAGAAGTTGGGGGTAGAGAAGAAAAAGAATATCAGGTGGATCATGTACGAGGGGTGAATGCTAAAGAAGAAGAAAATATAGCAGCAGAAATTAAAGATGCTGATTTAGTGACTGCGGCGGTTGGCCCGGCTAATTTAGAATATATAGCGCCTGCTATTGCACAGGGGATCAAGAAAAGATTTGCAGCGGATAATTTAGATTATTTAAATATTATTGCTTGTGAGAATGCTGTTCAAGCTTCTACTAAATTGCAAGAATATGTTTATGAAAAACTAGATGAAGCAGAACAAGAGCAGGCTAATGACTATATTGGGTTTCCTGATTCAGCAGTAGATAGAATAGTGCCACCGCAGGAAACTGAAGGATTAACAGTTAAAGTAGAGCCATTTAAAGAATGGATAGTTGATGAAACGCAATTCAAAGGAGAAATACCTGAAATAGAAGGTATGGATTTAACAGATAATTTATTGGCCTTTGTAGAGCGTAAAATATTTACTTTAAATACTGGCCATGCAGCTACAGCTTATCTAGGATATTATAAGGGCTATCAATATATTCATGAAGCAATTAAAGATGAAGAGATTTATCAAACTGTGAAAGATGCTTTATTAGAATCTGGTCGAACTTTAATTAAAGAGTATGGATTTGCAGAAAAAACTCATCAACAATATATTGATAAGATTTTAAAGAGATTTAAGAATCCAGCCTTACAAGATTCAGTATCTCGAGTAGGTCGAGATCCAATTAGAAAGTTAGGACCTGAAGATAGATTAGTTAAACCGGCTCTAAGAGCATTGAAGATGAATATTTTCCCCATCGGTTTACGTAAATGTATTGCAGCAGGGTTATTATTTGCCCCAGAAGGTGATGATGAAGCACAAGAAATTCAAACTATGATCAAAAAAGATGGTGTAGAGAAGGCTTTAGAAGAAGTAACTGAAATTGAGGCTAATAGTTTATTAGGTAAAGATATTATTAGAACCTATAATAAGTTAAAAGATTCTAATTCTTTAGGAGATAAAATTATAAGTTAAGGCTAAGATTATAATTAAACTACTATAAGGAGGTGAGTTCCTGGTATATTCAATACCAGGAGACACTATGGAGAAAAAAGTAATGATTCAAAATGAAACGGGGATTCATGCGCGACCGGCATCTATGTTGGTAGAGGAAGCTAGTAATTATGATAGTGATGTGGAATTGCTTAAAGACGGACAAGCAGTTAATGCCAAGAGTATTATGGGAATTATGAGTTTAGGAATTAAACAGAGTACTGAAGTTACTGTAAGAGCTGAAGGTGCAGATGCAGAAGAAGCTGTTGATGCAATTGTAGAATTAATCCAAAGCGGTTTTGATGAAGAATAAATAAAGGGGGGCTGAATATGAGTCAACAATTAACAGGGGTAGCAGCTTCCCCAGGCGTAGCTATTGCGGAAGTGTTGGTTTTAGAAGATGAGATAGATTATGAAGAAAGAAC
>NZ_JAFBDQ010000020.1 GCF_016908315.1 Halanaerobacter jeridensis | reverse complement strand
AATGAAAAAATAGATTTTTGTAAAAATAAATTATTAATTCTTACTTTTAATTTTTTCATTTATAATGTGGTGGATGTAGCTCAGTTGGTTAGAGCACAGGATTGTGGCTCCTGGGGCCGTGGGTTCAAATCCCGTCATCCACCCCAATTAAAATTAATACTCCCTTAAATGGGAGTATTTTTTATTTTTTGTTTTTCTCCTCCTAATAGAGGAGTTTTTTTATTTTTTGAAAAATTTTACTAAAAAGAAGGAGAATTAAAAGATAAATAGAATATTTTTACTAAAGATACTATTTTTTTAATTAAATGAAAGCTATATCCTCTATAATTATTTATTAACTTATATATTATGAATAAGATGTAAATAAAAGTTAATAAATTTAATTTTAATGAAGGACAATCAAAAGATAAATAGAATAATTTTACTATAGATGATTAAAAATGGTTTTTTTGTAATAAACATGATATAAATATTTTATTTGTTGCTTATCTAATAAGTAATTATTTCAAAGTGGGGGAATTTAATAATGATAAAAAAGAAAAGATTAGGAGATATTTTAGTTGAGGCTGGATTTATAACTGAAGATCAGCTTAATCAAGCATTAAAAAAACAAAGAACAACAGATAGTCGTTTAGGTGAAGTATTAAAGAATATGGGTCTTATTAATGAAGAAGATGTAGTAGAAGCATTAGAATTTCAGCTGGGTATCCCCCAAGTTGATTTAAGTGATATCATAGTTGATCCTAAAATAGCTAAAGAAATTTCACAATCAATGGCTGAAAAACATAAAGCTATTCCCATAGAAAAAGAAGATAACACACTTACCGTAGCAATGGCTGATCCCTTGGATGTAATGGCAATTGATGATATTAGACTTAAAACAGGTTATGAAATAGATCCTGTAATTGCCTTAGAATCAGAACTTAATAGAGCTTTAAAGCAACATTTTGGCAATGAAGATTTAGTTAATGAGTTTGTTAGTGATATGGATGAAGGAGAACTTGAAACTGTAAGTGAGGAAGAAGTGGAAGAACTTAAAAAAATGGTTGATGAAGCTCCAGTTGTTAAATTAGCTAATAATATTATTCGTGATGGAGTAGAAACTACTGCCAGTGATATTCATATTGAACCTATGGAAAGTGAAGTAAGAGTTAGATATAGAATAGATGGTATTTTACACACTGAAATGAATATTCCTAAAGATATTCATGCTGCTTTGGTATCACGAATGAAGATTATGGCTGATTTAGATATTGCAGAAAGACGTGTCCCTCAAGATGGTAGAATTCAGATAATAGTTAATAGTAAAAAGATTGACTTGCGAGTTTCTACTTTGCCTACTGTAAGAGGAGAAAAAATTGTATTAAGAATTTTAGATAAAAGTAATTTGATGTTAGACCTAGATCAATTAGGGTTTTCTCCCCAGCATAAAACTATGTTTAGAAGGATGATTGATCAACCCCATGGTATGATTTTGATTACAGGTCCAACTGGTAGTGGTAAAACGACTACTCTATATTCTGCTTTAAGTACTTTAGATAATTCTGATGAAAATCTTATTACTGTTGAAGATCCAGTGGAATATAGATTAGAAGGCATTAATCAAGTGCAGACTAATCCTAAAGCAGGACTTACATTTGCTACTGGTTTAAGATCAATTTTAAGACAAGATCCGGATACAATTATGGTAGGAGAGATAAGAGATAAAGAAACTGCTGAAATGGCTGTGCATTCAGCATTAACTGGTCACCTTGTTTTTAGTACATTACATACTAATCATGCTGCTGGTGCTTTAACTAGATTAATTGATATGGGAGTAGAACCTTTTTTAGTAGCTTCCTCTGTTAGTGGAGTAATGGCACAAAGATTAGTAAGAACTATTTGTCCGAATTGTAAAGTTAAAGAGAGTGATCCGTTAGTAGATCCAGAACTAGAGGATTATTTAGGTATTGGCGAAGATAGTATTGAATTATATAAAGGTGTTGGGTGTAGAAAATGTAATGAAACTGGATATAAAGGTCGAACAGCAATTCATGAGATTTTAGAGATGATACCTAAAATCAAAGAGCTAGTAGTTAGTGGTGCTTCTGCTGAGCAAATAGAAGAAGCAGCTAAAGAAGATGAAATGGATACTTTAGAGACTTCAAGTTTACGTAAAGTCGGCAAAGGATTAACTACTATTGAAGAAGCTAAGCGAGTTACTAAGGTGCAATTAAGTTAGGAGTGAAAGTAATGAAATTAGTCAATATATTAAGAAGAGGAGTCAATGTTGGAGCTTCTGATATACATTTAACTGTTGGAATCAGGCCAATTATTAGAGTAAATGGTAGCTTAAATAAAGTGGGGAATGAAAAATTAACTCCTCAAGATTTAGAAAACTTTGTTCTTGAATTACTACCAAAAAATTCTCAAAAGAAAAGAGAATTGCAAAAAGAGGGACAAACTGATTTAGGTTACCAGTGGAATGAGTACCGTTTTAGAATTAATGTTTATTATCAACGGGGGAATCCTGCTATAGCATTTAGAATAATTCCTAATAAAATTCTATCATTAAATGAATTAGGGGTTCCAATGAAGGTTAAAGATGTTATTACTGAACCTCGAGGATTGTTTTTAGTAACTGGCCCAACTGGAAGTGGTAAGTCTACTACTTTAGCTGCTATGATTGATTTAATAAATAGCCAAGATGATAAACATATAATTACTTTAGAAGATCCGATTGAATATACTCATAGTCATGAGCAGTCGATTATTAATCAAAGAGCAGTAGGAGAAGATACAGATAGTTTTGCTGATGGATTAAGAGCTGCTTTACGACAGGACCCAGATATTATTATGGTAGGAGAAATGAGAGATTTAGAAACTATTTCTACTGCTATAACTGCAGCAGGGACAGGCCATTTAGTATTAGCAACCTTACATACTAATGGCGCTTCTGAAACTATTGATAGAATTATTGATGTCTTCCCACCACATCAGCAAAGCCAAATCAGAAGTCAGTTATCATTGACTTTAATGGGGGTCTTATCTCAGCAATTATTACCTACTATTGATGGGCGGAATAAAGTTTTAGCTACTGAATTGATGATGGCTAATTCAGCAGTTAGAAATCTAATTCGAGAAGGCAAAGTTCATCAAATTGAATCCGTAATGCAGACAGGTAAGCAAAGTGGGATGCATACTATGGATTATTCTTTGCGTGATCTTTATCGTCAAGGAAAAATAAATAGGGAACAAGCATTAACTAGAGCTTTAAATAGAGAAACTCTAGAGAGCTTAATTTGAAAAAGGAAGGTGATCTATTATCGCTCAACCACAATTATTTTATTATGAGGTTAGAACTAATCAAGGGGATAATTTAAAGGGGAAAATCCAGGCCGAGAATGAAAGATTAGCTGCCAACAAATTAAAAGATCAAGGATATTATATCACTAAATTGGAATTAGAAGAAAAAAAAGAAGGAATTGGAGAATTTTTCAAGAAGATTAAAGGTGTAGGTTTAGGTGACCTAGCAGTTTTTTGTCGGCAGTTTTCTACAATGATCAATTCTGGATTGTCATTAGTTAGGTCATTAGAGATTTTGGCCCAGCAAACTAGTAACTACAAATTAAAAGAAGCAACAATTTCAGTCCAAGATAATGTAGAAAGTGGAATGTCATTATCTAAAGCTTTAAAGCAAGAAAGTGATATTTTTCCACAGTTATTTACTAGTATGGTTGAAGCTGGTGAGACAGGTGGTTTACTTGGTGAATCTTTAGAAGAAATGGCTGATCATTTTGAAAATGAAAATGATTTAAAGCAAAAAGTTACTTCAGCTCTTGCTTATCCAGCAGTAATTTCTTTTGTTGCTATAGGAGTAGTAGCATTTTTAGTAATTGGTATCTTACCTACTTTTGTTAATATGTTTAATGATATGGATGTAACTTTACCACTGCCGACTAAAATATTACTAAACTTAAGTGGTTTTTTATCTGGAGTAGGTGGTATAGCAGTTTTAGGAATCATACTTGCAGCAATGTTGGCTTTATATCGTTATTATAAGACAGAGCAAGGAGAGCGATTAATTGATGGATTATTATTAAAAACTCCATTAATCGGGGATTTAATTACTAAAATTGCTGTAGCTCGTTTTACTAGTACTTTAGCAGTATTAATTGAAAGTGGAGTTTCAATTATTGATAGTCTAGATGTAGTTAGTAGAATAATGACTAATCGGATTATTGCTGATAGAGTGACTGAAGCAAGAGAAAGTATTAGTGAAGGAGAAAGTATAGCTGATCCTTTGGCTGCTAATGGTATTTTTCCTCAAATGGTGTTGCAGATGATTCGCGTAGGAGAAGAAACAGGAGCTTTAGCTCAAATGTTAGAAAAAGTAACTTATTTTTACAATCGGGAAGTGGAACACAGAATTGAAACTGTAGTCTCATTAATTGAACCAGCTTTAATTGTAGTCTTGGGTTTAGTAGTTGGTGGAATAGTAATTTCAATTATGTTACCGATGTTTAATATGATCGGTAGTATTTAAAGAGACGAGTTTATTAAGGAGGTGAAGAATTAAGAACAAAAGTTAAGATCTAATTTGTAATAATATTAAAAAATTCATTAAATTTTAGAGGGGGATGTACAAAATGATTAAGTTGAATGGAGAACAAGGATTTACTTTGATTGAATTGATGATTGTAATTGCGATTATTGGTATTTTAGCTGCTGTGGCAATTCCACAGTTGACAGGTGTAAGAGGTAAAGCAAATGTATCAGCAGTACAGAGTGAGTTCAAAAGTATTCAAACTTCAATGGAGATGTATTATATTGATAATGGTTCATATGCTACTGATTTAGCTGACTTGGCAAGTGGAGATTATGCTTCTACCGAACAAATACAAGATATGAATGGAACTGAATATGATGATGCTACGGGGGCTTCACTTACTGCAACTACTGGTGGAGGATATGAGTTGAAATATCCTGTTCCTAATACTTCTACAACAGTTACATTAAATGCTGATAATGGTGTTACAGTTACTAATTAATATAAATAAATTATAATAATAATTCTAAGAAGGTGGCGATTATAATTAATAAAGTTAAAGAAAAATTTGCTAGTGTATTTAGTTGTGAAGAAGGATTTACTTTGATTGAATTGATGATTGTAATTGCGATTATTGGTATTTTAGCTGCTGTGGCAATTCCACAGTTGACAGGTGTAAGAGGCAAAGCAAACGTATCAGCAGTACAGAGTGAGTTTAAAAGTATTCAAACTTCAATGGAGATGTATTATATTGATAATGGTAAATATCCAAATTCTTTAAGTGCTCTTCAAACTGGTGGATATGCTTCTAGTGAGCAAATTCAAGATATAAATAATACAGATTATGATAATGCTGGTAGTATTGCTAATGGTGGAGAAGGTAAACTGAGCAATCCAAATGGAGTTGCAGTAGATTATAAATTACAATATAATGTTCCTAATTCTGGCGGTACTATTGTTACATTAGAAACTAATAATGGTGTTACAGTTACTAATTAATTTATATAGTTACTCAGTGTATCTACACTGAGTAACTATAATATGTTGAAAATTGGAGGAATCAAATGCTAATACAAATCATAATATTTATTTTTGGATTAATGATTGGTAGTTTTTTAAATGTAGTAATTTATCGAATTCCTAATGAACAATCAATTACATTTGGAAGATCATATTGTCCTAATTGTGAAACACAGCTTAAATACTATGATTTAATACCAGTAGTTAGTTTTTTATGGACTACAGGACAGTGTCGGTATTGTGAAGAAAAAATTTCGTGGCAGTATCCAGTGGTAGAATTATTAACTGCTTTTTTATTTTTGGGTTTATATCTAAAATTTTCTTTAACTGTAAAACTTGGGGTCTTGATGCTGTTGATTAGTTTATTAATAGCAAGCAGTATAATAGATTTACAATTGCAGATTATTCCTAATAAAATAACTTACTTTGGTATTATTATTGGTCTTATATTTAGTCTAATCTTCAATTATATTTCTATTAAGTTAGCTTTGTTAGGATTATTGATTCCAGCTGGGTTTTTATTATTAATTGCCGTAATTACTAAAGGCGGAATGGGAATTGGGGATGTTAAGTTTGCTGCTATGATTGGAACTTTTATTGGCCCCAAATTGACTTTGCTTGGTATTTTCTTAGGTTCTTTGTTGGGTTCAATAATTGCTTTGTTTTTATTATTAGCAGGCAAGAAGACTCGTAAATCTAAATTGCCTTTTGGACCGTTGATTGCTCTAGGGACAATAATTATGATTTTTTATGGTCAAGTGATTATTGATTGGTATTTGAGATTAATTATGTAAGTATATCAATCAGTTGTGGAGGTAGTGATATGAAAAAAGAAGATGGATTTACTATTATTGAAATTGTTGTAGTAGTTGCAATTTTAACTGTTTCTTTACTTACTATAGCTAGTACTTTTGTTTATAATTTCAAAGCGACTGTAAAAAATGAAAAGTCAGCTCAAGCTTTATCGTTTGCTAAACGAATTAGCGAAGATATCAAATCTGTAAGTATAGATATGGTAAATAATGAAGGCTACGATCGTACTAATTATAGTGATGAAACAGAAACAGGTGCATTTAGCCCTACTCATATTCGGATGAGATTGAATGGATACTATAGTAATTTTAATGATATAATAGCTAGCTTAAATAGTGATGACGATGGGAATAGTTCTGATGCATTTGAAAAATTAGCAGATAACTTAGGTATTAATGGCGCGAATAATATTTTTATAAAAAAAGAGAATATGATGGCAGTAGTTAAAATCGAAGAATATAAAAAGAGAGATAGTGATGGTGATCTAGTTAAAGATAGTAGTGGCAATGAAATAGAAATTAAGGAAATAAAAACAGTAAGTATAGAAGTTAAATACTTGGATCGGTCTAATAATATGCAGCAGAAACAGTTATCAACTTTAATTACACGTCGTTAAATTTAATAGAAGGTGATTATATGTTTAATCATTATCAGAATATTTACAATTCAGAAGAAGGATTTACTATTGTAGAGATGTTTATCAGCATGGCGCTATTTGTGTTGCTTTTATCGGGGGTTGGGACTATGTTTATAAGTTCTTTGAATTCAGCTCAAATAACTGAAAATAAGAGTTTGTTGAAGAGTAAAAGTCAGATTATTATGGCAAGATTAGGTAAAGACTTGCGCGGTGCTGCTGAAATAGCTAATCAATCTGATACTTGGCCCAATAATGAATTATGTTATAAATTTGACTCAGACTTAGATAATAATATTGATCATGTAGGGAGATATCATTTTGACCCGAATACTAATTCTTTAATATCTTATCAGCGCTTTAATTCTTCTTATCCCAGTGATTGGAGTAGTCATTTAGAAAAGCAATTTATTGCTGGGGATAAAATAAAAATAGTAAGACAAAAAGATAATAATGGCAATAAATTAGATGTATTTAGTTATGATAGTGATTTGAAGCTATTAAAGATTAGATTTACTTTGCTTTATACTCACAAAAAATTACAAATCACTTATTCCGTTAATGATAGTATTAAGTTAAGAAATGTAGGTAATTTTGATTGGTAGATTTAAGAAAAAGTGGAGTGGGGTGATTAATTTGAAAGACCAAGAAGGGGCAGTATTCATGATAGGGCTGATGATTATTATTGTTTTAGTTCCTATTGGAATCGTAGTTTCTAATAATGTGATCACTGGAATTAAGGCAACAAATCAGGTTGAAGAACAAACTAAAGCCTTAAGTGTATCAGAATCTGGTTTTGAAATAGTGATGTATGATTTGATGGATAAACTTAGTACAGTCAATACTGTATCTGGTGCTATACATTCTATTCCTGATATTACTAGTTTGCCAGCAGTAGGTAATGGAACTTGGAGTAGCTATCATGAAAATTTAGGTTTTAAAAATGGGAAGTATAAATATAAGTTAGAGCAATATCAAACTGGACCTAATAATGGATTAGTGAAACTAAGTATTCAAGGAAAATATAAAGATGTTACTCAAAAAATTGCAGCTAGTGTTTACCCCGGAGGAAGTATTACTGATATTATTGATCGTTATAAGTTACATTTAGTAGCTGATGATATTGAGTACCCGTGGGTAAAAGAATTTACTGAATGTAATAGTTGGAATTTTAATAAAAATAATTTGATTAAGATGAGAAATATGATCAATCTCTTTGATTTTGAAGCTTTTAAGACAGCAGCTAAAAATTCTTCAAGACAGAGATATTTTGAAAATTTAACTGGTCAACTTTCTGGGAATGCAGGGGGAGAAAATATATTTCAGAGGGTATATAGTAAGAAAGGTGCTGGTTCGGAATGGGAACCTGAAGATAGAGATCGTATTTTAGGTGAATATAGGTCTTCTGGTTGGTGGGGAGGTTATTATGATGGAGATTATTGGGAAAATGTTTTCGGTAAAGAGCCTCCATTGCCCCCGGCTGTAGAGGATTTGCCTGAAGGAGCTCCTAAAGCTAATTTGCCTGGTGGTATCTTTTATCTAGACCCTGAAGATCAGGGGTTTCAATTAGAATTAGGAGAATACAATTTAGTAGGTCCTCAAGATGATCCGACAGTGATTGTTTTAGAAGGAGATATGTCTATTAGTGATTTTGAAAGAAATAGTATTAAAAAGCTAAGTAATATTTATTTTGTAGTTAAGGGACAAGTGGAATTTACTGGAAGACACCGTAATGAATTTAAGGATCTGCAAACAGAAAATAGTTTTATCTATTCAGCTAAAAACTTCAAATGGAATGTAGTAGATGAAGATACAGGGGAAAGAGAGAAAGCAATTGATTATGGTGATGGAAGACCAGGTGTTGGCTCTATACATGATAAAAGACCAGCAATTAGTGGGTCAATAACTAATAATTATTTTCATGGGCCGATCTTAACTTCTGGAGCTGTTGATGTAGGAGGAATGAAAGAGGAACCTGAAAAAAATCCAAAATATGATCCAGATTTTAGTCAAGCTAGAGAGGATGTAGATAAGACAAGATTAGCAATGGTTTGGGAAGCTTTAGAAGCTGGTTTAAATGATCAAGCCGGAACTATTTATCCTAGAGTTATAAATTGGACTGAAAAATAATTTTGAGGAGGTGACAGATGAGAGTAATAGTTAATTATAACTAATTAATAATGATTTAACTAACTAATAAGTGAGGTGAGCTGATTGGGTTTATTTAATGAAGTAAAGAAAAAATTTAATGGTATTTTTGAAGAAGAAGTAATTGGTTTAGATATTGGCGAAGAGTCAATTAAAATTACAGAAGTTGATACTAGTTGGGGAAAGATTGGTCTTAATAATTTACAGATTTTGAAGACTCCTCAAGGATTAGTGAAGGATGGTGAATTAGTAGATATAGATGGCTTAGCTAGTACAATAGAACAAGCTCTGGATGATGGAGAATTTAGTGCTAATAAGGTTGTAACAGCAGTAAGTGGGGAACAAGTGATTAGTAGAACAGTTGAAGTACCAAATCTTGATGAAGATCAGCTGCAAGAGACTGTAAGATGGGAAGCTGAAGACCAACTGCCAGTAGAAGTTGATGAAGTGGTTTTAGATTATGAGTTATTAGGAGAAACCCCTAATGGGCAATATCAATTATTGTTAATTGCAATTAAGAAAAACTTAATTAATAAATATCTAAAATTATTTAATAAGCTAGATTTAATTCCAGTAGCAATTGAAACTGAACCAATTGCTATAGCTAGAACAGTTGACAAATTATATTTAAGTCCTACCATCTGTGTGATTGATGTAGGGGTCAAAACAACTGATATTTCAATAGTTAGTAAAGATAAGCTATTGTTTAGTCGAACAGTAAGTATGGGTGGGCAAAGTATTACTAAAGAGGTATCTGAAGCTCATAATTTAACTCTAGAAGAGGCAGAAAAATATAAAAAAGAGAATAATTTATTTACTGAAGCTGAGCCTAATTTTATTTTGAAGAATTTAACTACTGCAATTTATCGCTCTTTAGACTATTTCCAAGTGAAAAATACTAATAATGATATTGAAAAAATAGTATTAACTGGTGGTGGAGCAAATCTAGCCGGATTTGATAGACATCTAACTCAAGAATTTGGGGTAAAAGTAGAAGCATTAGGATTATCTGATCGTTTGAGTATCAAGAATAGTAATTTGAGCGGTTATAATTTAGACGAAGCTGCTCAATTATTAGGTGTAAGTATTGGCTTGTCTTTAAGAAAGGAGGAAACAGAATGATAAATTTATTACCTCCTGAGTATAAACGGAAAGGATTATTTGACCTTCCTAAACAGTGGTTATTGCTTGGAGGAATAGCTATTATAGCAGTTATTTTAGTAGTAGTATATAGTTATACTAGCTTAATTGTTGATGAAAGGATTGCTACAAAAAAGTTAACTATTGCTGAAAATAAACTCAGTAATTTAAGAACGGAATTAAAAACAATTAAAACCTTAAAACAGAAAAAAGAACAAGTAGAAACACAGTTAGAAGAAAAGAAAGAAATTTTAGGAACTAAATTGGAAATAACTCCTATTTTAAATTCTTTACAAAAGTTAGTATCTAATGATAGTTGGATCGTTTCTTTTAATTCACTAGGCAAAAATCAATTTGAATTTATAGGTTATGCTGTTGATAATCGAGAAATTGGTGAGTTGTTTAAAAAGTTAAAAGCTTCCCCAAAATTCATGGATATTTCTATTGATTTAGTAAAGCAAAGAGAATTAGATAAAAAACAGTACAACAAAAGTAAAATTGTTTATTATAGAATTACGGGCAAATTAGCTAATAAGGGGGGAACTAGTAATGATCAATTGGAATGAGATTAGTAATCGAGAAAAAATTCTGCTGATTATTTTAGGGGTAGCAGCAATCTCTATTTCATTTTACATTTTTTTATATAAACCTAAGTCAGATGCTGTAGCAGATATAAATAATGATTTAGAGCAAACTGTTTCTAGTATTAAACAAAATCAGGATGTATTAAGAAGAAAAGAAGAATTGAAACGAGCTTATAAGGAAAAATTAGTGAAATTAGAGAAGAATGACCAAGACCAAGCAATTAAAATTGGTCAAAAGAGTGACTTAGTTGTAAAAATAAATGAATTAATAGATGAGACTGGTGTTAATTTAAACACAATGGAATCAATTAAGAATTATAAAACTGAAAGTCAAAAGTATGGTTATACTAAAATGCCGATCAGAATTCAGGTTAGCGGCGATTATAATAATATGCTTAATTTTGTAAATAAAATTGAAAAATTAAAGTATTTAATAAAAGTCGATACATTAAATTTGAATTCTAATTTAGAAGCAGGGATTGCTAATAACAATGAATCCGAAGCAGAAATCAATGTTCAAATCAAATTAGTAGCCTTTGCTACTGATGATGTCCAGGGGAGGTGAGTTAGTTGAAATTGCAGACAAATAATAATCAACAGCCAGCAGTATTTAGGGAAAATGCTCCTATAGTTATTATTATTTTAAGTATTTTTATTGTAGGGGTGATAGCTATTGGTGTTTGGAGTTATTTAGAGATGACAACTAGTGAACAAACAGTTAATCAATTTGAAAAAGAAGTTGCGGGATTAGTGAGTAATGTAAATGAAAAACCTGCTAAAGCAAATAAAGATAGTAAGGAAGTAACTGAAGAGAAAGAAGTTAAAACTTTAGCTGCTCAGTCTAATCCGTTTCAATCACCATTAAAAAGGGTAAAAAAAGCAAAGAAACCTACAAATAATAAGAGTACTAAAAATAGAAATAATCAATCTACGAAAGAGAATAAGAAAGAAAAAGTTAAAAAGAGAATTGCTAGTAAAGTTAGAGTGTTAGGGTTATTAGGAGGGCCGGGAAAAAGATTAGCGATTATTGGTATAGATAAAGATGTGCAAATAGTTAAACCTGGTGATAGAATTAAAAGTTTAATCATTAAAGATATAAATCAAAAAAGAGTAGTTATAGAAGAATACGGGAAAGAACTAACTTATACTTTTGGGGGTGGGCAAGATTAATATCAAACGGAGCTTAATTACAGTTTTTATATTGATGGTGTTAATTGGTTTAGTAGGTGGAAATGTTGCTGCTCAGAAAAATGATATTGATTTGAATTTTCAATCAGTACAATTAAGAGATGCTTTTAGAGCTCTAGCTGATGTAGCAAATATGAATATTGTGACAGATAGTTCAGTGAAGGGAAAAACTACTGTTCATTTAGAAAACATTTCCTTTCGAGAGGCGGTAGACTTGTTAGCAAAAAGTAGCGGACTAGATTATAGAATTGTCAATAATACTATTTTAGTTGCTGCACCTGGAAAATTAGAAGAAGGTTTTGGAAAAAAAGTAACTAGAGTATTTAAAATGAAGAATAGTGATCCAAGTGAGGTAAAGAAAAGTATTAATTTATTAGTTAATGATAAAGCAATTCGAGTTGATAAAAGAACTAAGAGTTTAATAGTAACTACTTATCAGAGCAAACTACCAGAAATTGAGAGTACTATTAAACAGCTTGACCAGGAAAAACTACAAATAATCATTCAAGCGAGAGTAGAAGAAATAAGTCATGGCGGTCTAGAAAGATTAGGTGTGGATTGGAATTTTCAAAAGTTAACTGCCAATGGGAATAGTGCTACTATTGTAGATAGAAGCGAGGATAATAATGTTCCTAGTTCAGAATCTAATATATCTACTATTTCTGATAATATTAGTCTTAATTATTTAAGCATAATTAATATGTTAGAAAATAATGATGAAGCAACTAATTTGGCTAATCCTCAGATCACTACTGTAGAAGGTAAATCAGCAACTATTGATATAGGTAGTCAATATCCAATTGTAAAACCTGGTGGCGATGGTAAGACTGAAGTTGAGTTTAAAGATATTGGAATTAGTTTAGATATTACGCCTCAAATAACTGAAAATAATAAAGTTTATATGGATGTTAAACCAGAAACTAGTATAGTTGCTGATACTTTTGAGACAGCAGATAATATTACCTATCCAATTATTGATACTAGAAAAGTTGAAACTAATGTACGAGTAGCAAGTGGAGAAACAATTGCTATTGGAGGCTTGATCACTAAAGAAGAAAGAGAAAATATGAAAAAAGTTCCATTTCTAGGTGACTTGCCTTTGTTCGGTAAAATGTTTAGCAGTAAAAAAACTGAAACAGAAAAAACCGAATTAGTTATTTTCTTAACTCCAAAAATTGTGGAATCAACTACGAATAATACGAATACTGAAAAAATAGTTAAACCATTCACTTATAAAGTAAGAAACGAGGTTAGTATTTGGGATATTGGTAATTTGTTTGATATTTCTTTTGCTAAAATTCTTGAATATAATAATATTCAATATGTAAGTGATTTAAGAATTGGTCAAGAAATTAAAATCCCAGTTCCTAAAGAGCGTTATTATGAAGTTCAATCTGATGATAGTTTAGTTAAATTAGCAGAAAAATACGATGTAGACGTTAATGATATTAAAGAGATTAATAATTTATCTTCTTTGAAAGATAAAACTGGTACTAAAATTGTATTACCAGCTGAGGTTAATTAATATTTAAAAAATTAATCAGGATAGAAATTAGTATATTGAATATAAAAGTGTGTTTTTTAATAATACTAGCCCAAGTTGGCTAGTATTATTTTATGTCAAGTAATTTTTTACTCTCCTAGAACTAGTCCAGGATATATGTTATAATTGGAATAGTCAAAGGAGGTAACAAAAATGTGGATGTTTATCATTTCCTTAATAATTGGAATTTGTATTGGATATTTTAATTTATTACCGAATCAAATAACTGATTTGGCTCATTATTTGATTTTAGGAGGATTATTTGTTTTATTATTTATTATGGGGTTTGAAATTGGTAATAATGATAAAATATTAAATAATTTAAATCAAATAGGATTAGAAGCCATTTTATTAGCAGGAGGATCAATTGCAGGTAGTTTGATTATGATTTATGTTTTTCATTCTTATTTGGGGGAGGAAAAATAGATGTTAGTAGCAATTATTGCAGTAATTATTTTTGGTATTTTAACTGGTTATTTCAGTAATCCGGGTTTTTTAATACATAATTTAGATTTCATTTCGACATTTTGCTTAGCTGTGTTATTATTAGGAGTAGGAATTGATTTAGGCTCTAATCAACAGGTGATTGATAAATTAAAAAAGTTGGGATGGAAAGTACTTTTAATTCCCATTTTAATTGCTATCGGCAGCATTGTAGGGACAAGTATTGTAGGTGTTGTTTTAGATTTGTCTCTAAATGAATCTAGTGCTATAGGTGCTGGGTTTGGTTGGTATAGTTTATCTGGTGTTATATTAACTAAAATTTATAGTACTGATTTAGGCATATTAGCATTTTTGACTAATGTTTTTCGTGAGGTTTTTGCTATTATTTTAATCCCACTATTAGCACAGTGGAAGAATGAAATTATTGTTGTTGCCCCTGGAGGAGCAACAACAATGGATACTACTTTACCCCTGATTTCAGAAAGTGTGACGGAAAAAGAGGTAGTAGCAATTGCTTTTATTAGCGGAGCAGTATTATCTTCTTTAGTACCTATCTTGGTACCTTTGTTGATTAAGATTTAAATAGTGAGCCGATCCAACTGAAAGGGGGAGGTAATTTAAATCCGCCTCCAAAGGCTTTTAGATTTTTTTCCTCTCCCCGAGACCAGGTGAATAAAAAATCAATTTTCATAGGACTTACCCCCTCATTAAGTTGACTTATTATTAATTTATGTTTCAAGGATTAAAAAGTTACTTTTTATTAAAAAAAAGATATAAGAGGGAAAAGTTGTTATTTGATAATAGTCATGTAATAATAAGCAGGACTTTGGGGGTTGATGTAGAATAAATAAACATTGAGGTAAATAAGAATTATACTTGGGTAATAAATGAGATATAATAAAAACAACTACTATTAAAGGGAGTTAATTATGGATTTTGAACATGAAGCAGTTTTATTAACTGAAGTAATTGATAATTTAAAAATTAAAGAGCAAGGAATTTATGTAGATTGTACAATTGGAGGAGCAGGTCATTCTAAAGAGATTGCTCAGCATTTAAATTCTGAGGGCCAAATAATTGGCATTGATCAAGACCAAGCGGCTATTGAAGCAGCGGCAGAAAATTTGAGCGCTACTGCTCCTAAAATAGATCTGATTAGAGATAATTATAGTAATTTGGACACTATATTGAGAGAATTAGATATTGCAGAGGTTGATGGCTTTTTATTTGATTTAGGAGTATCTTCACACCAATTAGATGAACCTGAACGAGGTTTTAGTTATCGTTATGATGCACCGTTAGATATGAGGATGGATCAGCGTCAGGAACAGACAGCAGCTGATATAGTTAATAATTATAGTAAGAAACAGTTAACTGAGATAATAAGCGAATATGGAGAAGAAAATTGGGCACAACGCATTGCAAGTTTTATAGTAGAGCAGAGAAAAGAAGAAACAATTGAAACTACTTTAGAACTAGTAGAGCTAATAAAAAATGCTATCCCTGCAAGTGCAAGAAGAAGTGGGGGACATCCTGCTAAAAGGACTTTTCAAGCTCTACGCATAGCTGTTAATAATGAATTGGAAATTATCGAAACTGCTATTAAAGATGCGGTAAATAAATTGAAAGTTGGGGGGAGAATTTGCATTATTAGTTTTCATTCTTTAGAGGATAGAATTGTTAAGCATACCTTTAAAGATTTAGCGCAGGATTGTATTTGCCCACCTAAGATGCCTGTTTGTGGTTGTGATGAAGAAGCTGAGATAAAAATAATCACTAAAAGTTCTATAACTGCTTCTGAAGAAGAATTAGAGGAAAATTATAGGGCGCGAAGCGCTAAGCTGCGAGTTGCAGAGAAAAAATAAAAGTTCTAAAGTCGAAGGCAGGTGAATAAGGTTGCTAATGAGAAGTGAAAAGTTACAAGATTATAGTGGTAGTCAATATAGCCGGTCTCAAAATCGATTAAGTACTAACTCTTCCAATAAAATTACTAATTCCAAGACGATGTTAATGATTATTTTTATTATATTTGTAATTGTATTATTTTTTATTATGTATATTAATCAGTATGTTCAACTATCAAGAAAGAGTTTTATGGTCGAAAAATTAGAGGATAAAAAAAGAAAATTAGAATCTAAAAAAGAGCACTTGCAATTAAAAATTGCTAAGTTAAAATCTTTAGAGCGAGTTGAAAGAATTGCTAAACAAGAACTAAATATGGAGCAACCAGATAATATAAATTATATCGTAATTAATGCCAAGGAAGAAAGTGAAGGAAGGAAGTCAAGAGAAAAAACAAAAATGACTAAGAATCAAGAGAGTAATAAAAAAAATAAGTTATCGCTTAATTTAGAAGAAAAAGTAGAAAACTGGGTTAAAGATTTAACTACAGTACAAGCAGGGACATTAAAAAAAGAATGAGTATAGAATGAAGAGCAAAGAGTGAGGTGGTAACAATAAATAAATTAAGTGTAACTGTACGCAAGCGTATTTTTGTTTTATTTATTCTTGTTCTTATATGTAGTGTATTATTAGGGCTTCGTACAGCTTGGGTACAGGTATTCCATAATAATAAATATCAGAACAAGGCTTTAGAGCAGAGATTAAGGGAAGTAAAAGTAGAACCTAAACGGGGAATCATTTATGATAGAAATAAGGTGGAATTAGCTGTTAGTGCTAGTTCTGATACAGTAGTAGCTGCTCCAAAAGATATAGATAATCATCAGCAAGTAGCACAGCAGTTAAGCAAAATTTTAGATATGTCTAAAAGTGAGATTCATCAGCGGATTACTAAAAATGCTAGTGCTGTTTATGTAGAGCGAAAAATTAGTGAAGAACAGACAAAGCAGATTCAACAATTAGATTTAGATGGGATTTATTTTACTGAGGAAAGTAAACGTTTTTATCCTAAAGGTAATTTGGCATCCCATCTGTTAGGATTTGCTGGTGTAGATAGCCAAGGTCTGCAGGGGATAGAATATTATTATGACCGTTATTTGCGAGGAGAGCCGGGTAAAATATCAATTGAAAATGATGCCATTGGGCGTAAAATCCCTAATGGAATCAAAGATTATGTTGCTCCAGATGATGGTACTAATGTACATTTAACAATTGACCATGTATTACAATACATTACAGAAAGAGAATTAGATAAAGCAATGAAAGAGCATGATGCTCAAGCAGCAACTATTATTATGATGAATCCGGAAACTGGAGGAGTGTTGGCTTTAGCTAATCGACCAACGTATAATCCTAATCAGTTTACGGAATATTCAGCAGAGTTATGGCGTAATAGAGCTATTTCTGATACATATGAACCAGGCTCTACTTTTAAAATAATTACTGCTTCTGCTGCTTTAGAAGAAGGAGTGGTACATCCTAATGATAAGTTTTATTGTCCTGGTCATATAGAGGTTGCCGGACAAACTATTCATTGTTGGAAAGAAGGAGGACACGGAAAGCAGACATTTTCCGAAGTAGTAGAAAACTCTTGTAATCCTGGTTTTGTGCAAGTAGGAGAAAGAGTTGGCACAGAAAAATTTGATAACTATATTCGCGCCTTTGGCTTTGGCAAAAAGACAGGAATTGATTTACCTGGTGAAGCTAAAGGTTTATTGTATTCTTCAAATAATATTGGTCCAGTGGAATTAGCAACTATTTCTTTTGGACATGGAATTAGTGTTACTCCTATGCAGTTAATTACTGCTATTTCAGCAGTAGCTAATGATGGACAATTATTAGAACCTCATTTAGTGAAAGAAATAGTAGAGAAGGATGGTAGTTTAATAAAAAAAATTGAACCGCAACTAGTAAGAAAAGTTATTTCTAATAAGACAGCAGCAACTGTGAGAAAGTTGTTAACTGGTGTTGTAGAAGAGGGGTCAGGGAAAAAGGCTAAAGTAAAAGGTTATAAAATTGGTGGTAAGACGGGAACTGCGAAACATTATGGTAAGAAATTGTATGATGCTTCATTTGTAGGGATGTTACCTGCAGATGATCCCAAGTTAGTAGCTTTAGTAGTGATGTATGGAGTTGATAGTTATCCTTATTATGGTTCTCAAGTGGCCGCTCCTATTTTTCATAATGTGGTGAAAGATGCAGTGCGCTATTTAGAACTTCCGCCAGGAAATGATTCTAAAGAAGAAGAAGAAAAAACAGAAAGCGTTGAACAAGTCAAAGTACCTAATGTCAAAAATATGACTTTAGATAAAGCTGAGGAAGTATTGATAGAACGTGGTTTAGAAGTTAAGCTAGAAGGGCGTGGGAATAAGATTATTGAGCAAGTTCCTAAAGCAGGAGTGATAGTCAATGAAGCTAGTACTGTTATTTTATTCTTTTCTGGTAATGAGGATCGTAAAGATAATTATCAAGTAACGGTGCCTAAATTGAAAGGATTGAAGTTATCAGAAGCAAGAGATTTATTAGGAGATCTAGGACTGCAGATAGAAATTAAAAGCCGGGGTAATGTAATAAGTAAACAGAAACCAAACCCAGGACTTACTGTAGGTTCTGAAGATAAGATAAAAGTATGGTTAAGCTATTAAAAGGGGGCGATGCTAATTAAATTACAAGAATTAATTGCAGAATTAGAAATTAATAATACAAGTGGTGATTTAACTACTAAAATTACGGGGATTGCCTATGATTCTCGTGAGGTAGAAAAGGGTTTTTTATTTGTTGCCATTAGTGGATTCGAAACTGATGGACATAAATATATTGCAGATGCAATTGCTAATGGAGCACAAGCAGTTATAGTAGAAAAGGAAGTTGAAGATGTAGATATTCCTATGATAAAAGTGAATGATAGTAGAGCTGCTTTAGCAAAAGTAAGCGCTAAGTTTTATGATTATCCTGCTGAAGAGTTGACAGTTGTAGGAGTAACAGGTACTAATGGTAAAACTACTACTACTTATTTAATTGAAGGAGTATTAAATAATTTAGGATTGGAGACTGGATTAGTAGGTACGATAAAAAATAAAGTAGGTCATAAAGAAGAATCATCGAGTCGAACTACTCCTGAGTCACTTGATTTACAGCGGATGTTTGCTGAAATGTTAGAAGATGGAGTGACTCATGTAGTAATGGAAGCTTCTTCTCATGCTTTAGCTTTAGATAGAGTACTAGAAATTGATTTTGATCGAAAAGTATTTACTAATTTAAGTCGTGACCATCTTGATTTCCATGAGAATTTCGAACAGTATTTAGCTGCTAAATTAAAATTATTTAAATCAAATGATAAGCCATCAATTATTAATATTGATGATTCTAGAGCAGATAAAATTTGTAGTGAGATAGAAGGTGAGGTAATTAGTTACGGTATTGAAGGAGAATCTGATTTTAGTGCTGATAATATTGCAGTTACTGCTCAGGGTGTAAAATATGATTTATTAACTGCTGATGATAGATTAGAAATTAAATTGAATTTAACTGGTCAATTTAATGTTTATAATTCTTTAGCTGCTATAGCTACAGTTGCTAGCTTAGATTTTTCTTTAGCAGATATTAAGGCAGGTATAGAAAAGATTAGCGGCGTACCAGGAAGATTTGAATTAGTACAAGAGGGCCAAGACTATGGTGTGATTGTTGATTATGCTCATACGCCTGATGGAATGGAAAATGTGTTAAAGACTGCTCATGAATGTAGCGATAGAGATGTGATTGTAGTATTTGGATGCGGCGGAGACCGTGACCGTAAGAAGAGGTCGATGATGGGCCAATTAGGGGTCAATGAAGCTGATTTTGCAGTTGTAACTTCTGACAATCCGCGGAGTGAAAATCCAGTTGATATAATTGCTGAAATTGAGACGGGTATTAAAGACTTAGAGCGAGATGCTAGTGAAGAATATATAGTTATTGAAGATAGAGGAGCAGCAATTGAAGCAGCAGTTAATCGAGCTCTGTCGGGAGATGTAGTGCTGATTATTGGTAAAGGTCACGAAACTTATCAAGATTTTGGTGACCGCGTTATAGACTTTGATGATCGCGAACAAGCGCGAAACGCTATTAAGAATAGTAGCTGGTAGTGAGATTAGGGAAAATAACTGTATATAGATTGCGGAAACACAGCAATTTGCAAAATGTATTGTATATTTAGTGTGTAGAGTGATGAGCATTAAATTTAAGCGCTGTGTGCTACACGGAGAGTTTTGTATGTTTAAAACTCGTAGACTGTTAATAAGCCCAAAAGTAAAGAGAATGGGGCTGCACGGAGAGTCTTTTAATTCTAAGACTCGGAGGGAGAAAAGAAATAAGAAAAAGACAAAAGGAAAAGAGATAGTAAAATTAAAAAAGTAGTGATAAGTAAAGAAAATCTGCTTTTAATATGGGAGTGAAAAGGGTGAAAGCATTAAGTCTAATTGAAATTGCTGATGCTGTAGATGGTGAAATAAATAACAAAGTAGAATTAACTATAGATAGTATTTCTACTGATACTCGCCAATTAGAGTCAGGTGATTTATTCATAGCTTTAATTGGGGAAAATTTTGACGCTCATGATTTTTTAGAGCAAGCTTTTGCTAAAGGAGCTAAAGCTGCAGTTGTTTCTGCTGATAAAGATTATAGTATTGACCAACCGTTAATTAAAGTTGAAGATACAACTAGAGCTTTACAGGATTTAGCTGCTTATTATTTACAACAATTTTCTCTTCCTGTGATTGCTGTGACAGGTAGTACTGGAAAAACAACTACTAAAGATCTAATTGCTTCTGTAGTGGGGCAAAAGTATAAAACTTTAAAAACTCAGGGTAACTTTAATAATGAGATTGGTTTACCTTTAACTTTATTTCGTTTAGATGAAAGTTATGAAGCAGTAGTTTTAGAAATGGGAATGAGAGGTTTAGGTGAAATTGATCAATTAACAGAGATAGCCCCACCTGATATAGGGGTTGTTACTAATGTAGGCAAAACTCATATTGAATTATTAGGTTCAATTGATAATATTGCTCAAGCTAAATCAGAGTTAGTGCAGAGTTTAGATAGTACAGGTGTGGCTATTTTAAATGCTGATGACCAGCGAGTTAAGAATATGGCACAGCTCACTACTGCTGATATAATTTATTATGGTATAGAAGCTAAAGCAGACCTTAAAGGAGGAAACATAAAAACCTTAGCGCAGCAAGACCAGGTCTTTTTTGAACTTTTTGGAGCTGGAGAAAAGACTGAAGTTATTTTGCCTATGCCTGGAGAGTATAATGTATATAACGCTTTAGCGGCAGCAGCAGTAGGATTAGAATTGAGACTTGATTTAGAGCAAATTCAAGTTGGACTATCTAATGCTTCGCTAACAGAAAAACGAAATCAAATTTTGAGTACTGCAGCAGGGATTAAGATTATTAATGATACTTACAATGCTAATCCTACTTCAGTTAGAGCAGGTCTTAAAACATTGAGTCAGATATCTGAACAAAGAAAGATTGCAGTCTTAGGAGATATGCTAGAGTTGGGAACTGTAGCTGAAGATGAACATTATAAATTAGGTGCTGTTGTAGCAGCAGAAGGAATAGATTATCTTATTACTATTGGTGATTTAGCTGCTGAAATTGCTAGAGGGGCAGAAGATAATGGAGTAGATAAAAGTAAAATTTTTACATATAATAACAAGGAGAATCTAGTAGTTAAGTTGAAGAATATAATGAAGGCTGATGATACTATTTTAGTCAAAGCTTCGCGAGGAATGAAATTAGAAGAAATAGTGGAATCAATAAGCTAAGGAGTGAAAAGGAAATGGTTGAATTAATATATGCAGCAACAATTTCATTTTTAGTATGTATTATTACAGGACCTTTTTTAATTGAATGGTTTAAACACTTAGAGTTTGGTCAACAAATTAGAAAAGTTGGCCCAGAAAGGCATCTGCAGAAAGCAGGCATTCCGACTATGGGCGGAATTATTATAATTTTAGCAGTTTTAATTTCCACTTTAGTTATGGCTGATTTAACTTTAGAAATTATTTTAGCTTTATTTGTGACTATAGGTTATGGGGTTTTAGGGTTATTAGATGATTCAATTAAGATAATTATTGGTCGCTCTAAAGGATTAAGTGGTTGGCAAAAGATTGTGGGGCAGGTAGTTATTGCATTTATTTTAGCCTGGTTAGTAGTAACTCAATTAGATATAGGAACTATAATAATTGTTCCTTATTTAGACCAAACTATTAATTTAGGGCAGTGGTTTATTCCTTTCGTTATCTTAGTAGTTGTAGGTTCTTCTAATGCTGTTAATTTAACTGATGGTTTAGATGGATTAGCTTCAGGTGTGACAATTATTGTGACCATTACTTATGCCTTTATTGCTTTTGAATTTGGGGCATTACAATTATCTATTTTTGCTGCTGCTATTGCAGGAGCTTGTCTTGGTTTTTCTTGGTTTAATAGTCATCCTGCTCAAGTATTTATGGGAGATACAGGTTCTTTAGCTTTAGGAGGAGCTTTAGCTTCCATAGCAGTTTTGACTCAAACAGAATTGTTATTGATGATTATTGGTGGAGTTTATGTTATTGAGGCAGTATCTGTAATGATGCAAGTTACTTATTTTAAATTAACAGGTGGGCAGAGGATTTTTAAAATGAGTCCCATTCATCATCACTTTGAGGAAGAAGGTTGGGAAGAAGCTAAAATAGTGATTAGATTCTGGATTTTGGCAGTTATACTTTCATTAGTAGGGCTGCTTGGATTATCAAGTATCGGTTAGAAAGGAGCAAATTATGAATTTGGAAAATAAATTAGTTACTGTAGTAGGATTAGGAATGAGAACAGGAATAGAAGTAGTTAAATTTTTAGCTCAAAAAAATGCAAAAATAATAATTACAGATGCTAAAGAAGAGAATGAACTAACTGAAGAATTAGATGCTTTAGAAGAATATGAATTTCAATTAGATGTAGGCGGTCATAGTCTTGAATTGATTTTAGAATCAGATTTAATAGTGGTAAGTCCTGGTGTTCCTGCGGATATTCCTTTGCTACAGCAAGCGGAGGAAAAGGAAATAGAGATAATTGGAGAGATTGAACTTGCCTATCGTTTTGCTTCAGCGCCGCTGGTGGGAATTACTGGTACAAATGGTAAAACTACTGCTACTACTTTGTTAGGTGAAATAACTGAAGATTTAAATAGAAACGTAACTGTGGGAGGAAATATTGGTCGTGCTTTAATTAAGGATTTACCAAATCTAGAAGAAGAAGATTTAGCAATAGCTGAAATAAGTTCTTTTCAGTTAGAATGGGTAAAAAAATTCAAAACAAAAATTTCTGTAGTATTAAATATTACCCCTGATCATTTAAACCGCCATGCTGATTTTGATGAGTATATTAATGCTAAAAAGAGATTAGTTACCCAGCAGCAAGAAGATGATTATGCTATTTTAAATTATGATGACCAGATTGTAAGAAATTTTGCTGATGATACAAAGGCTGAAGTTATTTTCTTTAGCCGCAAAGAAAAGGTAGAAGGTGGGGTTTTTGTTAAAGATGGATGGATTATTAATGATTTAGATTATCAAGGAGAACAACTAATTGCTGTAGATGATTTAGGATTAGTTGGCCCTCACAATTTAGAAAATATTTTAGCAGTAGTAACTTGTGCTTTATTGTTAGGAATAGCAAAAGAAGATTTAATTGCCACATTAAAATCATTTACAGGGATTGAACATCGTTTAGAAAAGTTTGCTACCATTGAAGGTGTTACTTATATTAATGATTCTAAAGCAACTAATCCTGCTGCAGCGATTAAAGGACTACAGTCTTTTTCTGATTCAGTGATTTTAATAGCTGGGGGCATGGATAAAAATTCCGATTTTGCTGATTTTGCTAGTGAAATTCCACAGCGGGTTAAATCTTTGCTTTTATTAGGGGAAACAGCACCTGAAATTGAAGCAGAAGTTAAAAAGTTAAATTATAATAATTTTTTACATGTAGATAGTATTGCAGAAGCTGCAGAAAAGGCTTATACCTTAGCTGAAGAAGGTGATGTAGTATTATTATCTCCTGCTTGTGCTAGTTGGGATATGTTTAGTAGTTATAAAGAGCGGGGGAACTTATTTAAAGCAGCAGTTAATAATTTAAGGGGGAAGTAGCATGAAAGCAAAAAATCCTGATTGGATAGTTTTTTTTGCAGTTGTAAGTTTAATGGGCTTTGGCATAATTATGGTCTTTAGTGCTACTTCAGTGACTGCTTATCAAAAGTATGATGATAGCTTTCATTTTTTAAAACGACAAGTTATTTGGGTCGCTTTAGCCTTAGGAGTTATGTTTTTTTTAATGCGCATTGATTATCATAAATGGTTTAGTACTATGTGGCATCCTATAGGTTATTTGCTCTTTAGTTTAATCTTGCTTGGGGCGGTATTAGTTTTTGGAGTAGAGATTAATGGTTCTAAACGATGGCTTAGTGCAGGGGGAATTAATTTCCAGGTATCTGAAATTGCTAAATTGGGTATGGTTATGTTTACGGCGTGGTATTTAGATAAGTGGAAAGATCATATCCGTAATTTTTTCGTAGGTTTATTTCCTATCTTAACTATTTTAGCAGTAGTTTGTGTTTTAATTTTAATGGAACCTGATTTAGGAACTACAGCGGTGATTGGAGCTACCTGTTTTGTAATGTTATTTGCAGCCGGAGCGCGAGTAATTCACTTAGGAAGTTTAGTAGCTGCTAGTGCACCTTTGGCTGTTTATGCTATGTTAAGTGAGCCTTATCGACGCAAAAGAATTTTTGCTTTTATTAATCCTTGGGAAGACCCACAGGGAACTGGATTTCATATTATTCAATCTTTATATGCCTTAGGTTCGGGCGGTTTATTTGGAGTAGGTTTAGGACGGAGTCGACAGAAATTTTTCTACTTACCAGAGCCAGGAACGGATTTTATCTTTTCAGTTTTAGGAGAAGAATTAGGTTTAGTGGGAACTTCGATTGTGATTGGGCTTTATTTTTTATTAGCCTGGCGGGGTTTGATGATTGCTTTGCGAGCTCAAGATTTGTTAGGTTCAATGTTAGCTGTAGGGATTACAACTATGATTACTTTACAGGCTATAGTTAATATGGGAGTTGTAACTGGATCTTTGCCGGTTACAGGTATTACTCTACCTTTTATAAGTTATGGAGGATCATCTTTGGTATTTATGGCAATTGGAATTGGATTATTATTAAATATTTCTCGCTATAGTAATCAATAATAAAAAGTGGAACTGATTAACTGCTATACTGTTTTACTATTAATATTGGGTTGGGAGTGTTAGGCATGAAAGTGATAATTTCTGGTGGTGGCACTGGTGGACATATTTATCCTGGTTTAGCAGTTGCTAGAAGTTTAGAAGAAAAAATAAATGATATAGAGATTTTATTTGTAGGAACAGCAGATGGTTTAGAAGCTGATATTATTCCTAAAGCTGGGTATGAGTTGAAGACAATTAAGGCGGAAGGGTTTTCACGTCAGTTATCTCTACAATTAATCAAGGCAGTGACTAAAACCGGAATAGGAGTTTTAGAATCTTATCGAATTTTAAAAGAATTTGGCCCTGATTTAGTATTGGGAACTGGTGGTTATGTCTGCGGGCCAATTGTTTTAGCAGCAGCTTTACAAAACATACCTACTGTAATCCACGAACAAAATGCTTACCCGGGTCTTACTAATCGTTTATTAGCTAAAGTGGTAGATAAAGTTGCTTTAAGTAATCAAGCAGCTGAAGATTATTTTAAAGCTAAGGATAAATTAACGGTAACTGGTAACCCTATCCGACCAGAAATTTTGGCTAAGCAAGAATCTATAGCTTATCAGGAGTTAAATTTAAAGCCAGAGCCAAAAACTATTCTTGTTTTTGGCGGTAGTAGAGGAGCTAAAAGTATTAATCAAGCTTTAGTAGGTATTTATAAACAATTAGAGAAATTAGATATACAATTGCTTCATGTAACTGGCAAGAAAGATTTTGAACGGATAGCCACTGAAGCAGAGGAATTAGGAATAAATGATTTTGAAAGTGGGAAAATTAGAATTAAGCCCTACTTATATAACATGGAAGCCGCATTAGCAGTAGCTGATATGGTTATTTCCCGAGCGGGAGCAACTGGTTTGGCTGAAATTACTGCTTCAGGTTTACCGGCTATTTTAATTCCTTATCCTTATGCTACAGATAATCATCAAGAACATAATGCACGCGCTTTAGAAAAAGCGGGAGCAGCTAAAGTTATTATCGATGATAATTTAACTGCTGATAGGTTATGGTCTGTATTAAAAGTTTTATTAAATGATGAAGATAAATTGGCTGCAATGAGTAAAGCTAGCTTAGCTGCTGGTGAACCACAGGCAGCAGAAAAATTGATTAATGAAATGATGGTATTAAGCCGTAATTAGCTCTGAGCGCTAAACTATGAGCAATAAAAGCATAATACAGGTTAATTACTGAACCCTCCTAATCCAAAACAGGATTTAGATAAAAATTAAGAGATGAATTTTAATTAATGATCTCTAGCCAATGCAATAGCCCAAAGCTCACAGCTCAAGACTTAGAGCTCATAAGCAAAACTAGGACAAACTTAAAGTAACGGATTAAAATGCCTAAACATAAACTGAAAATAGATAAAATTTAAAACTTAAATATGAGCTGATTCGTTTGGCTAGATTGGGGGTGGAAGAATGAGCAGATACATTGTTGAAGGTGGTATTCCGCTGCAAGGTGAAGTGGAGATTAGTGGTGCTAAAAATGCTGTGTTACCCATTTTGGCAGCTACTATTTTAGGTCAGGGTCAGTCAGTTTTAGAAAAAGTTCCTGACTTGCGTGATGTTCGAGTTATGAAAGAAGTGTTAGAAGAATTAGGGGCGAAAATTAATGAAACTAGTGAGGGGCTTGGAGTTGATACTAGTAGTCTCAATGCTTGTCGAATTCCTCCACAGTTAATGCATAAAATGCGGGCTACAGTATTTTTAATGGGACCACTTTTAGCTAGATTTGGGAAAGTGGAGTTATGTCAACCTGGAGGTTGTAATATTGGTTCGCGTCCGATTGATTTACATTTAAAAGGTCTGAGAGCTTTAGGAGTGCAATTTGAAGAGGAAGAAGGGTGTTTAACTGGAACTGTAGAGCAATTAAAAGGAGCTGAAATTCATTTAGATTTTCCTAGTGTAGGAGCAACAGAAAATATTATGATGGCAGCAACTTTGGCCGAAGGGCAGACAATAATTAATAATGTAGCTAAAGAACCGGAAATAGTTGACTTGCAAAATTTTTTAAATCAGCTAGGAGCTAATATTAGAGGTGCAGGAACAGATATGATTAAAGTAACTGGTGTTGAGCAGTTACATCCAGTGGAGTATGAAATTATTCCTGATCGGGTTGAAGCTGGTACTTTTTTAGTAGCAGGAGCAATTACTGGTGGTGAGTTAACTATAAAAAATGTAATTCCTGAACATATAGAAGCTATTATGGTCAAGTTGACAGAAGCTGGTCATCAGATAGAAGTTAAAAATGAAGAAGTAAAAATTAAAGCAGCAGCTCGCAGTAAAAATATTAATGTTAAAACTTTGCCTTATCCTGGATTCCCTACTGATATGCAACCACAGTTCATGAGCTTATTAGCTTTGGCCCAAGGACAGAGTATAATTACTGAAACTATTTTTGAAAATAGATTAAATCATGCGTGTGAATTGCAAAAAATGGGGGCTGAGATTGAAGTTAATAATAATCAAGCTATAATCACAGGTAGCAAGAACATTTCAGGAGCAGTGCTCAAAGCTGCTAATTTAAGAGCTGGAGCAGCATTATTATTAGCTAGTTTAGCTGCTAATGGTAAAAGTATAATAGAAAATATTTATCATATTGAGCGAGGATACGAGTGCTTAGAAGAAAAATTGATTAAATTAGGTGCTAATTTACATAAAGAAAAATCAGAGGGGGCATTAGATAATGTTAAATGATAAAACAATTGCTGTAATTAGAGGTGGTAAATCAGCTGAAAGAAAAATTTCTTTAAAGACTGGAAAAGCTATTTTAAATGCACTAAAAAGCAAAAACTATACGGTGGTAGATATTGATCCCAAAGAGGATTTACATCAGCAATTAGCAGATAATAAAATTGATATTGCTTTTATTGCTTTACATGGACGTTATGGTGAAGATGGAACAATTCAAGGTTTTTTAGAAATGGAAGGAATTCCTTATACGGGTTCTGGTGTTTTAGGCAGTGCCTTGGCTATGGATAAGGTTAGCTCAAAGCGTGTTTTTGAACAAATGGAAATTTCTACTCCAGAATTTATAGTGCTTAAAAAAGAAGAGTATTGTAATAATAAAGCAGATATAAAAACTAAAATTGAGGAAGAATTTTCATTGCCAGTAGTAGTTAAACCGGCCTTAGAAGGGTCTAGTTTAGGATTGTCAATTACTAAAGACCCAAGTGACTTATTGGGTGATATTGATCAGGCTTTTGATTATGATGAAGAGGTATTAATTGAGAATTATATTCCCGGACGAGAAATTACTGTAGGAATATTAGGGAATAAAGAATTAGAAGCTTTACCGGTAATTGAGATTAGACCACGAGAGGGAGTTTATGATTATGAGGCGAAATATACTAAAGGAGCAACTAAATTTATTATCCCAGCTGAGTTAGATGAAACTGTCTATGCAAAGGCTCAAAATTTAGCGTTACAAGCTCATCGAGCCCTCAACTGTCAAGGGGTCTCAAGAGTCGATATGCGTGTGAATCCAAATGGAGAAGTATATGTTTTAGAAGTTAATACTATTCCAGGTATGACAGAGACAAGTTTGCTGCCTCAAGCTGCTGCTAAAAGTGGATTAGAATTTCCAGAATTAGTAGAAAAGATATTGAAACTAGCAATTGAATAAATATTTTTAAACCGTGAGGATTGAACCTTGCGGTTTAAATTTGTCTTCTTAGCCTAGCTAAGAAGAAGGTATTTTATAGGAATGATTACTATTTAAAGAGATAAGTTAAAGTAAATAAATATTATCCTTAATTGAAAGGTTCACATTATTAGTAATTTGTGTTATAATATTTATGTAAGTCTGTTTCAAAGTAACTTTTGGATTAATGAACCTTAAAATGAGGTGAATATATGGACAAGTCAAAATTAGGTATTTTACTATTGTTATTATTTATAATAGGTATCGTTAGTTTTTTAAATTCAAATTATTTTACAGTAAAAAAAGTCCATATTACAGGAAATGAATTATTATCTGATAAATATATACTTAAACTTTGTAATTTAAATCGCAAAGTTAATATTTTTAATGTTCAGCAAGAAGGATTAGCAAATAAATTAGTAAATTTGCCTCAAGTAAAGGGAGCAATAGTAAAGAGAGATTTACCGCGAGAGGTATTTATAAAAATTAAGGAAAGAGTTCCAGTAGCTATAATTAGTGATAAATCATCATATGTAATAATTGATAAAGAAGGTTGGGTTTTAGATACTTTAGAGAATGCAAACAATAAGAAATATCCTTTGTTTATTGATAAAAATTTAAAGAAAAAGAAAAACAAAGTTGAATTAAATAAAAATTCTCAATTAGCTGTTGATTATTTGAGTAAATTATCTAAAAAATTATTAGAAGAAATCCAACAATTAAAAGTTCTCTCCTCAGGTGAGGTATTATTAATTCTTAGAGAAGGTGGTAGAGTAAATTTAGGTAAGGACTTTAGTATTGCTAAAAAAGCTAAGATTTTTAATAGAATCTATAATGATTTAGAGAAAAAAAAGGTTAAAGTTAAGTACATAAATTTGAAGTATAACCGTAATATTTTCATTAAAGTAAAAAAATAATTTCAATTGGAAACAAAAAAATGGATATAAAAAAAGGAAAACTAAGATATTTATTGAATTTAAGAGTAAAGGAAGACAAATTTAAAAACAAACAAGATAGTTTTTAGTCTGGTTTAATTATAGAAAGGAGGGCATTTAGTGGCGCCGCGAAATGTAGTTGCAGGTATAGATGTGGGAACGACTAAAATATGTACAATTATTGCTGAAGTTTCTGATGAGGAAATAACTGATATAATTGGGGTTGGGACTAGCCCTTCTAAAGGTTTAAAAAAAGGTATGGTTGTTGATATAGATGATACTGTGAAATCAATTGAAGCATCAGTAGATGAGGCAGAAAGAATGGCGGGACTAGAGTTAGAATCTGCGTTTGTTGGTATAGCAGGGTCTCATATTTCTTCACTGAATAGCCATGGTGTAGTGGCTGTAACGGGAGAAAATAAAGAGATTACTCATGAAGATATTGAAAGAGTTATGGATGCAACTAAGATTATTTCTATTCCGCCTGAGCGTGAGATAATTCATGCTTTACCGAGAGAATATATTGTTGATGGTTGTAAAGATATAAAGTACCCATTAGGGATGGCAGGAGTGAGATTAGAAGCAGAAACCCATATTGTTACTGGTTCTGTAACTTCTATTCAGAACTTAGCTAAAAGTGTTAATCGAGCTGGGATTGGAGTAGAAGATATTGTACTTCAGCCTTTAGCTGCTAGTAAAGCTGTTTTATCAGAAAGTGAAAAAGATCTAGGAGTGGTGCTCGTAGATATGGGAGGTGGGACTACAGATATTGCTGTATTTAAAGAAGGTAGCATTTGGTATACGGCTATTTTGCCTGTCGGTGGTGATCATGTTACAAGTGATATAGCTGTAGGCCTCAGAACTCCTAAGACTAATGCTGAAAAAATAAAAATCATACATGGTTCGGCTGAAGCTAGGTTAGTTGATGCAGATGAAGAAATTGATATTGTAGATACTTCTGGAGCACAACAGCGAACAGTTTCACGCCAAAGATTGGCTGAAATTATAGAACCTCGGATTGATGAAATATTTACTATGGTAAATGATGAATTGAGGAAAGGAAAATGCCAAGATTTGGTTCCAGCTGGAATGGTAATCACTGGAGGAGGTTCGTTGTTGAAAGGATTGCCTGATTTTGTATCACAAAAATTAGAGATGCCAGTTAGAAGTGGCAAGCCTAATAATTTGGATGGCTTATTAGATTACTTAGATGGCTCTATATATGATTTAGGTGAAGATTATAATCATATGTCTGAAGAAAGTGGAGCAATCTTTTCTACAGCAGTAGGATTAGTTCGTTATGGTGCAGAAATGGGATTAAATGATGTATCCCAAAATCAAGATGAAGATAAATTGATGGAAAACTTTATTAATAGGGTTAAAGATTGGTTTAAAAGTGTGTTTTAATTCAGGAGATTAAGGAGGGACATTATAAATGTCAACTTTCGAATTTGATTCAGAAATGGAACAATTTGCTGATATAAAAGTTGTAGGAGTAGGCGGTGGTGGGAATAATGCTGTTGACCGCATGATTGATTCAGGACTTAAAGGTGTTGAATTTGTAGCAGTTAATACTGATGGTCAAGCTTTAGTTTCCTCTAATGCTGAGATCACTTTACAGATTGGAGATGAATTAACTAATGGCTTAGGAGCAGGTGCTAATCCTGAAATTGGTGGTCAAGCAGCTGAAGAAAGTGAAGATATGATCGCTGAAACATTGGAAGGTTCAGATATGGTATTTATTACAGCAGGAATGGGCGGTGGAACTGGTACAGGAGCGACTCCAGTTATTGCTGAAATAGCTAAAGATTTAGGCTCTTTAACAGTTGGAGTTGTGACTAAACCATTTACTGTTGAAGGTCGTCAGAGAATGAAAAAAGCTCAAAATGGGATTGAAAGATTAAAAGAAAAGGTTGATACTTTAATTATTATTCCTAATGATCGTCTATTAGATGTCGTAGAGAAACAGACTAGCTTAGTAGAAGCATTTCAAACTGCTGATGACGTGTTAAGACAAGGCGTACAAGGTATTTCTGATTTAATAACTATTCCGGGCTTAATTAATCTTGATTTTGCTGATGTAAAAACAATTATGACTGATGCAGGTTCTGCTTTAATGGGTATTGGAACTGCTACAGGTGATAATCGAGCTGTTGAAGCAGCTAGAACAGCAATTGCTTCTCCGTTATTAGAGGCTTCAATTGAAGGTGCAAAAGGAGTATTATTAAATATTACTGGTGGTTCAGATTTAGGATTACATGAGGCTAACGAAGCGGCGAAGGTTATTTCTGAAGTAGCAGACCCAGAAGCAAATATTATTTTAGGTTCAGTAGTAGATGAAGAATTAAATGATGAAGTTAAAGTTACAGTTATTGCTACGGGTTTTGACCGTGGAGAACAAGAACAACCTGCTGAGCAGTCAGTTGAAGAAGAAGAAAAGTCAGAATCTAATAGAAAAAAACAACAACAAAAGCCAGAAGATGATTTTGATATTCAATCTTTTGGAGATGATGATTTAGATATACCCGCATTCCTGCGGAGAAATAAGAATAGATGATTTCAAATCTCGATGTCCCTAGGGGCATCGAGATTTTTTATTTCGACAAGAAAATATAAGATGTAGTAATAAAATATAAGATGTAAGAGAAAAAATGATAAAATTCAATAATTGCTAAATTATTGTCGAAAACAGTTTTTTAATGGTGATTTAATAGTGCTTAGTTTATTTGTTTTATTAGTTATATTTTTAATGTCTTATAACATATTTATTATATAGGGAAGGATGGGGATAATTACTGCATGAAATTAGTTGTTTATTTAGATTTATTATTAGGTGTTAATTTAATGATGAATTATTTATTACTATGGGCTGCAGCTAAATTATCAGATTTAAAATATAAGATTTGGCGTTTGTTGTTAGTTTCATTATTAGGTACTTGTTATACAATTTTAGTTATTTTACCGCAATTTAGTTTTTTAAACCGGATTTTTATTCATATTATTATTTCTATGCTCATGATTTTAGGTTCATTTGCTCCTTTAAAAGTAAAAAAGTTTTTTAAGGTAGTAGGTTACTTTTATTTAATTACTTTTGCTACTGCAGGAGGTATTTTAGCTCTCTATAATTTAACAGGTGGTTCGCCTTTAAATAGCTTAGCTGGAATTTTAAGTATTTCACCTGATAATTTATGGCTAATAATTTTTGCTTCATTATTTATTATTATTATTGGACAATTTGGTTGGATATTTATTCAACAAAAGATACTACCGAATATTTTTTGTTTAGGAATTGAAATTACTTTTGGTGAACAAGTTGAAGAACTAGTTGCCTTAGTAGACACTGGTAATCATTTGCAAGATCCCTTAACTAAGATTCCAGTGATTGTAGTAGAATTAGAAGCATTGGCTGATTTATTGCCAGTAGAAGTAATTAAATTATTAGAATCAGCTGAAGCAGATCAAAGTTTATTATTTGAGCAAGATATTGAAACATCTTGGGCCAAACGTTTTAGATTAATTCCATTTTCTTCTTTGGGAGCAGAAAATGGAATGCTGATCGGATTCAGGCCTGATGAAATTTTAATTAAAACTAAAGAAGAGGAATTAAGTACTGATCGTGCTATAATAGCGTTAAAAAAGGGTAAATTAAATCAAAATGATGACTATCAAGCTTTATTAAATCCGGAATTATTTAAGATGTCTGGAACTTAAGTTTAAAAAATTAATTAGGAGGAATTTTCTGATGACTAAGGTGTTAATGAAAGTAAGTTGGAAACTTAGATTATATGTGATTAAGTTATTACAAATTTTAGGGCTTTATCAAGCCAAAAAAATATTTTATGTAGGCAGTAGTCAAACTCTGCCACCCCCTCTGTCTAATCAAGAGGAAGACTATTTATTGGCTAAATTAGAGGAGGGAGATAAGACGGTTAGAGGGGTATTGATTGAACGTAATTTGCGTTTAGTTGTTTATATTGCTCGTAAATATGATAATACGGGAATTGATATTGAAGATTTAGTATCTATTGGAACGATTGGATTGATTAAAGCAGTGAATACTTTTGATGTAAGTAAAAATATCAAACTTGCTACTTATGCTTCACGATGTATTGAAAATGAAATTTTAATGTATCTTAGAAAAAATAATAAGAAAAAATCAGAACTATCCTTTGAAGAACCATTAAATGTAGATTGGGATGGGAACGAGTTGAAATTATCTGATGTATTAGGAACAGATATAGAATTAATTTATAAGTATATTGAAGAGGAAGTAGATAGAGAATTATTATTAGAGGCGATGGAAAGTTTAACCCAACGAGAGCGAAAAATCATGATTTTACGTTTTGGGTTACGCAAAGACAAACAAGAATTAACTCAAAAAGAAGTAGCTGATGTTTTAGGTATTTCTCAATCTTATATTTCCCGTTTGGAGAAACGGATTATTAATAAATTACAAAAACAAATTAAAAAAATGAAATAATGGGGGCGATGCAAATGAAAATGATAGGTAATGAGGTTCTTACTAGTGCAGAGTTGATGAAAGAGTTTTTTGCTATGTCAGAGAGAATGATTAATAATATTTCAGAAAAGGTAAGATATGAAAAGATCTGTGAATATCTAATAGATGCTGGAGCTAAGAAGAAAGAGAAGCGGCTTGAAGAATATGCTAAGCATGAATTTTTAGAACTAGAAGGAGATATGTATTTGATTCCAACAGAGATATTTGATGAATTAGATGAGAGTTGGATTAAGGAATTAGAGGCTGTAGAAGAGGATAGTGGTACGCATAAGAGTAATTCTAAAGTTGCTAGCTAAAGACTGATATAAAAATTAGAAGTTTAACTTATATATTCTAAAAATATACTATAAAAATCAACTAATTGGGGGAATTGAAATGAAATTAATGAATGATGAAATAATGACTAGTGCAGAATTGATGCAGGAGTTTTTTGCTATTTCAAAACGCAAGATTGATAATATGCCAGAAAAGATGAGATATAAGAAAATTTGTGAGTATTTAATAGACTCGGGAGCAGAGAAGAGAGAAAATAAATTCAAAGAATGGACTAGACATCAATTTTTAGAATTCGAAGGCTATATATACTTGATTCCCACAGAGATATTTGATGAGTTAGACGAAAATTGGCTTAAGGAATTAGAAACAGCATAAGAAAATAGTTCTAATCAGCAAAGTAAGTCTATAGAGGTAGGTTGAAGACAAATCGCGAGTTATTATAGCTCGCGATTTGTCTATATAAAGTTGCACTTTCAGTGCAACTTTATAGTGACGAGTAAAAAGTAATCAGTAATGAGTAAAAACCTTAAAGTCAAAACCTCAAACCCCATTTAAATTCCTTTGAAATGAAAGGTTTTGAACTTGATTTTGACTTTGTTTTTGATTTTCTACTCATCACTCTTTTCTTATTACTTGTTACTATAAAACTTCACTTACAAAGTGAAGTTTTATATAGATAAGTTGTTGAAGACCTTGGTTAATTATAATACAATTAATAATATAAGCGCATTGTAAATGAAATAAACTATGATGGAAAATATTACAAATACTCATAATCACTCTATTAGTATTTGTAATTAATTTTTCAGGACAAGCTGCGGAATATAAAAGATATTTATGGTTGTAAAATCAAAGTAGAAAATGAAAAGAGAGTACCTTTTATGATACTTAATAGCAAGAAATAGTTTGAAAAATAGGCATAATGTAGTAAATGAAATATAAATATGTTATAATATATTAAAGGGCAATTATTCATTGGGCTTATGGATGAGAGATAATAAGCGAAGTAGGAATTTCTAAAAGTAGATTGTTGTTTAGTTTAAAGTATATGGATATATATGGCTAAATTGAATTAAGAGGAGATGGGATTAATGGGTATAATAAAGAATAAACTGCAACTGCTGAGTGTTTTGTTAATTTTGGTATTAGTATTAGGAGGTTGTACAAATACGCGTAATGAAAAAGAGGAGTTTATAACTAGTACGGGTTCTTTAAGAGTAACTGTTTATTTACAAAATATTATTACTAATAATAGTAGTTCAGCTTTAGCAGTAGAAGACCAAATTGATTTATCTAATGTTGAAATAACTATCACTAACAATGAAAATCACAATTTAGTGGAACAAGATGATAAAGATGTGAGTGCAGATGCATCAGAAGTTGTTTTTAGCTTTGATGACTTAAGTTTGGATGATAGTTATGATATTGAAGTTAAGGTTAAAGATGATGAAGGACATTATGTTTACCAAGGCAGTGACCAAGCAGTAATCAGTAGTACTGATGCTACTAAATCAGTTGATGAGCTACAGTTTTTAGCAACTAAAAATGTAATAGTTGATTTGCATAATTTACCTTCTGATGTAGATTCAGGAACGGTAAGTTTAGTCACTAAAAATGCAGGAACATATACAGAAGAAATTAATGTTAACCCTAAAGATAATAGTGCAGTAGCTAATTTTAGTGCTCAGAACATAGAAGTAGGACAATATAATTTGAAGTTATCTTTAAGCGCCAAGGAAAATGAAGTTTTTAGTGATACTAAATCTGAATTAGTAGTTTTACCTAATCAAGTAACTAAAATTAATTTGGATTGTAAAAATGGCAGTGGTGGCTTAGGAGTTAGTGTAGTTTGGGAATCAGCGCCGGAAGCACCGCAACGCTTTTCAACGCAAATATTAGGTGATACCCAGGTGAAATTAAATTGGAAAGATGAAAATCTCAAATATAATATTTATCGTAGTCAGACTAATAATTTTTCTCAAGCCAATAAAATTTCATTTGTAGTAGAACAGAATACCTATTTAGATCAAAATATAGAAGATGATACAAATTATTATTATTGGATTAAGGCGGTAGCTGAAAGTGGAATTAGTAGTGATGTAGTTGGCCCTAGAAAGGCTTCTATCCCTGAATTTTCTGGGAGTAGAATTTATTATTACTCTGCTCAAAACAAATCTCCGAGCATTGTAGTTGAGACTGAAAATGGAGAAAACATTACTGAGAAAATGGGGTATAGTAATACTCAACCTGCTAAAATGAAAGCAGCAGCAGAGGCACCACAAAATTGGTATTTATTTAAGATTGCTGATAGATATCTTCCTCAGAGTAAAGAAGAACTAGTAATTCAGTTTGATGGGAAAGAAAAAGAAATTAATTCAACTTCAACAGAGAATGCTTGGTATGACGGTGATAAATGGCATGCTAAACCACCTTATAAGTTGAGTAAACCTCAAATTTCAATTACTCCTGCTGGAGGAATTTATCCTGGTAGTCAAATTATAACCATTAATGTATCTGGTGCTCATATTACCTCTAAATCTGCTGAGTTAGCTGGAACTAAGATTGATTTGCAGGGACAAGAGACTAAAATACAATTGAAAGATTACTTGAAGGAAGTTGGAGAATCTGCTACTTTAGAAGTGAGCGCTGTTAATTCAAAAGGAAGGTCTGAAAAAAGTTTTGAATTTAAGAGAATTAAAGAAGAATCTCAAACTTTAGAACAAGGATTTAGTTGGCAAAATACAACAGCTTATTATGTTTTATTAGATAGATTCTATAATGCTAACACTGAAAATGACAATTCTTATGGACGGCCTCAAGTAGATGCTATGGGTAGTAAAATTGGTACTTTTCATGGTGGAGATATTGTAGGCTTAACTGAAAAAATTAAAGCAGGATATTTTGATAAGTTAGGTGTAAATACTCTTTTTATTAGTGCTCCGTATGAACAGGTCCATGGTTTTGTAGGTGGAGGTAAAAAGGGGGAATTTGCTAAATATGCTTATGATGGATATCACGCTTTAGATTATACAGCAATTGATAAAAATATAGGAACAGTTACTGAATTTAGAAAATTTATGAATACAGCTCATAAACATGATTTGAGAGTGGTAATGGATGTAGTGCTTAATCATCCTGGTAAAAATACAATTCAGGATATGAATCAATATAATTTTGGTAATTGGGTTGATAAATCTTTAAGTAACAATTGGGCTCCAACTAGTAGTGGTAGTTGGGTAGATTATCAAAATAAGATTGATTATACAAGTGGGCAATCTAAATGGGCTAATTGGTGGGGGCCAAATTGGATTCGCTATGACTTACCTGGCTATGATTCGGAAGGCAAGGATAAGTTGACTAAAAATTTGCATGGGTTCCCGGATTTTAAAACAGAAGTTAATACAGACCAAGGATTACCACCAGTATTGAAAACGAAGTGGCAGCAAGAAAAAAATAATCATCAGCAGTGGATAATTCCTGAAGCGCAAAGTTTAAGAAAGGATTTAGGAATTGCTCCTAGAGATTATTTAATTAAGTGGTTATCAGCCTGGGTTAGAGAATTTGGAATTGATGGATTTAGATGCCGGGCAGTTTCTAATGTAGGTAAAGAGAGATGGGGAGAGTTAAAAGGAGCAGCCCAGCAAGCTTTAAAAAATTGGCGTCAGAGTCATCCTCAATCTCCTGGAGCTAAATGGAATGAAGATTTTTGGTTGTTAGGAGAAGTTAATAATCATGGTGTGGTAAAGAATGATTATTATAATGATAATAATCAAGACCAAATGACAGATTTTGATGCTTTATTAAATACTCATTTTTCTAATCAACAATCTATAGAGCAGATAGGTCAACTCTGGGGTAATTATGCAATTAAGATCAATAATGACGACCACTTTAATGTATTAAGCTATATTTCATCTATGAATCGCGGTTTGGCAGGAATGAATGACAAAATTACTGCCGGAACTAAATTATTATTAACTCCAGGGGCTGTACAAATATTTTATGGAGATGAAATTAATAGAAGTGCTCCGGCTTATTTAACCCCTCAACAAGCAGCCAAGGCTGATTATCCTTGGGATAAACAAAAGCAAAAAGTATTGCGGCACTGGCGAAAATTAGGGCAGTTTAGGAAAGAACATCCAGCTGTAGGTGCAGGTCAACAAATAGAGCTAGCTAAGAACACTTATGGGCGAACTTGGGATCGGGATAATGATGGAAGAATTGAAGATAAAGTAGTATTTAAAGTTAATGCTAACGGCCGAGAAAAAGTTAGAGTAAAAGATATATTTGCAGATGGAACAGAAGTCCACAATTTCTATACTGGTCGGACTGCTGTGGTGAAAGATGCTATGGTGCAATTTGAAGCAGTTAATGGAGTTATATTGATTGAAAAATTTGCTGGGAAAAGTATAGAATAAAAATTTAATGAAAAATAGATAATTGATTTTAAGCTCTAGTTTTAGTGATATTCACTAAAACTAGAGCTTTTTTTAGGTAAGAGATGGAGATTGTTGTTAAAATAATTGATGATTCCAGTTGTAATTGCTTCAGCAATTTTTTCTTGTTCTTGGGAATTAGTAATTCTTTTTCTATCTTGAGGATTACTGATAAATCCTACCTCTATTAAAACGGCAGTAATATTGCTTTCTTCAAGAACATAATAGGGAGCAGTTTTAATTGTGCGGTAATTCTTAGGTTGAATTTTAAGTAATTGTTCTTGGATAGCTGATGCTAATTTTTTTCCTTCCTTAGAGCCTTCACTATAATATGTTTCTCCTCCAAAAGATTTAGAACTAGGAAAACTATTGACATGGATACTAATCAATAAATCAGCTTGTGAAGTATTGGCCACTTTAATTCTATGCCGCAGATCTTTTTGTCTATTATTTTGATATAGTTTATCTTTATTGCGGGTTAATTTGACCTGAACATTGCTATCGCTTAGTTTTTTAGCTAATTTTTTAGCAATAGCTAAGTTAATATTCTTTTCTAAGATTTCTTTGTGATGGGCTCCAGAATCCATACCACCATGACCAGGGTCAATAATGACTTTTTTATTCAATTGGCCATTAACTGTAATAGCGTTATTAGTAAAATTGATAAGCAAATTTGCACTGAAACTAATAACAAAAATAATAATTAAAAATAGAAAAATTTTATTAATAGAAATAAATAAAAACCAAATTCTTTTCATTTTTTTCACTCCTTATCTATGGGGGATATAAAATTATATGAGAAACGATTGGCAATAATTAGCAGTAAAAATTTCCATTTTGTTGGAAAGGTGATAATTAGGTTTATAATTGCATAAATAGATAGCAGAGTAAGTAAAAGGAGAGGAGATAACATGGAAATTGAGTTAGCTAAACGCGATTTATTGATTTTATGTTTAGTATTTAGTATTAGTTTTTTCTTATTGGGATTATGGATTGATGATTTTAATTTACCTGAAGCGATGAGAGTTAGTAGTAATCGCTTGGTACCAATTTATAAAGTAGATACACCAGAAAAGAAAGTAGCTATTACTCTTGATGGAATGTGGGGGGCTAAAAAAACCCCTGAAATACTTAAAACATTGCGTGACCATGATGTAAATATCACTTTTTTCTTTGGGGGTAATTGGTTGGAGGAGAACCCTCAATTAGTTAAGGAAATAGCTGCTAATGGTCATGAAGTAGGGAATCATAGTTATACTCATCCTCATATGGCTCAATTAGGGACAGAAGAGATTATTCAAGAATTAAATAGAACGGCAGAATTGATTAAAGAACTAACAGGTCAGAAGCCAGATTTATTTCGCCCCCCTTTTGGAGAATATAATAATCGCTTAATTAAAACAAGTCGTCAACAGGATTATCATATAGTACAGTGGAGTATCGACTCATTAGATTGGAAAGATGTCAGTACAGAGTTTATTGTTAAAACAGTGATGAAAAATTTAAGTCCTGGAGAAATTGTACTTATGCATAATAATGGTCAAAATACTACTGAAGCTTTAAAAAAATTGCTTCCCAAAATTAAACAAGAAGGTTATGAAATTGTACCCTTATCTGAATTGATTTATAAAGATAATTACTATATAGAATCTCACTCTGGTTTACAAAAACAGCATAAAGGAGTTGAATAATTATGTCCCATAAAAAAATTAAATTTTTTTATTTGCCTTTAAATCGGCAAGTTATTTTTTCTTTGCTATTAACAGTTATTTTAGTTAGTTATGGAGTGATTGAATTTGATAATACTAAGTCAGAGCAGGCGGTGTTTAATCCGCAGCCTAAAGCTTATTATCAAGGGCCAAGTGATAAAGATCAAATGGCATTAGCAGTTAATGTAGCTTGGGGGACTGAATATATTCCACAGATGTTAGAAATTTTAGCTGATGAAGAGGTAGCAGCCACTTTTTTTTTAGTAGGTAATTGGGTGGAAAAATTTCCGGAGTTAGTAGTAGAAATCAAAGAAGCTGGTCATGAATTAGGTAATCATGGTTATCGTCATCGACATCCTCAAAAGTTAGTAGAAGAAGAATTAATTGCATTGATAAAAAAGAATGAAGATTTAATCCAAGATAATGCAGACTATAAAACTAGTCTATTTGCCCCCCTTATGGTGAAGTAGACCAAAGAATTGTTAAAGTGGCGCATAAGATTGGTTATAAAACTATTATGTGGACAGTTGATACTATTGATTGGCAGCGACCAGAACCGGAAGTGATAGTTGAAAGAGTAGTACCTAAAGCAGAAAATGGAGCGATTGTATTAATGCATCCGACTAAAGCAACTGTTGAAGCTTTACCTAAGATGATAGCAGGTTTAAAGGATAAGGGATATAAATTAGTTACGATTAGTCAATTGTTAAGTGAGTAATCAATAATATTCAATTACTCACTTAATTTAAATGATTACAGTTCGTTTGGAGGTGGTTAAATTTGTCTGGCGCAGTTTAATAATTACTTTTATTATTATTTTATTAACGGGATTGATATTAGGGATTATTGGAGAATTAGATAGAATCAGACGTATTATTTGGGGAGTAGAGCCTGAAGTTAAGTTTTATAATTATAATTTAGGAAGAAATCTCCGCAAAGAAGTAGTAGCAGTAATTAGTAGTTATGCTAAGCATAATGTAAGATATCCCCTGCCGGCAACAATTAATGAAGAAACTGGTGCTGTAATCCCTGGAACTGCGGGAAAAATCATTGACATTACAGCAACAGTTGATAAAATATTTAGTGCCCGAAGTAAAGAAGAAATAGAAGCAGTGGATTATAAAGTCATTCCTTATTTGCTAGCAGAAGATTTACTGTGCTTGACAGAAAAGATCTCTACGTATCAAACTCGTATTACTGGGTCGGAAAATCGCAAGGATAATATTAAATTAGCAACGCAATTGATTAATAATACTTTAGTAACTGCTGGGGAAATATTTTCATTTAATCAAGAAGTTAGCCCACGAACTAAAATAAGGGGTTTTAAAGAATCACCTCAAATAGTCCGGGGTAAATTAACTTTAGGAGTAGGTGGGGGTATTTGTCAAGTTTCTACTACTCTTTATAATGCAATTGCAAAGCAAAATTTAAAAATAGTTGAGCGACATCTCCATTCTAAAGAAGTAGGCTATGTTCCCCAGGGACAAGATGCTGCAGTTGCTTGGAAGTATTTAGATTTAAAATTCAAAAATACTTTGGATAATCCGATTATAATTAAAGCAGAAGTGAAAGGTGATTTGCTCAATGTAAGTTTATTAGGGAATAAAAATTAATCTATGTAGGAGGTATTTCGATATGGGAAATAGACAACGTGGTTTTGAACATGTAGTTGAAACAGCAAGAAAATATGATGAGGAAGGGTTTATTCCACAGCGAGCGACTGAAAAGAGCGCGGGATATGATATTAAAACTCCGATAGATTTGGAGATTCCGCCGCAGGATTATACTACTTTTTTCACTAATATTAAAGCTTATATGCAGGATGATGAAGTCTTAAAAATATATATTAGGAGTTCATTAGGGTTTAAACATGGTTTAATGCTTGCTAATAATGTGGGGATTATTGATGCTGATTATTATTCTAACCCTGATAATGATGGGAATATTGGGATTAGATTGTATAATAGTTCCCAAGAAAAGTTGTCTTTTAAAGCAGGTACTAGGATTTGTCAGGGGATCTTTGAAAAATATTTAACTGTAGATCAAGATCAAACGAAGAAAAGTAGAGAAGGTGGTCTTGGATCAACTGGTCGGTGAGATTGCTCTTGCCGATCTTTTTTATTTTTTTGTAAGTAATTATTTGCATTTTAAAGTGCATAAAATATAATATAAACTTCTTTATGATAGGTGGTGCTATAAAAAGTGAACTTAAGACAACTTCAGGGTAAAGAAATAATAAATTTAGCGACGGGAGAAAAACTAGGTTTAATAGCAGAAGTTGAATTGACTTTTGAGCAGGAAACAGGAAATTTGAATTCATTATTAATCCCAGTTGAAAAGGGGATTTTTGATTTCTTAGGGGAAGAACATTTTTTGGAAATACCTTGGGATTCTATTGTCAAGATTGGAGCTGAGGTAATAGTTATTAATTTAGGGAATGAAGAATGATTTTTTTATTTTGGATAAAAAATTTGTTTGTGCATAAGCTAAAATTAATAGTAGAATTAGGGGGGATAAAAATGGAGTTAGTTGTAGGGAGTTTTGAAGATTATTCTGCTGCTTATCAAGCAGTTATAAATTTAAAAGAAGTAGGTTTAACTGCTGATGATATTTCAGTAGTAAGTAAATGTACTGGAGGAGAAGATGTAGAATATGGGGCTTCTAAACAGTTTAATTATTTATAATCAAATATACTTATTTTGATGTATAAATAGATAGATTTTGGTTATATTATTAATAGATGATAAAAATGAAACTATCAATTAAAGAAGCAGCTAATTTTTTAGGAGTTGCAATTTCAATTCTGAGGCGTTGGGATAAAGAAGGGAAATTAGTTCCTGAACGTACTGTAGGTGGGCATAGAAGATATAGTGCGACTTGTTGCGATATGAGTGCGACTTGTTGTAATTTTAAAAGAATTGCCTAGTTATCAAGAGGATAATTAGAACTGAAAGACCTAAACAGTCAAATGATAGGGTAACGCCTTGAAGGGCTGTCGATAATACTCCGAATTGCATTAGTTATGTTAAGATATCTGATGTGATAAGCTCGGTGAAGTCGAGTGAGATTAATCCCTAATTTAATCATAAGATTGAAAGGAAATGTACCTAGAGGTAGGTAAGGTTAAGATAACTCGGTCGCCTATAAAATACCTATGATTAGAATGTGCTTGAATAGAGTACTGACGAATCTCTGAATGTACGGGTCTAAACGCAAAATAATCAGAAATGATTATATCAACAAAGTTTGAGGTGTGTGGGACAAGTAAGAATTCATATTATGAAAATCCTTATATACTCGTAGGGTATATATAAAACATACAGGCTTATAGGAGAGATTTAAGGGTATATGTAAAGGTGAGGTCTTTTGGAACAAGGAAAGCTAACAATATAGAGGTCTTAACACCTATGAAATAGTGGTATGAAAATCATAACATACCTTAATGTTGGTGAAAGGGTTGGCAGTAAATAGCCAATAGTTAATATTTTAAGTTATAAGATATATCGTTTTTGACATAAGGTTCTCGTAAGACTAAGAAAGGTGAAGTCTCTGTAAGGAGGTTTTAGCCGACTTATGACTGCGTTAGCAAAGGAACTCGTTGAGTGTCCAAAGAAACAGAAGCTAAGAAATAACGAGTACTATAATACCCAAGATATTCAGGATAAACTGTATAAGTATAGTCAAAAAGGTTATGATTTTAAGAATTTAATGGAGCATATAACTTCAAGGAAGAATATTTTACTTGCTTATCGTAATATCAAGAGAAATACGGGTAGTAAAACTAGAGGAACTAACAATACTACCATTGAGGATTTAGAGAAATGGACTTCTCAAGAGATAGTTGACTATGTAAGGAATAGGTTGGAATATTATCAGCCACAACCAGTTAGAAGAGAATATATTCGAAAGGATGATGGTAGAAAAAGACCTCTAGGAATTCCTACAATGGAGGACAGACTAATCCAACAATGTATAAAACAGATTTTAGAACCTATTTGTGAAGCTAAGTTTCACAAATATAGTTATGGTTTTAGACCCAATAGGTCAACAAAACACGCTATAGCTAGAATGGAGTACCTTACGTGGAATAGTAAATTACACTATTCAGTAGATGTTGATATAAAATCTTTCTTCGATAATGTAGACCATTCTAAGTTAAAAAAGCAATTGTGGGCTATGGGTATAAAAGATAAAGAGTTAATCTCTATACTAGGAAATATGCTTAAAGCTGAAATTGAAGGTGAGGGTATTCCAAACAAAGGAACTCCTCAAGGTGGAATTATCTCACCTCTATTATCAAATATAGTACTAAACGAATTAGATTGGTGGGGATCGGACCAATGGGAGACTTTTCAGCGTAAACAACAATATCATCCTAATAGTAAATACAGAGCATTAAAGAAAACAAATCTTAAAGAAGTATACATTGTTAGATATGCTGATGACCTGAAGATTATGTGCAGAGATTATGAAACTGCTAGTAAGATGAAAGTAGCCACAATTAAATGGTTAAAAGAAAGATTAAACCTTGATGTGAATAAAAAGAAGACTAAAATTACTAACCTTAAAAGAACCTATACAGAATTTTTGGGTATTAAATTGAGAGTTGTTAAGAAAGGTAATAGCTATGTGACAAGGACGAGAATAGCCAATGGAGTTAAAAAGAAACTTGCTGATAAATTGAAGAAACAAATCAGACAGATTAGACAGGAAACCACAACTAAACAGGTGTCAAAGTTAAATTCAATGATACTTGGTATGCACAATTATTATTCAATGGCTAGTCTTGTAAATAAGGATTTCTCAGAGATTGCCTTTTTAGTCAATAGAACCCTAGAGAATCGTCTTAGGTCAGTTTTAAGTAGAAAGGGGACTGAATCAAAGGCTTTCCTAAAGTTTTATAGAGAGTATAACTATAAATCTTATTATGTAGCGGGTATTAGAATATTTCCAATAGCAGGTGTAATATTTAATGCTCCTAAGAAATTCTCACAGGAGATATGTGATTACACCAGGACGGGAAGAGAGAAAATACACGAGAAACTCAGAAGTGTATCGCCAGTAGTGTTAAAATATTTAGTTGAAAATCCTGTTCAGGGTGAAACAGTAGAATACAATGACAACCGAGTTGCCAGATATTCTGGTCAAAATGGTTGTTGCTTTATTACTGGTATGCCTTTAGAAATTGGAGATGTAGAGTGTCATCATAAGAAACCACGAGATGATGGTGGTAAAGACACTTATAGGAACTTGTGTCTAGTTAAATATGATATACACAAGTTAATCCACGCTACTAAAGTAGAAACAATTAATCGCTACTATGATAAGGTGAAAGTGATTTTTGATGAAGATGCCTTGAGTAAACTCAACAAACTTCGAGCTAAGGCAGGAAATGATTGTATCGAACCAACTTAGACTATTATGGAACGCCTAGTGAGTTTGAAAATCTCACGCTAGGTGTGAAGAGGGGGAAAGGCTGAAAATGGGTAACACTACTATTGAAGGCTTACCTATCTCTATGCAAAAAGAAGTTAATTGCTTTTCAAACTAAAGAGGATAATCACAGCCGATTAACTATTGGCTATTGCAGATTTTCTAGTAATAGTCAAAAAGAAGATTTAGAACGACAAATAGATAAAGTTTCTAGTTATTGTACAGCTAATGGTTATCAATTCAGGATTATTAAAGATATAGTTAGTGGTCTTAATTATAAGAAAAAAGGACTTAAAGAACTTATTAAATTAATTGAAAGTAGGGAAATTGGAAGAATTGTAGTGAATTATAAAGATAGACTTATCAGGTTTGGTTATGAAATGTTTGAACAGATATGCGAGTTAAATGATGTCAAAATTGAAATAATAAACTATACTGAAGATAAAAGTTATCAGGAAGAATTAGTAGAGGATGTATTGTCAATTATTACAGTATTTTCAGCTAAATTATATGGAAGTCGAAGTCATAAATCTAAAAAAATTAAGACAAGTAATAAAGAATTATTTACTATTGATTAACTATTTTAAAGTTAAAGGAGAAGAATAGATGCTGCGCACAAGCAAAATATTAATCAAAGATCAAGACTTTAAAGAATTTGCAATTGATAAGGTATATCTAACCCGACATTTTGAGAATATGCTGCTTATTTTACTAGAGCAAGATTATAAACAAGAGATTGGGGATAGAAAGTTGATCTCTAATCCTTATGTAATGAGAGCAGTGATTAGAGATACCAAAGGTGGGAAACATGCTGAAAAAGTAGCCTACATGAAAGAAAAATATAAAGGTCATGATCTAATGCAGGATTTAATTGAAGTTGGGAAACAACTTAAAAAAGATAACCTCGTCATGACTATTAGAAAAGTACGAGGTAATTTTAAAT
>NZ_JAFBDQ010000019.1 GCF_016908315.1 Halanaerobacter jeridensis | reverse complement strand
ATATTTATATCTTTTATTTTATTTAAAGCTAAGCTTAATTTATTTAATTTTTTTAAATTTACTATAGGATTTATATTTGTTATTTCATTCCCATTAATTAATAATTTTTTTAAATTATTTAATTTTTTTACCTTATTCCCTCCAATATCTAAATAAATTAAAGTTACTAAAGATTCTAAAGAATCTATTTCATTTAATCTATTACTAGATAGTTCTAATCTTTTTAAATTATTTAAACCTGATAAAGAAGTTATATCTCTTATTTCATTTTGATTAAGATTAAGTCTTTCTAACTTTTTTAATTCTGATAACACAGTTATATCCTTGATTTCATTTCCTTCCAATTCTAAACTCCTCAAATCTTTCAAATATTGAATCCCATTCAAGAACTCTATATCTCCTATTTCTTCTTTTTCCTTTAATTCCTCAATTCCTCTTAAATCACTTTTCATAAGTGATCCAGATTCTTTACCTATCTTATTCCGAATTAATTTCTCTAAAACTATATCTTTAAAGACGATTTCTTTATCTACTGCTGGATCTTTTTCTTTAAATACAGCTCTGAGCTTTTTACTGCTGCCTTCTTTTATTTGTAACTTAACCGGATTGCCTTTTTTAGATTTTGTTCCTTCCCAATGGTCAAAATACCAACCCTTCCGGGGCTCTGCTTTACACTTAATAGTCTGATCCCCTTGATAGCTTATATCTATATCTCCTTGACCTTCATCAATAACTAACTCAAACTTTTTATCTATCCAATAATCTTCATAATCTACTTCTACTCCTCTACTCTGTAATTGATTGATTACTAAGCTTAATTTGAATTGATTTCCTTTCTCAAGATTATTACGATACATTTTTACTGAATTTAAATTCTTCAAATTAGCTAAAGGAGTTATATCTTTTATTTGATTATCTTTCATACTTAGACCATATAGATTCTTTAATTCACCTAAAGAATCTATATTTTTAATTTGATTTTTATTAATATTTAAATATTTTAATGAAGATAATTTAGATAATGGGCTTATATCTTTTATTTCATTATCTAAAATAGATAAAAACGTTAAATTAACTAAGTTTGATAATGGATTTGTATTTTTTATATTATTCCCCCCTAAATATAACTCTTCTAAATTATTTAACTTAGCTAAAGGGGTTATATCTTTTATTTCATTATTTCCCAATATCAACTCTTCTAAACTAGTAATCTGAGGTAAAGATTCTAAATCCTCAATCTCATTTCCCGTAAGAGCTAAATCTTTTAAATTAGGTAAATTTTTTAAAGAACTTATATCTTTTATTTCATTACTCATCAAAATTATTTCCTTCAATTTTTTTAATCCATGTAGCCCACTTATATTCTCTACATCTGATCTAACAATATATAAAATCTCTAAATTCTTGAAATGCTCAATCCCATCTAAACTTTTAATCTTACCTATCCGCTTCCATCTCGCTCCTGTATCTACTGCATCACCTTGAACATGAATTTCTTTTATTTGAGCTACATCACTTTTGCTTATTGAACCAAATGGTTTATCTATAATCGTTCTGACTGCCTTTTCAAAACTATCATCTTTTATTTCTACTGTTTCTCCATTAAGTGGATTAAAACTCATTCCAACAGCAATTATAATGACTCCTAATAGCAATAATGAAATTAATAATTTCCTATATCTTTTCATTGGCTTCAGCTCCTACTTTTTAATAATTATTATTCTCTCCTAAAACCGATAACTAATTCCTATTTTAGCAGCAAGCGGGTTTAACACATATTCTCGATCATAGTCTAATCTAACTAGCTTATCTTTGTTATGATCATAACCTTGGTCAATCATAATATTTAACAGACTATAGTTGACTTCTCCGGTTAATGATAAATTATCTGTTACAGGTAATTTCATTCCTGCTCCTACATTAAGCCCTACACCAGATCCTTCTTCTACTACTTCCGAAAAATTTTCTGCTGCTATTTTATCTTCTTCGCTAAATGAACAATATGTAAGCCCTGCATTAAATCTAAAATATTGATTGGCTTGATAATTATACTTTCCATAAATTTCTATGAATTCATTTGTCTTTTCAGTTGCTTTACCGTCGATAGTTCCTGAAAATGAACTTCCCAAAGAACTTACTCCTATCTCAATTCCTTTATTGTTAGTCACCCAATAAATACCACCTAAATAAACTCCTGTCGGCTTACTTAAATTATCTATAACTGCTTCACTTTGCTTAGACCAATCTACTTCGTTACCATTAATTTTGAGTGCATAATCTAATTTTGCCACTTTAGCCCCTCCAACAATTTCAATACTTCCACCTTTTCCTTTAGCTTCTACCACTACTGAACTGACTACAATCATCATTAATACTAATAAAATCATTTTCTTCATTTTCATTCCCCCTATTTATAGAGCTATGCAAAAAATAAAAAAACTGTAATCTTTGTTAAGACTACAGGTGGGTTTGCCATTCACTCCATATAACTGAGGCAACCACATATAAGTTATATTTCACAGCTCTATTTAAAAATAATTTATTTACATAATAAGTTTAATATAGTATAATTATGTAAATAAATTTATGGATTATAACCTCACAAAAAATAAAAAAATCAGCTGCAAGTTTTTAACTCACAGCTGAAAATCTATAAATACATTCCTATCTGTTTCAACCCTGGTGTCTCATCCCAACCAGCCATTAAATTCAAATTTTGAATTGCTTGACCAGCGGAACCTTTAATCAAATTGTCAATTGCTGAAATAATAATAACTTGATTTCGCTCTTGATCTACTTTTACTCCAATATCACAATAATTAGAACCTACTACATACTTTAACTGTGGTAATTTATTATCTAAAATTCGCACAAAATTAGCTCCATCATAAAATTCATGATAATAATGAATTAATTCTTCGGTAGACTTATCACAAGCCAAGTCTGCATAAATAGTAGCTAAAATACCTCTTTTAGCCGGCAACAAATGAGGAGTAAAAGTAAGCTGCACATCATCAGTTTGGGCCAAAGATAATTTTTCTTCTATTTCTGATCTATGACGATGATTGGCTACTTTATAAGCTTTAAAATTACCTTCGGTCTCCGAAAAATGCGTTCCCCGGGATAATTTTCTTCCTGCACCAGTAGTACCTGATTTAGCATCAACTATAATCCCTTCTTTTTCAACTAAAGAATTTTCTACTAAAGGCATTAAAGCCAATAAAGATGCAGTAGGATAACAACCTGGATTAGCTACTAAACTACTATCTTTAATTTTTAAGCTATTATATTCTGCTAAACCATAAGTCCCCTTTGCTAATAGCTCAGGACTACTGTGTTCTTTATACCACGCTTGATAAGTATCTAAATCTTGATAGCGATAATCACCACTTAAATCAATCACTTTTAAACCTCGCTCTACTAATTGCGGTACAATATCCATTGACACGCCATGGGGTAAAGCCGTAAAGGCAACTTCAGTTTTTTCAGCAATCTCTTCTACATTTAATTCTTTACACTTCATATCTATAATTCCTGTTAAATTGGGATAAATATCTGAAATTTTTTTCCCTACAAAACTATTAGAAGTAATAATTTCTACCTCAACTTGAGGATGTTGAGTTAATAAGCGAATTAATTCAGCTCCAGTATAACCTGTTGCTCCTATAATACTTACTTTCATTGAAAATCCCTCCTGATAAAAATAATCAAGTTGTTAATAATTATACATAACAAAGTATAAAAATACAAGAGTTTTCTTTTTAAATAATGCATAATTAAATTAAATCATAGTCAAACTAAAGTTGCAACAATTATTAACTATATTCTAAACTGGGGGTTTTATGTTTTAATGAATAATAAAGCTGAACTAAAAAAAGAAATTGAAAAATTAAGAGACAAATTAAATCAAGCCAGTCAAAATAATGAAGCTCTGAGCAAGGAAGAAATGATTAAAATTAGCCGTAAATTAGATGAATTAATTAACAAATTTTATGATTAAATAATAATTTATAAAAGCAGAGCCTAATTAGGCCCTGCTTTTTTGTGCTCAAAATATTAATGAAGATATTTTTCCCTTAATTGCCCTAAATCAGCTCGATAATCAATATCAGTTAATTGATTGGAACAGCTTAATAGCTCATCATTTTCTAATTGCTTTTCATTTAGCAATAACTGCAGTTGATCCCCCGTTACCGTCTCAAACAAGTCTACTTTTTCAAATAATAAAGCTAATATTCTTTCTTCTATAGTTTCAGTAGTAATCAAATTATAAACTACAACATCATTAGTTTGTCCTAAGCGATCTACTCTACCAATCCGCTGTTCCAATTTCATAGGATTCCAAGGTAAATCATAATTAATAATTGTATTACAAAATTGCAAATTAATCCCTTGCCCCCCTGCTTCAGTACTAATTAAAATATCTCCCTCATTTTCAAATCTAGCTTTAGCCCATTCCTTTTGACTATCTGATAAATCACCACTAAAAAATATGGGATTATATCCCTGATGGTATAAATTATATCCTAAATATTGTTGGGTAGCTTTATATTCTGTAAAGATAATCACTTTTGTATCAGTTTTAGCCATAATTTTTTTTACTACTGTTAACTTTTGATTATTAGTAATTTCAGTAGCTAACTTTAATATATCTTTAAGCTCAGTCCAAATTGATTGGTATTGAGATTTTTCTAGCATCCTCTGCAAAGACTTAGCTACAGCAAAAGAACTACTACACACTTCACGTTGTAGGGTTAATAATTGAAATGAGCTATTACTACTCTGACTTTTATATTTTTGCTGTACTAATTTAGTTATCATCTCATATAATTTTCTTTCCTCCGTTGTTAATTCTACCGGAAGTAATTCTAACTCTCTATTATTATCAGTTGCTAATTTAAAATCTTCTCGTTTATTTCTAATCATAACCTGTGATAATTGTTCTTGTAGCATTGATAAATTTTGTATTTGTCTTTTGCCATCAACATGCCTTGCTTTAAAATCATTATAATCTTGATATAATTCAGGCCGCAGTAAATTAATTAAATTATATAACTCTTTCAAATCATTTTGCAAAGGCGTTGCAGTCAATAATAATAAATATTTTTTAGGAATGTTATTTACAAATTTCCAGTTCATTGTTGCTTCATTTTTAAGCCTGTGTGCTTCATCTACTATAACCAAATCAAAACCTCTTTTGTAAATTGCACTCCGATGTGGTTCACGCTTAGCTCTATCTAAAGAAGAAATTATTACATTGAAATAATGCCACCCCTTGCCCTTGCGATTATTATATAGATTTATTTTAAATTTATCATTTAATTCACGCCACCATTGAAAACCTAAAGAAACAGGAGTTAAAATCAAACATGTCTCTACTAACCCTCTTAGTAAATATTCTTTTAAAATCATTCCTGCTTCAATTGTCTTCCCTAATCCTACTTCATCAGCTAATAAAGCGCGCCCATCTAATTGCTTAATAACTTTAGTAACTGTTCGGTATTGATGGGGTAATAATTTAAAGTCTTGTTGCTGCCAATATTCATTTAATTCTTGCATAGCTAATAAATCATCTTTTTGATTTACTGTCATTAGATTCACCCCATAGATGGTTGATTTAGATTTTATGAAGAATAAACAATATTTTTTTCTGTATTCAAATATAGATAAGCAGCTAATATACTATGAATTATAAAAGCTAAAATAAAAGTTAAATAGACATTCCAATTAATATATTGTCTATAATCTAATATGACAAAACTATATTCAACTATTGTAGTACCTAAAGAAAAAATAATAATATAAATTAACTGTTTCAATTTCGAATCTGCTTCTTGCCAAAAATAAGCAAAAATCATTACTGCAGGTACCCAACTCAATGACACTCCTACTGGAGCATTTAAAACATCTACTAAAGCATAGTTGAATTTCCACCATCTGAAAATATTAACAGCAAAGTACTGTAAAATAAAGGCTAATCCAAACCCTGCTATAAAGCCAAAAGGCAATAATTTCATGACTTGTTTTCTAGGAACTATTAAGAATAGTAATATTGTTAATCCAGCAAATAAATAAATCCAAATTAGACTAATACTCACAAATTGACCCTCCTCGGAATTAATTCAACTTACTTATAGTATATCCTCAGCTATAAATTACATACAAAAAAAGCACCTAGTTAGGTGCTAAATATTTAAAACTTTCTTTTAAATTTTCCATTCTCCCCTAAAATAAACTTTACTTTCTGTTCTTCTTCCTTAGAAATCCCTTTAATAATGTCATCTAAATTTTTTAAAACTCGATGTAGGGTCTGTAAATCATTATGCTCTACTTCTACAATAAATTGAACTCCTTCATAATTAAAGTTTAGTTTCATATTAGGTTTAGGGCGACAAATATTACTTTCACTGACTACTTTTTTTAAATTAGACCATATTTCTTCTCCAATCTGTTTTAAAAAACCTGTTGTAATTGTTCCTAAAATAAAAGTAATTGTAGGAATCACAAAAAACTCATCAATTAATTCTGCTTTAGTCTTCTCTTTTAGCGAAGACTGCCACCGAATAAAAGCTTTTGCTACTAACTCAGATATTCTCTCCCAAGAATCTTCATCATCAAATTTTATTTCGATCTTCTTTTTTTCAATCATGACCACCCACTTTCTAATTTGGAGCCAAACTATTAATAATTAATTTATTAAAAAAGAATCATAAACTAATAACGACTAAACCATATTAATTCCAATAATCCCTCCTAAAGCAGAAATCAAACACACAGTTAGTATTTTTAATAATAAACTACCTGAAAAAACTAAAGTAGTCATAAAACTACCCAAAATAATTAGAATTACTATATAAATTAAACCTACTAATCCTCCATTAAGCCAACCTTTATTTTTAGAAGTATATGCAGCTATTAATCCACCTATAAAAACTACACTATAATTAATTATAGACATAATTTTATCAGTAGTTAAACTACTAATATTAACAAAATTAATTATAAAAGAAACTATAACTAATCCTAGCAATAACAATAAAATACTAATACTTAAACCTAATAGAACTCCAGTTAATTTCATACTAGCTTTATCTTTCTGAATATCAAACATAAAAAATCTCCTCCATGATAGTTTATTATAAATTATTTCATAGAGGAGAAATTTATTACTATATATTCCATTTTTTTAGTTCTTCTAAGTGATCATGAGAAGTCAAATTAAGTTTAATGGGAGTAATAGAAATAAAATTATTTTTAGCTGCAGTAACATCAGTACCTTCTGCTGTTCCTTCTTCAACTAGTTCTCCAGCCAACCAATAATACTTTTGCTCACGAGGATCGAGTCTTTCCTCAAAACTATTAGTATAACCTCTATCTCCTAATTCAGTTACTTTAGTTCCCTCCTTATAATCAATTGGAATATTAATATTTAATAGTACGTCCTTTTTTAAATCCTGCTGCTGATATTCTTTTACGAATTTTCTCATATATTTAGCACTATCTTTAAAATCCCAATGGTCATCAGCAACTAAAGATACAGCAATTGATGGTAACCCTAACAACAAGCCTTCAATCGCTGCCGATACTGTACCAGAGTATAAAACATCTCTCCCTAAATTAGGACCAATATTAATTCCGGATATTAATAAATCTATTTTTTCATCAATTAAAGCCTCATAAGCAATTTTAACACAATCTGCTGGAGTACCATCGACTGCAATACATTTAGAATTAATCCCATCAAACTCCATCTCTTTAACACGCAGCGGATAATGAATAGTAATTGCATGCCCAGCTGCACTTCTTTCTCTATCTGGGGCTACAACAGTTACATCATGGTCTTTTTCTAATTCTTTGCATAAAGCTCTAATTCCTGGAGCAAAAATTCCATCATCATTTGTTAGTAATATTTTCAATTTTATCTCTCCTTTATTCTATTTCTAAATATTGATAAACAGTTTGAGCACGACCAATTAAAAACCCCACTATACTACCTAAAACAATCGCCAAACTAAGATTTACACCAAATATTTCTGAAATTAAAATTATAGTGGCTAATGGCACATTAGCTACAGAAGCTAAAATTGCCGACATACCTGTAACAACTAATAAGTTCAAGGGTAATGGAATTACAAAGTGTAATAAATTCCCCAATAAACCACCAGTTACTACAGCAGTATCTACCATTGCTACACTTCCTCCACTACTAATCACTATCACTGTAATTAAAATCTTAAATATTAATAATGAAATTAAAACTTTAGCAGATAAACCAGTAAAAATAATTTGTTCTATTTTTACTTTATTAATAACTTCATTAATATTAAATATTCTAATTAATAACATCACAATAATTCCAGCTATTAATGGTTTAAAAATTAAATTAATAGACAAACCATCAAACCACTGGTCTACACCATCATAAATCCAAATTATACCCTGACCTACAAATCCAGCAATTAAAGCTACTACAATTACTAATAAAATATTATGAGGGGTTAAATTAGGTAAATAAATATTATAGTCTAAACTCGAGGTTTGATAAAATAAATTATAGAAAAAATAGCCAAAACTACTAGATAGTATGGCTGGAAATAGATCATTATAATTTAAAGAAGATTGATATAATACCTCACTGACAAAAATACCACTTCCTATTGGAGCACCTAGCAATGGTCCTAAAGTTGCTGCAGCACCACAAACATTTAGGACTCGATATTCGTTTTCTTCAGTTAATAATTCTATTTGTAATTTTTCTGCTAATTGTTCTATAAATGAAGCCAGGCTACTACCTAACAATAAGATTGGCCCTACTAATCCTTCTACTCCCATCAATCCTAAGGTTATACTACTATTAATAAACTTAGTAACTAATAATTTTCCCGCTCCACTAATCGGTCGATCTCGCTTAGCATATTCAATATAACGATTAGTTCCTAAACCACTGGACCTATCATCAAAATAATAAATAATTAATCCAACTAAAGCTCCTCCAATAAGAGGAGTAAAAAAAGTAGTATAATCTAATAAATTACGTAAACTATCAATTCCTAATTGCAAAGTTAAAACTAAATTAGCTCCTAAGAATCCTAATAAAAAACTCAATACTAACCATTTTAATATGTATATTACAATGGATTCATAAAAATTACTTCTCATAATTATCACCTAATTAAATTTGGCATACAATCAACCTACTCCCCATAAAATATAAAGCAAAACAATAATTATCCCATTCCAAGTCCCATGAGCAATCATCGCAGGATATAGCGAGTCGGTTTGTTCATAAATCCAAGCTAAAATAATTCCTCCACTAAAAGTAGGTAAGAAAATCCAAAAGTTAAAATGAGCTAATCCAAATACTAACGCACTGATGATTATTCCCCATTTAATCCCCACTTTATTCTTACAGTAAAGATAAATAAAACCTCTAAAAAATATTTCTTCTGTAATAGGGGCAATAATTACAATTAATAAACTATGAACTAGAAATAAAAATAAATTTTCCGAGCTCAATAAACTTTTCACTGCAGCTTGTGTAGCTGGTCTACATTGAAAAAATTCAGTAGTAACTACATAAATGCAATTATTAATCAAAGTAATCAATAGCCAAATAAATATGCCACCAAGTAGTCCATAATTTATATTTTTTACAGGTTTTATCTTCTTTAATCCAAAAAAAGTTAATGAATGATTGTATTTAAAAACAACAAAGCTTAAAGTTAAACAGACTAATAACAACGATTGTATTAAGTGTACAATAAAATTCAAAATCAATAAAGAACTAGAAGAAAAAATAATTTTAGTAATCTGATAAATAGGAATTCGTCCCCCAAAGACAATAATTGAAATTAATAAAATATCTCCTAAATTCCATAAATCATCTTTAATTTTAAACAGGTCTATCATTAAGTTACCGCCTTCCTACCGCCAACTAAGTTGATAAACATTATTATTTTAATTGTTATTCATTTTATCCCTACTTAATCAGACTTTATTGAATATTCTTTAACAACTACTTCTCCTGCCTTACCAAATGGGCCAAGTTCTTGACCATTTTTAACAATTTTTATTCCTGCACCATTACCGATTTTTAGTTTTATATTTTTTCCTTTAAAACTTTTAGTAGTTCCTTTTTTTAGTGTACCTTTAAATACTGAATCGCCATTTATCTCAACCACACACCAACTATTAGCTATAGCTTTAACTGTTAAATTTATTTGCTCTTCTTTTACTTCTTCCTTCATTTTTTGGTCATTATTTAAGTTTTGTACTTCACTTTCTTTACTATTTTTCACTTCTTGTGGCTGATTATTATCTTTATTTACTTTACTTTCTTCCTGTTCTGGCTTAGATTGATTTTCTGTAACTAAATTATCATTATCATTTTCAGTTGTTGAATCTATTTCTGTTTGCGAAGAATTATTGTCTTGATTTTCCATATCTATTTTATTGATATAACTCTCAAAATTCGATAACCAGTTTATACTCCCCGAACCTGAACTAAATGAATTATAAATCATAGTTCCCAAAAATAAAACTGCTACAATAATTAGCAGAATAATCCCCGTCATAAAAGCATATAAAAATTTATTTTGATGTTCATCAATAACTTCTTTAATTCTTTCTCCAATTGTTTTTTTATTCTTATCTTCTGCTAACTGCTCTTCGGGTTGATTTTCTTGCTCTTTTATCTTTTTATATTCTCTATATTCTTGCAATATTTTACGCTCATCTAAGCCTAGATAGTTAGCATACACCTTTAAGAACCCTTTTAAATAAACTTCTCGTTCTACTTCCTCAAAATTGCCCTCTTCAATTGCTTTTAAATAAGTCATTCTAATCTTAGTTTCATTTCTTGCTTGAGCTAATGGAATATCTAATTTTTCCCTTTTTTCTTTAAACTTAATACCTAGCTCTTTCAAATTTTTCCCTCCTCCCCAATAAAAAAAAACACTTATGATTATTATTTCCACACTAGTTACTATAATTCCTTTATATTTATACAAAAAAATAAACCAGGATATCCTGGTTTATTTTTTACTATCTATATGAGATTTTAACGTTAATTATTTCATATTATTTTAAAATTTTATCTTTCTCCTTTTTTGAATGGTTTACCACTAGCCTGGGGAGGAGTTGCTTTTCCTATTACTCCAGCTAAAGCAATCACTGTAAAGATATAAGGAATCATTTGAATAAACTCTCCTGGAATCGGGAGTACTCCCTGTAATCTAATCTGTAATGCTTGGAAAAATCCAAACAATAAACTAGCTCCTAATGCTCCTACAGGATGCCACTTACCAAAAATCATGGCAGCTAAGGCAATAAAACCTCGTCCAGCAGTCATACCTTCTCTAAATACATCTAAGGTTCCTACGGACATATGTGCTCCACCTAATCCAGCTAACATCCCACTAGTAACTACACAAATATATCTAATCTTTTTAACACTAATTCCTAACGAATCAGCTGCATGAGGATGTTCTCCAACTGATCTAACCCGTAGCCCAAAAGATGTATAAAATAAAATATAATAAGTAATTCCTACTGCTACTAAAGCCAAATAAACGGTTGGTTTAAAATTTCCCCAATAGGATAAAGAATTGACTGAAGGAGAAGTTCCAGAAGTATTAAATAAAATGTTCAATAAAAATACTGTTCCCCCGGCCGCTAACATGTTTAAAGCCACACCACTAACTACCTGTTTAGCATGATATTCAATACTTACTACTGCATGAATCAAAGCAAATAAACCACTGAATATTACTGCTCCTACTACACCTAGCCATGGGCTAGCCGTAAAATGACTAACTACTACCGCCACAAACGCTCCTGCTAACATCATACCCTCTAAAGCAATATTAATTACTCCAGAACGTTCGGAAAAAATTCCTCCTAAGGCGGCCAAAATTAATGGAGTAGCCATCCGTAGTGTAGAACTAAATGTCTGTAAATTAAAAATTTGTTTTAACACCTCTAATATCTCCATTATTAATTCTGCCCCCCTTCAGATTTATAATTCAACATTCTTCTAAATAATAGATCTGAAGCTACAAATAAGATTATAATCGCTTGCAAAATATTAACTAAATCTACTGGCACACCAGCTAACATATTCATATAATTACGTCCATTAGTTAAAGCTCCAAACAAAATGGCTGCTAAAACTACTCCCACTGGATGATTACGACCTAATAAAGCTACTGCTATGCCTGTAAAGCCGTAACCAGGAGAAAAACCATTTCTAAAGTTATGATATAAACCCATTGTTCTCTCAGCGCCTCCTAGACCAGCTAAAGCTCCACTAATCAACATAGCTACTAAAATCATTTTGGTAGAATCAATACCGCCATATTCAGCTGCATCTGCATTACTACCTACAGCTCTAATTTCATAACCAATTGTGGTTTTCCACAATAAATAATAAATAAACCCAGCTACTAATAAAGCCAAAATGAAACCTAAATTTAAATAAGAATGCATTTCTATCCAATTAGACAAACGCCATAAATAAGCACTAGACTTAATATCAGGCGTTTGAATTTGCCCAGGCTTAGCTAAAACTTTCAAATTAAAATAAGCCGTAAAACTAAAAGCAATATAATTGAACATAATTGTTGTAATTACTTCATGAACTCCTAACTTTGCTTTTAAAAAGGCAGGAATAAAAATCCATAATGCTCCTGCTAATGCAGCTGCAATAAGAGTTAAAGGAATATGAATAACTAATGGTAGTCCAGTCCACGTTCCAACCCAAGCTGCTGCTAAACCAGCTACTATTATCTGTCCTTCAGCACCAATATTAAACAGCCCACAACGAAAAGCAAAAGCAACTGCTAATCCAGTGAAAATTAAAGGAGTAGAGGCTAATAAAGTATCTGAAATATTGTTTAATCCTCCAAAAGCTCCTTTTAATAGAGCACTATAAGTTTCAACTGGAGGATATCCAGTTGCTAACAAAACAATTGTCCCAATTATGAAAGATGAAACAATAGCTAATAAAGGAATGGATAATTCTTTCATTATTTTCTTCCACTCAATATTCTCAAACATTACTGACCCTCCTAGCATCCTAAATTTGTCCACCAGCCATTAATAAGCCTAATTTTTCTTCTGTTGCTTCTTCAACTTCTAAAATATCTACTATTTCTCCTTCATACATGACAGCAATTCTATCACTTAAAGACATAATTTCTGATAACTCAGCTGACACTAATAATACAGCCTTACCTTCATCACGCTGATTAATAATCTGTTGATGAATAAATTCAATCGCACCAATATCTACTCCTCGGGTTGGTTGAGAAGCAATTAAAAATTCAGGATCCATTGCAAATTCACGAGCTACAATCACTTTTTGTTGATTTCCACCTGATAAAGACCGGGCCAATGCATCTTTATCTCTCGGTCTAATATCATACTCAGAAATCAATTCTTCAGCATGCTTTTCTAATTCAGCAAAATTAAAGTTAATTCCTTGGGCAAAAGGTTGTTGATGATGATAGCCTAAAATTAAATTATCTTCAATTGTATAATCAAGTACTAAACCATGCTTATGCCTATCTTCGGGCACATGAGCTACTTTAGATCCTTTAATATCTCTAGCCGAATGATTTAATAATTCATTTCCTTTTAATTCAAACTCTCCTGTTGTCGCTTCCCTTAAACCAGTTAAGACCTCAACTAATTCAGTTTGTCCATTTCCTTCTACTCCAGCCACACCTAAAATTTCTCCTTCTTTAATTGAGAAAGAAACATCATTTAACGCTTTCACACCCCGATTATTTTGAGCTGATAAATTATTAACTTCTACTGCTAGTTCTCCAGGCTCAGCTGGTTTTTTATCTACTTCTAACAATACTTCTCGACCAACCATCATTTCTGCCAATTCTGGTTCAGATGTCGCTTCAGTTTTTACAGTCCCAATTGACTTCCCATCTCTCAAAACCGTAACCCGATCTGATACCGCTAGAACTTCCTGTAATTTATGAGTAATAAAGATTATTGATTTTCCTTGTTCTGCTAAAAAATCCATAATTTTATATAATTCTTTGACCTCTTGTGGTGTTAAAACAGCAGTTGGCTCATCTAAAATCAACACTTCCGCTTCCCGATACAAAGCTTTAAGTATTTCTACTCGCTGTTCCATGCCCACCGGAATATCTTTTATCTTAGCTTGAGGGTCTACATCTAAACCATATTTATCAGATAATTCTGCAACTTCTTTAGTCGCTTGCTTAATGTCTAAATGACCTAAACCCGTTGTGATTTCATCACCTAAAATAATGTTTTCAGCTACAGTCAAGGTAGGGACTAGCATAAAATGCTGGTGCACCATCCCAATTCCTAAATCAATAGCATCTTCAGGACCATCAATATCTAATTCTTGACCTTTATAGAAAACCTCTCCTTCTTCCTGTTGATAAATTCCAAAGAGAACATTCATTAAGGTAGATTTCCCTGCTCCATTTTCTCCTACTAAAGCATGGATCTCTCCTTTTTTCAAATCAAAATTAACCTGGTCATTAGCTAATACCCCAGGAAACTTTTTAGTAATATTTTTCAGCTCTAAAATAGAATCCATGAAAATCCTCCTTCCTAATTCTCATAACAATAAGCTAGGCAGGGCTTGGCCCTGCCTAGTATTTTTAGTTTATCTAAGGAAAATTTCTGCTCCGTGTAGCCCTAATCACTTTAATTAGAGCTTATCTAAATACGCAATCAATATTTAGCGATTTATCTTTATTACTAGTTGTTCTGCTCTAAATAATTTGGTACATCAATTTCTCCAGCAATAATTTTATCTCTAATTTTCTTAATCTTATCTTTGATTTCACTTGGAATCATTTCTTTCATTTCTCTAATCTTGTCAGCCTGTTCTTCAGTAATATCCCCAGATTCTAAAGCAGCTTTAGTCATTGGAGCTAAACCACTTAAAGAAACTTTAATTCCTTCTTTTTCTAAACCATACTCTTTAACTCCTGCAGTAAAGTTATCATTCTTAAGACTTTGCACTACATCATAAACAGCATTATCTACTCTTTTCTGCATTGTTGTCAAAATAAAGCCTGGTGCAATATAATCTTGGTCTGAATCTACCCCGATAGCAAAATGGTTTTCCTTTTGAGCTGCATTAAATAATCCGCCACCAGTTCCACCAGAAGCATGATAAATAATATCTGCTCCAGCATTATATTGAGCTAACGCAATTTCTTTACCTTTAGCAGGGTCATTAAAGGCATCAGGAGAACTACCGGCATAAGCAACTTTAGCTTTTACATTAGTTCCTTCGGTTTTATTAATATATTCTACTCCCGAAGTATAACCTAATTCAAACTTATGAATTAAAGGCATATCCATGCCGCCTAAGAAGCCAACTACTTGTTGCTCATTAATTCCTTCAATTTCATCACGATTAGTCATTAAAGCTGCAAAAGCTCCAGTTAAAAATGAACCATGATGTTCTTTAAATGTAATTGAAGCAACATTATCATTTTCAACTACTTCATCAACAATAGCAAAATTAGTATCAGGAAATTCCTTTGATACCTTAGTTAATGCATCTTTTTGCATAAAGCCAACTCCAATTACTAAATCATAACCATTCTCCGCTAAAAATCTCAAATTCTTTTCTACCACTGAAACCTGCTTTGGTTCTAAGTACTTATAATTAGAAATCAAACCTTCTTCTTCAGCTCGACTCAAACCTCTCAATGCTGAATCATTAAATGACTTATCTCCTTTTCCACCACTAGATAAGACAATACCTACTTTCAACTCTTCTTCTTGCTGCTGTGCTTGTTCAGATGATTGTTCATTCGTTGCTTCTTGCCCTCCAGAACACCCAGCTACTAAAGCCATAACTAATAAAACTGTGACTACAAGTAATGATTTTTTTCTCATTCTTTTCCCTCCTATAATTTTAAGGTTGAGTATAAGCTTAAGTTTGAATCTAAGTTTAAATCTGAGTTTAAATCTGAGTTTGAGCTTAAGTCTAAGTGTAAATGAATTGCTACAAGAACTATAATCAACCTACTTCACCTTAATTTTAACTCTTAGACTTTTACTTAACCTTATTTCTTATCCTTAAGCTTATTCTCAATTCCTATTTCTAACTACATGAAATTCAAACTTATCACTTCTGAAATAATTTTTGGAATATAATAATGGATTATCACGATCATCATAATGCATCTGTTTTAATAATAATAATGCTGTCCCTTCTTCCACTCCTAACTGTTTTGCTAAAAATTTATCTGCTGCAACAGGAAGAATATCAGCTACAGCATAAGTAATATAAATACCACAACTTTGCTGTAAGAAATCAAATAATGATTCTTCTAAATCTGTCTCAGTAACATCATCTGGTAAATAAAATTGAGGTACATAATCTTTACAATAAGCTACAGCTTCATCATTAGCTGTTCTAGTACGATTAATAACTGCTAATTCTCTATCAGAACTAATTTCAAACTCTTGAGCTAAAGTCTCATCTAATACTCCTAACTCTAAATTTAAATTATTAGTACCTGCCTCTAATCCCATAGATTCAATTGTTTCTGTGATACTATTCAATTCTCCAATACCACTTTTAAACAGCGCTACTTTCTCAGTAATAAAGGTTCCAACTCCTTGGCGACGATTAACTTTACCTTCCTTTTCTAAAATTCGCAGGGCCTCGCGTAAAGTCGCCCGGCTAACTCCTAACTCCTCAGATAATTTAGCTTCAGAAGGCAGTTGTTCCCCTGGCTGATAAGTCCCATCAGCTATTTGTTCATCAATCTTTTCTTTTACTAAAATATAAAGCGGTCTAGAATCTGGTCTTATTCTACTCATAAAATCCTCCTTTAGTAAATACTAGACGTCTGACAAATGTTTGCAAATATAAAAGAGACTATTTGCATCAGTCTCTTTTATATATACTTCATGATTAATTTAAAATTTCCTCTAAATCATCTTCATTAATTAAAACTTCTCGTGCTTTACTACCACGATGAGGGCCAACAATATTTTCTTCCTCCATAGTATCAATCATTCGTGCTGCTCGATTATAACCAATTCTTAATTTTCGCTGGAGTAAAGATATAGAAGCTCGCTCCTTTGCTACAATCTTAACTGCTTCTTTATATAAATCATCTTTCTCATCATTTAAATTTATTTCAACATCATCATCCTTAATTCCTGCAATTTTTTCATCAAAATTAGGATCATCTTGTTGTTTAATAAACTGCACTACATCTTTTAATTCACTATCTGAAACAAAAGCCCCCTGTAAACGCAACGGCTGATTAGCATCAACTGGAGAAAATAACATATCTCCTTGTCCTAATAATTTTTCTGCTCCACCTTCATCTAAAATAGTTCTAGAATCAGCTTGCGAAGAAAGAGAAAATGATAATCGCGTCGGAATATTAGCTTTAATCAAACCAGTCACTACATCTACTGAAGGACGTTGTGTTGCTAAAATAAGATGAATCCCAGCCGCTCTGGCCTTTTGAGCCAATCTACAAATAGCATCTTCAACTTCATTAGCAGCAACCATCATTAAATCCGCTAACTCATCAATTACTACTACTATATAAGGCAGTGGATCTTTCCCTTCTGATTTTAACTGTTGATTATAACTATCTAAACCGCGTGCATTACTACCTGCAAATAGTTCATATCTATTTTCCATCTCTTCTACAACCCAACGCAGGGCAGTAGCAGCTTTTTTAGGATCTGTTACTACTGGTGCTACTAAGTGAGGTAAACCTTTATAAATAGTTAACTCCACCATTTTCGGATCAACTAATAAAAATTTAACTTCTTCTGGTTTAGCCTTATAAAGCATACTATTAATGACCCCATTAATAAATACACTTTTCCCTGAACCAGTAGCTCCTGCTACTAGCATATGAGGCATTTCAGCTAAATCAGCAATAGCAGCTTGTCCATCAATATCTTTCCCTAAAGCCATTGTTAGCTTTGAATCTGCATTTTGAAATTTATCTGATTCTAAAATTTCTCGCAATGTAACTAATTTTCTTGTATCATTTGGAACTTCAATTCCCACTGCTGCTTTACCAGGAATTGGAGCTTCAATTCGCACATCGGAAGCTGCTAAAGAAAGAGCAATATCATCACCTAAATTAACAATTTTACTAACTTTAACTCCCGGCGCAGGTTCAATTTCATATCTTGTAATTGTAGGGCCAAAATTAACTTCTGTTACTTGGGCATCAATCCCAAAATTATCTAAAGTTTTAGTTAATGCCTCTCGTTTATCCCTATAACTAGCCTCAGAATCGCCACCTGGCTGTAGCAATTCTAACGGCGGTAAATGATACCCATCTTCATTATCTAATTGAATTTGAATCTGAGAATTACTTTTTCGTTCTTTTTTTATCTGATTCCCTTGTTGATTAAAACTAACTTCAGAATCATTAGTATCAACATTGCTTTCAGTTTTAGTCTTTCCTTTAGGCCGTTTTTCTTTACTTTCTTCTTTAGACTTTTCTTTACTTTCTTTTGATACAGCTACTTGACTCTTCATTTTAGATTGAGAAGATACGTTTTTAGACTTTTCTTTTTCTACTTCACTTTTATCAGTTTTTTTACTTTTAAATTTCTTTTTCACTTTTGCTGTACTTTCAGCAAATTTTGTTCCTACATTTTTTACTGCTTCTATTATTTTTACTATTATTCCTTTTATATTTTGATAGCTCCCTGTGACTAAACTAACAATTAAATTCTTCATGTCTTCTAAAATAGTAGCCAAAGCTACATCTAACAATAATAATATCCCAATTATAATCCCAGTTCCTAAAACTATGTAAGAACCTGTAGTAGCCACTACTTTCCGCAGCACATATAATATAGTTGCACCAATAACTCCCCCACCTTCACCTCTTAAACCAACTACAAATTCTTTAGTGGGGTGGCTATCTACATGTAAAAAAGCAAAAATCATTAATAAAATAATACCTAACCCTATACCCCGAGAATTAACAATAAATTTAACTTCACTACGATAAATCATTCCTACGCCCCAAATAAATAATAAAATAGTGATAGTAATTCTCCCATTACCTACTAGCAATCGTAAAAACTCTCCAAATGCTTCACCTAACACCCCAGTAGTAGATTGAGAAAACTTATTAATTATATCTAAAACACTAATAGTGATTAATAATAAACCACCAAATTCAAATTTGCGCTTTTCCCAAATATTCTTTAAAGTTTCTTTCATCGCTTCTTCACCTCACATAAAACATTCTGTCTGAAATAGGCAAATTCCTGCTTAGAGATTAAAAAAACAGAATAATAATTAATGCTAAACTCCAACAATAATATGCAAATACACTCAATTTTTCTTGATTAACTAGTTTTACTAATAATTTGATGGCAAAATAACCAGAAATAGCAGCAGCTATAGTTCCACTAATTAATTCTATAGGACCAAAAGCACCGAATCCCTCTTGTACCAAATCAAAAACCTGCAATAAGGTAGCTCCTCCAATGACTGGTATTGATAATAAAAAGGAATATTTAGCAGCTAACTTGCGATCTAATCCTTTAAATAATCCTGCTACAATAGTCGAACCTGAACGAGAAACTCCAGGTAAAATAGCAAAAGCTTGAGCAAATCCAATCACTATAGAATCAATTACATTCATCTCTTCCATAGCTCGAGATTGATTATTTACCCTATCTGAGAGCCACAATAATATTCCCGTTATAATTAACATAAACCCTACCATCTTAACGGAATTAAATGCATGTTCAATTTCGTCTTTATATAAGACTCCTATTACTCCTGCTGGAACAGAACCTAACAAAATATAATAACTAAACTTTCTATACCGAGGCTTCAAAGTAATAATCTCTACTACATCTTCCCAATAAGCAATTACTACTGCTATTAAAGTACCAAAATGCAAAAAAACATCTAATGTTAAAGCTTCAGTAATATTAAAAAAATGTTGAAAAATAACTAAATGTCCTGAACTACTAACAGGTAAAAATTCAGTTAATCCTTGTACCAAACCTAAAACAATAACTTTTAACAATTCCGACATTTTAATTTCTCCTTTCTTCCTTCTTGACTATGTAATTTATAAACTAAAGCTATAAACTTATTCCGAAATACAAATATCACTACAGCAGTTAACAAATTAAATAAGGTATGGGCATTAGCAATTTGTCGACTTAAATCCAAACTAAAAGATTGAATCAAATGAGTAAAATAAGGTAATAAGGGCAAAAATATGATGACCCCTACTAGATTAAAATAAAGATGGGCCCAAGCTGATAATTTAGCATCGCGACTTCCTCCAACCCCTGCTAAAAAAGCAGTAACACAAGTTCCTATATTACTTCCTAATGCTATAGCTATAGCTGCCTCCAAAATTATTAATCTTTGTTTAGCTAAAGCTACTACTAAAGCAGTTACTGCACTACTACTTTGTACTATAGAAGTTGTTATTAATCCTACTATTAAACCTAATAAAGGCCAAGTAGCTAAAGATACGATTAAATTTATAAATAATAGATTTTCTTCTAAACCAACTAAACTACCGCTTAGCAATTCTAAACCTAAGAGTAAGATACTAAAGGAACTAAGACCTTGACCAAAATATTTAGCACATCGTAAATCAGTCACATAATATAACACATAAAAAAATAACCCACTCCCTAAAAAAATTCCTAAGTGATTAGTTAAATTAAAAGAGATTAACTGCACAGTAACTGTAGTACCTACATTAACTCCAGCGATTAGCCCTACAGCCTGATTAAAATCTAATAATTTCAAATTAACTAAGCTAATTATAATTATAATTGCTGCACTACTACTCTGAATTAACATTGTAATTAATAAACCTGTAATCATTGCTACTCCAAAATTAAGCGTTAAAATAGATACTACTTCTTTTGCCTTTGAGCTTACAACTGATTGGAAATTTGTCTTTATTTTTTGGAGGCCCCATAAAAAAAGAGCCAATCCTCCACAACACTGCATTAGGGCTTTTAGCATTCCTATCGCTCCTTAGAGTTAGGTTCAAGTATTAAACTCTAACTCAGATTATATTACACTATATGCCCTAATTTTTAATTATAACATAAATAGCTAATAAAAAAAGATTTTTTAATTTTATTATGCAAAAAAATACTTATAATAGTCATTTATTTTATAACTACTAACTTCACCCCATTTGGGGTGAAGTTATAATAAGTCTAATTGATTTGAGGTATGAAATCAATTTTTAGTCCTGGCTGATATAATAAATAAGCTTCAGGATTAGAACTAATTATCCGCGTTAATTTTCCTGTATTAAGATCAACTTCCATAACCAATCCTTTAATTTCTATTTCTATCTTATTATTAAAATCTGAATCATCACTTTCAGGTACTAACATTTCTTCTGGCAGTATTGAATAGTTCAATGTTGTTCACCTTCTACAACTTCAATTGACATCTTAGAACTTTGTTTTTGCTGTGGACTTTCAATAATATCTCGTAATTTTTTAATTGCTTGCCCTAAACCACCAGTCTGATTAATTAAATTATACTCTACTGCTTCTGAACCAATTAATACTGTTCCTACATCCCTAACTAATTCTCCACGTTTAAACATCAAATGTTTAAATTTTTCTTCACTAATTTGAGAATGTTGAGCTACAAATTTAACAATTCTTTCCTGCATCTTTTCCAAATACTCATAAGTTTGTGGAACTCCTAAAACCATTCCCGTCAATCTCACTGGATGAATTGTCATTGTTGCAGTTTCAGCAATTAAAGAATAATCCGTAGATACAGCTATAGGAACTCCAATACTGTGTCCTCCACCTAACACTAAAGAAACAGTCGGCTTTGATAAACTACTTACCATCTCTGAAATCGCTAATCCCGCTTCTATATCTCCTCCAACTGTATTTAAAACTACTACTACTCCTTTAATTTTAGGATTTTCTTCTATAGCAATCAATTGCGGTAGCAAATGTTCATACTTAGTAGTCTTTATTTTAGGAGACAAAACTTTATGCCCTTCAATTTGACCAACTATCGTCAAAGCATGTATATCACTATCTATAGCAGGTACCTTAGTTTGTCCTAATTGCTTTAAAGCTGCTAAAGTCCTTTGTTCTTTATTATTTTCTTCCTCCTCATCTTCATGTTCAGGGCCAAACTGTGAGTTTAATAACTTAGAGCCTATTTTGTTCTCTTTCATTTCTTCAACCCCTTTCTTTGCTCTATCATTACTTATTATTAATTATTCGAAAAAATATATACAAAAAAATAAAAAAAGTCATCCCTATCAGGATGACTTTTTTTAACCTTTACATTCTATTTAGTTTAATAAACACTTACATCAACATTCTGTCCCTTATAAGGATGATTAGCTTGATTTACTTTAGTAGAATCTAACAGTTTCATTATATCCTTTCCTGTTTGTTCCATTTGACCTTTAGCCATATTGGCCACTTTCAAATTTGCTTGATACAATGTTTCTTGATGTTTCATGGCTGAGGAAGTAGCAGCTGCATCCATAATATCTCCTCCTTCATAAGTATTTAACTACAATCCGAATTCAAAAAAATCAATCATTTAAGCACTTGTTTATATTATAATATATTTTTCGGGATATTTCTACTTTTATCCGTATTTTTATCTTTAATTTACACAATAAATTTATCTTCAGTAGAATGTTTAATCTGAATATCATCGCGCAAGCTGTTAAATTCTTGATAATTATTAACAACTATATTAACTAATTCTCGATCTAATTTATCATCTGCAGCCATTGATTCTAAGACCGAAATTGCTTTCTTTTTCTTCATCCCCGAACGATAAGGCCGATTTTCAGTAATAGCAGTAAATACATCTGCCACAGCCATAATTCTGCTTCCCGTTGATAATTCCCCTATTTTAAATGGATATCCAGTCCCATCAAGTCGCTCATGATGAAAAGCTGCCCAATTTCTAATTTCAGTTAAACCTAACATATCTAAAGAATGATAAGTATGAAAAGTATGACTTTGGATAATTTTATATTCCTCTGCAGTTAACTTCCCAGGCTTATCCAAGATTTCTTTTGGAGTAGTTAATTTCCCTAAATCATGTAAATACCCTGCAATTTTAATTTTTTTAACTTCCCTCTCTGACCAAGATAATTTCTCAGCTAATTTACTAGATACTGCTGCAACTCCTTGCGAATGAACAAAAGTAAACCGACTACGCAGATCGATAATTTGACTAAAAAACTTACTAACTTCTAATAACTGTTCTATATCTAATTTCACATTTAGATCAACTTTTCTATTCTTTTTTAACTTCTTTTCAATAATTTTTGGAGTATCTAAAGTTAACCAAAAACTTTCTCTTTCTGCAAATCTTTCTAATATTTCAACTAACCTAGGAGCAAAAATAGACCCTGAGTTACTCTTAATTTTATTCATAATCTCGTCTTTCTGATTTAAAACATAATTATCACCTTTAGTTAAAATTGCTACTCTATCAGCCAAATGTAAGATATGGCTACCAAAGCGATCTTTTCGTCCCTGATATGTGTTACTTTCTCCATTATCCCAATGAGCATGATGATATTGAACTAAATTTTCCATTCCTTCAAACCCAAACAATTCTTGAAATTTATTTATTAAAACTGCTCCTACTTTAGCATGCTCGACTATTTTTTCTTCACCATTTAATTCTACTTCTTCAATCACATCTATTTTCTTATGCTCTAAATTAAGGATGCCAATATCATGTAATGCTGCAGCCATAATTAGTGTCTTTTTTTCTTGCTCTGTATAATTTAATTCAGATACAATTTCATAAGTTATATAAGCAACCTTCTCATGATGCCATTCTAAATCTTGATAGATTAAATCTAAATTATGAGAAATACTTAAAATTAAATCAAACAGAGATATCTCTAACCTATCTGTTTCATCAGTCATTTTTAACACCTCTCTCAAAACTCTAACTTTACAAATTGATTTTTTTCAACATTGACTTATAAATTATCATCAAATTATAAAAACTAGAGTTAATATTATCATATCAGATAATGATTGATTTTTAAATTAAATTCATAAATATTTTGTTGAAAATAATATTATTATAGCAAAAAAAGATTTTTTTGCAGGAAAGATTATTGATAAAAAGAAATAATTAAATAAGATAGTTAATTTTTATAAAATATATTAAAGAAAGGAGGCAGGTTTTATGGGGTTAGATTTTAATCTTAAACCATCACAAGATGAAGAAACTGAATATAAAACTGTTGATTTAGATCCTGAAATGACCTATGATGTATTAATTATTGGTGGTGGCCCAGCGGGATTAACTGCTGCAGTATATTGTATGCGCAAAGGAGTTAGTACTGCTTTAATCACAGATGAAATTGGCGGCCAAGTCACTTCTACTACAGAAATTGAAAATTATATGGGATATATGTATGTCGAAGGTGAAGAATTAGTTGATAAATTTGAAGATCAAGTTAAACAATTTGAAATTGCTTATCAAGAAGGCAAAAGAGTTAAATCTATTACTGATGACCAGATCAATCAAGTTACATTAGAAGATGGAACAACTTATCAAGCTAAATCCATTATTGTTGCTGCTGGAAAATCATCCCGCAAAATTAACTGTCCAGGAGAAGAAAGATTAACTGGTAAGGGCGTTGCTTACTGTGCAATTTGTGATGCTCCGCTCTACGCTGATAAAGAAGTGGTTATTGTCGGAGGAGGAAATTCAGCTATAGAAGCAGCAATTGATTTAGCCAAAATAGCTAAAGAAGTAACCATTGTTCAGCTATTAGATCATTTAACTGCTGATGAAATCTTAATTGAAAGACTAGAAGAATATGATAATGTAAATATCCTATATGAATCTGAAGTAGCCGAAATTGAAGGAGAAAATAAAGTAGAAAACATAGTGGTTCAAGATACTCAACAGAATAATAAACAAGATATTGCTGCTGATGGCATCTTTATTGAGATAGGCTGGATTCCTAATACAAGCTTTGTCGAAGGAGTCCTGCAATTAAATGATTACAATGAAATAATGGTTGATTGTAAATGTCGTACTAACAAAGAAGGTATTTTTGCTGCTGGTGATATTACTAATGTACCATTTAAACAGATTATTATTGCTAGCGGCGAGGGAGCTAAAGCAGCCTTATCTGCCTGCGATTATGTCTTAAAATCTTAACCATATCTAAAAGGAGGCCTATTATGCCATTAATTGATGATGAAGTAGCAGAACAATTGGAAGAACAACTAACTGTTCTTGAAAATGAAGTTAATCTTGCTTTTTTTACCCAAGAATTTGAATGTGAAAGCTGCCAAACTGCTCGCCAGTTTTTAGAAGAATTCTCTAAACTATCTAATAAAATCAATTTAGAAATTTATGATTTGAAAGAAGATAGCGATAAAGCAGAAGAATATAATGTTGATAAAATACCTGCAGCTGTATTATTAGACAAGGAGAAAAAATATTCTGGTCTTCGCTTTTTTGGTATTCCAGCCGGTTATGAAATTAATTCTTTCGTCAATGCACTAAAGCTAGTTTCCGGGGGAGAATCTGAATTAGATGATGAAATTAAAGATACTGCCGCCAAAGTAGAAAAAGATGTTCATTTCCAAGTATTTGTAACTTTACAATGTCCTTATTGTCCTAAAGCTGTAGAAGCAACACAACAATTAGCCTATGAAAATGATAATATCACTGCTGATATGCTTGATAGCTCTATTTTCAACCACCTAGCAGTTAAATATGATGTTAGTGGAGTACCTAAAACAATAGTTAATGAAACAGAAGAATTAGTTGGAGCTCAACCACCGGAAGAATTTTTAAATGCAATTAAAAATTTATAATTCTCAATCCAATTCAAATTAATAAAACCCTGAGTCCCACATTAAAGTGGACACTCAGGGTTTTAAAGGTTAATTAAGTTAGTTAAAAATCTATTTAAATAACACCTTGGTCTAACATAGCATCAGCAACTTTGATAAATCCAGCAATATTAGCTCCTACTACAAAATTACCTTCTTTATCATATTCTTTAGCAGTTTCGCTAATGTTTTCATAGATATTAGTCATGATACCTTTTAACTCTTTATCTACTTTATCAAAGCTCCAAGAATCATACATACCATTTTGTGTCATTTCCAGAGCAGAAGTAGCAACTCCACCTGCATTAGCAGCTTTCCCAGGCGCATATAAAATATCATTGTTCAAGAACACTTCAATCGCTTCTGGAGTAGAAGGCATATTAGCTCCTTCTCCCACTGCTATTACATTATTATCTACAAGTGCTTGAGCAGATTTACCATCTAATTCATTCTGGGTAGCACATGGTAAAGCTACATCACAATCTAATTTCCAAATATCAAAACTTTCTTCATTATACTCAGCTTCAGGATATTCTTCTAAGTATTCTTTAATTCTTCCTTCTCTTACTTCTTTAATTTCCTTAACTAGATCTAAATCCATTCCTCTAGGGTCATGCACAAAGCCACTTGAATCACTTAAAGCAATCACATTTCCACCTAACTCCTGTACTTTCTCAGTAGCATAAATTGCTACATTTCCAGAACCGGAAATAACAACATCTTTCCCTTCTATATCTTGACCATAATCTTGCATCATTTCTTGTACTAAGTATACTAATCCATAACCAGTAGCTTCTGTTCTAACAAGACTTCCACCCCAGTCTAAACCTTTTCCAGTCAAAACGCCAGCTTCAAAAGCATTAGCTAATTTTTTATATTGACCGAACAGGTAACCAATTTCTCGCCCGCCAACACCAATATCACCAGCAGGCACATCTGTATTAGCACCTATATGACGGTATAATTCACTCATAAAGCTCTGGCAAAAGCGCATGATTTCACCATCAGATTTTCCTTTAGGATTAAAGTCACTACCACCCTTGCCGCCTCCAATAGGTCGACCAGTTAAAGAATTTTTGAAAATCTGCTCAAAACCTAAGAATTTAATAATTCCTAAATTAACTGAAGGGTGAAAACGAAGACCACCTTTATATGGTCCTAGAGCACTATTAAACTGCACTCGATAACCGCGGTTAACTCTTGTATTACCTTCATCATCAACCCACGGAACCCGAAACACAATTTGCCGCTCAGGTTCAATAATACGTTCAATAACTCCTTCTTCTTTATACTCTGGATGCTTTTCTAAAACCAAAGATAAAGATTCTAAAACTTCCTCTGCTGCTTGATGAAACTCAGGTTGTTCAGGATCTCTTGACTTAATTTTTTCCATTACTTCTTCCACATAACTACTCACTAACACCACTCCTCATGTGATTTTAGATTATTTAAACTTTCCACCAAATATATTTCTATATGAAATTTTAAATACCTTGTTTTAATTTTTATTTATTAAATTAATTATCATCTTTACTTTGAATATATTCATCTATAGCTTCTGCAGCATCTTTGCCAGCACCCATTGCTTCAATTACAGTTGCTGCTCCAGTAACAATATCTCCCCCAGCAAAAACACCTTCTTTAGTGGTCTGTCCTACTTCATCAGTCTTAATAGTTCCCCAATCAGTTGTTTCTATTTCTGGTGAATCATCTAATAAAATTGGATTGGGATTCTGACCAATAGCCATAATTACCATATCAGCATCCATCTCAAATTCAGACCCTTCAATTGCAATTGGACGTCTTCTTCCTGAATCATCTGGTTCGCCCAATTCCATCTTAATACATTCTAAGCCAGTTACAAAACCATCTTCATTCCCTAATATTTTAGTTGGATTTCGCAATAATTGAAATTGAATTCCCTCTTCTTCAGCATGTTCAATTTCTTCTTCTCGAGCCGGCATTTGTTCACGTGAACGACGGTAAACAATCATTGACTCTTCCGCTCCTAAACGAAGAGCAGTTCGCGCAGCATCCATAGCTACATTTCCTCCACCAATTACTGCTACTTTATTTCCTACATAAACTGGAGTTTTATATTCAGGAAATTTATAGGCCTTCATTAAATTAACTCGAGTTAAAAATTCATTGGCTGAATAAACTCCATTTAAATTTTCACCCTCTAAACCTAAAAACTTAGGTAAGCCAGCTCCTGTACCAACAAAGACAGCCTGATAACCTTCTTGTTCCATTAATTCATCAACACTCTTAATTTTTCCAACCACTTTGTTTAACTGAATTTCGACTCCTAATTTTTTTATCTGATCAATCTCTTCCTGTACAACTTCTTTAGGCAATCGAAACTCTGGAATACCATACTTCAATACTCCACCTGCTTCATGAAAAGATTCAAACACAGTTACTTTATAACCCATTTTAGCTAAATCAGCTGCAGCAGTTAAACCAGCTGGTCCTGCTCCCACAACTGCTACCTTTCCTTTGTCTTGCACCGGCTTAGTAACTTCATCCTCTCCATAATTAGCTGCAAATCTCTCTAAGCGACCAATAGCTATTGGCTCTCCTGTTGACTCTAAGACACATTTCAACTCACATTGGTCTTCTTGGGGACAAACCCGTCCACAAATTGCTGGCAAATTATTTTTTTCTTTTATTTTCTCTGCCGCCGCATCAAATTTTTCTTCAGCAATCAATTCAATAAAATCTGGAATATCAATTTGCACCGGACAACCTTCCATACACTTAGGGTCTGCACACTGCAAACATCTTTTAGCCTCTTTAACTGCTTGTTCAGGAGTATAACCCTGGGCAACTTCTGCAAAATTATTAACTCTTACTCTAGGGTCTAATTCTTCCATCTCAGTTCTACTTTGCTTGGACACGACAGCCTTCACCTCCAACATGATGTTCCTCTATTTCTTCTTCGTGTTCTTCATAAAATTTCTTACGACGTCTCTGTTCTTCAAAGTCCACTTCATGACCATCAAAAGCAGGACCATCAACACATGCAAATTTGGTTTCTTCTCCTACAGTAACTCGGCATCCACCGCACATTCCTGTGCCATCAACCATTAATGTATTTAAACTAACTATCGTTTTCAAGTCATATTCTGCAGTTAAATCTGATACTGCCTGCATCATAATCATTGGCCCAATAGCAATTACTGCATCATAATCGTTATCTTCAGATAATAACTCTTCTAATACATTTGTTACAAATCCTTCAGTCCCTCGTGAACCATCATCAGTTGCTATATATAAGTCTTCACTTAAATCTGCAAATCTATCTTCCCAAATCAACTTTTCTGCCCTTTGGGCTCCTAAAATAGTAGTTACCTCTGCTCCATGATCTACTAAAGATTTTACTTTAGGATATAAAGGAGCAGCTCCTAATCCACCTGCCACACAAATTACTCGATCATAATCTTCAGTTTCAATCGGATTCCCTAACGGGGCAACAACATCTAAAAACGCTTCTCCTTCTTCAAAATCACAAATCTGTTGACTACTATAACCTACCTCTTGCACTACAATATCAATCGTACCCTGTTCTCTATCATAGTCAGCAATAGTTAAAGGTATTCTCTCAGCTTTTTCTACTGCTCGCAAAATTAAAAAGTGACCTGCTTGCGCTTTAGCAGCTATTTCTGGTGCTTTAACTTCAAAATGAAAAATTTCTGGTGCTAATTTGTTTTTTTCAACAATCTCGTACACATTATCTCCTCCTCAATACTCTACTCACCTTAGTAATAATTAATATTTTTTAATTTAATTTTTACGATAAACACATTTTGATTATACCACAGAACACCTTAAATTCAAACCATATTCAGGAAATAATAAATTGAAAATAAAGTTCAAATCATCTATATGTCATTTAAATGTTAGGTTTTTTTATTTTTTTCTATCAAACAAGGCAATTACACTTGTTTAAATCCTAATAGTATGATATATTTGATATATAGTTAACATTTACTTTACATGAAATAAATAAACATTCTAAGTCCTGGAGGGATTAATAATGTTACTAATAACTTACTTATTATTAATTGTCAGTTCATTAATCTATTTTGAGCTAAACGTAATTGCTAATCAATGGTTAAGAATTTCACTTTATATTATTTTTACTCTAAGTATTTATTATTTTAATCATCGGTCAATCCAAAATTTGCTTAATAAAACTAAAAAAATTAGTAATGGCAAATATGATACTTCTATTAACCCTAACAATTTTTTTGGACAATTCAAATTATTTGCCAAATATATTCAGCAAGTCAAAAAGCAAGTTGTTAATTTAACTTTTGAAATTCAAGTTGCTTCTTCTCAAGTATCTTCTATTTCAGAACAAGTGCAATTAACAGTAAATGAAAGTACTGCTTTTGCCCAAGAATTATTGACTGAAACTACAACAATGAGAAGTTTAAATGAAAAAAATCAACAAATTATAGATGACTTAGTTGAAAAAGTTGACCAAGTTAAAAAATTAAGTAATACTTCTAAAGAAATCATTAATAACAGTCAAAGCAATATTATGGAAATAGTTCAAACAATCAATGACATTCAATCTAGCACTGACCATACAGTAGCTAATGTTAAAGAATTAGAAAGCAGTTCTAAAAAGATCAATGATATAATCAATACCGTTAATGATATATCTCAACAAACTAATCTATTAGCCTTAAATGCAGCTATTGAAAGTGCTCGAGCAGTTTCTAATACTGATGATAATAGTTCCGGAAGAAGAAGAGCAGGACAAGGCTTTGCAGTAGTAGCAGATGAAATCAGAGAATTAGCAGATGATTCACAGCAAGCAGTAGGTCAAATAAAAGAACTAATTAAAGATGTTCGTTCTAAAGTTACTGATGTAACAGATATTACTAATAAAAATGTAGAAATAGTTGCTACAGGAGTAGAAAAAGCTAATCAAATTGAAACTAGTTTAGAAAAGATGCAGCAAATGATTGCTGAACAATTCTCCTTAATATCAGATATTCACAATCAAGTCTCTAACTTAGATGAAATTAGAGACGAAACTATAAATAGTGTTGAAGAAGTATATCAATCTGTCAACCAACAAACAGATAAAATCGAAAGTATTCAAACCTTAGGCAGCAGATTAAATGATTCAGTTAATAACCTCTCACAACTAGTAGATAATACTGATTTATTTGCAGAAGAAGAAATTAAAGCCGAAGCAGAAGAAAAAGCGGCTGAAGTCAAAAAAATTATAGAAGATAAATTATTAAATAATGAACAATTTAACTCTTTAGATTCTGTAGTTCACCAAAAACTATTAGATGAATTAATCAACAAACATGAGTTTATTGAAGCAATTTGGACTAATAAAACAGATGGTGAATTTATTTATTCTAATCCACCAGCAGGATTAGCTAATGCTAAAGTAAGAGACTGGTTTCAAACTACTATAACCGGAGAGGAATTTCTATCTGAAGTTTATGTTTCTTCAATTACTCATCGCCCCTGTGTTACAGTATCTGTACCCATTTTTAACAAAGGAGAAGTAGTTGGAGTTATCGGAGCAGATATTAAAATAAAAATATAGAATAATAAATTAGGCTAATGTTCATTTACTCATTAAAAAAATTGCTGCCTGTTAACAGGCAGCAATTTTAATTTAAATGTTCAATTTATCTATTTCATCACCATATTCTTCTTTTAACTGTTTTTTTACTTCAGGAGCAATTTCAGTCTCTGAATCAGACTCTTCTCCACTTAACTTGGGATTTGGCCCACCAGAAAACTCAGAGAACATTTCTTTAATCCCTCCTAAAGAACCTAAAACACCAGTAGCTTCATATGGTAAGAACACAACTTTAGAGTTATTCCCTTTAGTTATCTCATCTAATTTATCAATATACTTAGTAGCAATTAAATACTGCGTTGGATCTCCTTTCATTCCTTCTAAAGCTTGCGAAACTTGTTTAATTGCCTTAGCTTCACCTTCAGCAACTTTAATTTTTTCTTGCTGTTCTGCTTCTGCTCGCAAAATTTGAGCTTTTTTCTTACCTTCAGCCCGCTTAACCTCTGATTCTTGATCCCCTTCTGCTTTAAGAATAGCTGACTTTTTCTGACCTTCTGCTTTTAAAATAGAAGCCCGTCTATCTCTTTCTGCCCGCATCTGTTTTTCCATCGCATTCTTAATATCTTGCGGAGGAATAATATCTTGTAACTCAACTCGATTAACCTTAACTCCCCACTTGTCAGTTGCTTCATCTAAGATCTTTCGCAGCTTTTTATTAATTGTATCACGAGAAGAAAGGGTTTCATCCAACTCCATTTCTCCAATTACATTTCTTAAAGTAGTTTGCGTTAAATTTTCAATAGCATTAGGTAAGTCATTGATCTCATAAACTGCTTTTTTAGGATCAGTGATTTGAAAATAAATCATCGCATTAATATCAATTCCTACATTATCCTTGGTAATTACACTTTGCTTAGGAAAATCATATACAGTTTCCCGCAAATCAATTTCTTTAAGTTTAGCTCTTCTTACTATCTTTTGACCATTTCGTTCTTCAGTATATTTCCAGTTGATTCGCCGTGGCTTTTCAATAATAGGATAAATAATATTCAATCCTGAATCCAAAACACGATCAAATTTTCCTAATCTTTCAACCACCATTGTTTCTGATTGATTAACAATTTTAACTGAAGTCACCAATAATACAACAGCTAAAATAAAAAATATTGCTAATAAAATAATTAATCCTGCCATTATTTAATTCCCCTTTCTCTTCACATATAATTTGGCCCCATCCACCTTAGTAATAATCACTTTTTCACCTTCAGGAATTTCTACACCAGTACTTGAAATAGCCATCCAACTATCACCAGTGATTTTTACTCGCCCTTCATTTTTATCAGGAATAATCCTTTCGGTCACTAAAGCTTCCTGGCCTACCAATGCATCAACATTGGTTCTAGTCTCTTTACTATCATTCATTAAATGTTTTTTAGCAAAGGGTCTAAATACAAACAAACTAATAATTGATAAAATTATAAAAGTAAATAACTGCGGTATTAATTCAACATTAAATAAAGAAACAATACTAGTGATAAAAGCACTTACACCAAAAAACACCATAAAAAAAGTAGGACTTAATATCTCAAATACTAAAAATGCCATTCCTACTGCCAACCAAATTTTAAAAGCCAAAAAACCCCCTCCTTACTATATAACTATAATTACTTTGTAAAAAATATAACTAGATTACATTTAATTATTTCTCAAAAACTAATCAATCTCCTTTATTTTTAATTGATATTTTGTAAAATTCATCTGTAATAATTTCTATTTATTGTACTTTTTTACTTACTTTAGTAATCAATTATAGATTTAGTTCATATCTGTAATGTATAAATTATATTAATTTGGATAACAATATATTAAAAGATAAATCAAACAAGAAAGGGATGATATCATTTGGGTACAATTCCTCTTGAATCTAATACGATAACTTTAAATAATGACCAAAATGCTAAAGTACAACTCTTTACTACTACTGATGATATGTGTCGCCAAGAAATAGATGGTTCTTATTTATGTCGGATTGATGTAAATGGTAAAATTTTTGGGAGAGATTTTTTAATTAAAGACTTTAATAAGTATCATTATCAAAATTTTTTAAAGAAATTCGCCCGGGAACCTAATTATAGGGAACAATGGTTTATGGATTATTTCTCCAAAGGTTAATTAGAATATTTTCCTTAATGATTTTGATTGCTAAACGATTTTGCCATTGTTCATCTAAAAACCCCTGGGTTTTTATTAAACCCAGGGGAAAAATAAAAAGACAAAAAACACTCCGTGTCGCCCAAGCCTCTCTACTTCTTGCTAATAAAGTGCGCAATCTGTATGCAGTGCTTTTTGCTTGGTTACCTACCTTCTAATACAGCATAAGCATCATGGGGATGGATAGACTCCTGATGTTGACTATTCACTCTAAACCAATCAATTTTATTATCAGCAGATAACTTTTCAGCTACCAAACGCACCATATCTTCAACAAACCGAGGATTATCATAAGCTTGTTCTGTTACTTTTTTCTCATCAACTCGTTTTAAAACCGAATAAACTTCACAGCTAGCTACTGACTCTACCATTTCAATTAGTTCTTCAACCCTCAACAAACCTTCATAACTAACAGTAACTTCGGTATAACCTCGTTGATTATGAGCCGAATAATCACTAATTTCTTTAGAACAAGGACATAATGAAGTTACTGGCACTTCTACACTCAAGAAAAAATTATATTCATCTTCTTTTAATGAGGATTTTATTTGACACGGATAGCTCATCAATCCTTCCTGGCCAGACACAGGAGCTTCTTTAGACAAAAAATAATCAAACTTTAATTCTAAACAAGCATTATCAGTTTCCATCCGCGACTGCATATCTTTTAAAATATCATAAATATCTGCTTTGAAATCATCCAAAATCCATTCTTCAGCATGCAGTTCTGCTAATAACTGCGGCAAGCGACTCATATGAATCCCTTTTAAATCTTTATCTAAATTAACTCCTAAAGAATAAGTACCCACAGTAGAAATTATATCACCAGAATTTGATTTAACACGTAGTGGATATTTGATATCTTCCACTCCAACTTCATTAATACCAAATTTATAATCACCTTTCATATTTTGCACATCTTTCATTATAATCACCTACTTCCTATTTCTTTTTAAATATTATCTATATAAAGATTAAACTCCTTTTTCATCCGGATCCCAAATCAATTTATGTAATTGCATACTTAATCTTACTTCTAGATTATTTTCCTTGAAATAAGATTGATGTTCTTGCAGAAACTCAACAATTTCCTCAGGCTCAATTCTACTAAATGCCGGAGAAAAATTAATTACTATTCCCTCACGAGCTAAACTTTTCTTATGTTTATCAATCACACGTAAAGCATAATCTAAATCTCTATCATTAGAAACTACAAACTTTAACTCATCTCCGCTCTTTAATTTAGCAAAATTACTAAAATAATTAGACTGAGCCATTCCCGAACTAGGACATTTCACATCCAAAGTATAGTATAATTCTAGCTTTTGTCCCTCGGAATAAGCCTCAATTTCTTCTTTATTATAAACCGGCCAACTACCATTACTTTCAACTCGCACCTCATAACCCTTAGCAGCTAGAAAAAGTGGTAAATATCTTTTAGCAGTTTCTTCTACTAAAGGCTCACCTCCAGTACAAATAACTTTATCCGTACCAAAGCTCTCTAATTTCTCTAAAATTTCTGCTAGAGTTAATAATTCATAATTATCTCCTTGATAGCTATAACGGGTGTCACAGTAACTGCAACGCAAATTACATCCTTCTACTCGCACAAAGGTAACAATTTCTCCTGTCGAAATTCCTTCCCCAGAAATACTATTGAAAACTTCTACTACTTTTAACTTTGTATTTTTAAATTCTGATAATTTCATCTTTACTCTCCTCTAACTTCAGCATAACTTGTTTCAGTTTCCCAAACTCTAATAGCGGCTAGTTTTAATCCTAATTCCTGCAAATCATTCTCTAATAGCTCCCAAAAATGCTGAGCCATATTCTCAGCAGTAGGTCTAAAATCAACTTCAACAACTTTACGATCATTCTCCTGCAGCAATTGAGCAATTTGATGTTCTACATCAGCAGTTGATTTAGACCAATACAAAAAAGCATGATCTAATCGATTAACTATTTTATCTTTAACAATATTTTTTAAATCTTTAAAATCTACTACCATCCCCCGCGCTGGGCCAACCTCCTGCACTTGCCCTGCTTTATTCACAACTTCTACCTCTAATTGATAAGTATGACCATGCAGATTCTTACACTGCCCTTGATGCCCTGCCAACATATGAGACATATCCCAGGAAAAACTTTTAGTGACCGAAATTTGACTCATTTAAATCAACCCCATGATCTGAATTTATAGCTAGCGATAGCTTATTCATATTCTACTGGATCTTCATAACCAGCTTCTTTAAATGCTTTTAAGCGTAGTACACAACTGTCACAATCTCCACATGCAACTTCTCCACCACGATAGCAAGTCCAAGTCAATGAATAATCTACACCTAACTTCATTCCTAACTCAACTTCTTCAGCTTTAGTCATATTAATAAATGGTGTATGTACCTCTATTTCTTTATCTTCTTCTACTGCACAAACTGTACCTTGATTAATTGCATTTTCCATAGCATCAATAAATTCTTGTCTACAGTCTACATAGCCTGAATAATCAACTTCACTAACACCAATAAATACATGCTGAGCTCCTACTGCCTCAGCATAAGAAGCAGCATAAGATAAAAAGATCATATTTCTAGCAGGCACATATGTACTTGGAATTTCATCATTAGAGTCATCTCCTTCAGGAATTTCCATCTCTTCATCAGTTAAAGAAGATCCTCCCCAAGCCGACATATTAGTTTCTACAACAACATGCTCTTCAACCCCTACTTCTTGAGCTACATCTCTAGCAGCTTTTAATTCGCGTCCATGACTTTGACCATAATCAAAAGATAAAGCATAAAGATCATAACCTTTATCTTTTGCTAAATATAAAGCAGTAGTTGAATCTAACCCACCAGATAATAGGACAACAGCTTTTTTATTTTCACTCATTATTATTCCCCCACACAAAATATAATTTGATTTTTATCTTTTTACTGTTTACTCATTACTATTCACTATTCTTACTTTTTCACTGTCTTACTGTTTTTCCTCTTTACTCATCACTGATTACTCGTTACTAATCTTACTGTCTCCTCCGTGTTTTTAAAATCCAAAAAACACTCCGTGCAGCGCCATTCTCTCTACTTTTCTGCTTATTAACTATGCAATCTATATGCAATAATTCTCGCTTGTTTCACTACCAGCTACTGTTTTCCCTCTTTACTCATCACTTATTACTTATTTCTTGTCCATAATAACAACTTCCTATAGCCCCATTATACTGAGGATGATCTAAGGTAATTACTTGCTCATAATCCTGGGCTAAATATTCTATAATTGCCTGATTAAAAGCGACTCCACCTGAAATCACTAATTTATGCCCTTTAAATCCAGTTAATAGAGGCTTTAATCTACGATACATGGAATAATTAACGCCAGCACATAAGCGCTCAATGCTTGCCCCTTCAGCAATTTTTCCAATCAATTCTGATTCAGAGAAAACTGCGCAAGTAGAATTCAAATCTACTGGATCCGTAGAATAAGTTGCTAATTCTTCTAGTGATACTTCTAATACCTTAGCCATATTTTCTAGATATCTACCACAAGAAGCAGCACATTTCTCATTTAACTCAATATCAGTAATTAATCCTTTTTCTACCTGAACTGCTTTAACATCTTGTCCACCTACATCAAGTAAGATAAAATTTTCTAATCCACTTTGATAAATAGCACCATAGGCATGTGCTTTTACTTCATTAATTACCTCAAATTCATTTAAATCAGTATTATTACGACCATATCCCGTGGAAATCTTGACATCAGTTTCTCCGATGTCAAGTTTATCTAAATCAACTACTATTTTTCCTGAAAATGTACAGTAATCACGATAAAAAGACATAGTACTAACTTTAAATTTATTAACTATTTCTCCTTCTTCCAAAACTATAACTTTTACTTCCCGACTTCCTAAATCAATACCTAGTACTCGCATCAATTAACACCTCTCATATCACCCAACATATCTAAAAAGGCTTCTAATCTTAATTTCATTCTAGAATCAAGTTGCCGAGATTTATCACCACGAATTGTTAAAGTAGGCAGTTCTAACTCATCTTTAATTATTATATCTTCAATTTCCCGATGACAAAATGCTTGAGTATAGTGAATAATTCCATCTAAATCCCGTTTAGCAACTTCCTTTTTTATTTCCTTTAATCTAAACTCTAAATCATAAGGATAAGTATAATCTAAATATTGCTGATAAATATTATCAGCTTGTTCATAACGAGGAAAAGTAAATTCCCTCTGTACTTCATTATATACAATATGAGCAGAAAATTCAGTTACATGTTCATAAATATCTGCCGTCATTGGAGGTACTCCAATATATCCTAATCGCAATTCCCTATTTATAGGTTCACGAGTTTTAATTTCAGAAATTTTATTCTTTAACTCCTCTTCATAAGAATCAATATCACCTTTAAAATCACTACAGTTAATTTGATAAAGATGATTTTCAAATCCTGTTGCTTTATTTTCTTGCCAAGTTAAACGGTCTATTTCAGATGCTAAAGCACGTACTTGATTTAAGCGATTTCTCATTGCTTCTACTTCATCTAAGCTGACAGAAAATAATTCTCTAAAATCATCAATTGCTGCTTGAACTGATTCTAAATCATGTTCATAGGGATAAGCAAAAGGATAAGTTTTAATCCCTTTAGCCTGCAAAACTTCATTTAGAGCCTCAGTATCAGAACAATCTCCTTCTACTACACTAACTACTCTATTAATATTATTCTCTAAACAAGCCCCATACATGCCCTTAATCCAAGCACAAGAACTTTTAGGAAACCCATCTTTTTCTGCTAATTCAATATATTGAGCATAATCATCAGCAGTAATAAATAAATTATTTAAATCTTGCGGTTGATGACCTACTGCAAATAATACTTCTACTGGAATAGTAGTAGTAATTCCAACCTTCTCCATCTTTTTTCCTCCATTTGTTGTTATTAAATATTTATAAATTATGAGCAAATGTATTTTTGAATTCACTTCTAACTCACAACTCAAAGCTATATGCATATATATAAAGATGAGCGGCTAAAAAGCCGCTCAACAAAATTAAACTTCCATAATTATAGGTAAAATCATTGGATTTCTCTTAGTTCGATGATAGATATAATCATCTAATGCATCTCTAATATTAGACTTCAATGTAGACCACTCAGTAATTCCTTGTTCTTCACATTCTCTTAATGCTTCTTCAGCTTTTTGAGTAGCATCATTAATTAAATCTCCGGATTCTCTGACATATACAAAACCACGTGTAATAATGTCAGGTCCAGCTAAAATATTGCCATCATTATCGATAGTAACTACTACCATTAAAATTCCATTTTCAGATAGTAATCTTCTATCTCTCAAGACAACATTTCCTACATCTCCTACACCTAAACCATCAACTAAGATTCTTCCCGCACGAACACTATCTTCTATATAAGCGCGGTCCTTACTTAAGTGAACTTTATCACCTAAATCAGGAATAAATGTATTTTCTTGTGGAACACCAACTTCTTGTGCTAATTTAGCATGCAAATGCAAGTGTCTATATTCTCCATGTACTGGGAAAAAGTACTGGGGACGAGTTAAATTTAACATTAATTTTAATTCTTCTTGACTAGCGTGACCAGATACATGAACGCCTGTAATTGCTTCATAAATAACATCTGCACCACGTTCAAATAGCTGATTAATTGTATGACCTACTGCTTTAGCATTACCAGGAATTGCAGTAGCAGAAACTAAAACAGTATCTCCATCTCCTACACTGATATGATAATGATCGCCACGAGCTATACGGGTTAAAGCTGCCATTGGCTCTCCTTGACTACCAGTAGTTAAAAGAACAACTTTATCTGATGGATATTTATCTACATCATTAGTATCAATTAATATTCCTTCTGGAATATCAAGATACCCTAAATCTTTAGCAATATCAACATTATTTAACATACTTCTTCCACTTAAAGCTATTTTACGGTTGAACTGCATTGCTGCATCAATTACTTGCTGAATTCGGTGGAAATTAGAAGCAAAACTAGCAACTATAATCTTCTGTTCCGCATCTTTAAAGGCTTTTTCAATCGTTTCACCTACTTCTTTCTCTGAGCGAGTAAATCCTTCATGTTCAGCATTAGTACTATCAGAGAATAAAGCTAAAACTCCTTCATCTCCTAACTCAGCTAAGCGGTGAATGTCAGCCATCTGACCGTCAACTGGAGTCTGGTCAAACTTAAAGTCACTAGCATATACAATTGGCCCTGATGGAGTATGCACAGCTAAGGCACATGTATCGGATAAACTATGATTAACTCTAATAAATTCTACATCAAAAGAGCCAATCTCTACTGAATGACCAGGATACACATGACGCAAATAAGTGTCAGATAATAAATTGTGTTCTTCTAATTTACCACGCAATAACCCTAAAGTTAATTTAGTTCCATAGATAGGAACATCTCCTAATTTCTTTAATACATAAGGCAGAGCACCAATATGATCCATATGCCCGTGTGTTAACGCAATCCCTTGAATTCGATCGCGATTTTTAAGGAGATAGCTAATATCTGGAATTACATAATCTACTCCATAAAGTTCATCTGTTGGAAATTTAATTCCTGCATCAATAATTAATATTTCATCATCTATCTCAATTACCATCATATTCTTTCCGATTTCTCCGATACCACCTAATGGTAAAATGGATACGGAATCTATTTCATTGTTAAACGACATTTAAACAAAATACACCTCCATATTTTTTTACTAACCCGTCCTCAGATACATAGGCGCTAGTCATCTGAGCAATGCTCAAAACAAAAACAATTCTTATTTTCCCCCGTTCTAAGCACTCTTATATATATTATAAATGAAATTCACTTTAAATACAAGAACTGAATTTTATTTATATATATCACCTCTATTAACATAAACTTTGAATCCTAGGTCATAATATAATACCACAAATAAAAAACTACCCTGTTCAGGGTAGTTTTCACTACTATATTATAATAAACCTTTTTCACTTAAAACATTCTTTAAATCATTTTTTAAATTTTCTTCCAAATCTAATAATGGTGGACGAACTGGGCCAACTCCTCGACCAACCATTTGCAGAGCTGACTTCACTGGAATCGGATTTGTACTAATAAACATAGCATTAAATATTTGCTGTAATGAAGCATTTTTATCTTTAGCTTTTTCTACATTACCAGCTTTATAAGCCTGCACCATCTCTTTAATTTCACTTCCTACTAAATGAGATGCCACACTAATTACTCCTGTACCACCTACAGACAATATTGGCAAGGTTAAGCAATCTTCACCACTATAAATATCAAAACTTTCGTCAGTCAGAGCATTGATCTTTGTAGCCTGACTCACATCCCCACTTGCTTCTTTAACAGCAACAATATTCTCCACTTGAGATAACTTTGCTACTGTTTCTGGATCTAAATTACGTCCAGTCCTACTTGGAACATTATATAAAATAATAGGCAACTCAGTCTCCTGCGCAACCAATCTAAAATGATTGTCTAAAGCTCGTTGCGGAGGTTTATTATAATAAGGGGTTACTAACATAGCTCCATCCACACCAATTTCTTCAGCCTTCTTTGTCATTTCAATACTTTCAGCTGTCGAATAAGATCCAGTTCCTGCTATAATTGTAGCTCGCTCCCCTACTCTATCTACAACTACTTCTAATAATTCCTCTTTTTCAGCAGTAGTCAAGGTTGGTACTTCACCAGTAGTACCCAATACTACCAAACCATCAGAGCCATTATTAACTAAATATTCAGCTAATTCCCCAGCTTGCTTATAATTAACACTCTCATCTTCATTAAATGGAGTTACCATTGCCGTCAATACTTCACCAAAGTTCATAACAACACCCCCAAATATTAATTACCCAACTCAAAATAATCATGTAAAGCACATAAAGCTTCACTTTGTTCTTTTTCTTCTACTAAGCATGAAATCATAGTATGTGAATCAGTAGTTTGATAAATCGATACCCCTGCTTCAGATAGGGCTTCTACTACTCGAGCCATGACACCAGGAAATCCAGTCATACCTGCTCCTACAACAGAAACTTTTACAAAATTATTTAAGATATTATAATGATATCCATCTTCAATTAACAATTCTTCAGCTTCTCCAGCCTGTTCATCTCGAATCATAAATGAAATAAAATCCGAACGCACATTAATAAAATCTACACTAATTCCAGCATCAGCCATCACTCTAAAACATCCTAAAGCAGTTGCTTTCTCTTGTTTATTATGCGGAAAAACTTTTACTAATGCTAAATTATTGCGACTGGTTACTCCTGTTATAATTTTGTCTCCCTTTATTTCTATTTCATCTTGTTTAAAAGCATGAGAAATAACAGTCCCCTCTGCATCACTAAAAGTAGAACGAATAATAACCGGTACTCTTTCTCTTTTAGCAAGCTCTGCTGCTCGAGGATGAATTACCCTTGCCCCTTGATAAGCTAATTCGCAAGCTTCAGTGTATGTAACATGTTTTAAAGTTTTAGCATTAGGAACAACTTTAGGGTCGGCCGTCATAACTCCTTCTACATCAGTATAAATTTCAACCATCTCAGCATGGAGAGCAGCACCTAAAGCACAAGCAGTTGTATCTGAACCTCCGCGCCCTAAAGTTGTTATTTCACCATCATTTGAAATACCTTGAAAACCAGCTACAACAGGAATTTTATTCTCTTCCATAATCTCTTTAACCCGCTGATTATTAATTTCTTTAATTCTGGTATCACCAAAATTATCATCTGTTACAATTCCAGCTTGAGCTCCAGTTAAAGGAGTTCCATCATAACCCCGAGCTTTTAGCGCTTGGGTAATAATCACTGAAGAAATAACCTCACCACAAGACATTAATAAATCTTTAGCACGAGGATTTATTTGATTATGAACATCTTCAGCAAAATTAATCAACGTATCGGTCGCATAAGGGGCTCCTTCTCTACCAATAGCTGAAGTTTATAACCAGAATTAATACAATTAATCACTTTATCAATCACCTGATCACGACGTTCAGGTGTTGCTACTGACGATCCACCAAATTTTTGGATAACTATTTCACGCATTTATCCACCTCACTTCTCTACACTAGCTTTTCTGTAGTAAAGTTTCAGCAATTTGAATCGTATTTAACGCTGCTCCTTTGCGTAAATTATTAGCAACAATCCATAAATCCAATCCATAATCTACAGTCTTATCTTCTCTAATCCGACCGACTAAAACATCATCAGTTTTTTCTGCATTAATCTGCATTGGATATTCATTTTCCTCTGGATTATCAACGACTTGTACGCCTGGAGCTTGGGCCAACAACTCACGTGCTTTATCAGCAGTTAGCTCTTCTTCCATTTCAATATTTACTGCTTCAGCATGGCCAATTGAAACCGGCACCCGTGCTGCAGTAGCAGTTACTTTTATTTTATCATCCCCCATAATCTTTTTAGTCTCATTGACCATCTTCTTTTCTTCTTTAGTATATCCATCATCAAAGAAAACATCAATATGTGGTAATACATTTTGGGAAATCTGATGCGGATAAACTTCAGATTCAACTTCTTCCTCATTAGCTATACTCTTAGTTTGCTCCTCTAATTCATCCATAGCATCCTTACCAGTTCCAGATACAGCTTGATAAGTTGAAACAACTATTCTTTTAATCCCTGCTGCTTTATAAATCGGCTCTAAAGTAGCTACCATTTGAATTGTAGAACAGTTTGGATTAGCAATAATTCCATTGTTTTTAAAAATATCATCTGGATTAACCTCAGGTACTACTAAAGGAACTTCAGGATCCATTCTATAAGCACTACTATTATCAACTACTACTGCCCCACGTTTAACAGCTTCAGGAGCCAAATTCTTACTTGCAGTTGACCCTGCACTAAATAAAGCTATATCAATTCCCTCAAAAGATTCAGGAGTAGTAACTTCAACTTCATACTCTTCACCTTTGCAATTCATAATAGTTCCAGCTGAACGTTCCGTAGCTAATAATTTTAAATCTGCAAAAGGAAAATCTCTCTCCTCTAAAATACTCACCATTTCTCTTCCTACTGCTCCAGTTGCTCCTACTACCGCTACATTTACCTTCTCCATTCTAAAAATACCTCCCAAATTAATTTAAATTTAATAATTAATTATTATCCCACTTTATTTATTCTGTTTATGACTTTATTTACCTTTTATTTTTTTATATTCTCACTGAGACAGGGCATTACCCTGCCTCTAAATTTCTTTATTTTATCTTTTTTACTCATTACTATTACATAATCCACTATTGTTATTTATTCTAATTTATTATTATACAGACTTGGCAGTGCCAAGTCTCTACTTTATACTCTTCACTATTTCACTGTCTCCTCCGAGTCTTAAAAAAACAAGACTCTCCGTGCAGCCCTATTCTCTTTACTTTCCACTTTATTAACTACGCAATCTATATGCAATTACCCCCCCTGATCTCACTACCAGCTACTGCTTTCATATCCCTTTATGCTCAATAATCACAGGCTGTAACTGTCGTCCAGATAACGCATATTCTATTGTATCAGGAATCAAATCCATTCTAGCCACTAAAGAATTTTCTTTATGAATTGGATTATCTTGACCAAATGGAACTAAATATATATTAGGAGCATTAATTAAATGACTAATATTTTTCCCATTATTACCCAAGGCATCATTAGTAGCAATCGCCAAAACCACTGGTCTTTTATTTCTCAAATGTGCTTTAACAGCCATTGTAACTACAGTATCTGTAATAGCATTAGCTAACTTTGCTGCAGTATTACCAGTACATGGAGCTACAACAAGCACATCTAATAATTGTTGCGGTCCAATAGGTTCTACCTCTGGAATTGTCACTAACGGCTGATTACCTGTGATTTCTACTACTTTCGCCCGCCATTCTTCAGCAGTTCCAAAACGAGTATCATAGTTTTGAACATGTTGAGATAAAATAGGATATACATTAGCTCCACTATCTACTAACTGCTCTAAAGCAGGAATTACTTTTGCTAAAGTACAAAAAGAACCAGTTAAGGCAAAACCAATTTCTAAACCGGCTAATTTCAAAGACAAGCACCTCCCTTTAGAAGAACTCTACTTTTCTTCAATAAAGCGAGGGATAATATCACCTAAAATTTCACCAGCACTCTTAGGAGCTACTTTCCCAGGTAAACCTAAGGCTAAATGAGCACTAATACCGAAATCTTTAGCCGCTGCAAAATCTGTACCTCCAGGAGCAGAAGCTACATCAATAATCACTGTTTCAGAATCTAAAACACTTAATATTTCTCTGTCTAAGACTAAAGTAGGTACAGTATTAAAAATAAAATCAGCTTGAACAATTTCCTGCTTTAGATCTTGAAATTCAACAGGTTCTAATCCCATTTCTAGGGCACGAGCTAAATCTTTAGGCTTTCTAGCTACACCAAAAGTATTACTACCCATTCCCTCCAACATTCTAGCTATAGTCATTCCAACCCTACCTAATCCTAAGACAAAAGAATTATTATGATGCAAAGTAATTCGACTATGCTCAATAGCCTTATTAATTGCTCCCTCTGCAGTAGGAATAGCATTTAAAATTGCTAATTCATCCAAAGTGGCTAATTCAATCAAATCTAAATTATATTTTTTACACCACTCCTTAATTTTAGGTTTAGCAAAACCAATAAAGAATTTAGTTCCTGGCTGCAGTCCAGCAAAGAAATCTTCAGTTAATAAAACCTCACCATCAATAAAAGTTTTCTTAATCTTATAGTTCTCATCAACCCCGGTCATTGGAGCAATTACAGCATCAATATTAGCATCAATTTGGGCTAAAGAAGTGATTACCTCCCTTGATAATTTTGAACTATTAAACGGCTGACCAAGAACCTGTACTTGGGCATCACTTTGTTCTAAAGAAGACAATAAAATTTTCTCTCTATCATCTCCTCCTAAAAGTGCAATTTTTTTATCCACTAGGTAATGGCTCATTCTTATCCCCCTTTCCTAACTTAAATTACTCTTCAAATACATTAATATTATATGTAGGGAGAAGTAAAGTAGTGCTTGTCTAAGCTAATTAATTTCTACAATTCAATTAAATTATCTAAACCATAAACAACACCATCAATTTCATCTAACTTATTAATTGCTAACGCTACTCCCGGCATAAAAGAGCGACGATTAATAGAGTCATGTCTTAGCTTTAATGTTTGACCTTCCCCACCAAATAATACCTCCTGATGAGCTACTAAACCAGGCAGGCGCACACTATGAATATTAATTCCATCTTGTTCTGCTCCTCTAGCTCCTTCTAATTTTTCAATTTCTTCTCGCTCATCTTCTTTAGGAGTTAGATTTTCTTGAATTAATTCAGCAGTCTTAATTGCAGTTCCTGATGGTGCATCTAATTTACCATCATGATGTTGCTCAATAATTTCAACATCATCTAAGAATTTAGCTGCTTTTTTAGAAAATTCCATCATTAAAATAGCTCCAATAGCAAAATTAGGCGCAATAATTACTTTATTGTTCTCATCTGCAAATTCTTTTACTTTATTCAAATCAGCTTCTGTAATGCCTGTTGTCCCTACTACTATATCTACTCCAGCTTCACAAACTGTTTTAATATTCCCCATAACAACTTGAGGCGTAGTAAAATCTACTACTGCATCAGCTTCAACTTGCTCTAAAGTCTCACCTAGATCATTAGTGATTTCTGCACTAGCTTGTTCTAGATTCAACACCTCTTTAATATCTTCACCTACTTTAGCTACATCTACTGCTCCAACTAACTTGAAATTATCTGTCCGGTCTACTAATTTAACTACTTCCTGTCCCATCTTACCAAGCGCACCAGATACAACTATATTTTTCATTATCTCACTCCTCTCTCATAAAAATGATAAGCATTAAAATATGAAAAACGATTGGCAAGCTTACCAATCGTTTAAAAACAACGAAAGATAGCTCACCACTAGATATTAACTAGTGACAGTCTTGTACTTGTTCAGCACAAACCCAACTGAGGTTGTGAGCCACACAACTACTCAATTTCGGCAATAATTCCTTTCACTATAGTTTTTTAGCGGCTAACTACTATAGATACTCTTAATTACTGCTCCTCAATCTTTATTTAATTTATTCCATTTTCTTTTATTGTCTAATATTTAAACGAATTTGTCAAGGATTTCTTACTCACTTTTCGACTAATAAATAGATATATTCCCTCCACATGATTTTAATATTTCTGTAGCTTGTTTAAGATTATTTTTTTCTACTGTGACTATCGTATTACCTCTTTTCAATTCAGCTTCAATTTTTTCTGCCACCGCTCTATTAATTCCATGTTCAACCAGCGCTCTTAACATTCGTTTGCTACTTGCTCCTCCTACTTCGTTAGTTAAGGCACCAAAAATCATAGTTGCTTCTAAATCCGGAACACTCATAATTGTCCCTTGCTCAATCAAAGCAGCTAATTCGCCAAATTGACCTTGATCTGGTCTAACCTTATCTACTAAGTTTTCTTTAGTATTAGTAATCATATTAAATTCTTCCGCTGATTTATATCTGCTTAAAGCTAATCAAAATTAACAAATGAGTAGATTACAGCGTTAACACCAAAGTTACAGTGTTCTTATCCACGAACCCTATCTTAAAAAAGACTCGGGTGTG
>NZ_JAFBDQ010000018.1 GCF_016908315.1 Halanaerobacter jeridensis | reverse complement strand
CTCAGTTGGTAGAGCGAGTGGCTGTTAACCACTTTGTCGCAGGTTCAAGTCCTGCTCGGGGAGCCATTCTATTTTTTGAAGAATTTTTTTATTTTCTTGTGAAATGCTTTGTGAAATGTTATAATTAAATTTAAGCTTATTATTTATTTGATTAGGTGGTTATATGGCTAAAAAACGTAAAAGGTATGTTTGTAGTGAATGTGGATATGAAGCTCTAAAATGGAATGGACAGTGTCCTGAATGTAAGAGTTGGAATACCTTAGAAGAAACTATCTTTGATCCTGATAAAGCTAAAGAAGAGGAACAAAAAAAGTTAGAACGAGAACAAGCTACATCTACGTTCGATTCTGAAGCTGAAGTTAGAAAAATATCTGATATTAAAGTGACTTCTGAAGATAGATTAAAAACCGGTTTTTCTGAATTGAATCGTGTTTTAGGTGGTGGAGTTGTGCCGGGAAGTTTGACTTTGATTGGCGGTGCTCCAGGAGTTGGTAAATCTACTCTGTTATTACAAACTGCTAATAATGTAGCAGAAAATTATGACCAAGTATTATATGTTTCTGGAGAAGAATCTGAGCGACAAATTAAAATAAGAGCAGATAGATTAAATTCAACTGCTTCTAATTTATACATATTAGCTGATACTAATTTGAATTCGATTATTACTCAAATAAAGAAGTTGCAGCCTGATTTAATAATTATTGATTCCATCCAAACTATCTACAATCCTACTGTTGATTCTGCTCCTGGCAGTATTAAACAAGTTAGAGAAACTACTAGTAAATTAATGGAAGTAGGAAAAAGAAAAGAATTGCCATTATTTATTGTAGGCCATGTAACTAAAGAAGGTTCAATTGCTGGTCCAAAAGTTTTAGAACATATGGTAGATACAGTACTTTACTTTGAAGGAGATCAAAATCATTCCTATCGAATGCTCAAAGGAATAAAAAATAGATTTGGTTCTACTAATGAAGTAGGAATTTTTGAGATGAATCAAGGAGGATTGGAAGAAGTTCTTAATCCGTCGCAAACATTTATTGCTGAACGTCCTGAGGAAGTTTCAGGTTCAGTTATTGTTCCTTGTGTTGAGGGAAGCAGATCTATTTTAGCGGAATTACAGGCTTTGGTTAGTTCTGCTAATTTTGGGAACCCAAGTCGAATGACTACGGGGGTAGATCGACGTCGCGTATCATTAATTTTAGCTGTATTAGAGAAAAGATTGGGATTAAATATTCAAATGGAAGATATACATATTAATGTTGCTGGTGGTTTTGAAATAAAAGAACCTGCGATTGATTTAGGGTTAGCTACTGCTATGGTGTCAAGCTTTAGAGATAAACCTATTCCTAGTGATTTTGCAATAATTGGAGAAATAGGATTATCAGGTGAAGTGAGAGCAGTAAATAAGATACAAAAAAGAGTTAATGAAGCTAGTAAATTAGGATTTAATAAATTTATTTTACCACAGGGTAATCTTGATGATTTATCACAGAATGATAAATTATCTTTTTTTGGGGTGAAGAAGATTAGTAAAGTGTTAGATCTAATTTTAGGAGGTGAATAAATGCCTGATTTCTCTCAAATTAGTGAGTTTGATGAAACTTTAAAATTGCTATCTCCTGGTACTACGTTTAGAGAAGGTTTAGAAAATGTTTTGCGAGCTGAAACGGGCGCATTGATTGTGGTTGGGGATAGTGAAGAAGTATTAGGAATTGTAGATGGTGGTTTTAATATTAATGCTAAATTATCACCACAAAAGTTATATGAATTAGCTAAGATGGATGGTGCTATAGTTTTAAGTAGTGATGCAGAAAGAATTTTATGTGCTAATACTCAGTTGATACCTGATCCGTCTTTATCGTCTGAAGAAACAGGGACTAGGCATCGGACTGCAGAACGGGTAGCTAAACAGACAGGAGAATTAGTGATTGCTATTTCTCAGCGCCGTGATGTAATTACTTTATATAAAGAAGATAAGAAATATGTATTAGAAGATATTAGAGTTATTTTAGTAAAAGCAAATCAAGCTATTCAAACTTTGGAAAAATATCGTAATGTATTAGATCAAGCTTTAACTAATTTAAGTGCTTTAGAGTTTGAAGATTTAGTTACTATTTCTGATGTAGCAACAGTATTACAAAGAACAGAAATGGTACTTAGGATTGGACGAGAAATTGAAAAATACATTAATGAATTAGGTAGTGAAGGTCGATTAATTAATATGCAGTTAGAAGAATTAGTTGCTAATGTTAAAGAAGAAGGGTTGCTAATTGTTAAAGATTATAAAGTTGATAATTTAGAAGAGGGAGAGATTGAAGACCCAGAGGTTATTTTTGATAAAATCTCAAATTGTTCTTCTGATGAGTTGCTTAGTCTATCTACAATTAGTAAATATTTAGGTCATGGTGGCAATATGAGTGCGCTTGATTTATCTATTTCTCCTCGTGGATATAGATTACTCAAGAAGATTCCTCGTGTTCCAATGTCTGTGATTGAAAATATAGTAGCTTCTTTTGAGAATTTCCATGAAATTTTAAATGCCTCAATTGAAGAATTGGATGATGTTGATGGTGTAGGAGATGTAAGGGCTCAAGCTATTAAAGAAGGCCTGAAAAGACTTAGAGATCAGGTGTTATTAGATAGACATATATAATTTGGTATAGATTGACACAATGCTACAAAATTGATATAATTATTATGGTGTACTATATACTGAATGGGGGTTACATACATGTTTGAAATTGGAGATAATATTGTTTATCCAAATCATGGTGCAGGAACAATAGTTGATATAGAAGAAAAGGAAATTTTAGGTGAAACTAAGCATTATTATATTATGAAACTTCCAATTGGAGAAATGAGAGTTATGATTCCAAAGGATAATGCTGAAGATATAGGCTTAAGAGATATCATAAATGAAGATGTTGTACCTAATGTATATAAAGTTTTAAAACAGGATCAAAGTGAAATGTCGCAAAATTGGAACAGACGTTATCGAGCTAATAGTGAGAAAATAAAAACAGGTGATATATTTGAAGTAGCGGAAGTTGTTAGGAACTTAACTATCCGTGATATTGTAAAAGGATTATCAACTGGTGAAAAGAAAATGTTAAGTAATGCTCGACAAATTTTAATTAGTGAGTTAGTTTTAGCAGAAGAAAAAGATGAAGAAGAAGTAAGAGAAAAAATAGATGAAATATTTGAAGAACAAGATTTTGATGAAGAAGAGTAACGTCAGGGTAGCCTGACGTTTATTTTCATATATATGAACTTAATTAGGGGGTGAAGTTTTTTGAATAAAGTAAGACGGCTCCTGGGGATATTAATCGGGGGTTTTTTAGGACAGGTTTTTGTTAATTTACTGGGTTTGGCCGAAGAAATAAGTTTAGAATTTAATAAGTTAATTACTAATAATACTATTTATGCAATCATAGTGGGTGCTGTGATAGGATTTTTGGTAGTGCCATGGATTATTATTAAAATATTTAATATGATAAATCAGTTTAGAACTGATTTAGAAGAAATTCCAGGACAAGATATTTTATTCGGCATTATGGGACTAGTGATTGGTCTGCTGTTAGGGGTTTTAGTGAGTGTTTCATTTTCTATTGCTTCTATCCCTAGATTTGGTGCTGCTTTGCAAATTTTAGTTAATCTTGTTTTAGGTTATTTAGGTTGGACTTTAGGATTGAATAAAAGAGAAGAATTTTTAAAGGGAATAAATTGTTTTAATAATAAAAATAATAAGGATGATGAGAATAATAATCAGAATAATGAAGGACAAGTTGTTGAAAATAATACTGAAAATGGGGATGAGTTACGAGCTACCTATAAGATATTAGATACAAGTGCAATAATAGATGGTAGAGTTGCAGATATTTGTAAGACCTCTTTTATTGAAGGAGTATTAGTTATTCCTGAATTTGTATTAGAAGAGTTACAACATATTGCTGATTCTTCTAATATTTTAAAACGTAATCGAGGTCGAAGAGGTTTAGATATTTTGAATAAGATTCAAAATGAAATTGATATTCCAGTTTTGATTTCTAGTAAAGACTATGATGATATTAAAGAAGTAGATAGAAAATTAGTTAAATTAGCTCAAGAATTAAATGGACAAGTTGTTACTAATGACTATAATTTGAATAAAGTATCGGAACTACAAGGGGTTTCTGTATTAAACATTAATGAATTAGCTAATGCAGTTAAACCAGTTGTATTACCTGGTGAAGAAATGGATGTTAAGATTATTAAAGATGGTGAAGAGCCAGGGCAAGGAGTAGGTTACTTAAACGATGGAACAATGATTGTAGTTGATGATGGTAAAGACCATATTGGAGAAGAATTAGAGGTATTAGTAACTAGTGTGTTACAGACTTCTGCTGGAAGAATGATTTTTGCTAAACCAAAATATAAAGCGCAAAAAGCTTTAAGTTAGTTGGAGGAATGTAGAATGAAATTAAGTGTTGTTATTCCTGCTGCTGGGCAGGGTAAAAGAATGAAAACAGAAAAAAATAAACAGTTTTTAATGTTAAATGATAAAGAAATATTAGCTCATACTTTAAATAAATTTGAATCAGCATCTGTAGTGGATGAAGTAATAATAGTAGCTAGAGAAGAAGAAATTGATTATTGTAAAAATAAATTAGTTGATAACTATGATTTTGGGAAAGTTACTAAAGTTATTGCAGGAGGAGAAACAAGACAAGAATCTGTATACAATGGTCTACAAGCAGTTAAATCCACTAGTAACTATGTATTAATCCATGATGGAGCGCGTCCATTCATTACGGCCGAATTGATTAATAAAGTTATAACTGCAGCTGAAAAGTATGATGCTGCTGCAGTTGGAGTACCAGTTAAAGATACTATTAAAGTAATTAATTCAGATAATATGATTATTAATACTCCAGACCGTTCTAAATTAGTTGCAATTCAGACTCCTCAAGTTTTTGATAAAGAATTAATAACAGAAGCATATCAAAATGCACTAGCAGATGATTTTATTGGAACTGATAGTGCTAGTTTGGTAGAAAGAATTAATCAAACTGTAAAGTTAGTCCAAGGTTCTTATGAAAATATAAAGATAACTACACCAGAAGATTTAGAATTTGGAGAAAGAATTTTGGCGAGGAGGAAATAATGCTGACTGGAATAGGTTATGATGTACATCGATTAGAAGAAGGCGAAGATTTGGTATTGGGTGGAGTAGAAATTGATTATAAGGTTGGTTTATTAGGTCATTCTGATGCTGATGTGTTACTGCATGCTGTAGCAGATGCATTATTAGGTGCTATGGGTGAAGGTGATATTGGTCGTCATTTTCCTGACGATGATCCTCAATATAAAGGAGTTTCAAGTCTGATATTATTAGAAGAAGTATATAAATTAGTAAAAGAAAAAGATTTAAAATTAAACAATATAGATGCTGTAATAATAGCCCAAAAACCGAAATTAGCTCCTTATATTAAAATAATGGAAAAAAATATAGCAAAAGTTTTACAATTGGATTTGAATAGAGTTAATCTAAAAGCAACAACAACTGAAAGGCTAGGTTTTGTAGGGGCAGGAGAAGGAATTGCTGCTCAGGCAGTAGCTAGTATTGAGGGGGTTTAAAATAATGGAAATAAAAGAATTAATGAGTTCAGAAGTAATTACTGTTACTTCTGATGTTACATTAGAAGAAGCAGAACGATTAATGAATGTTAATGATATTGGAAGATTAGTAGTAATGAAAAATAATAAAATAGTTGGGATTATTACAGATGGTGATTTAGTATATAATAATGATTTAGATGTATTGGTCGAAGAAGTTATGGAAACTGATGTTATTACAATTAATTATAAAAAGACAATTCAAGAAGTATCTCAGGTTCTATCTAATAATCATATTGGGGGAGTGCCAGTAGTTGATGATGCCGAGCAATTAGTCGGGATTGTAACTGCTGAAGATATAGTTTCAGGGTATGTTAAAGAAGAAAAAACAGAAAAGATTTCTCCAGAAAGTTCTTCTATATACTTGTCGATGACGAGAAGTAGAGAATATGAAAATTACTGGCTAGATAAAATTAAAGGTTATGGTTATAAAGCTGCTATAACTCAAACTGGAGCTAATGCAGAGAATTTACCAATTAAATTACGAGAGAGTATCACTGTGGCTGCTATTGCTAGAGGCGTAATTAAAGAAAATCCAAAAGAAAAAATAGCTGTGTCTAATGCCGTTAAAGATGCTTATACGCAGTTAGATTTAGTAAATCCTGGCTTAGGTGGCGGATTTAAAGTGGCTGTAGTAAGAGGTAAAGGAAGAGTTGCAGTTTCAGTTTTTGGGAAGTTTGGGCATGCTTTGGTTGATGGACCTGAGCAGTTAGCTTTAGGAATTAGTGTGATTTAATTTATTGATGATTAAAAGATTGGGTCGGGGATATTCTTCTGCCCAATCTTTTTTATTTAGCTGCGCTCTAATTGAGCCCCTCGTGTAGCTCTGTTTACAGTACTTAGAGCTAAGATGAGTGCGCAATCTATATGCTGTTGTTTTTATTAAATTACCTACTTGCTTGAAATTTAATTATAAATATTCTATAATATATTTGCTTATGATAGATATAAATAGAAAGGGGAAAGTTATGACTGATACTAGAGTAAGATTTGCACCAAGTCCGACGGGACAAATACATATAGGTAATATTCGAACGGCGTTATTTAATTATTTGTTTGCACGTAAGAATGATGGACAGTTTATTATGAGAATTGAGGATACTGACCAGAAAAGGTCAACTAGTGAATTTGAAGAGATTATTCATCGCGAGATGGATTGGTTAGGCTTAGATTGGGATGAGGGGCCGCAAGTAGGCGGTGAATTTGGCCCTTATCGTCAAAGTGAAAGATTGGATATTTATGAAGAGTATGTGCAGGAATTATTAGATAAAGATTTAGCGTATCGCTGTTATTGTACACCAGAAGAATTAGAAGAAATGAGAGAAGAGCAAATAGCTAATGATGAAGCACCTCGTTATGATGGTCGCTGTAGAAATTTAACTGAAGAAGAAAGAAAAGAGTTAGAAGCTGAAGGACGAGAACCTGTAATTAGATTTAAATCTCCATTAGAAGAAGAAGAAATTATAATCAATGATTTAGTTCATGGAGAAGTTTCCTTTAGTAGTGATGTAATTGATGATTTTGTAATTGTTAAATCAGATGGAATGCCTACGTATAACTTTGCTGTAGTAATTGATGATCATTTGATGGAAATTACTGAAGTTATTAGAGGTGAAGATCATTTATCAAATACTCCTAAGCAAAAGCTATTATATCAAGCTTTTGGGTGGGAAAGTCCTAATTTTGCTCACTTGCCTATGATTTTAGGTTCTGATCGTTCTAAGTTGAGTAAAAGAAGTGGTGAAGCATATGTTTATGTTAGTGAATATCGCAAGAAAGGATATTTACCAGAAGCTGTAGTTAACTTCTTATCTTTATTAGGCTGGTCTCCAAGTGATGATGAAGAGATTTTCTCTAAAGCAGAGATTGTTGAGAGATTTTCTATGGACCGAGTTAATAAAAGTGCTGCAGTATTTGATGTAGAAAAGTTAGATTGGATGAATGGATTATATATTAGAAATAAAGACTTAGAAACAGTAGTTGATTTGGCTGTACCTTATTTGGAAGAAGAGTATGATATTGAAGATGAATCTAGAGAATGGTTAGAATTATTAGTAGCTACTGTGAGAGAATCTATAGACTATTTAGCTCAAATTAATGATGAAGTAGCCGTTTTCTTTGAGGATTTAGAATATGAAGATGAAGAAGAAGCTAGAGAAACTTTTGCTGAAGAGAAAGTTGATTTAGTATTAGAAACTCTACGCGATCGTTCACAAGAATTAGAAAATTGGGAGAAGCAAGATATTAGAGCAATGATGAATCAAATTATTAGTGATTTACCTGTTGGAGGGAGATTGTTCTTCCACCCAGTACGAATTGCTCTAACTGGTGAAGAATCTGGTCCAGCATTATTTGATGTAGCTGCTTTATTAGGACGTGAAGAAACAATTAATAGATTAAATCAAGCACTAGATTTAATTAAATAAATACCGATTAAAAGTGTAGAAAGGGAATAGTAATATAGTTAATTTCTTTATAGAGAGTAAGTACCGCTGTCTGAAAGTACTTATAAGAAAGGCTATATGAATGCTCCCTGGAGCTAAGCAACTGAAGTTAGTAGGTTGTTTCGGTTAACATCCGTTATAGTGTTTAAAGCGAGTGCAATATGCTAAGCAGAGTGGGACCGCGGAGCCTTCCGTCTCTGAATAATAGAGATGGAAGGCTTTTTTGTATAATAAAAGTTGTTTTTGAATCATAATAAATTATTAGGCATAAAAAGGGAGGTGGGGAGGATGATAAATCTCTTTAAGGAATTACAAAGCGATATCGAAGCTATTTTTGATCGTGACCCTGCTGCTAGTAATTTGCTGGAAGTATTATTGACTTATTCGGGATTACATGCAGTTATTTTTCATCGCTTAGCTCATCCACTTTATAAATTGGGTTTGAGAACTTTACCTCGTATAATTTCGCAATTGGGTAGGTTTTTAACTGGTATAGAAATTCATCCGGGGGCTGAAATTGGCAATGGTTTTTTTATTGATCATGGGATGGGAGTTGTAATTGGTGAAACTACAGAAATTGGAGAAGATGTAACCCTCTATCAAGGAGTTACTTTAGGGGGGACAGGCAAAGAAGTAGGAAAACGACATCCAACAATTGGAGATGAAGTAATAGTTAGTGCAGGGGCCAAAGTACTAGGCTCTATTGAAATTGGTAATAATGCTAAAATAGGTGCAGGAGCAGTAGTTTTAGATTCAGTACCTGACAATTGTACAGTAGTAGGGATTCCGGGGCGGATTGTAGTTAAAGATGGAGAGAGAATTAATCATGAAGTTGATTTAGAACATGGTGATTTACCAGATCCAGTTAAAGAAATGTGCGGTTGCTTGGATAAAAGACTATCTAATCTAGAAAAGATATATGATAAATTACAGGAGGAGGAGATTTTAGATGACATTGAAGATATATAATACACTAAAAGATACTAAAGAGGAATTTGAAACTTTAGAAGACGGAAAGGTTAAAATGTATTCTTGTGGGCCAACAGTATATGACTATTTCCATATTGGTAATGCAAGAGCATTTATTGTTCCTGATATAGTTAAGCGCTATTTAGAATATAAAGGTTATGAAGTAATGCACGTATTAAACTTCACTGATATTGATGACAAAATGATTAAAAGAGCTAATGAAGAGGGAATTACAGTTGATGAACTAGCGGAAAAGTTCATTACCGCTTATTTTGAAGATACTGATGCTTTAAATATTAAACGAGCTGATGTCTATCCGCAAGCAACTGAGCATATTAGTGAGATGATTAATTTAGTAAAGACATTAATTGATAAAGGTTATGCTTATGAGAAAAATGGTGATGTTTATTTTAGAGTAGATAAGTTTGATGAGTACGGAAAATTATCTAATAAGAAAATTGAAGATTTACAAGCAGGTTCAAGAGTAGATGTTAATGAAGAAAAAGAAGACCCACTTGACTTTACGTTATGGAAAGAAAGCAAAGCAGGAGAACCAGAATGGGATAGTCCTTGGGGCCAAGGTAGACCAGGTTGGCACATTGAATGTTCAGTAATGTCGACTAAGTATTTGGGAGAAGAGTTTGATATTCATACGGGAGGAGTAGACTTAACTTTTCCTCATCATGAAAATGAAATAGCTCAAAGTGAAGCTTGCTGTGGCCATGAAGTAGTAAATTATTGGTTGCATAATGGTTATATCAATATTGAAGGTGAAAAGATGTCTAAGTCCTTGGGTAACTTTTTCACTACGCGAGATATTTTAGATAAATATCCTGCTGAAGTAGTCAGATTTTTCTTGATTTCTAAACATTACCGTAGTCCAATTAATTTTAGCGAAGAGAATATGAAAGATGCTGCTAAAAGTTTAGAGCGTTTAGAAAATACAGTTGATCGAGTGAAATATTTATTGAAACAAGATGTTCAAGATGGTGAACTAAAAGGAGCAGAATTGTTTGAATTAGTCGCGGAAAAGAAAGAAGACTTTATTGCTGCTATGGATGATGATTTTAATACTTCTTTAGCAATTGCTTCTTTACATGAGTTAGCAAGAGAAGTAAATAAATTTATCGATCAAGACGATTTTGTATTGACTATTGATGTCAAAAAAGCTTTAGAAAAAGTTAAAGAAACCTTTGAAGAACTAGGTATTGAAGTCTTAGGTATTCTAAAAACTACAGAAGAAACAGAGAATGATTTGGTGCCTGATTTAGTAGAGTTATTATTAGAAACAAGATCAGATTTGCGAGATCAGGGCAATTATGAAATGGCAGACCAAATCAGAGATGAATTATCTAATTTAGGTGTTGCAGTTAAGGATACTCCCCAAGGCGCGGAGTGGAAGATAAAAGAATAGTAAAGCAGTAAGACAGTGGAACAGTGAAACAGTAAGACAGTGAGATTAGTAACGAGTAATCAGTGATGAGTAAAGACAATAAACAGTAAGAAGTGAAGAATAAAGAGAAAAAAATAGTAAAATAGTGAAACAATAAAACCTGTAGAGCCTTGGCATTGCCAAGGCTTAGGTAGTGGGTACAGTAATATGTTTGATTAACCAACTACAGTAGTTAGTTGACATTGATATTATATTTCAGAAAGTGAGGCAGGTAAATGTTTTTGGATGATATAGTTGATTTTCCTGATCGTCCCAAATTGATGTCACCTGAAGTAATGGCCTATGTAGGTGATGGAGTATATGAATTATTTATTCGGAATGTGGTATTAGAAAGAAAGTTAGGCAAAGGTCAGGCTTTGCATGAACAAACAGTGAAGTATGTGAATGCCAGTGCACAAGCAAAATTATTAGAAGAAATCAGGGATGAATTAACTAAAGAAGAAGAAAGTATTGTCCGGCGGGGAAGAAATTGTCAGAAGAATATTCCTAGTAATGCGGATCCAAGTGAATATTGTTATAGCACTGGCTTTGAAGCACTATTAGGTTTTTTATATTTAAAAAAAGAAAAAGATAGACTATCAGAATTGATGGAAATTATGAAAGATATATTGGACCAAGGTCAGATTTAGTTAAATTAAGCGGGGGATTTAATAATGAAGATTACTAATTTTGAACAAACAGGAATGAAAAAAGTAGTTAGTTGGATAAAAAACAATAATATCACTGATTTAGATAGAGATGAGCTGTTGGAAGCCTTAAGAACGGTTAATATTTCTTTTGCAGTTGAAGAAATTAATAGAATGCAGAGTACTTTGTTATGTGAACTAAAAGATTCGTATGTGCAGCAGAGTCAGCGTTATGTTTCGATGGATGAAGACGCTTATCAATTACCAGAGTTATCATCTGCAGATAATCAGAAAGCTAAAGATATAATTAATCAAGCTTTTCAATTATATGAAGGAATGTCTGAATTAAAGGAAGGTAATTTTAAAGGTCGACCTAAACTTGAACATTATAAACATGGAATTCCTATTGAAGATGCTCGATATATATTACCATTAGCTACTAAGACAAATATTTCAGTAGCAATGACAGGGAATAAATTGTATGACCTATTTTCTCTTTTCTTTACAGAAAGATATAATGATCTGTTTAAAGAAATGCGAGAAGAAATGATGGATTTGCTACCTGATTGTGTAGTGAACTTACTACCTATAGACCTTAAGAATAATAATGATTTAGAATTGATAGAAAAATTATATCAAGAAGATTTAGAAAAATTAAATGTAGAAAATAATATGATTTTATTAGATAGTTTTGATAAATTAGATTTAAAAGTAGGGTTAGGTGCAGCTACTAGTACTTCAGCTCAAACTCCAAGCGAGAAATTAAAATCTTGGGGAGATGAAGCTGAAGATAAAGCAAAAAATTTATCGCAAAGAGTATTAGGCTATGGACATGAAAGTATAGCTGAACAAGCGCGCACTACTTTTGCAATGATGTCTAGTTTAGTTACTTATCATCAGCAAATTAGGCATCGCTTATCTGAAAATCATCGTGAACGTTTATTGAATTTGGTATTAAATGAACGTCCGGTTTTAGTACCGCCTACCATTGAAGGGAGCCAGTTTGAAGATGATTTCCTTGATTTAGCAGATGAAATTAGAAAATTCAGATTATATATTTATAAAGAATATGGATTAGATAAGGCTTTATCTTTTTTATTAAATTGTGAACAGATTAAGTTGATTATGTCTACTAATGCTCGGATAGATAAAGAAATGCTAGCAGAAAGAATTTGTATGAATGCGCAATGGGAGATTAGAAAACTAGCCACTAAAAAATTATTACAATTACGAGAGTTATCTAATGTTTTATATGAAAATGCATTACCTTCCTGTGTGCATGGAGAATGTAGTGAAGGAAAATTGAGTTGTGGACGCCAAAAAGAAATGAGAGAAAGATTCTTAGATTAAAAAATATCAATTTATTTTAAGAATCAGTTTCGTTTTTTCAAATTTTTGGTATAATAATAGTAAGTAAATTAATAATATTAATAAAAATGTGTTAAATTACAATATTCAGTTATAAAAGTGAGGGATTAGATGGCTAAAGTAGAAGGGCGAAACCCAGTAATTGAAGTATTAAATGGAAATAGGAAAGTAGAAAAAGTGTTAATTTTAAAGTCTGCTCAAGGACAAGTAATTGATAAAATTTATAGTTTAGCTCGTAATCAGAATGTGGCGCTAGAGCGAGTAACTAAAGGTAAGTTAAATGATTTAGCTAAATCTCATGCGCATCAAGGTGTGATTGCTTTTGCGGAAGACTTGGATTATTATTATTTAGATGATTTAATTACTCAAGCTAAAAGTCAATCAGATAATCCTTTCTTTGTATTGCTTGATGAAATAAAGGACCCACATAATTTTGGTTCCATTTTACGAACTGCTGAAGCAGCAGGTGTAGATGGAGTTATCATTCCTAAACGTCGCGCTGTTGGATTTACTCCAGTAGTAGTTAAGACTTCAGCTGGAGCAGTTGAATATTTACCAGTAGCTCAAGTAACTAATTTAGCTCGGACTATAGAGCAATTGAAAGAAGAAGGGTTTTGGATTGCAGGAGCTGATTTAGAAGCTAAACAAAGTTGTTATCAAGCTGATTTAGGTGGTTCTTTAGGATTAGTAATCGGTAGTGAAGGTTCAGGAATGAGAAGATTAGTTAAAGAAAAATGTGATTTTTTAATTAAAATGCCGATGGAGGGTCAAATAGAATCTTTGAATGCTTCAGTAGCAGCAGGAATTCTTATTTATGAGTCTCTGCGGCAAAGAAATGAAGAGGGATAAATTATGAAGCGGAAAATACTAGCTTTATTTTTACTAATTTCTTTATTTTTAGTAGGACCAGTAGGATTGGAAAATGTAAGAGCTAATTCTGTGAAAATAAAAAAATATAATTTACGTAATATTCTTGCTACTCATAGCACTTATTTTGATGATCAAGCTAGTAATCGAACGCAGAATATAAAAGTAGCAGCGAGAAAGATAGATAATACAGTAATTAAACCTGGTGAAGTTTTTTCTTTTAATCAAATAGTAGGTCCTAGAACTAAGAAAAGAGGTTTTAAAGAGGCAATTGAAATAGTTAATAATAAATATGTAACTGGAGTAGGAGGCGGAGTTTGTCAGGTCTCTTCTACTTTGTATAATTCAGTTTTATTGGCGGGATTAAAAATAATAGAGCGTGAGCATCATTCACGACCTGTTAATTATGTTCCTTTAGGACGAGGGGCGACAGTATATTATGACCTAATAGATTTCAAATTTAAAAATAATTTTTCTAATCCATTGATGATTATGTCTAAAGTTGTTAATGATCAATTAACTATTACTTTATTGGGCACTGATCCAGGAATTAATGTTAAAGTAGTTACTTCTTCACCAGAAATTATAGATCCTAAAGTAATAAAAAAATCTGATCAAAAATTAGAGGATGGAAGTAAAAAAACCATTCAAGATGGTAAAGTTGGTTATAAAGTTACAACAAGAAGAATAATTAAATCTGGTTCTAAATTAATAGAAAATAAACTAATTTCTAAAGATATATATCCACCAGTTGATAAAATTATAAAGGTTAATCCACAAAATAATTAAGTTTAAGGAAAAAGTTACTGAGCGTTATTTCTTGACGTGTGAGAATTATATAAGTTATAATAAAGAATATATTTAAAGTCCCACAGGGTGGAGGGATTGTGATTGAATGCTAAGTTAAATGAATATAGTGACTATAGAGATATGACAGATGATGAAGTAGTTGATTTGGCCCAAGAAGGTAATGCACTAGCATTTGAATATTTAATCAAAAAGTATAAAAATTTCGTTAAAGCTCGTTCTAATTCTTATTTTTTAATTGGTGCTGATAGTGATGATATTGTACAAGAAGGAATGATTGGGTTATATAAAGCTATTAGGGACTACAAGAAAGAAGAGTTAGCTTCTTTCTTTTCTTTTGCAGAATTGTGTATTACAAGACAGATTATTACGGCTATTAAAACTGCTACTCGTCAAAAGCATCAACCATTGAACTCTTATGTATCTTTGGACAAACCAATTTTTCATGCAGATTCTAATCGGACTTTACTAGATGTTTTAGAGGGGAGTAAATTAGATAATCCAGAAAGATTAGTTGTTAGTGATGAAATTTATGATATTTTAGAAAGTAATATTCAAAATATGTTAAGTGAGCTAGAATTAAAAGTCTTACAGGAGTACTTAAAAGGGCGCAGTTATCAAGATATTGCTAATAGTTTAGGGCGTCATGTTAAGTCAGTAGATAATGCTTTGCAGCGAGTGAAGAAAAAGCTAGAGGATTTATTAGAAGAAAAAAATATATAATTAGTTCAAGTATAAGTTTAAGTATAATAAATATGATTCGATATTAAGAAGCTAATTTTAAGACTCAAACTAAAACTCAGACTTAAATTTTTATAATAAGTTAATTTTATTCTTGACCTCTAAAAGTAAAAATCATATAATAATATTTAGTATTGTGATTTAGAAGATATTTCAATTTAATAACTTTAGGCTAGGGGGCTTGCGGTTTATCGCCTAGTCTATTCTTTATTATTATAAAATTGGCCCACATAGCTCAGGCGGTAGAGCGCATCCATGGTAAGGATGAGGTCACCGGTTCAATTCCGGTTGTGGGCTCCAGAATTAAAAAAATGAAAAGTTGGCAAATTATTTTGATTTATACTTGCAACTTATTTATAATAAATAATATAGATGGAAATTCAATGTAAATCACTACATATTTCAGGGGGGAAAAATAATGGCAAAAGAAAAGTTTGAAAGAACGAAACCACATATTAATATTGGTACAATTGGACACGTTGATCATGGTAAGACAACAACAACAGCAGCAATCACAAAAGTATTATCTCAAGACGAAGATAGTGTGGCGAATTTTGAGGATATTGACAATGCCCCAGAGGAAAAAGAAAGAGGTATTACAATTGCAACATCTCACGTAGAGTATGAAACAGAGAATAGACACTATGCTCACGTAGACTGCCCAGGACACGCAGACTATGTAAAGAACATGATCACTGGTGCAGCGCAGATGGATGGATCTTTATTAATCGTATCTGCAGCAGACGGACCAATGCCGCAGACAAGAGAACACTTGCTATTAGCTCGTCAGGTAGGAGTTCCGAGAATAGTAGTATTCTTAAACAAAGCAGATATGGTTGATGACGAAGAATTAATCGAATTAGTAGAGATGGAAGTAAGAGACTTATTAAATGAATATGAATTTGATGGAGATAATGCTCCAGTAATTGTAGGGTCTGCTCTAAAAGCACTAGAAGAACCAGATAGTGAATGGGGCGAAAAGATTCTAGAATTAATGGATGCAATTGATGAGTATATTCCTACTCCAGAGAGAGATACAGACAAAGATTTCTTAATGCCAGTAGAAGATGTATTTAGTATTACAGGACGTGGAACAGTAGCAACTGGTAGAGTAGAAACAGGAGTAGTAAATGTAGGAGATGAAGTAGAACTAGTAGGAATTAAAGAGACAGAAGAAACAGTAATTACAGGATTAGAAATGTTTAGAAAAGAGATGGAACAATCTCAAGCAGGAGATAATGTAGGTGCATTATTAAGAGGTATTGATAAAGAAGATATTGAAAGAGGTCAAGTACTAGCAACACCAGGAACAATTACACCTCATACTAAGTTTAAAGCAGAGGTATATGTGCTAGGAAAAGACGAAGGTGGGCGACATACACCATTCTTTGATGGTTATAAGCCGCAGTTTTATTTCCGAACAACAGACGTAACAGGAACAATTAACTTACCAGAAGATGTAGAAATGGTAATGCCAGGAGACAACATTGAGATGGATGCAGAATTAATTTCTCCAATTGCAATGGATGAAGGATTAAGATTTGCAATTAGAGAAGGTGGAAAGACAGTAGGAGCTGGCGTTGTTACTGAAATTATTGAGTAATCAATTGCTCTTTTAGGGCAATAGAATAGAATTTGTAGAAAAGCGGGTGTTTAATTGCCTGCTTTTCTATTAGTTTAGGGAATGAAATTGTCACCTATAAAATATTGACTTTTATATCAAGATATGATAAAGTAGACAAGGCGTAGTTTTGAATGAATCGATTTGTTTTCCTGAGGAGGTGGCAGCTGTGAGAGAAATAATTACTTTAGCTTGTACAGAGTGTAACAGAAGAAACTATTCGACGACTAAAAACACTAAAAACCAACGCGACCGTTTGGAACTAAAGAAGTATTGTAAGTTCTGCCAGAGTCATACTCTGCATAAAGAGACGAGATAGATTGACTGGAAATTCAAATTGTGAATTATTTTAAATAGTGGTTTTGCCAAGCAACTAACAGGTCAATCTTAATAATGAGGATGTGGAATAAATGGCTAAACGAAATTTTTGGGAAAAGACAAAAAAGTTCTTGAGGGAAGTAAAAATTGAACTTAAGAAGGTTAATTGGCCTAATCAAAAAGAAGTATTTTCTTATACATTAGTTGTTTTAGTAACAGTTTTATTCGTAGCTTTATTCATCGGAGGAATTGATTTACTAGTTTCAAAGTTGATTAGTCCTATTATCTTCAATTAGGGAGGTGTGGGATCAGAAGTTAGTTAGATCCCATTAATATTATGAGTGATGAGAAAGAGTATGGTTGGTATGCCATTCACACTTATTCTGGTCGAGAAAATAAAGTAGAAAAAAATTTAGAACAAAGAGTTAAGAGTACTGGAATGGAAGAAAAGATTGTGGATGTCTTAATTCCAACTGAAGATGAAGTAGAAATGAAAGATGGGGAAGAAACAGTTAAGAAGAATGAAATTTTCCCTGGCTATGTATTGATCAAGATGGTAATGGATGATGACTCTTGGTATGTAGTACGCAATACTCCTGGAGTTATTGGTTTTGCGAGTGCTGGAACTAATCCAGTGCCAGTATCTGAAGAAGAAGTACGTAGAATCAAGCAAGATATGGGTATGGATGTAATTAGTAAAGTTGATATAGATTTAGAAGTAGGAGACAAAGTAAAAGTAACTGATGGAGTATTAGATGACCATGTAGGAGAAATCAAAGAAATTGATTATCAAAAACAGGAATTAACTGTTTTGGTATCAATGTTTGGTCGTTCAACTCCGGTTGAATTAGAGTTTGACCAAGTAGAAAAAGCATAATGAGGAGGTGCAAACAATGGCAAAAAAAGTTGTAGGACAAATTAGTTTACAAATTCCTGCTGGAGAAGCAAATCCTGCTCCGCCGGTTGGCCCAGCATTAGGTCAGCATGGAGTTAATATTATGGAGTTCTGTAAAGCATTTAATGCTAAAACTGCAGACCAAGCTGGAAATATTATTCCGGTTGAGATTACAGTTTATGCAGATAGATCTTTTGACTTTATTACTAAGACTCCACCGGCTGCTGAATTATTAAAGAAAGCTGCTGGTATTGAAACTGCTTCTGGTGAACCAAATGTTAATAAGGTAGGAACTGTTAATTTGGATGATGTACAGGAAATTGCTGAAACAAAAATGGAAGACTTAAATGCTGCTTCTTTAGAAGCTGCTATGAGTATGATTAAAGGTACTGCACGAAGCATGGGTCTTGAAGTTGAAGAGTAAATCATAAAAAATATAAATCTGTGGGAGGTAGTACCGTTATTACCACAAGGAGGTATTTGTAATGTCTAAAAGATATGAAGAAGCGTTGGAACAAGTTGATTTGGAGAAGAAGTATGATATTAAGCCTGCACTAGAGTTAGCTAAAGAAACTGCTACTGCTAACTTTGATGAAACAATCGAAGTTTCAGTTCGATTGGGTATCGATCCTGGGCAAAATGATCAACAGGTACGAGATACTGTTGTTCTTCCTGAAGGAACTGGGAAAGAAGTTAAAGTAATTGCTTTTGCTCAAGGAGAAAAGGTGAAAGAAGCCGAGCAAGCTGGTGCTGATGTTGTAGGGGGCGAAGAACTAGCTGAAAGAATTCAAGATGGATGGATGGATTTTGATGCTGTAGTTGCGACTCCTGATATGATGCAAGTTGTTGGAAAATTAGGACCTATTTTAGGACCACAAGGTTTAATGCCTAATCCTAAAACTGGAACAGTAACTTTTGATTTGGAAAGAGCTATTAGTGACCTTAAAGCTGGTAAGATTGAATATCGAGCTGATAAAGCTGGTAATGTTAACGTTCCACTTGGGAAAGCTAGTTTTGAGTTAGATGAATTGTATAATAACTTCGAAACTTTCACTGACGCTTTAATCAGATCTCGACCTAGCGGAGTAAAAGGTAGATACATTTTAAATATTGCTGTATCTGCTACTATGGGTCCAGGAGTTAAAATTGATAGAGATGAAGTTTTGAAGTTATTTAAATAAATCTTCGAAATTTCTTGACGTGACTTAGAAAAAGTGTTAAAATCCTAGTTGTGTGTTGAAAATAGAATATTCAACCAAAGACAGTAGGTGCTGTTATAGCTTAAATTTACCTGCCGAGGTTGGAGTGATAATGCCTTGAATTTGTTATTTCCTAGGCTCATTTAGCTGTGAAAATAACAAATTACAGCATAGATTTCAGTATCAGTCTCCAGCTTGCGGCAGCGGAGACTTTTTTACTTTTTTGAAACTGGAGGTGACAAGATGGCCACAAAAGAGAAAAAGAAAGTTATAGATGAATTAACTACAAAGTTTGATAAAGCTAAATCAGCAGTTTTGACAGATTACCGTGGTTTGAATGTAGAGCAAATGACAAAATTGAGAGAAAAGCTGCGGGAAGCTGGAGTTGATTATAAAGTTGCTAAAAACACATTAGCTTATTTAGCAGCTAAAGAAGCTGGCTGTGAAGAAATTGAAGAATATTTGAGCGGTCCAACTGCTATTGCATTTTCAGAAGAGGACCCAGTTGCTCCAGCAAAGATTTTATCAGAATTTGCTGAGGAAAATGAGGCTCTAGAGATAAAATCAGGTTTATTAGATAAAGAAGTGCTTGATACTAATGAAGTTAAATCATTAGCTGATGTGCCATCAAGAGAAGAATTACTTGGTAGACTTGCAAGTGGATTGAAGCGACCTCTTAATGGTTTAGTTCACTGCTTAAAAGACCCAGTAAAAAGTTTAGCTCATGTACTTAAAGCAGTGAAAGATGAAAAAGAGGAAAATTAAAATAATTTAAATTAACGAAAACAAACAGGGAGGAAATAAAAATGTCTAAAGAAGAAATTTTAGAAGCGATTGAAGAGATGTCTGTTCTAGAACTTGTTGAGTTGGTTGAGGAGATTGAAGAAAGATTTGATGTAACTGCAGCTGCTCCTGTAGCAATGGCTGGAGGTGCTGCTGGTGGCGGTGCTGATGAAGAAGAAGAGCAAACTGATTTTGATGTTGTTATTACTTCTGCTGGAAGCAGTAAGATTAAAGTAATTAAGGCTGTTCGAGAAGTTACTGACTTAGGTCTTAAAGATGCTAAGTCTTTAGTTGATGACTTACCTGCAACAGTAAAAGAAGCACTTGAAGAAGAAGAAGCAGAAGAAATCAAAGAAGACTTAGAAGATGCTGGAGCTGAAGTTGAGCTTAAGTAACTGCTAACAATAAAATGAATATTTTTAAATAAAAAAAGCACTCTGTTTTGAAACAGAGTGCTTTTTTACCTCGGTTAACTTTTATCTTGACAATATTTTTTTAATGTGTTACTATTACTTATTGTTACGACTAGAATATTAGTGGTTTAGCTAAAAGTGCATATTAGAATTTGAAGATGTAAATAATACTCTTTAAGGCTTATAAAGCTTTGATTTATAAATTAAATATATAAAGATGTTAGTTGCCATCGTGATAAAAACCTCGGAGGTGATGATTTTCATGGCCAATCCATCACATTCAATTACTAGGCAAAGGCGTAGTTTTTCAAAAGTTGAGCCTGGTATGGATGTCCCTTATTTAATTAAGACACAGAAGAAATCTTATGAATGGTTTTTAGAAGAAGCAATTTTGAATTTGTTTGATGAAATCTCTCCAATTACTGACTTTTCAGAAAATCTAGTATTAGAATTTATTGATTACTCTTTAGACGAACCAAAATATGACCGAGTTGAAAGTAAAAATCGAGATGTAAGTTATGAAGCTGCTTTAAATGCTAAAGTGAGATTGATTAATCAAGACACCGGAGAAATAAAAGAACAAGATGTGTTTATGACTAATTTCCCACTTATGACTGATAAAGGAACATTTATCATCAATGGTGCGGAAAGAGTTGTAGTTAATCAGTTGATTCGATCTTCAGGTACTTTCTTTGATAAAGAAATAATTAAAGATGGTCGAATTTTATACGGAGGGAGTTTAATTCCTAACCGTGGTGCATGGATTGAATTTAAGTATGATAAGAAAGCAATAATCAGTGTTAGAGTTGACCGAAATCGAAAGATAAAAGGAACTGTTTTATTGCGAGCATTAGGATATGGAACTGATGCAGAATTATTGGATTTGTTTGATAATCACCCAATAATTCAAGATACTATTGAACGAGATAATACTGAAACACAAGAAGAAGCATTAATTGAGTTGTATAAGAATCAGCGACCTGGAGAACCACCAACAGTGGAAAGTGCACAAAACTTAATTGAATCTCTATTTTTTGATCCAAAACGATATGATTTAGCAAAAGTAGGTCGTTATAAAATTAATAAAAAATTAGGATTGGATATTGATCCTGAAAGAAGAACATTAACTAAAGAAGATATCGTAGAAACTGTACGTTATCTACTAAGATTAGTTGATGAAGAAGATGATGCCAAAGTAGATGACATTGACCACTTAGGTAATCGTCGATTAAAGACTGTAGGAGAATTATTACAGAATCAATTTAGAATTGGTTTATCTAGAATGGAACGGGTAGTAAGAGAAAGAATGACTATCCAAGATCTAGATGTAATCACTCCCCAAAATTTAATCAATACTAGACCAGTTGCTGCTGCTATTAAAGAATTCTTTGGTAGTGGTCAGTTATCTCAGTTTATGGATCAAACTAATCCATTGTCCGAATTAACTCACAAAAGAAGGATGAGTGCCTTAGGACCAGGTGGATTAAGTCGAGAAAGAGCTGGGTTTGATGTACGTGATGTACACCATACGCATTATGGTCGTATTTGTCCGATTGAGACTCCAGAGGGACCTAACATTGGTCTTATTGGGTCATTATGTATCTTTGGAGAAACTAATGAGTTTGGATTTATTGAAACTCCTTATCGTAAAGTGGTTGATGGGCAGGCAACTGATGAAATAAAATATTTAAATGCTGCTGAGGAAGATGACTATGTCATCACTCAGGCTAATGAGCCATTAGATGAAGATGGCAATTTAGAGCATGATGAAGTATTTGCTCGACATAATGGGGAAGAAATTAAAACAAGCCCAGAAAAAGTTGATTATATAGATGTTGCTCCTAATCAAATCATTGGAGTTTCTGCAGCGTTAATTCCATTCTTAGAGAATGATGATGCTAACCGAGCTTTAATGGGAGCAAATATGCAGCGTCAGGCTGTACCTTTATTAAAAACTGATGCACCAAGAGTAGGTACAGGTATTGAATATGCTGCAGCTAAAGATTCAGGTGCCACAGCAGTTGCTAAAAATGCTGGTGAAGTAATGAGAGTAACTGGTGAAAAAATATTAATTAAAACTGATGATGGTACAGTAGATAGATATGATTTAACTAAATTTGCTCGTTCTAACCAAGGGAGCTGTATAAACCAAAAGCCAATTGTTCGTAAAGGCGATTATGTAGAAGCAGGAACAATCATTGCTGATGGTCCTGCTACTGATAAAGGTGAATTAGCTTTAGGTCGTAATTGTACAGTTGCATTTATGGCTTGGGAAGGATACAATTACGAGGATGCTATTTTAATAAATGAAAACTTAGTTAAAGAAGATGGATTAACTTCTATTCATATTGAAGAATATGAAGCAGAAGCTAGAGATACTAAATTAGGTCCTGAAGAAATCACTCGAGAAATTCCTAATGTGGGCGATGAGGCTCTAAAAGATTTAGATGAGCGAGGAATTATTCGAGAAGGAGCTGAAGTTGAAGCTGGAGATATTTTAGTAGGAAAAGTAACGCCAAAAGGAGAAAAAGAGCTTTCTGCTGAAGAGAGATTATTAAGAGCTATCTTTGGGGAGAAAGCAAGAGAAGTTCGCGATACATCATTAAAAGTTCCTCATGGTGAAGAAGGAATAGTAGTTGATGTTAAAGTCTTTGACCGTGAAGATGGCGATGATTTGAAGACTGGAGTTAATAAGCTAGTCAGAGTTTATGTAGCTAAGAAATTAAAGATTACTGTAGGAGATAAGTTAGCAGGCCGTCACGGTAATAAGGGTGTAATTTCAAGAATTTTACCTGAAGAAGATATGCCTTATTTACCAAATGGAGAACCAGTAGAGATAGTGTTAAATCCACTGGGGGTACCATCAAGAATGAATATTGGGCAGGTATTAGAGACTCATTTAGGAATGGCTGCTCAAGAATTAGATATTTATACTTCAACTCCAGTATTTAATGGTGCTACTGAAGAAGAAGTAGAAGATACTCTTGAAGAAGCAGGCTTGCCAAGAGATGGAAAAACAAAGCTTTATGATGGTAGAACAGGAGAAGCGTTTGAAAATAGAGTAACTGTAGGTGTAATGTATATGCTTAAGTTACACCACTTAGCTCATGATAAATTACACGGACGTTCTACTGGTCCATATTCCTTAGTAACTCAACAGCCACTAGGTGGTAAAGCACAGTTCGGTGGACAGCGATTTGGTGAAATGGAAGTTTGGGCTTTAGAGGCTTATGGTGCTGCAAATACGTTACAAGAGATGCTTACGGTTAAATCAGACGATGTTGTAGGTAGAGTGCAAGCTTATGAATCAATTGTTAAAGATGAAAACATTCCTGAACCGGGGATCCCTGAATCCTTTAAAGTATTAATTAAAGAGATGCAGAGTATTGGACTTGATGCAAAAATTTATTCTGAGGAAGAAGAATTGTCCATTGAAGAAGAAGAAATTGATGAAACAGATACAAAGAAACTTGGGTTAGATATTGCTTCCGAGGATGATGGGGAAGACGAAGAATAAATAAAATTATTGAAGAGGGGGAGTGAATAACCCTTGTTTAATGTAAATAGTTTTGATTCAATGGAAATTGGATTAGCCTCACCAGAAAAAATTAGGTCCTGGTCAAGTGGTGAGGTTAAGAAACCAGAAACAATTAATTATAGAACTTTGAAGCCAGAAAAAGAAGGATTATTTTGTGAAAAGATTTTTGGACCGACAAAAGATTATGAATGTCATTGTGGAAAATATAAACGAGTTAGATATAAAGGAGTAGTTTGTGACCGTTGTGGTGTAGAGGTCACTAAATCTAAAGTAAGACGTGAAAGAATGGGGCATATTGAACTAGCGGCTCCGGTATCTCATATTTGGTACTTTAAGGGGATTCCAAGTCGTTTAGGAATAGTAATGGATATGTCGCCTCGTTCATTAGAGAAAGCTCTTTATTTCGTATCCTATATTGTCATTGATCCTGGTGATACTCCATTAAGTAAGAAACAGTTATTAAGTGAGAGTGAATACCGAGATGCTAAACAGAAATATGGCAATGATTTTGAAGCGGGTATGGGAGCTGAAGCAATTAAGAAGATATTAAAAAATATTGATTTAGCTGCTGAAATAAAAGAGATTCGAGAAGAAATCCAAGGTATTTCCGGTCAAAGAAGAAAAAGAGCTGTCAGACGATTAAAAGTATTAGAAGGGTTAAAAGACTCAGGTAATAATCCAGAGTGGATGGTTTTAGAAGTATTACCAGTAATTCCACCTGAATTAAGACCAATGGTTCAATTAGATGGAGGAAGATTTGCTACTTCTGATTTAAATGATCTTTATCGTCGTGTTATTAATCGAAATAATCGATTAAAAAGATTATTAGACCTTGGTGCTCCTGATATTATTATTCGTAATGAGAAAAGAATGTTACAGGAAGCAGTAGATGCATTAATTGATAATGGACGAAGAGGTCGTCCAGTAACTGGAGCTAATAATCGACCACTGAAATCTTTAAGTGATATGCTGAAAGGTAAGCAAGGACGTTTCCGTCAAAACTTATTAGGTAAGCGTGTTGATTATTCTGGACGTTCAGTTATTGTAGTAGGTCCTGATTTAAATATTGACCAATGTGGATTACCACGAAAAATGGCTTTAGAATTATTTAAGCCATTTGTGATGAAAGGGTTAGTTGATCGGGATTTAGCTCATAATATTAAGAGTGCTAAGAGTATGGTGGAAAACGGTGATGGCGAAGTCTGGGATGTGCTAGAAGATGTAATCCAAGAACATCCTGTGTTGTTAAATCGTGCTCCAACATTACACAGATTGGGAATCCAAGCATTTGAGCCTATTTTAGTAGAAGGAAAAGCTATTAAAATTCATCCATTAGTTTGTCCAGCATATAACGCGGACTTTGATGGTGACCAAATGGCAGTACACGTACCTTTATCTGCTGAAGCTCAGGCTGAATGTAGATCAATGATGTTATCCACATATAACTTGCTGTCTCCAGCACATGGAGAAGCAATTGCGGTACCGACTCAAGATATGGTACTAGGTGCTTATTATTTAACTATTTTAGATGATGATGCCAAAGGTAAGAATAAATTCTTTGGTTCAGTTGATGAAGTAATTAAAGCTTATGAAAGCGATAGAGTTACTTTACAGACTAAGATAAAATATAGAAAAGAAAATGGCGAATGGATTGAAACAGGCGTAGGACGTGTGATCTTTAATTCTATTTTGCCGGAAGAATTTGAATTCTATAATGTAGTTGTAGATAAAGGCAAATTGGGAGAAATTGTGACACGTTGTCATAAAGAGCTTGGCCCTAATCAAACTGGTGAAACATTAAATGATATCAAAAACTTAACTTTTGATTATGCTACAAAATCTGGTATTACTATTGGTGTTACTGATGTAGCCATTCCAGATGAAAAAGAAGATATCTTAGAGGAATCAGAAGAAACAGTTAAGAAGATAGAAAAACAATATCGTCGTGGTTTAATTACTGATGAAGAACGTTATCAGAAGACGATAGATGTTTGGGGTGAAGCTAAAGATCAAGTTACAGAAGCCTTAATCGATAACTTAGATAAATTTAATCCAATTTATATGATGGCTACTTCTGGTGCGAGAGGTAATACTTCTCAGATTACTCAGCTTGGTGGTATGCGTGGTTTGATGTCTGATCCATCGGGTCGAATCATTGATATGCCGATTAAAGCTTGCTTTAGAGAAGGTTTAACTGTGTTAGAATACTTTATTTCTACTCACGGTGCTCGAAAAGGATTAGCCGATACTGCTTTAAGAACTGCTGACTCTGGTTATTTAACTAGAAGATTAGTTGATGTGTCACAAGATGTAGTAGTGCAAGAAAAAGATTGTGGTACTGAAGAAGGATTAGTAGTTGAGCCAGTTAGACGAGATGGTGAAATAATTGAAGGTCTAGTAGAAAGAATCACAGGCCGCATAGCTTCAAAAGATATTACCCATCCAGAAACTGGTGAAGTAATAGTTGAAGAAGGCGAACTAATCGAAGAAGAACAAGCTCAGTCGATAACTGCAGCTGGAATTGAAGCGGTTGAAATTAGAAACGTCTTAACTTGCCAAACTGAAGATGGCGTCTGTCAGAAATGTTACGGACGTAATCTTGCTACTGGAAAAATGGTTGACGTTGGAGAAGCAATTGGAATTATGGCTGCTCAATCAATTGGTGAACCTGGTACTCAGTTAACGATGAGAACTTTCCACACTGGTGGAGTTGCTGGAGATGATATCACACAAGGTTTACCACGTGTAGAAGAGCTATTTGAAGCTAGAAGTCCGAAGGGACAGGCAGTTGTAACTGAGTTAGATGGAACAGCTAATATTGTAGAAAAGGGCAATTCTTATAAGGCGGTAATTAAAACAGATGATGGACGTCAAAAGACTTATCAATTGCCATATGGTTCAGAGATAATAGTATCTGATGGTGACCGTGTTGAAGCGGGAGATAAATTAACTAAAGGTCCTATGGATCCAGAAGATATATTAAATATTGCTGGAAAGAGAGATGTACAAAAGTATTTATTAAAAGAAGTACAGAATGTATATAGATCTCAGGGTGTAGGAATTAATGATAAACACATTGAGGTAGTTATTAGACAGATGATGAGCAAAGTTAAAATTAAAGAAGCTGGTGAAACAGATTTATTACCTGGAGATTTAGTTGATGTCTTTGAATTTGAAGAAGAGAATGAAAAGGCAATCGCTAATGAAAAAGAACCTGCAACTGCAATTCCGCAGTTATTAGGTATCACTAAAGCTTCATTAAATACTGAGAGCTTCTTATCTGCAGCTTCTTTCCAGGAAACAACAAGAGTATTAACTGAATCTGCTCTAGAAGGAAAGCAAGATAACTTGAAAGGTCTGAAAGAAAATGTTATTATTGGCCAATTAATTCCTGCTGGAACAGGTATGAAGCAATATCGAGATGCTGAACCAGAAATTGTAGAATAAAAAGCAAAAAAATGTTGACAGGCATAAAAGTAAATGTTAAAATTCTTAAGTGTGTTGTAATAATGTAATCAAAATTAATTTAGCTAAAATCAAATTAATGATAAAATTTATCTAAGATAATAAACAAAAGGGGCTTAGTGCTCCTTTTGTTTAACAGTTTTTATAAAATTTTGGAAGGGGGTGTAGTTTAATGCCTACAATAAACCAATTAGTTCGTAAAGGAAGAAATAAGGTTAAAAAGAAAAAAGGTGCTAGAGCATTAGAAGGAGCACCGCAAAAAAGAGGAGTTTGTACTAGAGTTTATACTGCTACTCCTAAAAAGCCTAACTCGGCCCTGAGAAAAGTTGCTCGTGTAAGATTAACTAATGGAAAAGAAGTAACTGCTTATATCCCAGGTATTGGGCATAATTTGCAGGAACACTCTGTAGTATTAGTTAGAGGTGGTCGTGTAAAAGACTTACCAGGTGTGAGATATACTATTGTACGTGGTACTTTAGATACTGCTGGAGTTGAAGACAGAAAGCAAGGTCGTTCAAAATATGGAGTAAAAAAGCCTAGTGAGTAAAGTATAGCTATTAGTTAAATGGAAGGAGGGAAATTAAATGTCTGAAGATAACAATACAAAAGCTCGAAGAGATGTAGCAGTTGATCCAGTATATAATAGTAAGCTAGTAACTCGCTTTATTAATAAAATAATGTATGATGGAAAAAAGAGCTTAGCTGAAAACATTTTTTATGATGCAATGGATATAGTTGAAGAAAAAACTGGTGAAAACTCTTTAGAGGTTCTAAAAGAAGCTTTAAATAATGTTATGCCGGTTTTAGAAGTAATCAGCCGTCGAGTTGGAGGAGCTAACTATCAAGTTCCAGTTGAAGTTGATAAACATCGACGAATTACTTTAGGACTAAGATGGCTAGTCAATGCTGCGCGAGGTAGAAATGAAAGAAAAATGGTAGATAAGCTTGCAAATGAAATCATTGACGCTTATAATGAAGAAGGTGGAGCTGTTAGAAAGAAGGAAGATGTACATCAGATGGCAGAAGCAAACAAAGCGTTTGCTCATTATAGATGGTAAATTAAGCATATAAGATAAGGAGGGTGTTTTAAGTGCCCAGACAATTTTCGCTACAAAAGACGAGAAATATTGGTTTGATGGCTCATATTGATGCTGGTAAAACAACGACAACAGAACGTATGTTGTTCTATACAGGACGGACACACAAAATTGGTGAAACACATGATGGAGATTCGCAGATGGATTGGATGGACCAAGAGAAAGAAAGAGGTATTACAATTACTTCTGCAGCTACTACGTGTCAATGGGATGATCACAGAATTAATATCATAGACACGCCTGGACACGTGGACTTTACTGTTGAGGTAGAAAGATCTTTAAGAGTGCTTGATGGAGCTATTGGAGTTTTCTGCTCTGTTGGAGGAGTTGAACCTCAATCAGAAACTGTTTGGCGTCAGGCAGATAAGTATAATGTTCCTAAGATAGCATTTGTAAATAAGATGGATAGAACTGGTGCTGACTTTTACAATGTAGTAGATATGATGGATGAAAGAATTGATGCTAATCCAGTACCAATCCAGATTCCAATTGGTAAAGAAGAAGATTATAAAGGTTCTATCGATTTAGTTACTATGGAAGCAATTGTTTATGAAGATGAATTAGGAATTGATTATGAAAGAACTGAAATTCCTGAAGATTTAGAAGATAAGGCTCATGAATATCGAGAGCTATTAATTGAAAAGCTTTCTGATGTAGATGAAGAAATCATGATGAAATATCTAGAGGATGAAGAAATTACTGTTGAAGAAATTAAAAAGGCTCTAAGAAAAGGAACTATTGCTAATGAGTTTACTCCTGTTCTTTGCGGAACAGCATTAAAGAATAAGGGAGTGCAGCCTTTACTAGATGCAGTTGTAGAATACTTACCTGCACCAGTAGATATTCCTCCAGTGCAAGGAATTGACCCAAAGACTGAAGAGGAAATCGAAAGACCTGCAGATGATGATGCTCCATTCTCTGCATTAGCATTTAAAATCATGAGTGACCCATATGTTGGTAAGTTAGCATTCTTTAGAGTTTATTCTGGTATTTTAGAATCTGGATCTTATGTATACAACTCAACTAAGGATGAAACTGAAAGAGTTGGACGAATTGTACAGATGCACGCTAATAAGCGTGAAGATCGAGAAGAAGTATACGCTGGTGATTTAGCAGCAGCTGTTGGTTTAAAGAATACTGCTACTGGTGATACTTTATGTACAGAAGAAGACCCAGTAATTCTAGAATCAATGGAATTCCCTGAAACAGTAATTGATGTTGCTATTGAACCTAAAACTCAGGCTGATAGTGATAAATTAGGTGAAGCATTACAGAAATTAGCTGAAGAGGATCCGACATTTAATGTTCGGACTGATGAAGAAACTGGTCAGACAATTATTTCTGGAATGGGTGAATTACACTTAGAAGTAATCATTGACCGTTTAACTAGAGAATTTAATGTAGAAGCTAATATCGGTGAGCCACAAGTTGCTTATCGTGAAACTATCACTCAAAAAGCAGAAGTCGAAGGTAAGTTTATTCGACAGTCGGGTGGACGTGGACAGTATGGTCACGTAGTTATGGAAGTAGAACCTTTAGAAGCTGGAGAAGGCTTTGAATTTGAAGATAACATTGTTGGTGGAGTTGTCCCTAAAGATTATATTAGTTCCGTTGAAGAGGGAGCAAAAGAAGCTTTAGACAATGGAATTTTAGCTGGATATCCAGTTGTGGATGTAAAAGTTAGTCTTGAAGATGGTTCTCACCACGAAGTTGACTCTTCTGAAATGGCATTTAAAATAGCAGGTTCTATGGCTATTAGAGAACAGTCTTATAAATTAAAGCCTGTTCTATTAGAACCAGTTATGAAAGTTGAAGTAACAACTCCTGAAGAATATATGGGAGATGTTATTGGTGACCTTAACAGTCGACGTGGTCAAGTAGAAGGAATGGAACAACGAGGAAATGCTAAGATTATTAATGGTTATGTTCCATTGTCCGAAATGTTTGGTTATGCGACTGATTTACGCTCTAATACACAGGGTCGTGCTCAATATGTAATGCAGATGGATCACTATGAAGAAGTACCGCAAAATATTGCTAAAGAGATTATCGAAGAAGAAAAATAAATTAATTTAAGTTAAAATTCAAATGGGGGGATAAATGATGGCAAAAGAAAAGTTTGAAAGAACGAAACCACATATTAATATTGGTACAATTGGACACGTTGATCATGGTAAGACAACAACAACAGCAGCAATCACAAAAGTATTATCTCAAGACGAAGATAGTGTGGCAAATTTTGAGGATATTGACAATGCACCAGAGGAAAAAGAAAGAGGTATTACAATTGCAACATCTCACGTAGAGTATGAAACAGAGAATAGACACTATGCTCACGTAGACTGCCCAGGACACGCAGACTATGTAAAGAATATGATCACTGGTGCAGCACAGATGGATGGATCTTTATTAATCGTATCTGCAGCAGACGGACCAATGCCGCAGACAAGAGAACACTTACTATTAGCTCGTCAGGTAGGAGTTCCGAGAATAGTAGTATTCTTAAACAAAGCAGATATGGTTGATGACGAAGAATTAATCGAATTAGTAGAGATGGAAGTAAGAGACTTATTAAACGAATATGAATTTGATGGAGATAATGCTCCAGTAATTGTAGGGTCAGCTCTAAAAGCACTAGAAGAACCAGATAGTGAATGGGGCGAAAAGATTCTAGAATTAATGGATGCAATTGATGAGTATATTCCTACTCCAGAGAGAGATACAGACAAAGACTTCTTAATGCCAGTAGAAGATGTATTTAGTATTACAGGACGTGGAACAGTAGCAACTGGTAGAGTAGAAACAGGAGTAGTAAATGTAGGAGATGAAGTAGAACTAGTAGGAATTAAAGAGACAGAAGAAACAGTAATTACAGGATTAGAAATGTTTAGAAAAGAGATGGAACAATCTCAAGCAGGAGATAATGTAGGTGCATTATTAAGAGGTATTGATAAAGAAGATATTGAAAGAGGTCAAGTACTAGCAACACCAGGAACAATTACGCCTCATACTAAGTTTAAAGCAGAGGTATATGTGCTAGGAAAAGACGAAGGTGGGCGACATACACCATTCTTTGATGGTTATAAGCCGCAGTTTTATTTCCGAACAACAGACGTAACAGGAACAATCAACTTACCAGAAGATGTAGAAATGGTAATGCCAGGAGACAACATTGAGATGGACGCAGAATTAATTTCTCCAATTGCAATGGATGAAGGATTAAGATTTGCAATTAGAGAAGGTGGAAAGACAGTAGGAGCTGGCGTTGTTACTGAAATTATTGAGTAATCAAATAAAATAGGAAAAAATGAGGAGTGAAGTTTCCTCCTCATCTTTTTTCTGCTTTTAATTATGTAATCGGGGGTGAAAATAATGGCTGAACAAGCTAGAGAGAAAATCAGAATTAAATTAAAAGCTTATGAACATCAAGTACTAGATGATTCCGCAGCAAAGATTGTGGATACAGCTAAAAAAACAGGAGCAAGTGTTTCTGGACCTGTACCATTACCAACGAAAAAGGAAGTATTTACTATTCTTCGTTCTCCTCATATTAATAGTAGTGCACGAGAACAATTTGAGATGAGAACTCATAAAAGATTGATTGATATTAAAGAACCGACACCTAAAACAGTTGATTCTTTAATGAGATTAGATTTACCTGCTGGTGTCGATATCGAAATTAAATTATAATAGTGGTTGTTGATAAGGAGGTGTGTTTAAGATGAAAGGTATTTTAGGAAAAAAGATTGGTATGACGCAAGTTTTTAAAGAAAATGGAGAAGTAGTTCCAGTAACAGTTGTGAAAGCAGGACCTTGTCCAGTGATTCAGAAGAAGACTGAAGCTGTTGATGGATATGAAGCAGTACAGTTAGGATTTGAAGATGCAAAGGAATTTAGAGTTAATAAACCAGAAAAAGGACATTTTGAAAAACATGGGATTAGTCCTAAGAAATATGTTAAGGAATTTAGAATGTCTGGGACAGAAGAATTAGAAACAGGAGATGAAGTTACAGTTGAAAACTTTGCAGAAGGTGAAAAAGTTGATGTAACTGGTACTTCTAAAGGTAAAGGATTTGCTGGTACCGTAAAGAGATGGAACTTTAATACTGGTCCTAAAACTCATGGTTCTCGAAATTATAGATTACCAGGTTCAATTGGCCAGAGTGCTGACCCTGCAAGAGTATTCAAAGGTAAAAAAATGCCAGGAAGAATGGGTCGTGAAAGAGTAACAGTTCAAAATCTAGAAGTTGTTAGAATCGATTCAGAAAAGAATGTTTTATTAATCAAAGGTGGTTTACCTGGTCCTAAGAAAGGACTATTAGAAATTACTGAAACAGTTAAATAGGTTATGAGGAAGGAGGAAAAAAGATGCCAGAATTAAATTTATATAATTCTAATGGAGAAAGTGTAGGAAATGTTGCTTTAAATGATAAAGTGTTTGACGTTGAAATAAATGAACATGTTGTTCATGAGGCAGTAAATGCTCAATTAGCTGCTAAACGAGCTGGTACTGCTAAAACTAAAACTCGAGGCGAAGTTAATGGCGGTGGAAGTAAGCCGTGGAGACAGAAAGGTACTGGTCGTGCTCGACACGGAAGTATCAGGTCGCCAATTTGGGTTGGTGGAGGAACTACTTTTGGTCCACAACCAAGAAGTTATAAGAAGAACATTCCAAAGAAAGTAAAAAAATTGGCTGTTAAGTCTGCATTAACTGATAAAGTTAGAAATGAAGAATTAGTTGTAGTTGATGGCTTTGATTTTGCTCAGCCAAAAACTCAGCAGATGGTATCTGTGCTAGATAATTTAAATGCCAAAGATCAAAAGGTATTAATTGTTCTAGATGAAATTACTGAAAATGTATATAAATCTGCTCGAAATATTCCAGGTGTTAGAATCGTAAAGCCAACACAAGTAACCGTTTATGATGTTGTAAATAGTAATAAGGTTATTGTGCAGGAAGATGCAGTGAACCAGGTTGAGGAGGTGCTAGTAGTATAATGAATTTACGAGATGTTATTATTGAACCTCATATTTCTGAAAAAACTATGATGGATATGGAAGAAAATAATTGGTATACTTTTAAAGTAGCACTTAATTCAAATAAGTCACAGATTAAAGATGCTGTAGAAGATATCTTTGATGTGACAGTAAAAAAAGTTACTACTTGCCGCATGCCTGGTAAAAAGAGACGGTTAAGATATAATGAAGGTACAACTGCTGAATGGAAGAAGGCAAGAGTTAAATTATCTGAAGATGACAATATTGAAATTTTTGAGGGAGTATAATTTTTAACCGAAGAAGGAGGGAATAAAAATGGCAATTAAAAAGTTTAAACCAACAACTCCATCTAAAAGATATATGACAGTTGATGCTTTTGAAGATATTACTACTGATCAACCAGAAAAGTCACTACTTGAACCGTTAAAGAGAACAGGCGGTCGTAATTCTAATGGTCGAGTTACTGTTAGACATCAAGGTGGTGGCCATAAGAGAAAATATCGGGTGATTGACTTTAAACGAAATAAGGATGGAATTCCAGCAAAAGTTGCTACTATAGAATATGATCCTAATCGTTCATCTCGAATTGCATTATTGCACTATGCTGATGGAGAAAAGAGATATATTATTGCACCACGAGATATAGAAGTAGGGGACACTGTTGTTTCAGGTCCTGATGCTGAAATTGAAGTGGGTAATGCTTTGCCTTTGGAAGAAATTCCAGTAGGTACTATTATTCACAATGTTGAATTAAAGCCAGGTAAGGGCGGACAGTTAGCTAGATCTGCTGGTACTCAAGCTCAACTAATGGCTAAAGAAGGAAAACATGCTCATATTAAGTTGCCTTCTAGCGAAGTGAGATTAGTTAATATCAGATGTAGAGCTACAATTGGTCAAGTAAGTAATGTTGACCACGAAAATATAACTATCGGTAAAGCAGGTAGAAATCGATGGTTAGGTAAGAGACCAAGTGTTCGTGGTACAGCAATGAACCCACATGATCACCCACACGGTGGTGGAGAAGGTAAGAAACCTGCAGGTAGACATCCAGTTACACCTTGGGGTCAATCTACTATGGGTAAGAAGACAAGAAAGCCAAAAGAATCTGATAAATATATTGTTAAGAGACGTCATGAATCTAAAAAGAATAAAAAATAATTGATTCGTAAGGAGGTATATGCGTGGCTAAACAAAACAATCGTCCTTTTGTGGATGAGAAATTGTTGGCTAAAATTCAGGAGATGAATGAATCTGGGGAAAAGCAAGTTGTTAAGACTTGGTCCCGAAGTTCAACAATTTATCCACAGATGGTAGGTCATACAATCGCTGTTCATGATGGTAAAGAACATGTACCGGTATATATTACTGAAGAAATGGTAGGACACAAATTAGGAGAATTTGCTCCAACTAGAACATTTAGGGGACACAGTAGACATACTGAAAGATCTACATCTCTTAAGTAGATATCTGGGAAACTCTACAGAACTTTAAATGGTTTTAATATAAAGGGGGTAAAACAATGGAAGCAAAAGCTATTGCTAAGGAAGTTCGAATTTCCCCAAGAAAAGCTAGGTTGGTTATTGATTTAGTAAGGGGTAAAGATGTTGACAAAGCAATTGGCATTTTAAAGAATACACAGAAAAAAGCTGCGGAAATAATTGAGAAAGTTCTTAATTCCGCTGTTGCGAATGCTGTTAATAATCATGGTATGATCGCTGATGAACTTAAGGTTTCTGAAGCATATGTTGACCAAGGTCCGACAATGAAAAGATACAAACCGAGAGCAATGGGGCAGGCGAGCCCAATTAATAAAAGAACTAGTCATATTACTATTAAAGTAGCAGAAAAGGAGGGATAATGAATGGGACAAAAAATAAATCCACATGGTTTAAGAGTTGGAGTCATTAAAGACTGGGATGCAAAATGGTTTGCAGAACCAGATGAATATGCTGATTTGTTACATGAAGACTTAGAAATTAGAGAGCACGTTAAAGGAGAAATGTATGAAGCAGGAATTGCTAGAATAGTTATCGAAAGAGCAGCTGATAGAGTAAAGTTAGACATTCATACTGCTCGCCCAGGAATGGTAATCGGTAAAGGTGGTTCTGAAGTTAATCAACTAAGAGAAGACTTAGAAGAAATGACAGATAAAAATGTGCAAGTTAATGTAGTAGAGGTTGATAATCCTGATCAAAATGCACAATTAGTAGCTGAGAATGTTGCTCAACAATTAGAAAATAGAGTTTCATTCCGAAGAGCTATGAAACAGTCTATGAATCGTGCTATGCGTCAAGGTGGCGTAGAAGGATTTAAGATTGAATGTGCTGGCCGTCTAGGTGGAGCAGACATGGCTCGTACTGAAGGCTATAATGAAGGTAGTGTTCCGCTTCATACTCTAAGAGCAGATATTGATTACGGCTTTACAGAAGCGTATACTACTTATGGTAAAATTGGAGTTAAAGTTTGGATCTATAAAGGAGAAGTTCTACCAGAATTAGAAGACGATGAAGAATAGAAAGGAGGCCAAATAATGTTAATTCCAACAAGAGTTAAGCATAGAAAACAACATCGTGGACGTCTTAAAGGAAAAGCATCGAGAGGAACAGAAGTTACTTTTGGCGAATATGGCCTGCAAGCATTAGAACCAGTTTGGATTACAAATCGTCAAATTGAGGCAGCAAGAATTGCTCTAACTCGATATATTAAGCGAGGAGGAAAAGTTTGGGTTAATATTTTCCCTGATAAGCCTGTAACTGCTAAACCTGCTGAAACACGAATGGGTAGCGGTAAAGGTGAAACTGAAAAATGGGTTGCTGTTGTAAAGCCAGGTCGTGTAATGTTTGAAATTTCAGGTGTAGAAGAAGAAATTGCCCGTGAAGCTATGAGATTAGCTTCTCATAAGTTGCCTATTGATACTAAATTTGTAATGCGGGAAGATATGGGTGGTGACACAGATGAAAGCTAATGAATTACGAAAAATGACTTCAGAAGAATTAGAGCATAAATTAAGCGAATTAAAGGATGAATTGTTTAATCTGCGTTTTCAAAACGCAACTGTTCAACTAGAAAATCCAATTAGAATCCGGGAAGTTAAGAAAACTATTGCCCGAGTAAAAACAATTTTAAATGAGCGAGATCTTGGTATTAATCAAGGTTAATTGAGAGGAGGTATAAAATGGCCGCTAGCAATCGTAAGAAAAGAACTGGTGAAGTTGTTAGTGACAAAATGGATAAGACTGTTGTAGTAGCAGTTGAGCGTAAAGTCCAGCACGATTTATATAAGCGTGTTATTAATAGAACTTCTAGATTTATGGCACATGATGAAGAGAATGAATGTAAAGAAGGCGATAAAGTAGAAATAGTAGAAACTAAGCCGTATAGTAAGAATAAGACTTGGAAAGTAACAGAAATTATACGCAAAGCTAAATAGATAATTAGTGTTATTTGAAAGGAGGGTTTAGAATGATTCAAGCAGAATCAAGATTGAAAGTAGCCGATAACTCAGGCGCTAGAGAACTATTGTGTGTTAAGGTTTTAGGCGGATCTGGCAAAAGATTTGCTTCTGTTGGAGAAATAATTGTTGCAACAGTTAAAGAGGCTATTCCAGATGGTATGGTAAGTAAAGGAGATGTTGTAAAAGCAGTTATTGTTAGAACTAATAAAGAGGTAGGTCGAGACGACGGTTCTTATATTAGTTTTGATGAAAATGCTGCTGTAATTATAAATAATAATAACGAACCAGTTGGAACAAGAATTTTTGGTCCAATTGCTCGAGAATTAAGAGGGAAAAGCTTTAATCGGATTATTTCTTTAGCACCTGAAGTAATATAGTGCGTTTAGAAGGGAGGTTAAATTATGTCTACTGGTAAATTACATGTAAAAAAAGGTGATCAAGTTAAAGTTATTGCGGGAAAAGATAAAGGTAGAGAAGGTGAAGTTCTGAAAGCATTTCCTGAAGATGATAGAGTTGTTGTTGAAGGAATCAATATAGTTAAGAAACATCAACAACCTACTCAGGATAATCCTCAGGGAGGTATTCAGGAACAAGAGGCACCAATTCATAGTTCGAATGTTATGTTAGTCTGTAAGCATTGTAGTGAAGCCTCTCGAACTGGTAAGAAGATTTTAGATAGTGGTGAAAAAGTTAGATACTGCAAAAATTGTGGTGAAATCGTAGATTAGATCGTAGATTGGAAGGGAGGATAAGATAATGAGTGTATTAAAAGAACAATATAAGGAAGAAATTGTTCCTGCTTTGATGGAAAAGTTTGAATATGATAATGTAATGGAAGTACCGGAGATTAAAAAAGTTATTGTTAATATGGGACTTGGAGATGCTCCAGAAAATGCAACTATTTTGGATGAAGCAGTAGAAAGTTTAAGTGCAATTACTGGTCAAGATCCTGTAATTACAAGAGCTAAAAAATCTGTTGCAAATTTCAAGATTAGAAAAGGAATGCCGGTAGGTTGCAAAGCTACTTTACGTAAAAATAAAATGTATGAATTCTTATATAAATTAATTAATGTTGCGCTGCCTCGAGTAAGAGACTTTAGAGGCTTACCTACTAAGTCATTTGATGGTCGTGGGAATTATTCTCTAGGAATTAAAAATTATACTGTTTTCCCTGAAATTGATGTTGAAGAAGTTAGTCAGATTTTAGGAATGGACATTGTAATTGTAACTTCTGCTGAAACTGATGAAGAAGCAAAAGAATTATTATCATTAATGAAAATGCCATTTAAACAGTAACTAAGGAGGTGGCAAAGTGGCTAAAACGTCTAAAGTTGTGAAGGCTAATAGTGAGCCTAAACATTCAACTCGTGAAGAAAGAAGATGTCGCCGTTGTGGAAGACCGACTGGTGTTATAAGAAGATTTGAATTATGTAGAATTTGTTTTAGAGAATTAGCTCATGAAGGAAAATTACCTGGTGTTAAAAAAGCAAGCTGGTAATAAATTTGTGTTATAATTTGAAAGGAGGTAAGGTTTTATGACTGATCCAATAGCTGATATGTTAACAAGAATTCGAAATGCTACTCAACTTTCTAAAGATAAGGTAAGTATTCCTGCTTCTAATGTAAAAGAGGCAATTGCTAATCTTTTAGAAGAAGAAGGATTTATTGAAGGATATGACCGATATGATGATGGTGCTCAAGGTACTTTGAAATTATTCTTAAAGTATGGTCCTAATGAAGAGGACGTAATTACTGGTTTAAAGAGAATTAGTAAGCCAGGATTAAGAGTATATGCTGATAAAGATGAATTACCTAAAGTATTAGGTGGTTTAGGAGTTGCAGTAATTTCTACATCGCAAGGTGTAATGACAGATAAAGAAGCAAGAAAGAATGGAATCGGCGGAGAAGTTCTTTGCTACGTATGGTAATTCAAAAAAATATTGGAGGGGGTGACTTTTATGTCTAGAATTGGTCATTTACCAGTTGAAATTCCAGAAAAAGTTGATGTTTCAATTACAGAAGATAATGTTTTAACCGTTGAAGGTCCAAAAGGAAGTTTAACTCAAGATTTAAACCCAAGAATGGATATCAAAGTAGATGATGATGAAGTTGTTGTTAATCGTCCAACTGAGTCTAAAGATGACAAATCTGCTCATGGTTTAACAAGAAGTCTAATTGTAAACATGATTGAAGGAGTGACTACTGGATTCAAAAAAGAACTAGAAATTAATGGTGTTGGATATCGAGCTGTTAAACAAGGTAATAAATTAGAAATTCAAGCAGGATATTCTCACCCAGTAGTTGTTGAACCTGAAGGAGATATTGAATTTACAGTAGAAGATGGTAATATTATTGTTGAAGGTGTAGATAAGCAGCTAGTAGGACAGGTTGCTGCTGATATTAGACAGATTAGAAAGCCTGAACCTTATAATGGTAAAGGTATTAAATATGCTGATGAACGAATCAGACGTAAAGAAGGAAAAACTAGCTAATTGATGAAGGAGGGAGTACAATAATGGGTGATTTAAGTAATAGAGAGGCACGTGAAAGAAGACATAAAAGAGTTAGAAATAAAGTTGTCGGTAAGCCGGATCGACCTCGTCTAAATGTTTATCGTAGTAATAAACACATTTATGCCCAAATCATTGATGATTTTGCTGAAGAAACTTTAGTTTCTGCTTCTACTGTAGATACAGAAATTAAAACTGAAATTGAAGTTAGCAGTAATAAAGAAGCAGCAGAAATTGTCGGAAAATATCTTGCTGAACGGGCATTAGATAAAGGAATTGAAAAAGTTGTATTTGATCGTGGAGGATTTGACTATCATGGTCGAATTGAGGCCTTAGCTGAGGCTGCACGGGAAAATGGTTTAGAATTTTAATCATAAGGAGGGGAAGAAATGCCAAGAAATATTATTGATCCTAGTGATTTAGAACTAGAAGAACGGGTTGTTGATATTAGTCGAGTTGCTAAAGTAGTTAAAGGTGGACGCCGATTTAGCTTTAGTACTTTAGTAGTAGTTGGAGATAAGAATGGACATGTAGGAACAGCAATTGGTAAAGCTAACGAAGTTGCTGATTCAATTAATAAAGGTATTGCTGCAGCAAAGAAAAATTTAGTTAAAGTACCATTAGAAGATACTACTATACCACATGAAATTACAGGTGTCTTTGGTGCAGGGCGAGTTCTTTTAAAACCTGCTTCTAAAGGTACAGGAGTAATTGCTGGTGGTCCAGTTCGTGCTGTTGTGGAACTAGCAGGTATTAATGATGTTTTAACTAAATCTTTAGGTACAGATAATCCACTTAATGTGGTAAAAGCAGCTATTCAAGGTTTAGATAGTCTAAAGAATGCTGAAAAAGTTGCTAAATTAAGAGGTAAATCAGTCGAAGAACTATTAGGATAAGTTCCTCATAATATAATTTCAGGAGGTGAATTGAAATGGAATTACATGATTTACAACCAGCTGAAGGAGCAAAAAGTAATCGAAAAAGAAAAGGCCGCGGCATTGGTTCTGGAAATGGTAAGACTGCTGGTCGAGGTCACAAAGGTCAAAATTCTCGTTCTGGTGGTAGCACAAGACCTGGATTTGAAGGAGGTCAAACTCCTTTCTTTAAACGTTTTCCAAAGCGAGGATTTTCTAATGCTAAGTTTAAGACAGAATACTCAGTCGTTAATGTAGCAGATTTAAATCGTTTTGAAGATGGAGCTGAAGTAACTATTGCAGATTTGAAAGATGCTGGTTTAGTTAAGCAAATTAAAGATGGGGTTAAGATTTTAGGTGATGGACAATTAGAAAAGTCTTTAACTGTTAAAGCTCATCAATATAGCCAATCTGCAGTGGAGAAGATCGAAACTGCTGGAGGGAAAGCAGAGGTGATTTAATAAATGTTATCAGCTTTAAAAAATGCCTGGAAGGTAGAAGAGTTAAGAAATAAAATTTTGTTTGTTTTGGCGATGATTGCTGTTTATAGAGTTGGAGCTCATATTCCAGTACCGGGAATTGATCCTTCAAAATTACAGCAGTTTTTTCAAGGCAGTGGTGTGTTAGGATTCTTAAATATGTTTTCTGGTGGTGCTCTAAGAAGATTTACTATTTTTGCAATGAGTATCAGTCCGTATATTACTGCTTCAATTGTAATGCAATTGTTAACAGTTGTAATTCCTAAGTTAGAAGAATTATCTAAGCAAGGTCAAGAAGGTAAGAAGATAATTACTAAATATACTCGTTATGCTACAGTTGTTTTAGGTTTAATTCAGGGTACGGGAATTACTATGATGATTAGAAACACTGGAGCAATTGCTAATAATAGCTTCTTTAATTTAGCTACAATTGTGATCACTTTGACTGCTGGAACAATATTCTTGATGTGGTTAGGGGAGCAAATTACTGATAAAGGAATTGGTAATGGTATTTCAATCATTATCTTTGCTTCTATTATTTCTCGTTTTCCAACGGCTGTAATGAATACATTCGATAGATTGCAAGCAGGAGCAATCAACATTTTCAATGTATTAATTTTTGCTGCAATTGCTGTTGTAGTTATTGCTGTAGTTATCTACATTCAACAGGGGCAGCGTAAGGTACCAGTGCAATATTCTAAAAGAGTTGTGGGGAGAAAGGTTTATGGGGGACGTTCTACTCATATTCCAATGAAAGTTAATCAAGCTGGTGTAATCCCAGTAATCTTTGCTTCATCAGTATTATTATTCCCAGCAACTATTGCTCAATTTATTCAACAGGATTGGGCTCAGGCTGTAGCAAACGCTCTATCTCCTGGGACACCATTATATATTATTCTATTTGCGTTAATGATTATATTCTTTACTTACTTCTATACTGCAATTCAATTTAATCCAATTGAGATAGCAGATAATATGAAGCAGAATGGTGGTTTTGTTCCGGGGCGTCGACCTGGTCGACCAACAGCTGAATATTTGGATAAGATTCTAACTAGAATCACTTTAGCTGGAGCGATATTCTTAGCCGGAGTTGCGGTGCTGCCGAACTTTGTAATTAATTTAACTGGTATTGAAGCTCGATTTGGCGGAACAGCATTATTGATTGTAATTGGTGTTGCCTTGAGAACAATGCAGCAAGTTGAAACTTATTTACTATCTCGTCACTATGAAGGATTTATGCAATAAATTAGGGAGTGATATAGATGAAATTAGTGCTGCTTGGGCCACCTGGAGCAGGAAAAGGTACACAGGCTGCTCGGTTAGAAAATTATTATAGTATACCTCATATATCAACGGGAGATATTTTTCGTAAGGCTATTAAAAATGAAACAGAATTAGGGCAAAAGGCAAAGCAATATCTTGACCAAGGAAAATTAGTTCCTGATGAAGTTACTAATGGTATTGTTAAGGAAAGACTAGCTCAGTCTGATTGCAAAGATGGATTTATTTTAGATGGTTTTCCTCGTACTGTTAATCAGGCTGAGGCTTTAAGCCAAATTCTGAATGATTTAGATTATGAACTAGATGCTGCAGTAAATATTAAAGTGAATGATGATGAAGTAGTTAAACGTTTATCTGGTCGTAGAATTTGTGATGATTGTGGAGCTACTTATCATGTTGATTTTAATCCACCGCAAGAAGAAGGCGTTTGTGATCAATGCGGAGGAGAATTATATCAAAGAGATGATGATACTCCAGACACTATTAAAGAGCGCTTAGAGGTATATTATGACAAGACTGCAGCAGTAGTTGATTATTATAAAGATAGAGGTTCATTACTGAAAATTGACGGTGAGCAAAGCTTAGATGAAGTATTTGCTGACCTTAAAGAAAATTTAAAAGAAATTTAATTGCATAAAATATATTATTTGTGATAAAATGATATATTGAGGTGTCGAAATTTCTAACCTTTTAAAGGAGGTTGAAATAAACTTATGGCAAAAGAAGAGCCTATTGAAGCGGAAGGAACTGTTGTCGAGACTTTGCCTAATGCCAAATTTCAAGTTGAGTTAGAAAACGGTCATGAAGTATTAGCACATGTTTCTGGCAAGATGAGAATGAACTTTATTAAAATTTTACCGGGAGATAAAGTAACAGTAGAAATGTCTCCCTATGATTTGAGTCGTGGTCGAATCACCTATCGTCATGATTCCTAAATGTAACAATACAAAGGAGGGTTAATATGAAAGTTCGACCATCTGTAAAGCCGATTTGTGATAAATGTAAGGTTGTGCGTCGGAAAGGAAAAGTTTATGTTATCTGTGAAAACCCAAAGCATAAACAACGACAAGGATAAATACAGTTGATAGTTAAGAGTTAAGAGTGAATAGTTAAAATCAAAAGCAATTTTGAATTTAATAGTATTTTGCTTATTCTTTATTTTTAAACTCTCAACTTTAAATTTTAAACTGTAAACTATTAGGAGGTGTATTTAATGGCACGTATTGAGGGTGTAGATTTACCTAAAAATAAAAAGGTTGCAATTGGATTGACTTATATCTATGGTATCGGTCGTTCTTCTGCTGAGGATATTGTAGAAGAAATTGGAATTGATAAAAGTACAAGAATTAAAGATTTGACTGAAGGCGAAATAGCTGAATTACGTAATATTATTGATGAAAATTATCTTGTTGAAGGTGAATTAAGACGGGAAGTTCAAGCTAATATTAAGCGTCTAAAAGATATTGGATGTTATAGAGGGAAACGGCATAAGAAAGGGTTACCTGTAAGAGGTCAGAGAACTCAAAGTAATGCTCGAACTCGAAAAGGACCTAAGAGTACTGTTGGTCAGTAAATATTTAGTGAATAAAGGAGGGTCATTATGGCAAAAAAGAAGAAAAAATTAAAAGTACAAAATGGTCAAGCGCATATTAAGTCTACTTTTAATAATACAATTGTTACTTTAACAGATAGAAAAGGAAATACTATTTCTTGGGCTAGCGCAGGGAAGTTAGGTTTTAAAGGTTCTAGAAAAGGAACTCCTTATGCTGCTCAGGTTGCTGCTGATGATGCAGCTGAAACAGCAATGAATTATGGTTTGAAAGAAGTTGAAGTTTTCGTTAAAGGACCAGGGTCTGGACGAGAAGCAGCTATTCGAGCTTTACAGGCAGCTGGATTGGAAGTAGCATCTATTCAAGATGTAACTCCTATTCCACATAATGGTTGTCGTCCACCTAAGCGTCGGAGAGTATAATAAGTAATTTGTTTTAATCACTTTATGGAGGTGTAAATTAAGATATGGCAAGATATAACGGACCTGTTTGTCGATTATGTCGACGAGAAGGAGAAAAGTTGTTTTTAAAAGGCGAAAGATGTTATACTGATAAATGTGCTATGGAACGTCGTCCGTATGCTCCAGGAGATCATGGGCAGGGTAGACGAAGAAAGTTATCTGAATTTGGAGTACAGTTAAGAGAAAAGCAGAAAGTTAAGAGAATTTATGGTGTACTAGAAAGTCAATTTAGAAAGTATTTTGAAAAAGCTGAACATCAGCCAAGTGTTACTGGTGAAAAGTTCTTACAAATTCTAGAAAGTAGATTAGATAATGTTGTGTATAGACTAGGTTTTGCTACATCTAGAAATGAAGCACGACAACTTGTAAGACACGGACATATTCAGGTTAATGATCGTAGAGTTGATATTCCATCTTATCAAGTAGAAGTTGGCGATAAGATTGAAGTTAAAGATAGCAGTAAAGATATGAAGCGGATGGAAGAAATAACTGAATTTAATGAAGTTCAAGAAGTACCTTCTTGGTTAGAATCTGATCTTAATCAATTAGAAGGAAAAATGCTTGGTGAGCCTGTGCGAGAAGATATTGATCTTCCAATCCAAGAACAGTTAATTGTAGAGTTCTATTCTAGATAATATTGTTAGGGGTTAAATTATTTACAAGTAGTTTGTTTAAATTTGCCTCATTAAAAGGAGGACTAAAATTATATGATAGAGATTGAAAAGCCTCAAATTGAGCGTATTGAATCAAATGACACTTATGGTAAATTTGTAATTAGTCCACTAGAACGAGGATATGGAACGACAATAGGTAATTCTTTGCGCCGAATTATGTTATCCTCCTTACCTGGTGCAGCGGTAACTGCTGTTAAAATTGATGGTGTTAAGCATGAGTTTGATACTATCCCAGGTGTTGTAGAGGATGTAGCTGATATAATCTTAAATTTAAAAGATTTGATTATTAAAATGGAGGAAGAATCTGAGCCACAAAAGATTCGGATTGATGTTAGTGGCGAGCAGACTGTTACTGCTGATGACTTTACTGTGAGTGGTAATGTAGATATTTTAAATCCTGATTTGCATATCGCTACTTTATCTGAAGAAGCTGACTTTCATTTAGAAGCTACTGTAGAAAAAGGGCGCGGTTATGTAGTTGCTGAAGAAAATAAAGATGAAGAAGAACGAGTAATCGGTGAAATTCCAATAGATTCTTCTTTTTCTCCTATGAAAAAAGTTAATTTTGATGTGGAAGATACTAGAGTTGGGAATAGAAGTAATCTGGATAAGTTAACTCTTGAAGTTACTACTGATGGAAGTATTACTCCAGAAGACTCTATCAGTTTAGCTGCTAGAGTGTTAGAAGAACACTTAGACTTATTCCTAAACTTAAATGAAGAAATTAATGAAGTAGATATCATGATTGAAAAAGAAGAAGAAGAAAAGAACGAAATTTTAGATACTACAATTGAAGAACTAGATTTATCTGTTAGATCTTCTAATTGTCTGAAGAGAGCTGGCTTAGATACAGTAGAAGAGCTTGTTAATACTACTGAAGAAGAGTTAATGCAAATTAGGAATTTAGGTAAGAAATCATTACAAGAAATCAAAGCAAAATTAGCAGAATTAGATTTAACTTTAAAACAACCTGAATTGTAAAATAGATATTGGAGTAAAAGGAGGGATAATCATGGCCCACAGAAAGTTAGGAAGAAAAAGTGCACCTCGAAAAGCATTATTTGTTAATTTAGCTATTCAGTTGTTTAAGAATGAGAGTGTCGAAACAACTGAACCTAAAGCTAAAGAGGTTAGAAGTATTGCTGAAAAAATAATCACAAAAGCTAAAAAAGGAACAGATCATGCTCGTCGTCAGGTTATGAGTAAATTACAAGATTCTGAAGCAGTTGATAAATTGTTTGATGATCTTGGCCCAAGATTTGCTGATCGTCCAGGTGGATATACTAGAATTCTAAAAACTGGACAGCGTAGAGGCGATGGAGCATCAATGGCAATTTTAGAATTAGTTGAATAATTTTAGACAATAAAATTATTTACTTTCCAAACAGCCATGTTAATAATTCATACTAGACGAAAATCGTCTAGTATATATGGCTGTTTTTTGTATTAGGTTGGTGAGAAAATGCCGCTAATAAAAATTAGAGATTTATATCATAAATATGAAACAGAACAGGATTGGATTTTAGAAGATGTTAATTTAGATATTGAGTCTGGTGATTTTGTTGCAATAGTAGGTCATAACGGTTCGGGAAAATCCACTTTAGCTAAAATGTTAAATGGATTACTAACCCCAAGTCGCGGTTCAGTTGAAGTAGCAGGGCATCTAACAACTAAAGAAGATGAGATTTGGGATATCAGACGTAAAATAGGAATGGTATTTCAAAATCCTGATAATCAATTAGTGGCTAATATAGTAGAAGAAGACGTAGCATTTGGCCCTGAAAATTTAGGCCTAGACTCGTCAGAAATTCGTCAACGAGTTGATAACGCTCTTTCCATAGTAGATATGGAAGAATATAAAAGAGCTGCTCCGCACCATTTATCAGGGGGGCAGAAACAAAGAGTGGCAATTGCTGGTATTTTAGCTATGAAACCTGATTGCCTTGTTTTAGATGAACCTACTGCTATGTTAGATCCTGTTGGAAGAAAGAAAGTTTTATCTACGGTGCATCAATTAAATGAAGATTTAAATATGACAGTGATTTATATTACCCATTTTATGAATGAAGTAATTAAGGCAGATAAAATAATAGTAATGGAAGAAGGGAAAGTTGTTTTAACAGGAACTCCAGCTCAATTATTTTCTAATTTGGAGCAATTATATGAATATCATTTGGATGTTCCTCAAACTATAGAGCTAGCTGTAAAACTTAGAGAAGCAGGTATAGATATCTCGCAAGAAGCATTTGAGGTAGACAGGTTGGTGAAAGAATTATGTTGATTGAAGTAAATGATTTAGAACACTGTTATAGTCCTGATTTAGATCCTGGGGATTATGCAATTAAAGATATTAGTTTTGAGATAGCTGAAGGAGAGTTTATTGGTTTAATTGGTCACACTGGATCAGGTAAGTCAACTTTAGTTCAGACCTTAAATGGTTTAGTTGAACCTACAGGTGGTCAAGTTAAAGTTAGTGGTTTAGATTTAACTGAAGCAGAAAGTTTAAAAGAGATTCATCAAAAAGTGGGACTTGTATTTCAGTATCCTGAACATCAACTGTTTGAAGAAACAGTCTTTAAAGATGTTGCTTTTGGCCCTAAAAATTTAGGGTTAAAGGAAGGGAAAATAAAAAAAAGAGTCCAACATGCTTTGGAATTAGTTAATTTAGATTATGATCAATTTAAAGATCGTTCTCCTTTTAGATTATCAGGTGGACAACAGCGAAGAGTTGCTATTGCTGGAGTTTTAGCAATGGAACCTGAAATTTTAATTTTAGATGAACCAACTGCAGGTTTGGACCCTCAAATGCGGAAGCAGTTAATTGAAGAGATTGTGGAATTACAAGAGAAATTTTCTCTAACTATCATTTTAATTTCTCACCGGATGGAAGAAATTGCTCGATTATCTGATCGTGTTTTCGTTTTAGATAACGGCAAACTTTCTTTAACTGGTACACCGGATGAAGTTTTTTCTAATTATGAATATTTAACAGAAATAGGTTTAGGAGTTCCAGAAATTACTGAAGTATTGCATAAAGTTAGAGCCCGAGGAATTGAAGTGGATACCAATATTTTTACAGTTGACCAGGCTAAAAATGAGTTATTAAAAGTAATGAGAGGTTAAATTATGTTAGATGATATTATAATCGGCGAATATATAGAAAAGGATTCGATTATTCATAATTTAGATCCTAGAACTAAAATATTAGTTATTATGTTTTTCATAATAACTATATTTTTGATTGGTAGCTTTAAAGGTTATTTAGCTTTAGCTGGATTATTGTTTGTGACTGTTTTACTATCTAAGATTAAGCCTGGTTATATTATCAAAAGTATTCGACCATTATTATTCATTATTTTATTTACCTTTTTTATTCATTTATTTATGACTCGTGGTGGTGAAGTGCTGTGGCAGTGGAAGTTTTTAAGAATTGAAGAAGAGGGATTAACTTTAGGTTCATTTATGGCTTTGCGCTTGATTTTTTTAGTGTCCTATACTTCTCTATTAACTTTAACTACTTCTCCATTGCAGTTAACAGATGGGATTGAGAGACTGTTAAATCCATTTAAAAGAATAGGTGTTCCAGCACATGAATTAGCAATGATGATGACAATTGCTTTAAGATTTATTCCTACTTTGCTTGAAGAAGCAAAGAAAATAATGAAAGCTCAGCAGGCGAGAGGAGCGGATTTTCAAAGCGGCAGTTTGATTAAAAAGGCTAAAAGTTTAATCCCTTTGTTAGTACCTTTGTTTGTAAGTGCTTTTCGTAGGGCGGATGAATTGGCTTTAGCAATGGAATCGAGATGCTACCGTGGAGGAGAAAATCGGACTCGCATGAATGTTCTCACCTTAGTTGGTAGAGATTATTGGGCACTAGGAGTTAGTTTTCTTTATTTAGTGGGAGTAGGAATTTTGTTTTAAGTTATAGTAATTTTAATTAACTTTTAAAATTGCTTGACAGGACTGGAGAGGTATAATAAAATTAATTTGTACGTTTGTTTTCTATGCTGGCTAGCCCCGGTTAAATTTATTATATAATTTTTGTAAGGAGGTAAGTCCATGAGTAAGACCATGAGTACTTATATGGCTAAAGAAGAAGAAATTGATCGTAAATGGTATGTTGTTGATCTTGCAGGAAAAACTTTAGGTCGAGTTGCCTCAGAAATTGCTAAAATTTTAAGAGGTAAGCATAAGCCTATTTTTACTCCTCATGTTGATACAGGAGATTTTGTAGTAGCTGTTAATGCTGATAAAGTTCACTTAAGTGGGAACAAATTACAAAATAAAATGCGGTATGAACATTCTGAATATCCAGGTGGTTTAAAGTCTAAACCATATGGAGAACTATTAGAAGACAAACCTGAAGAAGCTATTGAATTAGCTGTAAAGGGTATGTTACCTAAAAATAGGTTAGGACGTAAGATGTTTAAGAAATTTAAAGTATACAGTGGTTCTGAGCATCCTCATGAAGCTCAGCAACCTGAAGAATTGGAATTATAAATGAAGGGAGGATGTTTTAATGGCAGCAGAAGTTGAATATTTAGGAACTGGTAGACGAAAGACTTCAACTGCACGGGTTAGATTGTTGCCTGGTGACGGTAAGATTGTAGTTAACGATAAAGAACTATCCGATTATTTTGGTCGAGATAGCTTAGAAATGGTTGTTAAGCAGCCGTTAGAAATCACTGAAACTATTGGTGAATTTGATGTAATAGTAAATGCTGATGGTGGAGGAACTTCAGGACAAGCTGAAGCTATTCGCCATGGTATTTCTCGTGCTTTATTAGAAGTAGATCAAGGACATCGTGATGTACTTAAGAAGGCTGGATTCTTAACTAGAGATCCACGAATGAAAGAACGTAAAAAGTACGGACACAAAAAAGCACGTAAGTCTCCACAATTCTCTAAAAGATAATGCAGTATTTCCACAAGGAAGGGTATTTTTATACTCTTCCTTTTCTTATTGGTATGTATGCAATAAACAAAAACAACTGCATATAGACTGCGCACTTAACAAGCTCTAAGCACAGCGCCTAGGGCGACACGAAGAGTTTTCGTTTTTTGACTTGATTTTAACTGATTACTCTTTACTGATTACTTGTTACTATTCTTATTGGAGGATTAGTTTATGTATCCAAAAGTAGAAATTAATTTAGCTAAAATAAAAGATAATGCCCAGCGTATAGTTTCGTTAACTAAGAGGAATGGTATTAATGTTTGGGGTGTCACTAAGGGGGTTAAAGGTGACCCTGAAGTAGCTAAGAAGATGCTTGAAGCTGGGGTAAGAGGATTAGCTGATTCGCGGATTGAAAATTTAAAAAGGTTATCTGATTTAGATACGGAATTAATGTTACTAAGAAGTCCTATGCTTAGTCAAGTAGAGCAAGTGATTGATTATGCTGATATTAGTTTAAATTCTGAATTGGAGGTTATTAAGCAGTTAAATCAAGCTGCTGTAAAAAAAGAGCAAATACATAAAATAATTTTGATGGTTGACTTAGGCGACCGCCGGGAAGGGGTTTTACCTAATAATGTACTGCAGATAGTAAAAAAAATTGAAACTTTATCTAACATAAAATTAGTTGGTTTAGGTACTAATTTAGCTTGCTTTATGGGAATTCTACCAAGTAAAGATAAAATGAAAGAATTAATCCGATTAAAGGATGAAGTAGAGAAAGAGTTAAATATAACATTAGATATGATTTCAGGTGGTAATAGTAGTTCTTTACCATTATTGCTAGATGATAATTATCAGGCTCAAATCAATCAACTAAGGATTGGAGAAACTATTTTATTAGGTCGAGAAGTTCCAAGTGGTAATGCATTCCCTGGAACTATAACTAATACTGTTAAATTAAAAGCAGAAATAATTGAATTGAGACAGAAGCCAACTTCAACTAAGGGCCAACAAGGAGAAAATGCTTTTGGAGAAAAGAAAGAGATTATAGATAAAGGTGTACGTCAGCGAGCAATTTTAGCAGTAGGAAAACAAGATATAGACCCTACTGGTCTAATTCCTTCTCAGGATGGAATTATCATTGAGGGGGCTAGTAGTGATCATTTAATTGTTGATGTCACTGAGAGAGAAAATGTTGTAGTGGGCAGTATATTGGAGTTTGAATTAAATTATCCATGTTTGTTGCGGGCATTGACTTCACCATATGTAGATGTAGAATACTTTAATAATAATGGGTAATTGAGAATTTTTTATTTTCAATTTTAAATTATTAATTAATAAGACGTCTTATGTCAAGTAAAAGTTTTACAAGTTAAAAAATGGAAACTAATTTGACCTAGCAATCCCCAAAGCAATAATTATAGATTTT
>NZ_JAFBDQ010000017.1 GCF_016908315.1 Halanaerobacter jeridensis | reverse complement strand
AAAACGAGGTAGAGATCTCAATGTTAGAGCGTTACTCCTAGATAGGAGTCGCAGAGATACTCCACCTCGCTACAAATAATTATATCATATCAAAGGTAAAAAATTAAGGTGAAGTACTTGCTTTCTATCTAGAAGTAATGTGCTTTACTAATAAAATATCACAATAGGAGGTGATTGTCATGATAACGTGGCTTTGTTGCAAGTGTTCTGAACGAAATCAAGGTGAAGGAGGAAGTTGCCAAAACTGCGGCCACCGAAATTGTACTAAAAGTAGATAAATTACAGTTGCTTCATATTATATTTCCAACTATATTCATCTTAAGATGAATATAGTTGGAAAGGATTAGTTTTAAAAGGAGTGATAATAATGAGAAGAAAATTAGCTTTTATGCTTGTCATTATAGGAATAGCAATTTTGTTCATAGGATGTACTAAACCTGCTGTTTTACAAACTGATTATGAAAGAACAAAAACCATTGGTCAAGAGCTAACAAAACAGACTAATCAGTTTGAGAAGAAAAAAAAGAAATTAGGAGAACAAATAACGTATGCGATTGCTCAGGTTAACGAAGATAAATCAAAATCTGCTCGAGAAAAGTTATTTAAAGAATGGGAAAAAGCAGTAAAAGAATATAAAGAGCTTAAAAAAGATTATGAAAAAATTGGTGAAAAGAAAGAAAAATATTTTAAGCAACTTAGTAAATTAACAGACCAAATTAAAGATAAAGAGTTAAGAGAAAAAAATAAGCTTAGAAATAATAAGTTAAATGAAAAATTTACTATGCAATATACCAAGACTGGTCAGGTACTACGAGAAATTAAAACAGTAATTCAAAGAGGTTCTGATTTAACAACATCTGTCAAAATCAGTCATGTAATTGGCGTAATTAACACTAATATAAATAAATTGGTAGACATAAGAAAAGAAGCCAAAAAATTGTTACAAAAATTACGGAAACTAAGAGTAAAAGGAGATAAAATTTTAAAAACTAATGCTAGTAAGCTTTAATTAAGTTAAGCAGGGCGAAACACTTGTTTCTCCCTGCTTAAAAAAGAAATAAGTATATATGAATAATAGAATTTGCTTCACAATTAATAAATAAATATATTTAATTTTTCAAGAAATGGGCAATTTTACTGACTATTATAAAATAAAGCCATTAAAAAAACCTGGAGGTGGATAAAATGACTAATAATTTAGAAGAATTATTTAGGGCAATTGATGCTGGAGACAGAAAACAGGTAAACCGATTGAGTAAAGAAGGAGAGATAAATACTACTTTAGAAAATGGAGTGACCCCCTTGATGATTAGCACTAAAGCAGGTCAATTAGAAATAACTAAAAAATTATTAGAGGCAGGAGCTGAGGTTGAAGCAACAAATGAAAAAGGGAAAACGGCCTTAGAAATTGCGATAAGAAATCAAAATCCGCAGCTAATCAACTTGCTGAGAAATTACGGTGCCGAATATGAACCTGATAAAACTGATTTAATGCAGGCTGTATTTAAAGGAGATGATGATAAATTTCAAGCTGAGTTAAAAAAATCTCAAGCAATAAATAAGAAAGATGCAGATGGACATACACCGTTAATTTGGGCCACTAAATTTGGTGATTTACAGCAAGTGAAGGCTTTAGTTAAGAATGGAGCTGATTTAGAAAAAGAAACCGCCCGGGGTCAAACAGCATTATTTTATGCTTGTAAACAGGAAGCTGAAAAGATAGCAAAGTTTTTAATTGACCAAGGAGCTCAAGTAAATAACTTTGATAATTTAGATTTTACCCCATTAATGATTTCTAAAAATATAAATATTGTAAAACTTTTAGTTGAATCTGGAGCAGAAGTGAATTATGAAACAGAACATGGTTTTTCTCCGTTAGGTATTGCTGCCAGCAGGGGAGACAGTGAGTTGGTCGAATATTTTTTAGAAAATTTAGATTTACAGCAAACAGAGGATAACGGGTTTAAGCCGCTAAAAAATGCAATTACTAATCAAAATCAGGCAGTGATACAGCAATTATTAGAAGCGGGCGTTGACCCTAACTATAAAGATAATGTTGCTTTGGATTATGCTATAAAAGAAGGCGAGGAGGAACTGATTAGATTATTGAAAGATTATGAGGCTCAATATCCTGAAGATAAGCCAGAATTATTGAAGTCTATATTTGAAGCTGATGATAATAAGTTTGAATTTGAGTTATCAACTACTTCTGTTAATAAAAGTGATCCTCAAGGAATTACACCATTGGTGTGGGCCAGTTACTTTGGGAATGTGGATTATGTGGAAAAGCTAATCCAGGCAGGAGCAAAGGTTAATTATCAAGCTGAAGAAATTGAAGTTACTCCTTTAATGATAGCAGCTTCAACAGTGGAACCTATCAAAGGGCATAAACAAGTGATTAAAATATTATTAAAAGAAGAAGCATTGACATCTGATGAATTTAAGAAGATTGTTCAAGTAGCTAATAAACGAGAAATCAGAGATTTTTTGAGAGAAAAGGTGGTGAAAAAAGATGGTAATTAATACTAATGCTTATAAGGAAGGCTACCAAGATGGATATGCTGATGCTCAGGCGGGAAAATCAAAGCAGTATAAGAAGAATATGCCTAAATTAAAAGCATTATTCAGTCAAAATGCGGTCAACACCTATATTGAAGGTTATGATGAAGGGTATCGAGATGGCTCCTGAATATCATTCCAGGCTGGTTAAGCCAGCCTGGAATAAATCAAAGGAATTAATAGGTAAATAATAAAGGAAAAACCTCTCTATATGTCTAATTTTGATATTAAGGATAGAAATGAAAAATAAAAAGTGGGAGGTTTTATTTATGGAGGAAGAAACAAAAAATCCAACAGAGGGTCTGAAGTGGATTAAAAAAAATAAAACATCAAATAATTTAATGGGATTAGCTAAAAAATTGATTATTAAATGTAACGATTTAGAAATATTAAAAAAGACTATAGAGCAGCATTTAGAAAAAGCATTTTCTTATAAAAATTCTAAGGAAAATTTTGAATCTGGTAATACAAATTGGAACTTTGGATATACTTTAGCTGTTACCGTATATGATTATTTAAATAAAGTCTTGCAATGTAGAAAAAAGCTAAACACATTTCTTTCTGACCAGGGGTATGATAGTAAAAATATTTTGAAGTTAAACTGGAAGGCAAAAGAAAATGAAGTAGGAGAAATTATAAAATTAAGTTGGTCTTCAGGAAAACAAAGAAAATTAACTGCTGAAATAGATGGGACTGAACGGGAAATCAAATATGTGAGGAAAGAAATAGCAGATAAATACATTCAATCTCATAATTTAAAGTCAACTATTGATTTTTTTTACAACAAACTGATAGAATATTTATATGGTGTTATAACTTATATAATTCAGTTTAAATTAAAGGATCATGCAAATTTTTTTGATATTTCAAATACAAATACAGTTTTGGAAAATAATTTTTTAAATAAAACAATAGATAACAATGATATTGAGAAAATTCAAAAGTATTTTTGGGAAGAAAACAATAAAGGAAAGTCAATAATTGAAGCTTTAGTAAAAAAAATTAATAGTAATTATGACCCTTCTCTAGGACTTTTTTCTAATTACTATAAAAGCATGATTTTAAATAAAATAGTAACTGTTTATGAAAAAGTTAAAAATAATAAGAAAATAGAAAACCTTGATGAGATAAAACAAAAAGCAGGTTCTAAAGAAAACAATTCTGAAGGTGCCAGGTCTGTTTATGATATCTTATATGATGGGGGAAAAAATGAAGAAGTGTTTGTAGATTTCTCTTTAGAAGAAGAAAAAATTGAAATTACTGTGGAGGAATTGAAACAAAAAACCATTGAACAATTCAAAGAATCTAAACAATCATTTATTAAAATTTGGTTAGAAGACGTAGGTTTAAAGTGGTCAGACCAAATAGATGAACTAGAAGAAGTAGTTAAACGAAACAAAGAATTTTTTTGGAAAGCTGTACTTAAATTTAACATTAAGAAAAATGGGTGTCTAAAAAAGAAGTTTCCAAAGAAAGTGACAGATATTTTAGGAGCATCGGTTAAAAATATATATCAAGAGGATATTGAAAAACTACAAAAAGAGGATGATATTGAAAAACTAGAAAAATCTAGAAATGATCTAATCAATGATTTAGTAGAAGAAAATATAAATGTAAAAAAACTTACAGATGAATTGCAAGATAAAATTAATACTAAAACAATTAAGAAAAAACTACTTATTTCTTATAAAAAATTAATAGAAGAGAAATTCAACAGTTCCTTTCCTGTATTTTACAATGTTTTCCTTGGAATTTTAGGTAAGTCAGATAATCAAGGAAATTTCAAGTTAGGTCTTGTAGCAGAAGAAAATGCAATGCCTTTGCCAAAAGCTAAATTAAAATTAGCAAATAAACTATTAAGATTTAAAGGTAATACTAAATTGAAGTATGGGTCTAATCTTGATGTGTTGGGCACTTTTGATATCGTAGGACATAAAGTCCGAAAGGTATTAGCAGAAGAATATGATAAACAAGAGTTAAAGACGATAGATGATTTTTTTGAAGCTCAAAAAAAAGATAAACAAGGTAATAAAGTTGATAAAATCAAATCTGTTAAAAAGGAATTAGAACAGATGTCGAATAATGATATTGAAAAAAAGATCAATTCTTATGCTGAAGAAAATTCTTTAAATTCAAAGAAAAAATCAATTTTAAGAGAGTGGCTAGAAGAAAGAGGTATTTATTTATCTTCGAAGGATTTAAATAAAACTTTTAAGATTGAAGCAAAACGATTTATTGGGGATAAGAAAATTTTTAAAGTTGAAAAATTACATGTTTTGGAGGATAAGAATAAGGCTAATAAAGTAAGTGGTGACGATTTATATAATTTAGAGATGAAATGCGAGGATATAGAAATAGATTTAAACCCCTTTTTAAAAAATAATAATTATTTTCAAGAGGAGAATAATAAAAAAAAGGAGGCTGAAAAAAAGCTTAAGCTCTTTTACACAAAGGGTAAGGGCAATTATAAGCTTAAACAAAAGTTTAAAACATTTAATATTTTCGGTGGAACCATGTTTGACCTATTATATTTAAAGGAACACTATTGGTTAGAAATTAACTATGATGAAAATTCTGCTGGTTTAACGATCAAGCAGAGATTAGTCGACAATTGGAATCGATTTTTGGGTTATATATTTTTTCCTAATGATTTAATTAAAGTTGAAGTTGAAGTTGATTCTGATACTGGTGAAAAAATCACGGGCAAACTGGGAGATAAATTATCAATAACTCCTCCCAATTGGGATACTTTGAAAATAAAGATTGTAAAAAGCGATAATAAAAGTGAAGATTTTATAAATGAAAGTAGTAAAGAAATATTCCCTTCAGTAAATCATTCAGAGGCTAAGGTAAATGAACTGATTAGAAAACAGATAAATGATTTTGTTAGTTATATTGGGAATGAAGTAACTTTAACGGTTAAAAAATTAAAGAAAGGAAAATTAAATAGATTAAAAGTTAAATTTAGTGAGGCAAAAGTTAACTCAAAAATACTTGCCGAAATTGATAAAACTCAAATCGATGAGAATGACACAGCTATTTTTGAAAAAGGGGCTAAATATGCTTTCGAAAAAGATAATGGAGCAGCAGTCTTAGTAGCTTTTCCTGATGATCATGAAACTAGAACTGTTTACTATGATTCAGATGATGACTGCTTTAAATTAAAATAATTTAGGAGGTTGGTTACCGTGGTAAATAAACAAGATTTTAGGGAAATAGATGGTTTTGATTTTGACTGCCTTTATAAAAGACAAATAGATAATAATCGATTTCTTAGTTATTTAAAAAATCAATTAGATTCTAAAATAAAAAGATTAAATACAGAATTTAATAAAATTAGATTATTTGAAGATAGTTATTTTATCTTTAACTTAATTACTGATAATAGATTAAATATTATTAATAAGTCATACAATCGAGTAATATTAGATTTTGTTTTAGAATTAGTATTAGGTGAGAAAAAATTTGAATTATTTAGTAAAAATAATTTGGGATTAGAAGTTGGCGAAAATCAGCTTGATTTTTTTCTTGATTCAAATAAAAAGAAAAAATTAAACCAAGCACTTGAAGATAAATCAGAAATAAATTGTTTCATTAAATTCAAGCAAATAGATCGTAAAATTAATAACACAGAAGAAAAGATTAAAAAAGAATTAAAAAACGAGGGACAAATTAATGAAGCACAAGAGTACAAACTAGAATTGAAAGATGATATAAAAACGAAATTACTTGATTATTTATATACAGGAAACCCATCTATTGAGCAAAAATTAACACAACAATTTAGTAATTTTAAATTTAGATTTAACTGTGAACAGAATTCATTTGAAGTTAAAAATACTAATGACCGGCAATTTACTTTAACTAGTAAGTTAGTTTTAATCGGAGAAAAAAATTATTTGCTTAATATTGCAGAGGTAAAAACTAATTCTGAAAACAATATATTTTCACCCATTTTTATAAAAGAACAAAGAGATAATTTAAAAGATGAGTTAAAAAATGAAGAAACGGATTTGAGTTTTGAAATCAGACTATCTAATATTATGATAGCAGATAACAACTATAAATTTATATTACCCTTTGATTATGATAAAAAGATGCGACTAGACTATCTTGCCTTTTTACAGGAACATTTTGATGCAGATGAAAGCTGGGCAGCAAAAGTGGAATCAATTTCTGATAGCCCTAGAAATATTACTAACTCAATCAAGTATCGTATTGACTTAGCTAAAAAAGAAATTAAAATTACAACTAATGATAATAAAGACTTTAAACTAGATTATGACATAGTTATTGCTAATAAAAATGATACACAAGAAGAACTTGTTTTGTTTTCTGGTAAAAAAGAAAGTGATTGTGGGCTAATAGTTCAACAATGGGATTATAATGATATCAGTCAAGATAAGAAAGATTTGGCTAGAAGAATAAAGAATAAGCTGGAACAAGATTGTGATCAGTTTAAAATTTATATTAAAGTTTATGAACTTAAGTCGTTATAATTTATATTAATTGAAAAATTGGAGGTGAAAGTATGAGCTTCAGATTAATCGCTAAAAGTGATGAAGATTATCATCAAATACCAATTTCTATTAATGAAGTTGAGACAACTGAAAAAGAAAATAAAGTAGAAATAACTAATCACAATTTAGAAGAGTCTATAAAAGAAGAATTATCTGATAGTTTTAGATCCTTTTTAAATAAGGAATTATATCTAAAGCCATTAACAGTAAAAATTGAATTTCAATTAAATAAAAAAATAAGTCAATTGCAAGGAACGGTAGCTCTTTTCTTTGCTTTATTATCTCATCTTAGAAAGAATAAAGGAAAAAATTATTATAATAGATTTATAAAAGAAGATAAAGAATTAGGGTTTGAAGAGGGATGGCATGACAAAAGCAGTGAATTTCAAAAGTTAGTAGAAAAGATATTTAAAATAGCTAAAAATAAAGAAATAACTGTATTAGCTAACTTTGACCAAAATATAGATCAGAAAAAGATAATCAATATTTTATCCGAATTAAAATTTAACAATTGCTTTCTCCAGGCTAACTATGGCTTAGTTGATGAATTAATTAATAATCCCAGTTTTGACTATGATTTAAAGCAGTTTGATCCGCTGAATATATCTTCCTTAAACAAATCTAAAACAATTTATTATTTTAGTTCTTTAAATCAGCTAGTAACCGGAGCAAGATACCGAATTTTCCTGGCTAGTAAAAATAAATCTAGCAGTACCTTTATAACTGTAATATTGAATCGCTCCGGGGAAGTAACAGTACCTGATAGTAAGCTGAACTGGCTTAGAAACAGTGGAAAAAAAGTAAAATCAGTTATTGATGAAAAAGATTTAGTTAAAGATGATAACTGGGGCTTTAGCTTAAGGATAAGCAAAGATGAGAAAATTACAGGTCAATCAGGTACTCTGGCTGTCTGTTTTGAGATTTTAAGGAAGTGCTTAACGGATAATTTTTTAAAAGAAGATGTACGAAAAGACATAAAAGAGATAATTGATTCATTTCCTCCCGGCAAGACAGCAGTTATCTGCAATTTCATAGAGAATAAACCTGCCAATTCGGTTAAGGTTAAACAGAAGCTACCTGAGATTAGGCGGTTAGGATTAAATCAGATACTGGTAGAAGATGATTTGGTAGTCAAAGTAAAGCAAGAAGTAAAAAGTCAGTTTGACTGGAAAGTAAAGGTATCTCCAGTAACTAGTTTAATTGGTAAATTACCGCAGTATGAAGAGTTTATCTACCAGCTTTCTTCAGTAAATAACTTAGAAGGCAACTGCCCGATATTTATTATGCAGCAAGGAGAGATAAGTAATCAAAAGTCAGTTGTAATTAAAGATTTGATGGTTACTCCTGCAGATGATATCGATCAAAAAGCTAAGTTCCGCACTTACGGTCAAGTAGACGAAACTTCTTTAGGAGGACTTAAGGGTTCTGCTAAAACAGCAGTAGATATTTTGAGAAAAAGATTAGATTTAAGTTACAGCTTTATAATAGAAGTCTTAGATTTACAAGAAAAAAATTTCATTGGTAAAATAACAGGAAGGTCAGCCGGATTTAGCTTTTTGGGTGCTTGTTTATATGAAATTTTTGAAGATTATAATAGTAAATTTATAAAAGAATATAATAGGACAGCCTTGTTAGCTGGACTTAATTTTCATCATCAAGAATTAGAAGCAGTAGGAGCAGATATTAATCTAAAAGTTAAAAAAGCAAATAAGCAGGGCTATACTAAGATTTTTATGACCAAAACTGATTATGAAGCAAATTTAAATCCTGAATATAAGAATAGAACTAATATTAAAGTTATCGGCTGTACTTTAGATGAATTCTTTACTAATCATTTACAATTGGCTAAAGTAGAGGAAGCTAAGAAACAAGATGAAGCTAAGCATTTGCTAGAAAAAATTAGAGTAAGTACAAAGGATTATTATCAAAAGCTAAAAAGTAAACGATTTGAACATATTGATATTTCAGAGATTATTCTTCCTGAATCAGAACAAGAAACTTCGTCAGAACAAGACCTTGATACAAAAGTAGAATTAAAGGCTGAAGAGGTTGATTTGATTGCTAGTATTGAAAGTTTATGGGCAGGTGAAATTAAGAATGCCGTAATTTTGGGTTCAGGCGGAATGGGGAAAACGGTATCACTTTTAAACTTATGGAAAACTTATAAAAGGCAGAAGGAGAAACCAGTTCCATTTTTTATTCAGCTTCATGATTATAATAATTATTCTAAAAGTAAAAACTTTATTATGGAGCAAATTAAGGAAAATTATCTTAATCAAACAGAAATTACTGAAGATAAATTAAAAAAAATGATGGATAAGCCAATTGATGATATTCCAGCAGTTATATTACTGTTGGATGGATTTAATGAAATTACTGTTGATGAGAAAATGAATTTATTATCTGAAATTGAAAAGTTTAATTTGTACAATGGAGTGCAAATTGTAGTTACCAGCAGGCATGATATGCAGACCTTTAACTGTTTTGACGGATATCATCAGTTAAATCTAATCAATTTAAAAAACGAACAAATTGAAAATTATTTAAATAAACAATCAGTAGATCTACCGGAAGAAGAAAGAATGTTAGATTTAATTAGGAATCCGATGATGTTAACTATTTATGCTAAAACTTATAAACAGAAACAAAACAGTAAGATTGCTAATAAAGCATTAGATTTTAAAGATAAGGTAAATAGTGCTGGAGAGCTGCTGTGGGATTTTATTGAAGCTAATTTGCTCGAAGTTTATAAAAGTAATAAGCAAAAGAATGAGAAATTATATCATAAGTTAATCATTAAGCATATAGTAGCTTATATTGGTTATTATATGGAAAAGAAAGGTGTTTTTAGCTTAAATAAAAGAAAGTTGCATGAAGTTATAAAATCTAGCTGTAATAAACTTTCTAATCCTTATTTTTATGATACAGATGATAATATTGAATATGAAGAGGTATGTGTTTATTTAAAAAAATTGAATGCTAGAAAAAGAAAAGAAATTTTAAAAATCATTGTAAAAGAACTACTATTATTAGTTGAAGAAGATGGAAAATATAGGTTTTTTCATCAAATCTTTAGGGATTATTTTTCAGCAGTTCATATTGTTAATCAGATTAAAATTGATTTAGATAATGGCAAAGATAAAATTGAAATTTTAGAGAAAAGAAAATTTGGAAAAGAAGTAAGAAAGTTCATTGGAGAGTTAGAAAAAGAGTATTATATTAAGCCAAAATTAAAAGGGAAACAATGGAGTATATCACATTACAATAATTATAGAACAAATTTACAAAGAGCTATCGAGTGTTACAGAGGTAGATTTAAATCAAATATAGGATATGCTGTTTGGAATATCATAGAAATTTGGAAAGATGTGCGGGGAGAATTAACAGAAGCTGATTTATCAAAATTAAATTTAACAGATTGTAATTTACGCGGAGTGAGATGTAGTCGATTAGATGATTCTGGATATCTTACAGCAAATTTTGAAGGGGCTAAATTGAATGGAAACAATTTTCTCTCTATAGGTCATAAGGCTGGGGTATTAAGTGTAGAATATCATCCAAACGGAGATAAAATAATATCTGGTTCAGCGGATGGTACGATAAAGGAATGGAATCGAAAAAGTGAAGATTGTATTATAACTTATAATGAACACGCAAATTGGGTATTAAGTGTAGAATATCATCCAAACGGAGATAAAATAATATCTGGTTCAGCAGATGGCACGATAAAGGAATGGAAGCGAAAAAGTGAAGATTGTATTATAACTTATAATGAACACGCAAATTGGGTATTAAGTGTAGAATACCATCCAGACGGAGATAAAATAATATCTGGTTCAGCAGATGGCACGATAAAAGAATGGAAATGTGGGAAAAAAAATAGTATCAGAACTTATGAAGAACACGAGCATAGTGTAACAAGTGTAAGTTATAGTCCGAAGGGGCAAAAGATAGTGTCTGGTTCAGAAGATGGTACAATAATGGAATGGAAATGCGGGGAAAAAAATAGTATTAGAACTTATGAAGGGCATAAAAACAAAGTAGTAAGTTTAGAATATCATCCAGACGGAGATAAAATAATATCTGCTTCAGAAAATGGTACAATAATGGAATGGAAATGTGGAAAAAAAAATAGTATCAGAACTTATGAAGGGCATAAAAACAAAGTAGTAAGTTTAGAATATCATCCAGAAGAGGATAAGATAATATCTGGTTTAGCAGATGGCACGATAATGGAATGGAAATATGGAAAAAAAAATAGTATCAGAACTTATGAAGGACATAAGAAAAGAGTAGTAATGGTAGCATACCATCCTGTAGCGTATCATCCAGACGGAGATAAAATAATGTCTGGTTCAACAGATGGCACGATAAAAGAATGGGGACAGAATAGAAAAGATTATATTAGAATTTATAATAAATATAGTGTGGATATAATTGATGTAGCTTATCATATAAAAAATAATAAAATTGCTTTAGCCTCAGGGGATAATACAATAAAAGAGTTTAGTTTAGAAGATAATAAATGTGTTAGAGTTTATGATGATTATGATGTTTCTATAGAAAAAATTGAATATCACCCGAAAGAACCTAAATTAGTTGCAGGATTAAAGAATGGCACAATAAAAGAAATTGATACAATAACTGGAAAGGAAATTAGAAATTATAAAGCCCATGATAGTTTTATAACAAATGTAGTATATCATCCTAAAAATAATAAGATGTTGTCTACTTCAGAAATGGGACCCTATACCGATTTTAAAGAATGGGATATTAGAAGGGGAGAGTTAATAAAAGTATATGAAGTTTCTATTCCTAATGTGAGTGATGTAGCGTATCACCCAAAAGAACATAAATTAGTAATAGCAGGAGTAGAAATGTCAGGAAATAATATAATAGCAGAATTAGATAGTAGAAGTGGAGAGATTATTAAAACTTATGAGGAATTTCAAGAAAAAGTAACGAGTGTAATTTATCATTCAGAAGAAGATAAAATAGTTTCAAAAGGCAAAGGAAGGGACGGAGAATTTTATATAAGAATTTGGGACGTTGATGAAGAAAGGTGTATTAAAATTAATGAATATAAAAATAAACTTACTATGATGTCACATTTTAAAAAAATAAATGATTTTACTTGTTATCCAGGAATAGATATTTATTTTCAATTTAAAAATCAAATTAGTCTAATAACAGGTTGGCAAAATGATACTATCTTCCCTATTATTCATCCTAATATTATAAACATTTCAGGTATTTTACTGCAAGGTTGTGATTTATCTAATCTACACCCAGAAAGTGCATTTACACTTGAGATTCAAAAACAATTAGAGTCATATAGAGTGGAAGTGAATTACAATAAGTTTAAAAATCTTTTTTATACAATTAATCACTTTAATTTTAGTATATTTAAGAAACTTTCTCCGCTTAATTTGGAATTTTCTGATATAATACATGGGATAATATTGTGTGTTTTTTTAGGGTCGCTTAGTATAGTCATGAAAAAGTTAAAGGAATCGACTGTATTTACACTATTAATAAATGGGTTAACAAAAGTAGCTTGGATATTATTTTTAAGCATTTTTTTTATTTCTCATATGATATATAATATTATAATTGAAATTTTAAATGACTTTGATCTTTAAAATTTAAGAAAAACTGTATAACTAATTATAACCTATCTAATACCTTATTATAAAAAAGTTAAATTAATTTTCAAGAAGGAGGAAAAGTAAAATGAAAGAAAAGATAAATAATAAAATAAAAAAAATATTAAAATTTTTAAAGAAATACAGCTTGATTTTTTTCAAAACTATAGGGAGATTACTGATAATTTTAATAGGAATAGGAATACTTCTTTTAATTTTGATTTTACTTTTTTTTACTCTTCCAATTTTAGAAGAAATAATTAGTTTTTGGACTAGCGGTCTTAAATGGGAGACATATAGCTTGCGTTATAATATAAAATATTTTTTTCAATATATTCCAAGTATAATTTCTAATTTTTTAGTTTTCTTTTTAGCTTTTTTACTTTTTACTAATAACGAGGAAAAAACCAAAAATAATAAACAATTAAAGCAAAATTCAGAAAAAAAAGGAGGGCAAGAAAAAAACATCTAATCTTTGTCTAGATAATGCTATTTCAAAGAAAAATAAAATTTCATCTTAATTAGAAATCGACCTTAGTCAGGTCGGTTTTTTATTTTTTGAATAAAATATTCCAAATTATAAAGTTAATGCTTCCAATAAATTAATTACAATATATCTAATTTTATTACTAAATTATTTAAAAGGTTTAATAAAAAAACACAATTTTTTATTGAAAATTTCTTGAATACAAAAGCTAGGTTAACTATTACTATAACAAATAAAAAATGAGGTGGTAAAATAAAATACCTATTTGGTCTGCTTGGGTTTAATCAATTATTTGATTTTATTGGGGGCAATATTATTTATAATGGTTTATTTTTATTCAATGTTATCCTTTTAGTTTCTAGCTTAAAACTGACTAAATATTGGAAACTATTATATGAAGGATTGAAACTTGAATCTGAATTAAAGAGAAATAAAGAAAATCGGCTGAAAATATTGCTGAAATTAAAGCAAACTTAGAAAGGAGTGGTAGTAATGAATAAGCTTGATAGCAGCTGTTTAGGTAAAGAATTTGATGCTGGGGGGGAAGCAATCGTATATCAAGTAAAAAACTCCAATTTAATAGCTAAAATTTACCATAAAAATAAGCTAAACAAAGACAAAATAAACAAAATTAAAATAATGGTTGATAAATATCAAAATAATAAGTATCTAAAAGAGTTATTTCTAAATAAGCAACCCCAAATCATTTGGCCCACTAAATTAGTAGTAGACAAAGGTAAAGTGATCGGCTATGCTATGAAACAAGTCAAAAATCCACTTCCACTATCGAATCTAATAGAGAATATAAACATAGGTAAATATAAAAAAAGCTTTTTTTCGTTTCAAGATAGGGTCAAGATAAGTTTAAAAATTATAAAGGGAATTAAAAAGCTTCATCAAAATCATATTTTTGCTGGAGATCTCAATGATAATAACATCTTAATAACTGAAGATAAAAACGTTTATTTCATTGATAGTGATTCTTACCAATTTAAGGAAAGTAATAAACTCTACAAATGTAATGTAGCGATGCCAGGGTTCTGTTCACCTAATTTTTCGCCAGGAGAAAAATTAAATGATAAAGATGATATTTTTGCTCTAGGTATTATAATATTTAAATTGTTTTATGATAATCTCCACCCTTTTCATGGTAAGGACAAAAAAGGTAGAAATTTGAAAGTGCAGCAAAAAATTAATAAAGGATTATATCCTCATACATCTAGAAATATAAACCCTTTAGCAAAATTCAAGATATTATCAAAGCAGCTTGTTAATAAGGAATTATGGGAATTATTTAAGCAAACTTTTCAAAGAAATCAAAGAAGTAGACCCTCACTAACTGAATTGTCTAAGGTTCTAAAACAATATTTAAACGAATTAAAAGAATGTCCAATTAATTCCAATCATTACTATCATTATAAAAAAAATAAATGCCCTTGGTGTGAATACAAGGTAAAGATGGGGGAAGAAGTCTTTCCCGAACCTAAAACTTCAAGTTCCACAAATAAAAACCGCAAAAAAAACAAATCTACTACATTTTTGAAAGAGGTAGAAAAATTAAGAAAGCAAAGAATTGCTGAGGCGAAAGTGAAATATGATTTATATCAACCTGAAAAAGATAATTGGAGAAAAGCTGTGAATTCTTTAGCAAATGGAGAATTATAACTAAAATAAATTTTTCAAAAAAAGTAACCAAAAATTTGAGAATCAAATAACTTAAGTGTCAATTATAAATAGTAAAGGGGGGGGATGAAAAGACTGCTCTCTAATTATGAAAAAATTACCAATAGAAAATTTAATATCTCAGCAGTAGAATTGTCTATTAAATTAATGAAAGTTGAACCAAAACTTTAAAAGGAGTGATAAAGATGACTACTAATGAAGAAGTTATTGAAGGAGAAGGCTTTGGAGATGAGTTAACAACTAATACTAATGACCGCTTCAATTTGGTATTTGTGGTTGATACCTCTGGGAGTATGACCGGTGATATTGAGGAATTAAAACAGGGATTACAAACATTGGAGAAAGAGGCAAAAAATGATCCTAAAATTCAGAATAAAGTGAGGTTCGCTGTAGTTGAATTCGGAGGGAAAGTTAATGTGTTACATCCCTTCACCGATATGGCTAATTATCAGAGTCCTGGTGATAAGTTATCTGCTGGGGGCGGTACTCCACAGGGCCAAGCAGTTAATTTAGCCCTGGAGATGATTGAAGAGGATAAAGAAAAATATCGCACCAAAGGCATTGGATATCACCGACCTTTTGTTGTAGTTTTAACAGATGGAAAACCGAATGGTGAAGATTTCCAAAAGTCGGTTAATAATGTTGTTGCAGCAGCTAATCAAGATAAGGTAGTCTTCTTTGGTTTAGGAGTTGATTCTGCTGATATGGAAAAACTCAAGAAATATAGAGAAGGAGTTAAGGAGGATCATAAAAAGAATGTTAGAATTGCCAAGGTTAAGAATAAGCAGTTTGAAGGGGTATTCAAATTGCTTTCAAATTCGATGAGCAGCAAATCACAATCAAATGATACTGAAGAGCAGCATGATGTTACTGAGGGAACAGAGCCATTCTTTGAACCTGCTTAAAAAGGAGGGGATATCCCCTCCTTTTTAACTACAAATTAGTAAGGGGAGGTTATATTTATGAATCTGGATTACGATTATGCTGATCTATTGATGAAAGGTGTAGATTATAAGCAATGTGATGATTATACTCTAGTAGCAAAAAAAGAGAACCTGATAATAGCTGTAGTTAACGACGGAGCAGGCAGCAGACAGCATTCCTATCTAGGAGCTGAATATTTAGCTAAAGCAGCTAAAAAAGTTATTTTTGCTCAGCCCGAATTAGTTAATCAAGCTAAAGATGAAAAAGATGATATAGACCCTCTGATATCAAACATCCATAAAACATGGTGTAGAAAAATTGCCTTTGCCATTGATAATTTAGAAGACAAGGAAGGTGTGTTTGCTACTACTTTTAATTTGCTTGTTTTGAATTTAGATACTAACCTGGGTTTTTCCTTTCAACTCGGAGATGGTTATCAAATTAGATTAAACTCAGCCTCTAAGATAAATTCTGCGGCAGATAAACAAACGGGGGGGATAACTAAACTGCTGCCTGGGCATAACGGTGAGTTTGCCAATACTACTTTATTTTTAAATTTAAGAAAGAGGTTAGCAGAGGTGCAGAAAAGAACTTTTTCCTTAGAAGAAAACTTAGGATTTATAATTGGATCAGATGGTTTAGATGGGCTATTAATGAATCAAAATAAAGTAGACCAAAATAACTTGGTTTATTTAATGAATCAGTTTCTGAATAATGATTTGCAAAAGTTGATTCCCAAGCTAAAAATATTCATTCGACATGAAAGATCTCAGGGTCATTATGGAGATGATGTAGGAGCTGTATTTATTATTAGAAATTTTACTAATAGTGAAGAGGAGGAGGATAATAATGAAAATTGATGTGAAAAGATTAAAAAACAAATTAAAGCAAACAACCACAACACAAAAAAGAGATTACAAAGTATTCTTTCTGGGGCCTTCAGGAGTGGGAAAAACATCGTATATGACAACTGCAATTCAAGCCTTAAGGGATAATAAATATTTGAAAATTGAGCATCAAAATGATGATAGTAACTTTAAAAATAGATTAAACAATATGTATAACGAACTATGTGAAGATGGTAATTTGCCTGGCACTAGCAGAGTAGATGAAGATTGGCAGTTTAAGATTAAATCCTCCAACAACGAATATATTCTAAATTGGACTTGGCAAGACTACAGAGGAGGATTGCTAAATAATGCTAATAAAATTGCTAAAGCTATTCAAAATCAAAAGTCTAGTTTTTCTAGAGAAGTAAAAAAGGTTATTACTCAATTACAATCATCATATAGCATTTTCTGGATCATAGATACTACTCAAAACCTAGCTAAAATAAAACAGCAAATTCAAGCTTTTAGCGATTTGATCCGGATCACTTTAACTACTAACCCTCGTCCAATCACTATTTTCCCAATTCTTACTAAAGTCGATTCTTTTGCGTTAAACACAAATTGGTTTGGACTGCGCCGCTGGAATACTAAAAAGTTAAGAACACAGTTGAGACAGGTTGTTGACCCAATTAGAAATATGGTTAAGAACTTGAAGAATAATTCCAAAATAATAGGAGGAATTGCGTATCCTAAGTTAAATAAATATTCAGATATTGTAATAGCAGGTACAGCTTATCCTGTTAGTGTCTATGGTCGTTCTGCAGTTGAAGATCGAGCTGGAAATATGATGATTGAAGATGTAGAGGAATTGAAAAGTTTTCAGATTTTAGCACCTATTAAGAAATTTTTCAAGTTAGTACTTCATCAGTATAAAGAAAATGAGTTACCAATTAACTTGGAAAAATTAGAAAAGCAAAAGGAGGTAATACATCAGAAAAGTAAGACAAGTTTAATTAGAAAAGTAACTACCAAAGCGAATCCAGTTAACTGGTTGACGCATCATGGTAGAAAAAGAATTACTAATTTTAGTCAAGATCATCGAGAATTAAAAGAGGTTCTGAAGCATAGCAAAAAGTTAAAAAAGCGGATTGAAGCTAAACAAACTGCTATAGAAAATTTTATTGACAACTTTGAAAAGCAAGAGAAAAAGAAACTTATTTCTTATAAACTATAGGAGGGATATTGATGGGGGGAGATAATTTTATTTTACCAACCAAAACGGTAGTTGAACGGGAATTTATTAATGATAATCAAGACCAAGCAATTATAAAACCAGAAACATCAGAGGAAAGATTCACTCAAAAAGAATCTGATCAGCAGGCGAAATTAACAACTAAAGATAAAGAGATTGTTAAAAAAATACTGGCTTTGAATTTGAAAGAGAAACAAGAAGATTACAATTCAAATTATAAAGTTTATCATACTAGAAATAAGCAGGATGACTATTATTTTGCCAAAAAACCTAATTTTTTCTCAGCCAAATTAGAAGATAACTTGTTGAAATTAAAACAGATGAGTTACTACCACTTAATAGATGATAATGGATTTTATCTTTATAATTATCATAAATATTGGGTTTTTAGTAATGTTAGAAAAACTCAAAAAACAGATCATGTCGGTCGAAGAATTTATGATTTACAGGGTTATATTTATCCAGCGGAGGAGATTAGTGTTCAACAGGTTTTAAGTTACTTTTTAAGCTATGATGAAGTAAATCTTACTAATCATAATTGCCAATACTATTATAGTCTATTAAGAAAAAAAAGAAATAATTCTTTAGGGACAAATCTGGAGTTTAATAAGAAAAACTTATTTTTATTATTTTATAAGATGATTATAAATAGTCGCTTAGAAAGCTTTGGGATTGGGCTTAAAGAAAATAATTTTGCTGATTACCAGTTTAACTACAAATTTTTTAGGAATTGATTATCTTATTAGTCTATTATTCAAATAAGTAGAAAAAATAAATTTTCAAAAGGGGTGGTTTTGATGATGGAATTAGAACCCGAACAGCTTACTGAAGACGTATTACAGAAGGTTGATGAAGAATCAAAGTATAATGTTGATTTGACCATTTGTTTAGATGTCACTGGCAGCATGAGAGGTTTAATAGCCGATGCAAAAAAAGTTGCTTTCACTTTTGGTCCAGCTTTATTAGAAAAGATGGAGGAAATGAAGAAACCGATTAATGATTTACGAGTTAAAATTCTAAGTTTCAGAGATTATACGCATGACGCTGAGCCTTTGCAGTCTTCCCAGTTTTTCGATTTACCAGAAGAAGAGAGTGACTTAGAAGCATACATTGAGGGATTAGAAGCTAAAGGCGGAGGCAAAGCACCCGAAAGTTCTTTAGAAGCTTTTGATCAAGCACTAACTACTACTGAGTGGGCAACTAATAAAGCTAATGCTCGCCATGTGGTGGTATTATTAACTGACGCTCCCCATCGCAGTTTAGAGACTATGGCGGAAAAAGATATTTCTAATTATCCAGCAAATATTTCTGCTTCTAAAGAAGAATTAGAAGAAAAATGGAATGATGATTCAATAATTGACCAGAATGCCAAACGACTTGTTTTATTTGCTCCAGCTCAAAAGAATTGGAAGAAGATTGCTAATTTCGAAAATACAACTTGGGAGAGGACAAAAGCTGCTAAAGGATTAACAGAAACTGATTTAAATCGCATTGTAGCAACTGTATGTCAAAGTATTGGAAAAGCTGTTAATAGTGATAATAATTATAATCAAAATGATGTTGATACAGCTTTTGAAGAGGTGAATTAAGATGAATGAAATTTTAAAAATCCATTTAAAAGGGGGAGGGAAGGAGCATTGTGAAGATGCTCCGCCCCTTTATGCTACTTATAAAGATTTAGCACTTATTGCTACTTTTGATGGTATGGGAGGGTCGGGTAAGCAATCTTATAAACTCTCAAATGGGGATTGTTATACAGGGGCATATTTAAGTTCGCGGTATACGAAGCAAATAATATCTAGCTATTTTGATAGAAATAAAGAAACTTTGCATTCTTTAGATACTAATTACAATAATATAATTGATTTTATAAATAGTTTGAATTTTCAAATAAAAAAATCATTGACCACTTATTATAATGAAAAATTAACCAAAAATAGAAAAGAATTTGTTGCTAGTTATTCTTATAAGTTACCGACTACTGTTTCTGGTTGTTTTTTACAAAATTTGACTAATGAAAGTTCTAAGATTATATCTTTTAATGCCGGTGATTCAATGACTTATTTGCTATCTCCTCGTGCTTTAGTTCCATTAACAACAACAGTTAATCGATTATATAATACTACTGCTGGAATAAGCAATTTTATTAATTTAAGTACCGATTTTGAATTGAATATATTTAAAGTTAGAATCACAAAACCATTCATTATAATTAGTTGTAGCGATGGCTGTTTTGATTTTACTGGTAACCCTGTATTTTTTGAATATTTAATAGTGAACAATATATACAAGTCAAAATCATTTGTAAACCTAAAAAGAAATCTAAAAAAATTATTTAGAGCTAAAGCTCAAGATGATTGTTCACTGATCCTATATTCAGTTGGTTTCAAGAAATATGAAAATTTAAGATCAATTTATAAATCTAGGTTCTTAAAATTAAAAAGATATGCTAATTTATTAATTAAGAATAATCAGAATTATGATAAACTCAATAAAATTTATAAAAAATTTATTGAGTGGGAAAAATTAAGACTTATTAAACAATTAGGGGGTGGCTATTATGAACCTGGAGAAAAGTTTTGGGAAAATAAGTGTAAATGATAAGCATTATACATTATTAGAGCCTTTTTCAGCAAAAAATGGCGGAAATTGTGAATGGGCTGTTGCTATGGATTCTGCTAAGAATAAAAAGTTTATTAAAAAAATATTAGCTCCCAAAAAATCGCCTGCTAAATTAGAAAAATTCAGCCTATATAAAAACAAGTTAATAAAAATCAATAATAGATTAAAGAAGGTAGAAAAAAATAATAACAAAGAAGAAAATTCACAACAAAAGTTGATTTATGCTGATACGTATTTTGAAGCTAATAATTTTATCTATAAAATAACTAATTTTTTAGAAAATATAGAACCAATGACTAATTTGAATAATCTAAATTTTGAATTTAAGTTAGATTTGATGGTAGAAGCTGCTAAATTAATAAAGCAAATTCATGAAGAAAACATTATTCATGCTGATTTAAAGCCAGATAATATCGTTGTTAGCAAAATAAATAAATCTGAAAAAGTAAGAATTGCTCTTAATATCATTGATTTTGATGATAGTGTTGTTAAAAAGGATATAAAAAAGAGCAATATAGTAACGGATTTAGCTTATTCAGCACCTGAGGTTATTATAATCAGCAGTGCAAATTTAAAGGAGGAATTTGGGGTCAAAATAAAAGATATCACCCCAAAAATAGATGTGTTTTCATTAGGACTTATTTTTTCTGAATTATTATTTGGTAAAATTCCTACTACAAAAGAATTTTCATTAGGAAAAGATTCCATTTTAAAGATTACAATATCAAAAGGGTTTAAAATTCCAAAAAGTTATCGGATTTATATATTGCTTAGAGATATGCTGGAATTTAGTCCTAGTAAAAGGCCAAATAGTAAAGAAGTATATAATCGTTTATTAGATATGAAAAAGAATAAGACGGCTAAAAAAATAAGTTGGTTTTAAGGATTATTATTGGGAATCTCTTATTTAGTTTAAATATGGGGAGGTGATTAAGTTGAAAGCTATGTTTAGAGATCTAATTTATTACTTTTGTGTTTTTATGGATAATATCTTTTCTTTAAAGAGAAATTTACTATTTGTATTATACATTTTCTTCTATCCAATTTTATTTATTGGTTTTTGGTTAGGAGATGATAATTTAACTATACTTCATAAGCAGTTGAACTTGATTTTAAGAAAAAAGCACTTGAGTTGGGCTATTTTAGGTGGGAATTTTATTCTAAGTCTAATAGGTATAGTTATAGTACTTTTGATAGGTGGCTTGATTTTTTCTGCAGTAATATATTGGAATGTGATTTGGCAGGTAGTATTATTTATTTTTAAAATTGTAAAATGGGCTGTTTTAGTAATATCAGCTATTATAATAATCAGCCTGATAATCGAACATCCAGGTAAAGTGTTATCTTTAATAATAATAGGAATAGTAATCTTATTTATTTTTTTATAGATGAAAACTATTAAAAATAATAAGGGGGTATAACAAATGTTTACTTATAAAAATGTACTAAACCAATTGAAAGAAGAAAATAACCAAGTTGTAACTGATTACGAGGAGAAAGTGGAAGGATTGACGGGAAAACTAGAAGAAGAAAAATTTTATCATGAGTATCTTAGTAATATCCAATCATATATGCATTATAGAGTTCCCTTTAATTTTGAGTCTCAATTTGATTGGGCTTTATTAGCTCAATTAGCTTCAGCTTCTTTAAGTGCTAATACTTGGCTTGAGTTAGAATCTAAAAAAGATCGAAAACCAGAATTATATATTGAAGTCAACGCTAAAGGTAGAAAAGTAGTCAGAAAAATAAGTGAATTATGGCAATTCCAAATTTCAAATTTGTTCACTATATTTATCAAAGAATGGATCGAGTTAACTATAGTTGCAGAAGAACATCTGGAAGAAAAGAAAGAAATCAAACAAGAATTGATTAAAAATAAAGAATATTGGATAAACAATATTTTAAAGATTAACACTATAAAGAAAATATATAATGTTATTGAATAGCTTAATTATAATTTCAAAATTAGGGAGGGGTTAATTATGGGATTTTTCGACAGAAGTAGTCAGCCAGTAGATGATATACAAGAAAGGTTTTTACAAAGAATTACAAATATTAAATTTAAAAATGTACTACAAAGACTAAAAAATAAGATAGTGGGAAACGAAGAAAAAATAACTAAATTGCTTTCAACGCTATATTTTCATTATAAATCATATCAAATGGACAAAACAAATCATGACTCTACTTGTATTCTAATCACTGGCTCAACAGGATCTGGGAAAACTTACATTACACAAAATGTTTTAGAAGAATTAGAAATACCTTATGTTAAAATATCAGCAGCTTCATTAAGCAGTAGTGGCTATCAAGGACAATCACTGAATCAAACCTACTTATCCTTAGAGCAAAAAGTTGGTAGCAATCTAGCAGACATAGGTGTTTACTGGATAGACGAAATGGACAAGTTACAAGATTTTAGTAAAGAAGGAAAAGTTAGCAAGGCAGACGTTCAAGATGAGCTCTTAAATTGGGTGGAAGGAAGCAATTACCAAATCAAGAGAGAAACAGAAAGTGGTAAAGAAACTTTTGAAATTAATACTACTAATAACATTTTTATTTTCACAGGGAGCTTTAGTGGCGTAGAAAAAAATTATTCTCAATTAGTAGGCTTTGCAAAAAAGCAAAGTAATAATAGAAACACATTAAAAAAATATGATTACAAAGTGACTCGAGAACTACTAAAGGAACAAGGGGTTAAAGAAGAACTACTGGGCAGAATAGGTGTAATCTTGAAAATTAACCCAATCAAAAGCAAAGAAAAATTATTTGACATGGTAGAAAAAGATGATACACTAGTTAATCGATATAAAAGTTTGCTTAATAAGAGAGATATCCAATTAACTATTCAAGATTCCTATAAGCATAGGCTTCCTGACCAGATTAATTTTGGTTTTCGAGAAATTAAAAATCAAATCAAGTCCGATTTGTCTGATATCTTTTATAAATTAGAGATAGAGCAAGAAAATACTCAAATTACTCAGGTCTGCTTAACAGAACAAGGAGTAGAGTTAAAGAAGAAAGGAGAGGAATAGTCATGAATATGAATAAAATAGATGAGGATTTATTAACTAATTATGCAAATTGCTTTGCAATAGATGAAGAAAATGTAGTTGATAATATTAAATGTTTAAATGAAGTCAAAAAGGAATTATCTGGGATTGATCTTCCCGAAAAAATAATGGATTATCTAGAAAAAGTAGATGAAATTTTTCTATTATCATTAGCTAGTATTAGCTGTGACTTTGATCTTATTTATGAAGGAGAAGGAGGTGAATATTGTTTCTATCTAACAATAGAAGATGATGAAATCTTATTAGATGAATTAAGTAAAGAAACATTAGCTGATATAAAAGCATCACTTTTCGAAGAAATATTAAAATTAGATATATTAGAAAAAAGAGAACACCTTTCTGGGAATTTAAGAAGGACTATTATAAAAAAGAAACTAATAAAGTTAAAGCAATTGAGATATATATAAGTTTTGATACTCTTTTTTAATAAAATCTAATTTTACTATATTGTTCTGCTGTAGTACTGATAAATTTTTTAACTATTTTTATCACATTTATAATCCAGGGAGGGATAGCTAATGAAAAAAGATATTAATTTAAATAGAGAAATTAAAAGACAAGCTATTAGGGAGATTATTAGACATAAACTAAGCAAAGACCCCAAATTATTTGAAAAAGAAGTCAAGAAAATTAATAAGTTAGATTTGTCATTATTCCACCTTGAAAGTGTAGAAGGTATTTGGATATTTGAAAATCTAAAGTACTTAGACTTAAGTTGTAATAGTATTCAAGATGTCAGTGAACTAAACAATCTTACTAAACTAAAAGTAATTAACTTAGAACAAACTAAGGTTGATGAGATTAGTAAATTGAACCAACTAACAAATCTTGAAATATTGGCTCTAAATCATTGTGATGTGAGCAATATTAGTGTTGTTGAAAACCTTCAACAATTACAAGAGTTGTACTTGAGTTATAATGAAATAAGAGAATTAGAACAACTAGAAGTGTTGTTAGAATTGCCTAATCTCAAAGCAGTTAAGTTAACAGGTAATCCTTGTTTTATGAAACTACCAGGTAGTTTAAGTGTAGATAAGCTAAAAAATATACCTATAATTTCTAAACTAGAAGATAAAGGTGTGCAAGTATTGTTTCATCCTGATGAAAGATATGAGGATAGCAATATGCCTTATTTTGAAACGATCCCAGGAGTGATAGAAGAAAGCGACAACTACTAAATTTTAGATAATATTGACTTTTAAACTAAAAATACTAATTAAGGAGTTGATTATAATGAGTTTTGATGAGCAAACAATAAGTGATGAGGATCTACCTGAAATACCTGATGACATGATTAAAAATTTGAGAGAAGAACAAGAAAAATTATTAGCTGATATTAAACTATTAGATAGTGCACAGATCAAACTAAAAGAGAAAAGTGATCATGCAACTAAAACATCTGTTTTCAAAGGACACCAACCTATCATACAACAGCTAAAAAAGATAAGTGAGATGATAGAAGATATGATATTAAAATTAGATGAGCAAGGAAAGGATGGTACTGATACTGCTGAGGTTTTGAGAGTAGTTATTATTTTAGACAACACCGATAAGCTGTTTAGACCTATTGCTAAACTAAGAGACAAGCTAAACTTACACACCTTAAACCAAAAGGTTGTAGTAAACAAAGATAGTTTTGGTTCTTTGCTGAATAATAGATGTCAAAAAGAATTAGATTACATTCAAGACAGGTTAGAGAAAGCTTTGAAAGAGTATTCTTATTTTAAGTATAGTACTTTTGAGGAAAAAATTAAAGAGTAAGAAAGATAAGGAGTGATAGCAAATGTCTTCACCAAAGGCTACAGATAGCACATGTAAGGAAATAATTAGCACCTTAGAGATGTTAACTCAGAACTTAGCTGATAATGTCAAAAATGCACAACAAATACAGCTAAAAGTAAAAGATCGTAACAATACTAACACCACCATACCTATTATGCAATTAGATTCTTTTTCTCAGTTTGTATTTTATATTAAACAAACCATATCTTCTACCAAAAAAATAATAAGCACTATAAAAGAGATTGAAGAAGTTCATAGGCTTTTTTTAGTTGATGTACTAATTATTTGTGAAACATTAGAGCCCTTCTTTGAAATTGTCGCTCAAATAATGAAAAAGGTCTCTTTTCACAACTCAGAAAGATCTAATTTTTCTTCTATCACTATAGACTCAGATGAAAAACAAGAACCATTAGTGACTACTCAACAACTAACTTTTATTAAAACATTTCAACAGTCAGTTGCTCATTTAGCTGACAAAAAGATATTAACCAAGGAGTATACTGACAAATTAGAGCTTCTAATCAAAAGATATAATGAAGAAAAGTTGAATGAAAATTTTAGTTTAGATTATAAAAAATAGAATATATGAAATCAGGTAAGGTCTTCCTAAAAAAGAAAAAGAAAATCAAAAAACCAAAAGAGACTTTACCTGATAATAATATAAATCAAACAAATTTGAAAGGAGGGGATAAAATGAAAAGTAAAAAACAATTCGTTATTTTTAGTATAACAATTTTTGTAAGTTTAAGTATTCTTTTGGTATTTTCTAAACCATATGCAATTACAGCTTTTGCTGATAAATCTTTTAGGGATAGCTTGTTATTCTTTGCTCCTATAATAGAAAAATTATATTTGGAGCAAACAAATGCTAAAATAATATTAGCCATAGGGGTCTATTCTATGTTAGCTAGTATATCTATTATAGTATTACTAAAAATGAAAAAGAAATAATTTAAATTTTTCAGCCTGATATTTGATTTACTCCTAAGATTTATTTGACATCTCGTCAGTAGCAGTATATAATATAATTAACTAATTAAGAATAATTACTAATAAGAATGATTGTTAGTAATTAAATCATAAAGGAGGCAAAAAAATATGGAAAACTATGATAAGTTAAATACGTATTTATCAAACTTAGCTGTGCTAAACACTAAATTGCATAATTTACATTGGAATGTAGAAGGTGCTAAATTCATGCAGGTGCATGAATATACTGAAGAACTATATGAAGAATTCTTCGAACTATATGATGAAGTTGCTGAACTGATTAAAATGAAGGGTGAATTCCCATTAGTTAAAGCTGATGATTATGTTGAAAATGCAACAATCGAAGAACTAGAATCAAAAGCCTTTGCAGACAAAGAAGTATTAGAAATTGTTAAATCCGACTTAGAAGAAATGAAATCATTAGCAACTGAAATTCGTGCAGAAGCTGATGAAGTTGATGACTTCGAAGTAGTTGGAGAATTTGAAGAACATATTGCTCACTATAGTCAAAATCTATGGTTCTTAGAAAGTATGCTTGCTGAATAGAAATTAAGTGAGTTAAATAAAAATATTATTTACCAAAAAAAAACAACTCCCTGCAGCTATTTAATAGCTAAGGGAGTTGTTTTTTTTATTGAGTAAAGAAATGATGGCATGTAAACAAAGATAGGTGTTTTGGTTACATGTTCTGATTTTTAATTTAGTCTGACTCGCGCTGCAAAATTAATAATGTGATATCATCTTTGCCTGAATTTTTGCCCGAAAAATTTTGAAAATCATTAATGAGTAACTCTATTATATTCTGCGGAGAGGATGAATGATATTCTAGAAATTTTTCCTGTAGTCTTTCCTTACTATATTGTTCTGTTCCCACTTTTTCTTCCACTAATCCATCAGTAGTGATTAAAAATGAACTCCCCGGTTCTAATTGTAGAGATCTTTCTTTAAATTCATAAGTATCAAATTCAATCACAGAAGAAATAGGTGGTTCTTTAATCGCTTCAAAAGATACCAACTGCCCATCAGTGATTAATAAAGGGGGAATATGAATCCCTGCATTACTATAAGTTAATTCCATTGTGTTTTTATCTAATTCAAATAAGATAATTGAAATGAAATAGTCATCAGAAAATTCCTCTTGTTGATACTTGCGGGTAATAAATTTCATTAATTCTGATAAATGATTTTTCTTTTTTAAATCGAAATGTGATAATAAAAAGCTATTAATTGTTTCCCGCACAAATATATTCAATAGGGAACCATCAAGCCCGTGGCCTGTAATATCAACTACATAGCCCATTAAAATATCATCTAAATTAATTATATTATAAAAATCTCCGCCTAATCTTTCGGCTGGTTGATAATAATCAGCCATTCTAACCTCAGGAATTTCTGGCAATTTTGATGGTAAGAATTTTTCATGTAACTGCTGTGCTTTAACAATTTGTTCATCTAATTTTTCAGCATACTGATTTAATTTGGCTTCTGCTTTCTTTTGTTCAGTAATATCTTCAGCTGAGCAAATGACATACTCTACTGCACCATGTTCATTCAATTTAGGTATTTTAGTAATTGAATGATATCTTCGCTCTCCGGCTGCATTTCTAACCCAACCTTGAGTCTTTACAATCTCTTTTTGTTTGAAGACTTCTTGATTATCTTGTTTACAGCTCCCTGCAATTTCTGATGAAAGTAAATTATCAATTTCAGCATAGGCTATATCTTCTTTATCAACACCTAAGAAATCAGCTCGGGCTTCATTAGCTGCTACATAAGTACAGGGATCTTTAATATACCAAACTTGCGTTTTAATATTATCTAATAATAATTGCTGTTCATCCATACTCTCTTTAATTTTTTCTTCAATCTTTTTACGTTCCAATACATCTCCAAACGTCTGATCTATAGTTTCTAGCAAAGTTGAAAGATTAGTTTCCCACAGGCTATGATCATTAATTCCTTCTATGGCAAAGAAACCTATGACTGAATTTTGCTTAGTAATAGAAGTTATAATCAAACTATTTATAGATCTAGAATTAAAAAGCTCTGCTTCATTTTGCGCTACAGCAGGTAAATCATCTCTATCAAATAGTAAAATATTTTGGTCTAAATTTACCTTGCCCATTAACCAAGGAAAATTAGTCACTTCTAGTTGCTGAGGAAATTTTAAATCATCACCGGTATTTGTCCATACATAATTTCTAATTGCCAATTGTCTATCTTCATCAAATAAAAATATATAACTACTATTAGCTTCAAAAAACATAGTGACCTTTTTTAGTCCTTGCTCAATTGCTTTATCTAATTCGGCAAACTCCAAATTTATAAAATTAACTGCTAGTTCTGAACTGAACTTTTCAAATTCATTTTTGTATTCCAAAGAAGTAAATCCAGCATAAGTTTCAGCACCATGTTCTGATTTATCTAATCCAGACCTTTCCTCAAGTTTAGATACCCTTAAGCCAATTGTAAGATCAATTAATTTAAATAAAATATAAGCAGTAGTCAAACTCCAAATTGCTACACTAATTACTCCTTTAGCCTGGATAAAAAGCAATTCTAACTCTCCACTATAGAAATAACCTCTATCCACAGCAAAAAAACCGACTAATAATGTACCTAAAGATCCACAAACTCCATGCACAGAAATAGCTCCTACTGGGTCATCTATCTTTAAAACTTGATCTATGAATTGACTTGTATAAACCATCACTAGTCCTGATAGAGAACCTATAATCACTGCCCCAAAATTATTAACTACAAAACATCCTGCAGTCACCCCTACTAACCCTGCTAAAGCTCCATTTAGAGTAGATTTAACATCAGCTTTACCATCTTTAAACCAACTAGTTATTAACGCTGTAGTGGCACCTGCAGCTCCCGATAGATTTGTGACTACTGCAATATCAGCAATTTTGAAAATATTATCGATTTTTAGACTAGTTTGGGCTACTAAATTTCCCGTATTAAATCCAAACCACCCAAACCATAAAATAAAAGTGCCTAAAGCAGCTATCAATAAATTATGACCAGCTAGATGATTACTGCTCCCATCAGAATTATATTTACCTAACCTTGGCCCTAAAACTTTGGCCCCAGCTAAAGCTGTCCAGCCCCCTACTGAATGAACAACAGTAGCACCAGAGAAATCAACCATAGCTGATAACCAACCTCCACCCCAAATCCAATGGCCAACTACTGGATAAATAAATCCAGTAATTACAATACTATAAGTTAAATAGCCACTAAATTTAGTTCTCCCAGCCATAGCTCCTGAAACAATAGTTGCTGCTGTAGCAGCAAAAACAGTTTGAAAGAGCCAAAACGATGACAAGGGAACATTTAAATTAAGTTGAGCAAAATCTCCTTGTAAGAAAAGAGGACCTTGTCCTACAATTTGATTACTTAATCCAAACATAATAGCAAAACCAAAAACCCAATAAACTAAAGAACCAACCGCAAAATCCATTATATTTTTCATTACAATATTACCTGCATTCTTAGCTTGGCTAAAACCTGCTTCTAACATAGCGAAACCTGCCTGCATAAAGAAGACAAGAAATGAGGCCATCAAAATCCAAATTGTACTATTTATCGAATTATCTATTACATTAGCGGCTTTTACTTCAATCGGTAATAATAATATGATTAATAGAATAGCTATAATTTTTTTCATTTTAGTTACTCCTTAATTTAATACTCTTTGACCTTAAACTATTAATAAAAAATTATTTCTAATAGGTCATTAAATTTTAAAACAACAGATTTAAAAAAATCATAGTTTAATTATAACAACTGCATGAATAAAAGAAAAACATTTCACCCTATATCAAGCAAAAAATTTCATAATGTATTCCAGTTTAATACAATAAAAAGTATTTTTTCTACCTTGACATATATCTAAACTAAGTATATAATATAATTACTAATCAATAATAGTTATTGATAATCAAATTTGGAGGGATATCAATGGAAAACTATAAAAAGTTAAATACTTATTTATCAAACTTAGCTGTTTTGAATACTAAATTACACAATTTGCATTGGAATGTAGAAGGAGCAAAATTCATGCAGGTTCATGAGTATACTGAAGAATTATATACTCAATTCTTTGAATTATTTGACGAAGTTGCTGAATTAATTAAAATGAAAGGTGAAGTACCATTAGTTAAAATTACTGATTATGCCGATAATGCAACAATTGAAGAGTTAGAAGCAAAAAGCTTTGGAGATCAAGAGGTATTAAAAATTGTTAAATCTGATTTAGAGGAAATGAAATCATTAGCAAATGAAATTAGAGAAGAAGCGGATGAAGTTGATGACTTTGAAGTAGTTGGAGAGTTCGAAGAACATATAGCTAATTACAGTAAAAATTTATGGTTCCTAGAAAGTATGCTTGCCGAATAGAGACTAATTAAATTAATCAAACTATTACTTCTTTAAAAACTCAACGCCCCTAATCTATTTAGAAATATATAGTTAGGGGCGTTGAGTTTTTTATATAATTTTAGAGAAAGAAATTATTTAAGCTTCAATATTAAATCCACAATCAACATGAATTATTTCTCCAGTTACTCCTGAAGAAAGATCACTTAATAAATATAATGCACTATTAGCTACTTCATCTTGATCCACTAATCTTTCCAGAGGAGCTTTATCTTTGAACTCCCTTAATAAGTTTCTGAAGTCTCCAATACCGCTAGCTGCTCTAGTTAAAACTGGTCCTGGAGATAAAGCATTAACTCTAATATTATCTGAACCTAAATCATCAGCCAAATAATAAACAGATGATTCTAATGCAGCTTTAGCTACTCCCATCACATTATAGTTAGGTACTACCTTTTCTGCTCCATAATATGATAAAGTAATTGCTGCAGCACCATCACTTTCTTTTAACATTGGATAAGCCATCTGCACAGCTTTAACATAAGAATAAACACTAATTTCTAAAGCTCTAGAAAAACTTTCCCGTGAAGTATTCATATATTTACCACGTAAATCTTCTTTTTCGGGTCCGCCAGCAATCGAATGAACTATAAAATCTAATTGACCATCAAATTCTTCCTCTAACTTAGTAAATACCTCTTCAAAATCATCATCATCTGTAACATCTAAAGTTTCATAAAAGTCTGCACCTATTTCTTCAAATAAGGGTACTACTTTTTGGCCTACTTGTTCATCTTTATATGTAAATGCTAGCTCAGCTCCTGCTTCGTCTAATGTTTGAGCGATTTTCCAGGCCATAGATTTTTTATTAGCTACACCCATAACTAATCCTTTTTTACCAGCCATCAATTCTGTCATTTTAATTCCTCCCTTGAAGGTATACTAAATCAAAAGACAATAAATAATTTATGTAAATTTTTGTTTCTAATATGATATTTTTAATAATTATTGTGCTACTTACAATTATAATTATACCTCAATTGCAATAATCCTGCACTTTAATTAAAAAAGCATCCACAGATAGGATGCAAAAAATCATTTAATTATAAAATTACTAATAGCAACTAATTGTTGATCTAAATAAAGTTGAATACTATATTCTCCTCGTTCTTGAGGAATGAAATACTGGGTGGCTGTTTCTTGTTCAAAACTAATATAATCCCTCACTATATTTTCAGAAAAGTTAGCTAAGTAAAGAAAATTAATTAATTTATCCTGCGGACCAAACCATCTCACAGCTACATCATGCTGTTGATTATCAGAATTCCATTTCACATAATACTGCACTCCCTGCTCTTCAGTAAAGCTAAATTCTCTTTTAACTGTCACCGGATTTCCAGATTTATTTAATCCTTCAGTAGTCAATAAAGTATCTAGCTTTACCTGCGCAGAAGCAGGAAGTGTAAGCAAAATAATTATTAATAGCAAACAAATTAACTTTAATCTCATAATCTCGCTCCTTGATGTTTTTAAAAACTTCCTGCTTATTGCCTACTTACTATTTAAAATAATTTTTTAACTCCGCAACATTTGACACTTCGTGCAGCCCTAACCTCTCTATTTAGAGCTAATTAAGTGCCTACGAGTCTAAAAGACAAGACTCTTCGTGTAGCCCACAGCACTTAACTTTGTAGCCAATTACTTTACGCAATCAAAGTATAATGCATTTTGCAAATTACTGTGATTCCGCATTCTATATGCAGTGCTTTTTGCTTATTGCCTACTTGCTACAATGGTTTTTTCTTGGGAGTTCCTGCCCTGCGAGGATACTGACTTGTAGTAGCCATTATTTTTTCAATCACAATTAAATAACGGTCATCATCATTATAAGGTAAATCTACAGGAGCTAAATTAATAGTCTCGCCGCCTAATTTTTCTAAAGCAACCTGACTATCAACTACCTCTTTTTTAGCATTTTCACCTTTTTGGGCAATAAACTGACCGCCTTCCTTAACAAAAGGCAAAGCATATTCACTTAAAATATTCAAATAAGCTACTGCCCTAGCTATAGCATAATCATACTGTTCACGGTGTTGCCGATTACGACCTAAATCTTCTGCTCGACCATGAAGGAATTCAATAGTATCTAAGTCTAAATCCAATTGATAAGCGGCTTGGCGTAAAAAGTTAACTTTTTTCTTAACTGAATCTAATAGTGTTAAACGCAAATTAGGATAAATGATTTTCAATACTAAACCAGGGAATCCTGCTCCAGTACCAATATCAATCACTCGTTCCTCACCTGATAGATCTAATGTTTGTAATAATGATAGGGAATCTAAAAAGTGTTTAACTACTATTTCTTCAGGATCATCAATTGCTGTTAGGTTAATCTTTTGATTCCATTCTCGTAAAATATCCATATACTCTAATAATATATCTAACTGTTCTTTACTCAAATCCAACCCTAATTCTTGAGCACCTGTTTTTAGTTTATTCTTAGCAGACATAAATTATCCCACCTACTCTGTTAATTTTTCCAAATGAACAGTTAACACAGAAATATCTGCAGGAGATACGCCAGAAATACGGGACGCTTGACCTAGAGAAACAGGACGAATTTCATTCAATTTTTCTTTAGCCTCTAAGCGTAATCCTTCAATTTCATGATAATCTATCTCATCTGGTAATTTTTTGTTCTCTAATTCTTTCTGTTTTTCAATTTGTTTACGCTGCTTTTTAATGTAGCCCTCATACTTTAACTGAATTTCTACTTCTTCAGTTACTGCTTGAGGTAATTCAGGTCGTTCAGGGTCAAGAGATGCTAAAGACTGATAATCTAATTCAGGTCTTTTCATTAAGCGAGCCAAATTATCTTTTTTAGTAATTCTAGCACTATCTAAACTCTCTAGATGCTGCTGTACTTCTTCATTACTAGGAGATAACTTAGTATTACGCAATCTCTCTTTTTCTGCTGCAATAGCCCTTTGCTTTTCTTTAAAGGCATTATATCTTTCTTCATCGATTAAACCTAATTCATACCCAAGCTCTGTTAATCGCAAATCAGCGTTATCCTGTCTCAAAACTAATCTGTGTTCAGCGCGAGAGGTTAACATCCGATAAGGTTCATTAGTTCCTTGCGTTACTAAATCATCGATCAAAACTCCCATATAAGCCTCAGATCTCTTTAAAATAAGCGGTTCTTCGCCTTTTAAATCTCGCACAGCATTAATTCCCGCTATTAAGCCTTGGGCTGCCGCCTCTTCATAACCACTAGTACCATTTAATTGACCAGCAGTATATAAGTTATTAATTGACTTAGTTTCTAGACTAGGCTGTAAACTAGTAGGATCAAGACAGTCATATTCAATAGCATAAGCTGGCCGCACAATTTCTGCCTTAGAAAAACCTGGTAGAGTTCTCAACATCTCTAATTGTACCTGCACAGGTAAGCTAGTAGAAAAACCAGCTAAATACATTTCATTAGTTGCTGCCCCTTCTGGCTCTAAATACAACTTATGCTTAGTCTTATGAGGAAATTCTTTTACTTTAGTCTCGATAGACGGACAATAACGAGGCTCTTCACCAGTTATTTGGTTATTAATCATTGGGGAAGACTCTAAATTATCTTTAATTACCTGCTGAGTTTCTTCAGTAGTATGAATTTCCCAGCAATCTTGTTGCTCTAAATCATTATCTAACTGCTGATTACTATAAGATAAAGGTACTGGCTCTTCTAATTTAGCTTCCTGCTTTAACTCGGAAAAATCAACAGTATTTTTATCAACTCGAGGAGGAGTTCCAGTTTTAAATCTTCGCAATTCAAAGCCTAATTCTTCTAGTTGTTCCGATAATTTTTTAGCCGGAAATTGATTTTGAGGACCTGAATCAAAAGAAGTATTCCCAATTATTATTTTACCCTGCAGGAAAGTACCTGTAGCTAAAATAACTTTTTTTCCTTTAAATACTTCTAAACTTTTAATTTTAACTCCTGTTACTGTATTGTCTTCAATTAGTAGTTCTTCAACTATACCCTGCCTTAAATCTAAATTATCTTGTTCTTCTAGTGTTAATTTCATTTCATGACGATAAGTCTGTTTATCTGCTTGAGCACGTAGCGCTTGCACTGCCGGTCCTTTTCCAGTATTCAATAACCGCATTTGAATACAGCTTTTATCCATGTTCTTAGCTATTTGACCACCTAAAGCATCTATTTCTCTTACAATTTGGCTTTTAGCAGGACCTCCAATAGCAGGATTACAAGGCATCAAGGCTACATTATCTAAATCAACTGTGATTGCTAAAGTCTTAAATCCTAATCGTGCACTGGCCAAAGCAGCTTCACAACCAGCATGACCAGTTCCGACTACAATTACATCATATTCTCTCATTCTATTCCTCCTCCTCATCATCAGCATCTTGCTTATACGTTTCTAAATAGATCATTAGAGCTGAAATATCAGCTGGTGAAACGCCTGGTATTCTTGAGGCTTGACCTAGGGAAACAGGTCTGATCTTATCTAATTTTTCTCTGGCCTCTGTTCGTAAAGTTTCTAATTCAGAATAATCAATGTCTTCAGGCAGTTTTTTCTTCTCCATCTTCTTGAATTTTTCAACTTGTCTCATCTGTTTTTCAATATAACCACGGTATTTAGTCTCAATCTCTATTTGTTCAGCAATCTCAGGCTTTACTTCTGGTAAATCATCAACTAAAAGATTTAAATCTTGATAGTCTAATTCTGGACGAGCCAAAATAGTTGCTAAACTAACTGGTTTCTTTAATCCACCACTATTCAAATCCTTTAGTGTAGCTCTGACCTCTTTAGTTGGAGTAATACGATTATTATCTAGATACTGCATCGTATCAGTAATAGCAGTATCTTTTTTTCTAACTTGTTGATATTCTTCATCACTGAGCAGACCTAAATCATAGCCAATTTCACTCAATCTTAAATCAGCATTGTCCTGACGTAACAATAATCTATATTCAGCTCGAGAAGTTAACATCCGATAAGGTTCTTTTGGATTTTCATTAACTAAATCATCAATTAAGACACCAATATAGGCATCAGATCTCTTTAAAATTAATGGATCCTGATCCCGTAAAGATAAAACAGCATTAATACCTGCCATTAAACCTTGGGCTGCTGCTTCTTCATAGCCACTAGTAGCATTGATTTGTCCTGCAGTATAAAGTCCCTTAACTCGTTTATTTTCCATTGTCGAATTTAATTGATACGTGGGAATCGCATCATACTGTACAGCATATCCCGGTCGCATTATTTCAGCTTCTTCTAACCCAGGTACACTTTGAATTATCTTAACCTGCAGTTCTTCTGGCATACTAGTAGTTAAACCATTTAAATAAAGCTCATTAGTATCCATTCCTTCTGGCTCTACAAATACTTGATGACTTGTTTTTTCAGGAAAACGCATTATTTTACGATCAATAGAAGGACAATAACGAGGACCTTCTCCTTCTACAATCCCTGTACTTAAAGGCGAATCTTCAATATTACTTTCAATTACTTCTTTAGTTCTCTCATTAGTATGCGTTACCCAACAAGGTTTCTGTTCTCTTTCAGCTCGATCTTGAAAGAAAGAAAACTGCAGCTTTTCTTCTGAACCAGGATGAATTCTCATCCCACTAAAATCAACTGTTTGCTGATCTATTCGAGGCGGAGTTGCAGTTTGAAACTTATCTAATTCAATCCCTGCATCTTTTAAACTATCTGCTAAATGAGTCGCTGCAAATTCACCCTGTCGTCCTCCAGTATATTTAACATCACCAATAATAACTTTCCCATTTAATGAAGTTCCAGTAGTTAACACAACTTTTGGTGCTTGATAACTCATTCCAGTGATTGTCTTAACTCCAGTAACCTCTTGGTTTTCAACTAATAACTCTGTTACAACATCTTGTTTTAAATCTAAATTTTCTTCCGCTTCCAAAGTCCTTATCATTTCCGATTGATAAGTAGGTTTATCAGCTTGGGCTCTTAAAGCATGTACAGCTGGCCCTTTTGAAGTATTTAACATCATAATATTAACATATGATTTATCAATATTTCTACCCATTTGACCGCCTAAAGCATCAATTTCTCTTACAATATGACCTTTAGCAGGTCCTCCAATCGACGGGTTACACGGCATTAAAGCCACATGATCGACATTTAAAGTTAATAACAAAGTGCTGCAGCCCATTCTTGCACTAGCTAAAGCTGCTTCACACCCAGCATGTCCTGCCCCAATAACTACTACATCATACTCTTTCATTGTTATCCTCCTGTGTTATTATTTTCCTAAGCAGAAATCAGCAAAGATTTGGTCAATAATATCTTCACCAACTGCATCTCCTGTAATTTCATTAACTGCTTCCAAAGCAGCCCTTAAATCAATAGTTAAGAAATCATTAGGTAATCCCTGTTCCCAGGTTGATTTTACATCACTAACATTTTCTTTAGCTCTTTCTAAAGCCTTTTTATGTCTTAAACTAGACACCATTGTCTCTTCTTGAGCGTTAATCTTACCACTATAGACTAAATTTGCAATAGCGTCTTCTAATTCATTAATACCTTGATTAGCAATAGCAGCAGTTTTGACAATTGCTGCTTCTGGTAAAATTTCTTTAATCTTTTCTAATTCTAATTGATGCTCTAAATCTAATTTATTAGCTATAACTACCACTTCTTTATTTTGAGCATCTCTCATTAATCTCTTATCTTCATCAGTAATTCCATCACTAATATCTACTACTAATAAAATTAATTCTGCTTTAGTTAAATACTCTTCTGATTTCTCTACACCAATTTTTTCTATTTGATTTTCAGCGTTCCTAATCCCAGCTGTATCAATAATTTTAACTGGAATCCCATCTATATTAATTACTTCTTCAATTACATCACGAGTAGTACCAGGAATATCTGTTACAATTGCTCTTTTTTCTCGTACTAAAGCATTTAATAGACTTGATTTACCAACATTAGGTCGCCCTACAATAGCAGCTTCTACACCCTCTTTTAGTATTTTACCACGTTCACTAGTAGCTAACAAATCGTCTATCTTCTGCTGCACAGTATCTATTCTAGCTCCCAATTCTTCAGATTGAAAGTCTTCGATTTCATCTTCAGGAAAATCAATAGTTGCTTCCAAATGAGCTAATAACGCAATCAAATCTTGTCTAATATCATTTACTTGGTCTGATAATCCACCTTCTAATTGGTCTAAAGCAACTTCCATACTTGCTTCAGTTTTAGATTGAATTAAATCAGCTACAGCCTCAGCTTGGGCCAAGTCAATCCGACCATTTAAAAAGGCTCGTTTAGTAAATTCACCTGGCTCAGCTAAACGTGCTCCTTGATTTAAAATCAAATCTAAAATTTTCCTTAATACAACTGTACCACCATGACAATTTATCTCTACTACATCTTCTTTAGTATAAGTTTTTGGTTCTTTCATTACTAAAGTAATTACTTCATCTACTACTTGCTCTTCTTCCACAATATGACCATAATGAGCAGTATAACTTTCTACCTCATTTAAATCCTTATCTTGTTTAGGTTCAAAAACTTGATTGGTAATCGCAATAGCTTCTGGACCACTAATTCTAATAATTCCAATTCCACTTTCGCCAACTGCAGTTGCAATAGCTGCGATAGTATCATTTGAATACAATTTTATCACCTCGTTCTAAAATAGCTTACCCTGAATTTATAATTTATATATATAATTTCAGTATCAAAATAAAATCCTAATATGATACATACAAAATCAAGCAATGCCAAGTATCTACATATGCAAAATTCATAAATGCTATTTAATTATACAGAAATTAATTAATCAAACCCAGCATTTTTTAAATACTGGGTTTAGTCATTAATTTCTATTCAGCTACAATAACTACCTTGCGGTAAGGCTCTTGGCCTTCGCTATGCGTTGAAACACCGGATTTCTTTTGCAAAGTAGTATGAATTATCTTTCTTTCATGCGGCGGCATCGGATCCAATTTAACTTTTGTTCCTTTACTTTTAGCCTTTTTAGACATTTTTATTGCTAACTTTTCTAAAGTTTTCTTGCGCCGAGCACGATAACCTTCTGCATCTAAAACAACTTGTAAATAATCCTCTTCGCCTTTATTAATTGCTAAGTTGGTTAAATACTGTAAAGCATCTAGGGTTTTCCCTCGATAACCAATTACTAATCCTAAATCTTCACCCGTAATATTAAGAACTATCTTTTGATTCTCTTTATTTTCTTCAATTAATTCAACACTTAAATCAGAAGCCATATTATTCACAACTTTTTGTAAAAACATTTCTGCATGTTCTGATTTAGATTCAGGATTTTTAATCTTAATTCTAGCTGATTGAGTACCAAACAGACCTAAAAATCCTTCTTCACCTTCTTGCAGAACATCAAAATCTACTTTTTCTTTAATCGTACCTAATCTTTCTAATCCTTTATTAAGGGCCTCATCTACTGTATCCTCACTTACAATGACCCTTTTCATATTAAGATTCCTCCTTCTCATCCGAACTATTTTGCGAATCTGAACTATCCTCTGTCTCATCTGTCTCAGATGCTGTATCTTTTTCTTTATCTTCTGTTTCATCAATTGCTTCTAATTCTGGATCAGGTTGTTGATAAATAATATATTGCTGAGCTGTCATTGCTAAATTAGAAGTAAGCCAATATAACAACACACCAGCTGGAAAACTAAATCCAATCACAACAATCAATAACGGCATAAAGTAAGCAGCTTTACTACCTTGTGAACCTCCAGAGAATTTTTGCTGTAAATGACTCTGAGCAAACATTGCTAGACCTGTTAAAATAACTAATGGAATATATGGTTGACTTAAATCAGGAATTAATAAAAATGACTCAGTCTGTAGAGCATTCCATCCTTTTAAAGCTCTAAATAAAGCAATTAAAATCGGCATTTGCACTAATAACGGTAGACAGCCTGCTGCTGGATTAATCTTATACTTTTGGTATAGATTCATCATCTCTTCTTGCTGTTTTTCTTGGTCATCATATTTCTCTTTTAATTCTTCTATCATTGGTTGAATCTTCTGCATTTTTTTCATCGACTTAGTCTGTTTAGAAATCAACGGGAATAAAATTATTCTAATAATCGCAGTTAATAGAATAATTGCTAACCCATAACTATTAGTAAAATCATAAAGCGTATTTAATAGTTTCTGCATGAAATTACCTATAAAACCAAAGTCTTGCACTAAATCAACTGCTACTTCACCATTTTTATAGACTGCTTTAATGTTATCTTTACTATCTAACTTGATTTGCCACGGATTTTCTTCAATTCTTTTACTTTCTTTTTTATCGCTAACAGACCAATATTTAAAATCTTCCTTAGGAAAAGCTGTTAGAGTAACTTTCTCTCCTTCTTCATATTCTTCCTGCTGCGGTTTTACTGATACTGTTTGCTGATCATCACTTTCCTGCACCTTTACATTAATACCAGCCGTCGTCGAACACCCAGTAACTACAAGTGCTAATAATACAATCGAAACTAGTAGTAATTTTTTCCTAAACATTAATTGTATTCCTCCTAATTCTTATCCTTATCATGATAACTTTTTTATTTTTTATTTGGGTTTTATTCTACTGGATCATGTCCTCCTGAATGAAAGGGATGACATTTTAAAACCCGTTTAATGGCTAGATAAATACCTTTTAACAATCCATATTTTTTCAACGCTCTGATAGCATATGTAGAGCAAGTAGGATGAAATCGGCAAGTACGCCTTCCTTTAAGTGGGGAAATAAACTTTTGATAAAATCTAATGAGTTTAATCAATAGCATAGAAAAGATATTCATGATATCAACCCTCTATAATATCTGCCTGAGCAAATAAATTATTAGCTGCTGCTTCAATTTGTTGATATGAAGCATCAACAATAGGATTTCGCGCTATAAAAATTAAATCATATCCTACTTCCAACTTATCTTTATTATGTCTATATATTTCTCTTAGTAGACGTTTAATGCGATTTCTAACTACAGCTTTTCCAACTTTTTTACTTACAGAATAGCCAATTCTCCTAATTTTTCTCCTGTTCTCCCAAACATAGAGCACAAGAAGTCTATTAGCATAAGATTGACCATTATTATAAACATTTTTAAATTGATGTGTTTTCTTTAATTTTCCATCTTTCATACAATTTCCTCCTAATAAGGAGCTAACTTTTAACCCTACTCTACTAAATTATAGATTATCTAATCTGGCATGTCAAGATTAATACTTAACCTGAGTTAAATTATTCTACAAAAAGTTGATAATCGGACGATTATTTGGTATGATTATCTTACAATGAGTATACATAATTAAATAAGCAATTTAAAATTAAAATTAGTTATTCGCAACCCTAAAGTGTATTTGCGCTTTAAAGGTTGTGAGTAACTAATTGTTTTTTTAAGCTAATTTATCATATTTTAAAAAGTTATCCACAGGGTTATGCACAGTAACTGTGGATAACTATGCACAGGAGGCTAATATTGTGCAAAAAGAAAACGCTGAAGAAATTTGGGAAAAGACATTAGAAGAAATTGAATCACAACTGAGTACACCTAGTTTTGAAACTTGGTTTCAACCAACTGAGATTTTAGGAATTCAAAAAAATACTGCTTTAATTGAAGTACCGAATGAGTTTGCTAAAGATTGGTTAGAAACTCGATATTCTAAGTTAATCAAAGAATCTCTACTAGAAGTAACTGATAATTCTTATGAAATAAAATTTATCATACCTGAAATGGAAGATGAAATTAATTTAGAAGAAGAAGCACCACCAGAGGAAATTACAGAAGAAGAAGAAACAACTGTCAATGAAGTACAAGCTGATCTCAATTCAGAATATACTTTCGATACTTTTGTAATTGGCAGCAGTAATCAATTTGCTCATGCTGCTTCTTTAGCAGTAGCAGAAGCTCCAGCTAAAGCATATAACCCGCTATTTATTTATGGTGATGTCGGATTAGGGAAAACTCACTTAATGCATGCTATTGGAAATTATGTACTCAATCATAAATCTGATTTGCAAATTATGTACTTAACTTCAGAAAAATTTACAAATAGTTTAATTAATGCTATTAAGGACGATAGAACTATGGAATTCCGCAATGAATATCGTAATATCGATATTCTTTTAATTGATGATATTCAATTTTTAGCTGGTAAAGAACGAACTCAAGAAGAATTTTTTCATACTTTTAATGCATTACATGAAGCAAATAAACAAATAATCATATCTAGTGACAGGCCTCCAAAAGAAATTCCAACATTAGAAGAAAGACTAAGGTCAAGATTTGAATGGGGCTTAATCACTGATATCCAAAAACCAGATTTAGAAACTAGAATAGCTATTTTAAAGAAAAAAGCCACATTAGAAGATATCAAGCTTCCAAATGACGTAATTGTTTATATAGCAAATCAATTTAAAACTAATATTCGGGAGTTAGAAGGAGCTCTAATCAGAGTAGTGGCTTATTCTTCTTTAAGTAATGAAAAAATAACAGTTGATTTAGCTAAAAAAGCTCTGCAAAATATGATCAATGAATCAGAAGGCAAAACAACAAGAGAAATTACTGTTAGTTTAATTCAACAAATTGTAGCTGATTATTATGAAATTACAATCGATAAAATGAAATCTAAAAAAAGAACTAGAGCAATAGCTTTTCCTCGTCAAATTGCTATGTATCTTTCTCGAGAGTTAACTGATTTATCTTTACCACAAATTGGGAAAAGATTTGGGGGACGAGACCATAGTACAGTAATTCATGCTTATGATAAAATCAAAAATAAAATTAATGACGAAGAAAAGTTTAAAGAAACTATTGAAACTTTAACCAATAAAGTAAATAATTAGGCTGTGGATAAGTCTGTGGATATCCTGTGGATAAGTGGGGTGTTGCTGTGGATAACTTTGTGGATAAGTTTATTTATCCACAACCTGTGGATAAGTCGCTAAGTTATCCACAGGTTTTCCACAATCTATCCACAAGCATCATCCTAGTCATATCAAGGGACGAGTTGAGTTATCCACATTATCCACAGGCCCTACTACTACTACTACTAGTTTTAAAAAAAATATAATACTAGTAGTTTATAGCTATATTACTGTAATAAGCACAATGTTATATAGCCATTTATAAACAAGGGAGGTTTATTTATGAAATTAAAGGTCAATCAGGAAGATCTGTATCAAGGAATTCAAACTACAAGTAAAGCTGTTTCTTCAAAAACGACATTACCTATTTTATCGGGTATTTTATTAGAAACTCAAGATGATAAAATTAAATTAGTTGGAACAGACTTAGAAATAGGAATAGAATGTTTTGTAGAAGCAGAAATTATATCTGAAGGCTCTATTGTTTTACCAGCTAAATATTTAACTAGCATTGTTAGAGAATTACCAAGTGAAGAAATAATTTTAACTACCGAAGAATCAAATAATACTGCTCAGATTAAATGTGGTAATTCTCAATTTAATATTCATGGATCACCTACTGATGAATTTCCATTATTACCTGAAGTAGAGTCAGGCATTAATTTCTCTATTAGTCAAGAAAAATTAAAAGCAATTATTGATCAAATTGAATTTGCTGTTTCAGATGATGAGAGTAAACCATTTTTAAATGGAGGATTAATGTTAGTTGAGAATGGAAGTATAAAAGTAGCATCCACTGATACTTATCGTTTAGCTTATCGTGAAGATAAAATAGATGCACCAAATTTAGAAGTTGATGAAATTATTATTCCTAGTAAAACTCTTAGTGAATTAAGTAAATTATTATCTGATTCAGAAGATGAAGTACAAATTAGTATTACAGAAAATCAAGCATTATTTAATTTTTCTGGTATTTCTATTGTTTCAAGATTAATAGAAGGTCAGTTTCCTAACTACAAGCAGGTAATTCCTGACCAAAATTCTACTACTGCTCAAGTTAATAAAGATAGGTTACTAAGTGCTACTAAACGTGCTGCATTATTAGCTAAACAAGATTCTAATATTATAAAAATAAATTTAAAATCTGATAAATTAATTATTACTGCTAATACTCCTGAAGTAGGGCAAGCATATGAGGAAGTACCTATTGATTTAGAAGGAGAAGAAACAGAAATTGCCTTTAATGCTCGGTATTTAATTGACTGTCTAAAAGTTATTTCTGATGAAAATGTTAATCTAGAATTATCCGGTTCTTTATCGCCTGGAGTAATAAAAACTACAAGTGAATGTGAATATATTTATGTAATTATGCCAGTACGAAGTGCTTAAAATTAAGTAATTAGGAGGAATAAATTATGGAAAAAATAAAAATAAAAACCGAAACTATTGATTTAGGACAGCTTTTGAAATGGGGTAATTTAGTTTCTACTGGTGGAGAAGCTAAAGCAGTAATTAACGAAAAAAGAGTTAAAGTTAATGGAGAAGTAGAAACGCAACGTGCCAAAACACTAAAACCTGGTGATATAGTCGAATTTGAAGGGCAAAAATATAAAGTAGTTGCCTCCTAAAAGGAGGGAGTTTTAGCAATTGTACTTATCACAATTATTTTTAAATAATTTCAGGAATTATAGTGAAGAATATTTACAGTTCAATCCTAATCTAAATTTAATAATTGGAGATAATGCCCAAGGGAAGACTAACTTATTAGAAGCAATTTATTTGCTCGGTACGGGCAATTCTCACCGAACTAACGTTAATTCAGAATTAGTAAATTGGGAAGAAAATGGATTTTATTTAAAGGGAGAATTGATTAAAGAGACTCAAAATTATAAATTAGAAATAAAGATGCAAGGACGCAGTAAAGAAATTAGAGTTAACAATAATAAATTAGAAAAAAATTCAGATCTCTTAGGGTATTTAAATATTATTATCTTTTCCCCTGAAGACCTAGAACTTGTTAAGGGAAGTCCTAGTCGCAGAAGAAAATTTTTGAACCTAGAATTATCACAAATTCAACCTTATTACAAACATACTTTAAAAGAATATGACCAAGTGGTTAAGCAAAGAAATCAGTTACTGAAAAAAATTCGTGATGCTAATGCCCCACAAGAAATGTTAGAGGTTTGGGACCAACAATTAGTTGATTTAGGAACTAAAGTCATAGTTAAAAGACTTGAAGCTTTAGAAAAATTAAAAGTATTAGCTCGTTTAATGCAACGTAAATTAACTAATGGGGCAGAAAGTTTAAAATTGCAGTATGACAGTAAATTAAATATTGATGGGGATAGTTCTAAAGAAGAAATCAAAACTGAATTTAGTTCTTATATACAACGCAAACGAAAAAAAGAGATAGAGCGAGGGGTTACCACTGTAGGACCTCATCGTGATGATATATCTTTAGTAGTCAATGATGTTGATGTTAGGAAATATGGTTCACAGGGTCAACAAAGAACTACTGCTTTAGCTTTAAAATTATCCGAGCTAGAATTTATGAAATCTGAAATTGGAGAATACCCTGTCTTATTGTTAGATGATGTGTTTTCTGAACTAGATAATAAGCGTTCAAATTATTTATTAGAAACAATCAAAAATAAGATTCAAACTTTTATTACTAATACTAATCTTAAGCGATTAAAGGAATTAAGACAAAACCATAACATCTACAGAATAAAGAAAGGTTCAGTAACTGAGGTGAATTGATATGGCTGAATCAATAGATGATGTTCTAGATAAAGCGTTAAGGAATTTAGGGATATCTAAAAAAGTTAAAAAAACTCAGATTTTAAATACTTGGTCAAAAGTAATTGGAGAAGAAATTAAGGAACATACAGAAGCTAAATATTTTGACCGCGGAACTTTATTTGTTAATGTTGATAATTCCTCTTGGGCTCATCAGCTTTTATTCATGAAAGAAAATTTAATTACTAAGATAAATGAAAAGCTAAAGGAAGAATTGTTAACGGAAATTAGGTTTAAGGTTGGTCATATTTCTGATGAACAATATAATTTTGCTCAACAGAAAAAAAATAGAATAGAAAAAGAAGATTTAAATAAAGCAGAAAAAAAAGAATTAGAACAGACAGCTAATTATATTGATGATGATAATTTAAGAGAAAAATTTTTAAATTTATTAACTGAAAGTAGAAAAACTAATAAATGGCGAGAAAAAAACAACTGGCATGAATGTCCTGAATGTGAAGTTTTAATCCCTGAATTCAAAGATAAGTGTTCTATTTGTGAATTAAAAGAAAATAATGAACAGTTAGTAGAAAAAATTGAGCAATCACTTTATACAACACCATGGCTTAGTTATGATAAATTAGCAGCTAAATTTCCTCAACTAAAGCAGCGTGATTTTGATGCTATTAAAGATAATTTAGCACAACGATTGGAAACTAAGTTAGATGAAATGATGGTTTTAGCTTTAGAAGGTGAAATTGATAAACAGAAATTAAGGGTATTGGTGCAAAATTATGTGATGCTAGAAACAGGAGTGAGCCCTGAAAATTTAACAGATAGGTTAATTGAGAAAATTATTGGCTCTAATAAAATGAAAATTTATAATAATTTGTGATTTGAGGAGGGGGAATATGTTACATTTAGGACAGGGACGTACAATTCCAGCGAAAGATGTTGTATTAATAGCTGATTGGGAGGCTACTACAGACTCAGAAGATACGGTTGATTTTTTGGATATTTCTGAAGAAGAAGGATTTATAATTGATTATGCCGAGGGAGATCCCAAATCATTCGTAGTAACAGAAGAAAAAATTTATTATTCTATAATCTCTTCTGAGACTTTAAGAAAGCGAATGAACTTTGTATATAATTTAGAATAAAATTTAGAAAAACCTTAAATGGAGGTTTTAATTGCATGAAATCAGAAATTAATTATGATGCAGAACAAATACAAGTTTTAGAAGGATTGGAAGCTGTTCGAAAAAGGCCAGGCATGTATATTGGCGGGGTTGGTGAAAAAGGATTACATCACTTAGTTTATGAAGTTGTAGATAATAGTATTGATGAAGCTTTAGCTGGTTACTGTGATCAAATTGAAGTAATAATTCATGATGATGATACGATTACTGTAACTGATAATGGACGAGGTATTCCAGTCTCTCAGCATCGTAAAATGGATCGACCAGCCTTAGAAGTAGTAATGACTGTTTTACATGCTGGTGGTAAGTTTGATGGCGAAGGTTATAAAGTTTCAGGTGGGCTACATGGTGTTGGAGTTTCTGTAGTTAATGCTCTAGCAGAATGGCTTGAAGTTGAAGTTAAAAGAAATAATAAAATTTATTATCAAAGATATACGACTGGAGTTCCTGAAGATGATGTGCAGGTGATTGGAGAAACAGAAGAAAGTGGTACAAAAATCACTTTTAAACCTGACCCACAAATTTTCGAAGAAGTACAATTTGATTATGATACTTTAGTTAAACGAATTAAGGAGTTAGCATATTTAAATCGAGGGATTAATATAAAAATTATTGATGACCGAGTGGACAAAGAAAAAGAGGAAGACTTTAAATATGATGGTGGAATAATTTCTTTTGTAAAAGAAATTAATTCACATCAAGAACCACTATTTAAAGATGTTATATTTTTTGAAGACCAAATTGATGGGATTCAGCTTGAAATAGCAATCCAGTATAATAATAATTTTGTAGAAAAAATCTTTACTTTTGCTAACAATATCAATACCCATGAAGGTGGTAAACATCTAAGTGGATTCAAATCTGCATTAACTAGAACAGTTAATGATTATGCTCGTCAAAATAATTTGCTTAAAGATAGTGAAGATAATCTAGCAGGAGATGATATTAGAGAAGGTATTGTAGCGATTGTTAATTTAAAGTTACCGGAACCTCAATTTGAAGGTCAGACTAAAACGAAACTTGCTAATAGTAAAGTAAGAGGGATTGTTGATTCTTTTTTATCACAAAATTTAAGTAACTTTTTAAATGAGAATCCTGAAATTGCGCAAGTAATAGTTAATAAGGCTAAATCGGCTGCCCAAGCTAGAAAAGCAGCACAAAAAGCTCGAGAATTAACTCAGCGAAAAAGCGCTTTATCACGTACTGCTTTACCGGGGAAATTGGCTGATTGTTCTTCCAGAGATCCCGAAGAAAGTGAAATTTATATTGTGGAGGGAGATTCAGCAGGAGGTTCTGCAAAGCAGGGACGAGATAGAGAAACTCAAGCTATTTTACCATTGAAAGGTAAAATATTAAATGTAGAAAAAGCTCGTTTAAATAGAATTTTAGGTAATAAAGAAATCAAATCTTTAATTACTGCTTTAGGAACGGGAATTGCAGATGAATTTGATATTGAAAATGCCCGTTATAAAAAGATCATTATCATGACTGATGCTGATGTTGATGGAGCACATATTAGAACATTATTATTAACTTTCTTTTATCGTTATATGCGTCCGTTATTGGAAGAAGGAAATATATATATTGCTCAACCACCGTTATATAAGGTTACTCATTATAGTGATGAATATTATGTTTACAATGATCGTAAACTAGAGGAACTATTGTCAGAACTCGGTAGTAGAGGAGTTTCTCGGCAACGTTATAAGGGATTAGGTGAAATGAATCCAGGACAGTTATGGAAAACTACAATGGATCCGGAAAATAGAACTTTATTACAAGTTCAAATTAGTGATGCTATTAGAGCTGATGAAACGTTTACTACTTTAATGGGCGATAAGGTTGCTCCACGGCGTGAATTCATACAGAAAAATGCTAAAGAAGTAGATAACTTAGACATTTAGAGAACCTGTTAAGTAATTATGAAAAATTAGCTATGGAAATCATAGTTTTTGACCCATTCTTAAATTTTAAGATTTGAATTTAGTTTATTGTAGGAGGTTTATTTATGAAACAATTAGGAGCAGATGATGTAAGACAGGTAGATATTGAAGATGAAATGCAGAGTGCATATATAGATTATGCAATGAGTGTAATTGTAGGTCGTGCTTTACCAGATGTGCGTGATGGATTAAAACCAGTACATCGTAGAATTATGTATGCAATGTATGATTTAGGTATAACGCCTAATAAGCCGCATAAGAAATCGGCAAGAATAGTTGGAGAGGTTTTAGGTAAATACCATCCTCATGGTGATACAGCAGTTTATGATACAATGGTACGAATGGCACAAGATTTTTCTTATCGTTATGAATTAGTAGATGGCCACGGTAACTTTGGTTCAATTGATGGTGATTCGGCAGCAGCTATGCGTTATACTGAAGCTCGAATGGATCCTATAACTACTGAGATGTTAACAGATATTAAGAAGAACACTGTTGATTTTATTGATAACTTTGATGGTACCTTACAAGAACCAGAGGTATTACCAGCCAAAGTGCCTAATTTATTAATTAATGGTTCTGCTGGAATTGCTGTAGGAATGAGTACTAACATACCGCCACATAATTTAAGAGAAGTAATTGATGGGGTTATAAAGGTAATTGATAATCCTGAACTTGAAACGACTGAATTAATGAAAACTATTAAGGGACCTGATTTTCCAACTGGCGGTATTATTATGGGCCGCAAACCGATTAAAAGCTATTTTGAAACTGGTCGGGGAAAAGTAAAAGTTAGAGCTCGTACTGAAATAAATGAGATAGGTAACAATAAATATCAAATTATAGTTAATGAATTACCTTATCAGGTTAATAAAGCTAAGTTAGTAGAAAAAATAGCTAAATTAGTTCGTGATGATAAAATAGATGGTATTACAGATTTAAGAGATGAATCTGACCGCGAAGGAATGAGAGTAGTAATTGAACTGCGGCAGGGGATTAATCCTCAAGTAGTTGAAAATAAATTATTTAAGCAGACAAGAATGCAGACTACTTTTGGTGTCATAATGTTAGCCTTAGTGGATGGGGAACCAAAAGTTTTAGGTATTAAGAGAGTGATTGAACATTACATTAACCACCAAAAAGAAGTTATTACTCGCAGAACTAAACATGACCTAAATAAGGCTGAATCTCGAGCCCATATTTTAGAAGGTTTCAAGAAAGCTTTAAGTAATATTGATAGAGTTGTAGAATTAATCAAAGGAGCTGAAGATACTTCTGCTGCTCGTGAAGAGTTAATAGCAGAGTTTGGTTTTTCTAAAAAACAATCTAAATCAATTTTAAATATGCGTTTAAGTAGATTAACTAGTTTAGAGAGAACAAAAATAGATGATGAGTATGAAGAATTACAAGAAAAAATAAGCTACTACAAATCTATTTTAGCTAGTGAAGATAAATTATTAGGAATTGTTAAAGATGAATTAAAAGAGATTAAAGAAGAATATAGTGATGAACGCCGAACAGAAATTAGAGATCAAAATATTGACCTAGAAATGGAAGATTTGATAGAAGAAGAAGATATAGTAGTAGCAATTACCAAAGATGGCTACATTAAGAGAACTAGTCTTGATACATATCGTAACCAACATCGAGGCGGTAAAGGTGTTATTGCTTTAAAGACTAAAGAAGATGATCTTGCTAAAGACATTTATGTAACCTCAACGCATAATTATCTCTTCTTCTTTACTGACCAAGGTCGGATTTACAGGATGAAAGGATATCAGATTCCTGAAGGAGGTCGTCAGGCTAAAGGGATTCCAATTATTAATTTATTAGACCTTGACCCTGAAGAAAATATTACGAGCGTAGTTCCAATTTCAGAATTTAAAGAAGACCAATATTTATTTATGACAACAGAACAAGGATTAGTGAAGAAAACTTCTTTAGAAGAGTTTAATACTAACTATACAGGTTTGATTGGCTTAGGATTAAATGAAGGTGATAGATTAGTTGATGCTAAGTTAACAACTGGTGAAGAAGAAGTTATCTTAGGAACTAAAGAAGGATTAGCAATCAGATTTTCTGAAAAAGAAGTAAGAAATATGGGACGAACGGCTAAAGGAGTTAAAGGGATTTCCCTGCAAAACGATGATAAAGTCGTAGGAATGGATATCGTTGATGATGATAAAGAGCTATTAGTAATCACTAATAAAGGTTATGGTAAAAGAACTCCATTACCTAAATATAGAGCTCAAAAGAGATCTGGAAAAGGAATTATTACTCTTAAAGAGACTGAAAGAAATGGTAAGTTAATCGATATTAAAACAGTAAAAGATGAAGAAGTAATTCTGATTTCTAAAGAAGGAATTCTATTAAGAACTTCTGCTGCAGAGATCTCAAAAACTGGTCGTAATACGCAAGGTGTTACTGTGATGCGTTTAAGTGAAGATGATCAAGTAGTTTCAGTAGGCTATATTAATGAAAGTGATAAAGTAAGTAATCAAGAAGAAGAGAAAGAAGAAAGCAAAGAGGAACAACAAGAGGAACAACAAGAGGAACAACAAGCAACTGAGGAATAATCTATATAAAGTGGTACTATCGTTCCACTAGCTAGTAGATAAAAGCTAGTGGCTAGTAGTAAATTCAAAACCAAAAAACAGTTCATAGCTTTGAATTATTGAATACTAGGTTAATGTTT
>NZ_JAFBDQ010000016.1 GCF_016908315.1 Halanaerobacter jeridensis | reverse complement strand
AATTGATAGTTTCATTTTTTATCACCTATTAATAATATAACCAAAATCTATCTATTTATACATCAAAATAAGTATATTTGATTATAAATAATTAAACTGTTTAGAAACCCCTCCTGTATCCCCATCATTATAAACTTTTACACTTAATTCAGTTAACGTCCCGCAGATTCACGACGTCCCCGTTAATGCTCCTAAACTTCTAATTAAAACTAAATCTTTATGTAAAACATCCCACCCTTCATTTATGATCATAGACTGGGATGCCTTTAATCTGCTGTTATCAGAAGTCCTGCATCAATTTGCTTTTATTAATAAACTGATCAATTTCATCTATCATATTAATGCATTTCAAATTTCAAAAAACATTTATTAGGATTTAATTTAGCTAATGATTAGAGCTTTAACTGAATAATTTCGTTCAACTGATTATTAATTGATATAATATAGGATGGAAAACCTTCTTCTGAAGCTCGTTCATCTCGCCTACTTCGTCTTGGTAAGACGAAAACCGCGGTAAAAATCGCCAAAGGACGGATCACTAGCGTAAAAGTTGTCCACCTCGCAGCTGACTGCGTCGCTGCCCCAGCTGCCACCCAAAACAACTCGGGAAGAACCATAGGGGGTGTTGCTCCACTCCCACACGTTTCCTGATATATCATATATACCAAGTTCATTTGCCTTTAGTTCGCCTACTGGATGAGTCGAACCTATGTTCCAGTCTTCTCCATACCAAGCTACCTCATCAATATTATCACTACCAGCATAAGTTGTATTGTCTCCATCAGCTCCACCACGAGCTGCATACCACCACTCATTTGCAGTCGGTAACCTATATCCTTCTAAAACAGATTTATCTGAAGTCTTTAACTCCCAATTATTCAAATCATAAGCTGGAGTTAATCCTTCATGTTCACTTAACCAATTATAATAAGCTACTGCTCCATACCAAGTTACCTCTATTACTGGAGTATTTTCAACTTTTGCTTTCCCACTCCCGGCAAAATAAAATCTATCATCATATCCTACTGCACAATCAATAGCATCCATATCTATTATTTCTTTTCCTTCATAACTACCATCTGAAGTTACTCCTGCACTATTCAAGAACTTAATGAACTCTGCATGAGTTATTTCATACTTACCCATTTCTATATCGTAATCTATCGAGGTGCTTCCATCTGCTGCTGTTCCTGATAATACTGTTACCATTTCTGGTGCTGTTATAGTAGTACTAACATCTACTTTTTTTACTATACTATCACTCTGTAAATTACCAGCATTGTCTTCTGCTACAAAGAAAATATCATACTTTGTTCCTGCATTAAGACTATCAATGGTAATCTCTTTTTCTATATCTGCTGAAATTGAAGTACTATTTCCGGCTGATTTTACTTCACTTGCTGTTAGCTTTGTTATCCCATCAAAAATAACTTTATAATAAACTGTTCCTCCTTCATCTACTTGGGCACTAATTCCTACACTACTTGTATCCGCTGTTGTTGTGATATTAGGACCTGTTGTCCAATCAGGAGCAGTTTTATCAATTGTTACTGTAATTGTAGCTGTATTACTTGAAGTATTTCCTGCTTCATCTGTTTGTCTGGCTACCAAATCATAAGTCTTTTCTTCTGATAATGTCACTTCGGAACTATATTCAGTCCAACTTGTTCCTCCATCTGTTGAATACTCTATTTTTGCTTCATTTACTCCTGATATTGTAAAAGTCTGATTGCTATTATATTTTCCAGCACTTATACCTTCTATTGTCGGACTTGATGGAGCTATACTATCTTTAAATACTGCTACTAAGGTAATATCACTTGTCATCTCTAATATTAGCGGATTATCTGTATTTCCATCATAACCACTACCTTCCCAATGGTCAAAATTATGTTCTCCTTTTCCATTAGGTGTCAGAGTTACTTCCTTACCTTCTTCATATTTATCTTTTAAAGGTTCTACTGTTACTTCTCCTGTCCCATCTGTTTTAGGTTCTACTGTTAAATTATATTTCTTTACACTATCATCATCTGAACATCCTACCAAACCCAACAATAAAATTAAACTTAAAACTAAAATTGTTATTCTTTTCTTCTTCATTAATTATTACCTCCTGATAACTTTTTTTATTTTGTTTTATTAGATTAATATTATAAAAAATAAAATAACATACCGCATTCACTTTTTATTAGAAAATAGCGGCATGTCATTTTATATACTTATAAACTTATAAAATGCTTTTAAACAATATCATTTTTTAACAACTTATTCCACTTATAGATATTTATTTATATTTTATCACAAAATATACTTTTTTAAAGTAATTTATTTATTAAATGCATTTAATAAACTTTTTATTAATAAATTTTATTATTATTCCAAAAATAGTTAATAAGAATATAATGCTAAAGGCAAAAATAATAACTAGTTTCCAAGGCAAAGCTAATTCTGGGCCAACTGCTCGCAAAGTTGCTAACTGTCCCTCTTCTGTATCAAAACTACCTAACACCTGCTTTTGACTTAATCCTTCTGGGACCAAAGTATCAATTACATTAGGATTTAAATCGCTATCAGTTCCTCCACCAAAGTTCCATGCCCCTCCTTCAGCCGTAACCTTTCTATAATTGTCATAATTAAATCCATCTAAAGAGCCAACTAATACATAATAATAGGCTTCGGATAAATCTTTTAATTTTTTTCGCGGAATAGTAACTTTAATTACTTTTTTTTCTTCCAGCTTAACTGCTGCTGATTCTAAAAGTTTATAATCCTTTTGTTTGTCATCTAAATTAAACAACTCAACATTCCAACCGGTAATTTTTAATAATTGATTCCACGGATGTTGCTTTTCAAATTTAACATTGGCCCCTTGTTTAAAAACTTCTTTACTTCCTCCATCACTATTATCAATATAGACTTGAATCAACTGATGACTGAAACCATAAGGTGCATGCCAAGGATTAGTAACCTGCTTAAATTTAAAATAAAAAATATATTGCTTTTCATTAGCCATTACTTTAAAAAAACTTAAGTCAAATAACCCCTGATAATCTTTGAATTGTTGGTGTTGAGGATAAATATAAGTTCCGGCTCCATAATCATCTCCAAGTGGGTCATTCATTTCAAATATTTTTTTAGATTCAGCCATAACAGTATTAGTAACTACTAAACTAATCAATAAAAATAAGACTAATAATTTACACACTTTCATAATTTTCGCCCCTTTATATAATCTACTTGTTATTTATTATTATGAAGCAAAATAAAAATTAGAAGATTTTTATAAAAATACAGAATCCCCTCTGGACCTCAAAAAATGAGGTTGAAAGGGGATTCTGCAATCTATATGCTTTATTTTTTGCTAGGTACCCAGATGCTCCATCCGGCATCTGCTTGAGCTTGAACTTTGAATTCTCCTACACCATTATTATCAGTTTCAACTGTACCTTCTATATTTCCTGTATAATCATAAAAAGTTGTATTCGACTGTAGGGAATTTATTTCCTTAGTAATTACTCCTCCCTCGTCAGATTGGGTGATCATCATTACTAATCCACTATTAGGAACTTCAGAACTTCCTTCTCTAATATAAGAATAAGTATTATAATCATTCGTATTAGTCTCATAGCCTGGTCCATAAGCAAACTTTTGTCGGGCATCTATTAGTTTATCTAGTTCCTCTTTCAAGCCCCAAATATAATAATCCTTCCAGTAAATACAAGGTAAACCATCTTCACGCATTAAAATATAAGCATATGCCTGCTGTTTACGCTTACTAATTGATTTATCTTCATTATCTCGGTCTGTATCATGACTGTCTACAAAAGTAACTGCTCGTTCTTCATATCCCGCTTGGTTAACTAAACCTGCTCCCCCAAGCCACCTTAAATCTAAGTTGCCATCACGTAATTTAGTAAATTCATTTCTTAAAGCAAAATCAAAAACACTTAAATCTTGTGTTCCTACTTGCTCTAAATAAGCAATTAATGAATTAGGATTTTCTTCCCAAGATTCCCCTATAAACTGTAAATCTTTTTCTGACTTTTGTTGTAAATATGAAATAAATTCAGCAATAAAATCATTATCTATATGCTTGCTGGCATCCAATCTGAAACCATCAAAACCAATCTCTTCAACTATCCAATATCCCCACTTTTTAACTTCAGCTCTGACATCAGAATTCTGATAATCTATATCTGCTCCCATAATATAATCTTCAGCATAGGATTTATCCCACTGTTTATTAACAAATAAATATTTACCTCCTTTTTCTGTTCTCTGGTCCCAATCAATACCATCAAAACACTGCCAATCCCATTCAAAAGTACTATACTTATCACGACCAGGAAATTTAAATTTTGTCCATACCTCAGCTAAATCACCAGACTTCAATTCTACAACTTCCGATTCGTCAGCTCCTAAACGATGATTTAATACTGCATCATAATAAACATCAATTCCCTGCTGATGCAACTCTTTAATAGCTTCTTCTAATTCTTCTTTAGTACCATATTTAGTTCTTACTGTTCCTTGTTGATAAAATTCGCCTAAATCCCATAAATCATAAGTTCCATAACCCACATCATAGCTGCCAGCTTTTCCTTTATTCGCTGGAGGTAACCACAAAGAAGTAATCCCCACTTCAGATAATTCTTCTGACCGCTGAGCTAATAACTGCCATAAATTTTCTTCTTCAGGATATTCTTCAGCATATCGTCCTTGATTCATTTCCCAATAAAATGCCTGCATTAATACTTCATTCAAACTAATCACCCCTTTTATTAAACAATAAATCGTGAACTTTGAGCTAACAGCCCATTACTCACGACTAAATTAATCATTTTCTTAAGATAAAATTTGAAGACCCCTTCGTGTAGTCCTAAGCGCTGTGCTTAGAGCTAATTAAAGTGTCTACGAGTTTTGCTCACAAAACTCTCCGTGGAGCCCACAGCGCTTCATCTTAACACTAATTACTTTGCGCAATCAGTATACAACTCATTTACAACTTGCTGTGATTCCGCAATCTATATGCACTACTTTTTGCTAGGTACCCAGATGCTCCATCCAGCATCTATGGTTTTACGTACTTTAAATTCTGCATAACCATTTTCGTCTGTAGTAATAGCTTCTTTGATATTTCTAGTATAGTCATGAAAAGTAGTATTAGCTTTATTAGTTTTAATTTTTCTCGTTGCGATTTCACCAGAAGTTCCCGTTGTAATCATCATTACTAATCCGGTATTTGGTTTTCCTGTTAAGCCTTCTCTCACATAAGAATATACCTTCTGTGTGTTATTATCAACTTCTCTTCCTGGACCATAAGCATAATACTTTCTCACTTCTAATAATCGAGTTAAGTCTTTTTGCAAATCAGAATTATATAAATGTTTCCAGAAAACCATTGGATATCCTTTATCTCGAGTCAGCATATAAGAATAAGCCTGCAACTCTCGATGAATAATTGGAGTTTTATAAGAAGCTTCATCACGACCTGTATCATGATTATCTACAAACATTACTGCTCTATCACCATACATTGCATCATTTACAAAACCAGCTGACTGTAAAGCTGCCATATTCAAATTACCAAAACTCATTGAAGTAAATGCATTACGTAAAGGAAAATCAAATAAATTCATATTATCATTATTAATAGAGCTTAAGAAAAATTTTAAACCCATATTATTTTCAATCCAAGCTTCTCCGACAAAAAATACATCTTTCTCACTATTTTGTTGAATATGAGTCATCCACTGCGACAGAAAATTAGCATCTATATGCTTTACTGCATCTAATCTATAACCGTCAAAACCAATATCATTAACTATCCAACTACCCCAGGTTTTAAGTTCATGCTGTACCTTTTCATTTTCATAATCTACATCAGAAGCCATCAGATAATCTACATCATAGGTATCATCCCAGGATTTACCTTTAAAATTCCTAGCACCAATTTCACCTTTTTCAGCCCCATAATCTACACCATCAAAAGCCTTCCAGTTCCATTGAAACTCTTCAGACTGCTTATAATACTTTTTTCGTCCTTTTAAAGGGCTAAATTTAGTATAGGATTTGATCTGGTCGCCACCTTTTAATGGAGCAGTTTCTAAATTATTTTTTCCATGCGCAATTCTTTGATTTAACACAGCATCATAATATACTTTAATATCCTGCTGATGCAAATCTTTAACTGCCTGCTCTAATTCTTTTTTAGTTCCATATTTAGTTCTTACTGTTCCAGCTTGATCAAACTCACCTAAATCCCACAAATCATAAGCAGCATAACCCTCATCTTCTTGATTATGAGCTTTATTAGCTGGAGGAAGCCATAAAGCAGTAATTCCCAACTCTTTAAATTCAACAGCACGCTGAGCTAATAATTGCCATAATTCTTTCTCTTCAGGATATTTCTCACCATACTTTCCTTTATTCATTTCCCAATAAAAAGCCTGTAATAATGTTTTATTTCGTTTATCTACTTGGGGATAAGAAGCTGCTTCAGTAATAAATTGATATTCATTTACTATCTTCTTTCCTTGTTTATCTGCTGCTGTGATTGTTAAATCATAGTTAGTAATCGGATTTAATTTAAAACCAGTAATCAATAATTTTTTACCGTTCTTTTGCACCTTTAAGTCTAATTCTCGCTTATCATTTTCAATTAAATTTGCCTCAACGGCAGCTAAATTATGGCTAAACTTTAATTTTATTTTCTCTACTTTAGGTGTTACTCCAGTTTCTTTATAATTAGCTAAATTAGAATCTATTACTGCAAATTCTTGAGGTTGCAAACATCCTCCACTAAAAGTCAATAACAATAAAACCACAATTAAACTTAATATCTTTTTATTATTCATCTCCCAAATATAAAGCCCCTCTCTATTTTCGTAATCTATTCTAGACCCTTCGTGTAGCCCAATTCGCTGTGCTTAGAGCTAGTTAAGTGTCTACGAGTTTTGCTCACAAAACTCTCCGTGTAGCCCACAGCGCTTCATCTTAACACTAATTACTTTGCGCAATCAATATACAATTCATTTGCAATTTGCTGTGATCCCGCAATCTATATGCTTCATTTTGAGCTGGGTACCCAGATGCTCTTTTAATCCAAATTGCTCTTTGGTCTTGTTATCTATATTTCATTGCTTACATGTTCTAGCCCTCCGGGTCTCGAAAAGCGTGAGACCCTCCGTGTAGTCCTAAGCGCTGTGCTTAGAGCTAGTTAAAGTGCGCAATCTATATGCTTCATTTTGAGCTGGGTACCCATATACTCCATCCGGTTTTTTCGGATAGGCGAATTTTGAACTCAGCATATCCATTTTCATCTGTAGTTACGGTCTCTTTTATATTTCTTGTATAGTCGTAAAAAGTGGTATTTGGTTTATTAGTTTTAATTCTTTTGCTGACTACTTCACCTGATGTACCTGAACTAATCATTGCTACTAAGCCAGTACGTGGTTTACTTTCTAACCCTTCTCGTACATAAGAATAGACGCGTTTACTATTATTATTAACTTCTCTACCTGGGCCATAAGCATAATATTTTCTTACTTCTAGTAATTTATGCAGTTCACTTTGATATCCATTCTGATAATAATCCTTCCAAAATACCATTGGTTTTCCTTGCGCCCGAGTTAAAATATAAGCATAAGCCTGCATCTTAAATCTAGTAATTGGTGCATTATATTCGACTTTATCTCTGCCTGTATCATGATTATCAATAAATGTAATAGCTCGGTCGCTATAATTAGGGTCATTAACTAAACCTGCACTTCCTAAAGCAGACATGTTAACTAGACCTGTCATCATATCTTTAAATGTATTGCGCAGAGGAAAATCAAAAACTGTTAAATCTTTATTATCAACATCAGATAAGAAAAATGATAATCCCATTTTGTTTTTAATCCAAGCTTCCCCGACAAAGAATACATCTTTCTCACTATTTTTCTGAATGTGGGTTAACCACTGGTCAATAAAATTAGAATCAATATGTTTCACAGCATCTATTCTAAAACCATCAAATCCAATATCATTGACTAACCAAGCACCCCATTCTTTAAGTTCATGTTGCACTTTCTTATTTTCATAATCAACATCTGCCCCTAATAAATAATCTTTGTCATAAGTATCATCCCAAGTCTTATCTTTAAAGGCTTGTGGTGAAATCGGACCATCTTCAGCATCATAATCTACTCCATCAAATTGTTTCCAATTCCAATCCCACTTCTCTGCTTGACTATAATATTTTTCTCGCCCTTTTAAATTAGGGAAACTAGTATAGGATTTAATCTCTTTACCAGATTTTAAAACAGTACTTTCCACATTTTGCTTACCCAAACCTATTCTATGATTCAGTACCGCATCATAATAAACCTTAATATTTTGTTCATGTAATGCTGCTACTGCTGTTTCTAATTCTTCTTTCGTTCCATATTTTGTTCTCACACTACCTGCTTGCTTAAATTCTCCTAAATCCCATAAATCATACACAGCATATCCTTCGTCTCTGACGCTATCAGCTTTATTAGCAGGGGGGATCCAAATTGAAGTAAAACCTAATTCTTTAAATTTAGGTGCTCGTTTGGCTAAAAGTTCCCACAAATTCTTTTCTTCCGGATATTTATCTAAATAAGGATACCCTGCCATTTCCCAATAAAAACCTTGTAATAAAGTTTCATTAGGGTTTTCTACCTGCGGATATGAGGCAGGTTTAGTCTCAAATTGATAACTATTAGTTATTTCTTGCCCGCTATCACTTTTAGCTACTATTACTAGTTTATAATTAGTGATTGGCACTAATTTCAAACTAGTGATACTTAACTGCTGCTTATCGATATTAGTTTTAAATCCAGTGACCTGCTCTCCATTTTTTAATAAACTAACTTCTACTTCTGCTAGTTGTTGATTGAATTTTACGTTTAGCTCTTTAGTATCTGCTTCAACTCCAGTTTCTTGATAATTAGCTAAGTTAGAGCCAACTACAGTAAAACTAACTTCTTCTTTTGCAGCAAAATCTGTTTCTTCTTTACATCCTACAAATGTAAATATTAAAATTACTAACATTATTGAAATAACTATTCTTTTATTAAATTCCAATTTATATCTCCCCTTTCAAATTATTTCTATTTATAATTATTCGAGATATTACTAATTTATCCTTTATCTAAATTAAAAATGGAAATTAAGCTATGTGCTATGAGTCATGATTTATAAGCTATGAACTCAAAAATAACTAAGACAGGGAAAATTCCCTGTCTTAGTTATACATATTATATTAATTAATTTTTTCTAACAAAATCACCCCATTTTGAGCTTCAAACTCAATACTTCCATCACTTACTTCGTCTTGTGAAGCAGTATAAGCATTTCTCAAAGTAACACCATCAGCGAAAACCTTACTGACATCAATTTTAGTAGCACCTGAAGCATTAATCTTAATAACTACTTTATCGCTGCCAAAGGTTCTTAAATAAGTGTCATCTCCTAAATCAATCTGGCTTCCTGCTCCTACTGCTGGATGATTAGCTCTAAATTGGCCCAGCTTCTGCCAGTGAGTTAAAACATCTTCTTCTTGCTCATACCAAGGATAATCAGACCTAGTTTGTTGAACTTCATCAAAGTCACCTGTACTAGGCTGTCTATCTATCTCATCACCATAAAAAGTCTGTACTACTCCCGGTGCTAATAACAATGCTGTACCAGCATCAATTTTATTGCCTAAAGCTCCTAATTGGGTATCATGAGAGGAAATATAACTCATCACATTAAATTGCTGATCACTATTAATTTCATCAGCGTAATCCTGCCATAAAGCACCAATTTCAGATAAGTCACCATCTTTAGGAAAATTAAAATTAATTACAGCATCAAAATCTGTGATTCCATCACCATTGTTATCATAAAAATAATCACTCTTATCCACACCATGGGGATTAACTTCTCCTACCATCCAGAAGTCTTCATCCCAATCTGCTCCTGGCGCAGTAGAGTTGTCATCACGCCAACTTTCTAGAGCTTTTTGAGCAGCTTCTTTTAACTGCCCCCACTGCTCTTCATCGACATGTTTAACAGTATCGACTCTAAAACCATCAATTCCAAACTCTTCTACCCAAGCTGCTAACCATTTAGTAATATAATCTGCTGGAGCAATTCCTAAATCTCGTCTTAAATTTTGAGCTGTTGGTACTACCCAATCCTCATAACTACTATCTTCTTGACTCCACTTTGTTTTTAAAACCGCTGGCAATTCTGCTGCTATTTCTAATTCTGTTTTAAAATCTGGCAGTCCATCTAAACCTTCAGTTAGCACATCATCTCCTCCTGAATCATAACCAGCAATACCAGCTCTGATCCAATTTGGCCCCCACCAGTTGGCCCACTGCTCGGCAGAACCTGCATAGTCAATGCTCTTATGATAGCTGTGCCAATTTTCTTTCTTAGTCGGAGACCAATCATCATTTAAAGCTTTATTCTTCCAGCCACCAAAATTATATTGGTTCATATCTTTAATTGTATTATAACCAGGATGATTCATTACTACGTCCATCACAATTCGAATTTCATGCTCATGAGCAGTATTAACAAAATCTCTAAATTCCTCGACTGTCCCCATATTCTTATCTAAAGCTGTATAATCTAAAGCATAGTAGCCATGATAAGCATAATGTGCAAAACTTCCATCATCTCCTCCTCCAACAAAACCATGAATCTGTTCGTATGGTGCTGTAATCCAAATTGCATTAACTCCTAGTTTATCAAAATATCCACTATCTATTTTTTCTTTTAATCCTGGAATATCCCCTCCATGAAAGGTTCCAATCTCATTTCCTGCAGCATCTACTTGAGGTCTGCCATAAGAATTGTCATTACTAGTATCTCCATTATAAAACCGATCAGTAATTACAAAATAAACATTAGCATTATCCCAAGTGAATCCAGTAGCCTCTACAACTGCATTATCATCTCTGGTGTAATTTACTTCTTTAGTAACAGTTCCTACCTCGTTTTCTGCAGTCACTGTTAACGTTGCACTGGCCCCATCATCTACATAATCACTTAAAGTTATAGTTTCTTGGGGTTTATCAGTCAAATCAACTATTTGCCCATTGAACTCATACTCAGCATCAGAAATAGTAAATCCATTACCTTTTAAGTTAATTTGAATCATTTTAGATCCTTGGTAAACTCCACTAGCTGGAGTGATTGAAATTGTAGGTTTATCTTTCTTATATAACTCTTTGCTACCATCTCCATCTTTATCTTCATACCAATACTGCCCCTTAGAGTCAACAGAAAGATCGTCTGTCTGCCCCCCAGTCCAGTTAAATATTAAATTTAATTGCTCAAAGTCAACATTATCAAATTTATAAACATAATATCCGTTTTCTTCATCAGTCATTGCCGAACCTGGCCAAGAACCAAGTGGTTGTTCACCACTATCAAGCCAAGCATACATATTAGGAGTATCAGAACCACTATATTTTAAATAAAAAACAAAATCTCCTTCATAACTATCCTCACGAGTATAAGTTGCTGTAGTAGTAATAGTCCCTGCATCATTAGTTGCAGTAACTGTAATTTCTGCTGTTTCACCATTGGCAAGATAATCTCCTAGTTGAATAGTAGTCTTATCAATCTTATTCTCTGTATCATGCAAAGTAACTGACTGACCATTAAATTCTGCACTTATATCTCTTAAATTACTACCAATTAGAGAAATCTCAAGTTCTTGTTCACCTTTATAAGTTCCTTCGCTCAAATCAAAAGCTACTTCGGGTTTCTGAGATTTTTCTGGGCAAGCAGAATACCACTGACCATCTTGATACCACCATTCATTTTGACTTCTGCTTAAAGTAGGGGTCTGGTCACTTTCTCCTGTACTTGGAATAAAAATTAAACTTATATCAGTAACTTCTGGAAATTCAGCGTAATACCAAGCATTACCTTCATACTTCATTTCTGCGCCAGGCCAACCGCCATTAGGTTCAACCTTTTCTCCATCACTATGATACCAAGAATAAACTTTTGGAGTACCGGCTGCATCTTTAAAATGTACTTTAACCCCTTCATATTGATGAGGAACAGCTGTTGCTGTAACCGCAGTTGATAAATCACTATTTAAACCATCATCCCCAATAGCCCGCACCCAATAATAATAACTAGTACCTGCTATTGCTGTACTATCTGTATAAATATTATTTTTACTGCGTGCTAAAGGCAATTTCCGCTCGTTACTTTGACCCCGATAAACCATGTATTGAGCAGCATTATCATCCCAATTCAATTTAATACCAGATTCTGTAGCAGTAGCCGCTACTCCTGTTGGAGCCTGAGGGGCAATTGTAGAACCCCAATTAATATCAACTATCAGTTCATTTCCCGTACTTAAATTGATAGTAATATTAGTAACTCTACCTGGTAACACGCTTAAATCAGAATCAGTCTGCTCTTGGTAGATTGAATTTTCTTCAGCATCAAATAATTCTACTTCTAAAGCATAATTGCCAGCTATAATATCATTAAATTGCGCTTGTTTATCATTTAAGTCAATTGCTGCTATTAATTCTTCTTGGGCTGGGCTTAGTTTTAGCTCTCCTGAAGCCGCCTCCTCTGGAATATTTTTAAAATTAATCACTAATCCTTTGGCTTTAGTTTGAGTTAATTCAATAGTTTTAGTTTGACTACTGCTACTTATTATAGCAGTATCATCCCCATAATAAACTTCATAGCCTTCATCATCTATAGCAACTACATCTATCTTATAAGTAGTATCTTGCTGTAATTTATTAAAATTAAAGGCTACATTTCCTTGATCATAATTCTTAGTTTTTTCTTTTTTATCACTGCTATCATTTTGATTAGTTAAAGTGACTGTTATTTCTTTGATAGTTAAGTCCAGTTGACTATCATTATTAAAATCCTCAAGACTAACTTTTAATTCTGCATCAGCTGGAGTATTTTTATTATCATCACTACTACTACAAGCAACTACAGTAGTTAAACTTAAGATTAATATTACTAATAATAAACTCTTCCTTCTTGTAAACACTTTTGACATTAAAATTACCTACCTTTCATTTTTAGTAACCATTACAAGCCAACCTTGTTTCGTACCATTTTCTGCAGTTACTGTATAAGTAACTGGCATTTCAAAATTTTGCTCTATTCCACTTTCAGGATCTACTGTAGCTTCATCAGAGACCTCAATTATAGGAGTTAAATTACTTAAATCTGTTTCTGATGTTACTTCTATTTTGACTGTTTTATTATTATTATTGATAGTTACAGTTCCTCTTTCTTCTGCTAACTCAAAATCAGTTATCTCTTTTTCATTACTTCGTGGAGTACCACCACCAATTACATAACTGGTCTCAGTAGTTAAATTAGAGAAATCAAATACTCTCTCTCCATCACTAATTACATCATCAGTTCCGGTGCCAGGTACTACATCATGAATAGAATTAGGTCCATCATTAATTGATGCAAATACTTTAATCTGATCTCCGCTATTTAAATCAAGAGTTGTTAGCGGGACACTCATTTCTATATTTCCATCTTTATAAGCTATATCTACTACAGAACTTTTCTCAGTTTCATCACCAGCTAAGAAAGTATAAAATCCATAACCACTTCTATCTCCAAATACTGATAAAACTCCTTCAACAGAATCCGGCAAGATCGCATGAGCATTACCCCAACTCCAATCTGTAGTAGAGCTAAAGTCTGTTATTCCTGACTGATTTTTTATTACATCAATATAAAACATAGCTTCTTTTCCCCAAGTATAACTATCCAAACTAATATAAGCATATAATTTTTCTTCATTATTTGTGAGATAAATAGAATCTATGCTGTCACCACTACTACCATAAAAATTATCTGCAGTTGGGTCAGTAAATACTTTAGCATCATCTTCCCATTTACTTTCTTTCTCTCCATCAACATATGGTAAAGATTCAAGACTGACTTCAAAATTATTAATTGTTTCACTTAAAGATAATTTTACTTCTGTTTTCCCTACTTCAGTTACTTCTAAACTAAATAAAGTATCTTGGACTGCTAAATCACTAAACTTAATCTGACCATTTTCATCTATCTTTTTTAACTTTTCTACTCCACTATTAACACTAGCTATCACTTCTGTACCAGGGGCCAACTGCTCCCCAAGCGGACCTTTAATAGTCAAATTAACACTAGTTGAGCTTGATTGCCCTGCAAAAATAGTTACTGCTGTACCTTCGCAATTCACAGTACCTGAAACCTCCTCAGTTACTCTACCTTCAGCAGTAAATACCTTTTCCCATTCACCTGCAGGTAGTTTATAACTATAATCAGCCCCTGAATTATAAATCACTCTTATTTCTTCCCAATTATCTCCGACCTTAGCTCCATCGATGATTGCAATTACTACCTTAGAATTATCATCTGCTACATAACTACTTACATTTCTATCTATTTGATCATAAGTGTTCATTCTAAATGCAGGATGGTTCTTTCTTAAAGCAATTAAATCTTGGTAATATTCATAAACATCATTTAATCCATTACTATCATTATCATATTCCGTCTTCCAATTCCAATCTATTTTATTATATTCATCAGGAGCATTATAACTGTTCTCTACATGATGGAATACATCTTGATTAGTAATATCTTTTCCTACTGGAACTTTAGTCCTCAACATCTCATCTCCACCATGCATAAACGGAATTCCCTGTGAAGTTCCAACAATCCCCATCGCGAATTTATCAATGCGAGTTGCATATGCTTTTTGAGTACTCAAATCTAAATTATCATCATTAGCAAATTCATATTTGATATTATCCCACAGTGCTAAATTATCATGCGCTGAAACATAATTAATTGTCTGCTCGGGATCGGCAAAATCAAATCCACCTAAATTAGATGCTGTAACTACATCTTTAATTATTGGGGCTTTAGTTCCTCGATTAAACATATAACTATCTACTAAAGCATCTTTATTACTGCCAATAATAGCATTTCTAATTTGGTCATTAAATGAACCAATATGACCAGAAGCTAACTTAGCTATATCACCATAACTAACTGTATCACCAGGTGTACCAGATGCTGCCCATGGTTCTCCATAAAGTAATAAGTTTCGTTCAGGATATTTTTCATTTAAATGTTGGCTCCAGTCCTTAACTGCATCTTCATAGTAAATGCCCATTAAATCAAATCTAAAACCATCTACGTTATATTCATCAACCCAATATTCTAAAGAATCTTTAATCATTCTACTAACCATTGCTACACTAGTATCAACTGAATTACCACAACCAGACCAATCACCATCAGTATAATATTGATTAGTAATTCCTCTAAACATCTCTTTAGAATAAGTGTGATTATAAACAACATCCATAATTACTCGAATACCATTAGCATGTAACTGATTGATCATTTCCTTAACCTCTTTGACCCGTTGGTGATAATTATCAGGATCTAGAGCATACTGATCTTCTGGGACATTATAATTATGAGGATCATAACCCCAATTGTACATTTCAGTAGCAAAATCATAAAAAGGCATAATTTGGACATGAGTTACACCTAATTCTTTCAAATGATCAATTCCTGTGGTAATACTAGTCCCTGGAATTGTAGTTCCCTCTTCTACCATTCCCAAGAATTTACCTTGTTTAGCATCACTAATTCCAGAACTATCATCTATAGTAAAGTCTCTAACATGCATCTCATAAATAACTGCATCTTCTCGTTGCTTTAATTCTGGTCGGCTACTCCAACCGCCATCTGGCTGCACACTACTTACATCCATTACTATATTCACATTTTTATCAGCTTTAGCCATTACACCATAAGGATCTCTAACTGCCTGCTCATCTATCTTAAATTGATATTCTGCCCCTTCTAGATCTCCCATTATTTTGCTATGATAAATATCTTCATAGCCAGCAAAAGAAGCTAACTTTCTTAATTGATGTTCTTTCCCATCAACAGTTACAGTGACATCTTTACTATCAGGAGACCAAATTCTAAAGCTTGTAAACTGTGGTGTATATAAAGCTCCTAATTTCATTGTTGTCTGATTTGGATTAGCCTGCGCATACTTTTTAGTAAATTGATAACTATTCTTTGTAACTCCCCCATCTTCTCCTTCAGCAAACACTTTTAAAGTTTTTCTTTCTCCTACGGCCATGCTGGCGCCAATTGTAATCGCTCCGTTATATATTTGACCATTATTTCTTGGATTACTGCCATCAAGAGTATAATAAACATCTGCTGTAGAATTGATAGCTACTTCAATTTGATTAACAAAGTCCTTTGCTCTAGGACTGACTCCAATTCCTGAACCAGGTTGGCCCCAAGTTATTTCTAAATCGCTTTCTTTTAAATATACATCTGGATTATTCATATCAATCCCATTAATAATCGTCATTCTTCCCGGCATTAAACTAATTTCACTAGTCTTAACTACTTTATTATTAATCTCAATCAATAAGGTATAATCATTAGCTGCTAAACTATTATTAAATTCAACTCTCTCTATATCTGCAGAAATAGCTTTAGCTTCTATATCAGAAGGTTCTAACCTTACTTCACCTGAACTATCTTCTGCTATACCTTTTAAATTAACTACTAATCCTTGAGCTGCTAAAAGATCTAAATCTATTTTAGCAATATTACTTCCATTAGAAATTGTCACAGTATCAGTTCCACTGTAAACATTGTATCCACTATTATCTACTGCATTAATAGTAATATTATAACTTTCTCCTACTCTCAATTCATTAAAACTAAAAGCCATTTTTTTAGTCTCAGCATTAATCTTTTTACTTCTTTGATATTCATCATCTGTATCATTTTGATTAACTACTAAGACCTCTATTTTATCAATACTAAAATCATCAGTGATTGCTTGGATAGCAATGTCAGGCTGCAAATTTGGCAGCGGCACAGAAATATTTAATTTAGCCGTTTCATTATTGATATTATCTGAATCATTATCGCTACTACTACATCCAGAAATCAATAATAAAGTTAATAAAAATACTAACAATAAAACTAAAACATTATCTTTTGAGAAAGCATTCATGCAAAATATCCCCCCTGATTATTTGTAATTAGAATTAACATTTCATAATTTTACTTTAATCTCTAATTAATGTTTTATAATTTCACCTCCAAAAAACAGAAATACTCAAAGCATAAAAATACTTTGAGTATGCTTATTAATAATTATAATCTTATTCTGTGGTTACTACGATTAATTTACTTATAGTAGGTTACTTGAAATTATTTAAAAATTATAAAATTATAGTTACTACAATTTAAATTTTACACCCTTTTTGTTCAAATTTCAACCATTAAATGTAAATTATTAACATAAGAGGCTATTTTACTTATACAATAAAAAAATCGCCACAAAGCGATTGGCGATTAATATCTTTACTAATGATTTTTATTAGCAAAAAATTAAAAAAGTTGCCCACATTCTGGGCAACTCATAAAAGTTATTTATTATATAATTCTGCTTCTATATTCTGCTTTAACTCATCAATTTTACGTCTGGCTCTCTGTAGTGCATTATCAACCGTCTTAACACTACTTTCAATTTCATCTGCAATCCTCTTGTATGATTTACCTTGAATATAACGATCAAATACTTCCCATTCTAAATCAGTTAACATGTCCCGCAATTGAGAAGTAACCTCTTTGACTAATTCAGAGTTAACATAACTCTTTTCCGGATCATTTTGCTGGTCTGGCAATATATCAAGTAAAGTTCGACCTCTTCCTCCATCATCTTTAGAATACTTTAATTTCTTGTCAATAGAGGTTGAATTATTAAGCGGCATATGTTTTTGACGATTAGCTGTTTTAATTGCCGAAATTAGTTGACGATTAACGCACAAGTGGGCAAATCCACGAAAAGAAGCTTCTCGCTTAACCTTATAGTCTCGAATAGCCTTGTAGAGTCCAACAAGTCCTTCTTGAATCACATCATCATTTCCAAGCCCCTTAATATAAAATAACTTAGATTTTGCATATACAATATCAATATTATTATCAATTAAATACTCTTCTGCCAGTTTATCTCCATCCTGTGCCAATGCAATTACATTATGTTCTTCCATTTGTTCATATTTACTACTCCAGTCAGGCTGCTGATCATATTGGCCGCTCATTATATCCCCACCTTAGTATATTTTTTTATGATGGTCATATCATTAGTAAACATTGACAATTATACTATATTTTCACCAAAAAGTCAACGCAAACTCAACCATACTACATAAATAATTCAATTAAATGTCAATATTCCTAATAAATCAGATAATAAATATTCTAAATTTCCGCCACTTACTTTATAGATTATAACTACTAATATAATAACTAAACTAAGTAATAATCCTAATTCTATAAAGGACAATTTATGAATCTTCATTAAATTCCTCCAATAAGGGATTAGTATATTTAATATTATAGCATATATTTATTAATAAAAAAAGGTGGGTAGAAAAATTTTCTACCCACCTTTGAGTAACAAATGTTAATTTCTTTCTCGCTCTTTATATCTTGTATGCAATAAGTGATGCGATTCTCCACCTAATGGTTCTCCTAAGAACTCATCATATAACTTAAGGATTTCTGGATTTTCATGAGACTTTCTAATTGTTTTAGCCCCATCCATATTTTTCAATCCTTCACCTCGTTTTTGTTTTCTTTCGTCAGTAGCAGGTACTGGCTGACCACCGCCACCAACACAACCATAAGGACAAGCCATAACTTCGATAAAGTCATACTTAGAATTACCTTCACGTACTTCATCTAAAATTTCAGCAGCATTACTTAATCCATTAGCTATTGCTACATTAACTGTCTCATCACCAATTTCAATTTCAGCTTCATTAATTCCTTCAAATCCTAAATTAAGACGACCTAGAGATTCTCCAGTTAATTTTTCTTTCACAGTTCGAAGGGATGCTTCTGCAACTCCACCTGTAGTTCCAAAGATATTAGCTGCACCAGTGGAAGTTCCCATCATATCATCATATTCTCGTCCTTCTAAGTTAGCAAAATCTAAGCCAACCTCTTTAATCATCCGTACTAATTCTCTTGTAGTTATAACAGCATCAGTTTCAGAACCAGTTTCGATTAATTCATCTCGATTCATCTCAAACTTCTTAGCTGTACAAGGCATAACTCCTACTACATAAAGTTCATCTTCATCTAAATCCATTTCTTCTACATAATAACTCTTAGCAATTGCAGAGAACATAGACATTGGAGATTTAGCAGAAGATAGATTTTCAATTAAGTCAGGATAATTATGCTCACAGAACTTAACCCAACCTGGACAACAAGACGTAATATGAGGTAAGTGCTTATCGCCTTGGAATCTCTTGATAAACTCATTACCTTCTTCCATGATAGTTAAGTCCGCTGCAAAATCAGTAGAGAATATTTTATCAAAGCCAAGCTTATCTAAGGCTGCTGCTAATTTTTCAGTTACAATTGAACCTTCTTCCATGCCAAACTCTTCTCCAACAGTAGCCTGAATTGAAGGTGCAGTCTGTACAATCACATGCTTATCTTCATTTTCTAATGCACCCCATACTTTAGAAACACAACTTTTTTCAGTAATTGCTCCTGTAGGACATACTGTAGCACATTGACCACAATTAGCACAATTAATTTCACTCTGCGGCATATCAAAAGCAGTTGTTACTACAGAATCGAAACCTCTTTCTGTAAATTCTAAAGCAGAAACACCTTGAACTTCTTCACAAACTCTTACGCAACGACCGCATAAAATACATTTGCTAGGTTCACGTTTTAGAGATGGTCCCACATCATCTACTTCATAGTCAGTAGTCTCTCCAGAAAAGCTAACTTCTGTAACTCCTAAATTATAAGCCGCATCTTGTAATTCACACATACCATTTTGGTCACAAGTTAAACATTCATTAGGGTGATTAGCCAATAATAATTCTAAATTAGTTCTTCTAGCAGTTCTAGCTTTAGCACTATTAGTGCTGATCTCCATTCCATCACTGACTGGTGTTACACAAGAAGCCAATAAGTCACCAGATTCTTCATTTTCCACCACACAAACTCGACAAGAACCGAATTCTGTTAAATCAGGATGGTAACAAAGAGTTGGAATATCAATTCCTACTTTCTTTGCTGCTTCTAAGATAGTAGCATCCTCTTTTACTTCAACTTCCTGATCATCTATTGTTAAAGTAATCGTCATTTTTTTCACTCCTTTAGTAATTTCTTAGGCCTGAGAAATAGCGTCTACTGGGCAAGTTTCTGCACAAGCACCACATGTAATACAGCCTTCTTCATCAATCACGTGTGCTTCTCCTTGTTCGCCACTGATCACATCTACTGGGCAAACATCTACACAAGCAGTACAACCAATACAAGTATCTTCATCAATTACATAATAATCACCAGTCAATTCTTCACAAACACCAGCCGGACAATTATCCTCATATATATGAGCCTCATATTCATCTCGGAAATATTCTAACGTACTTAATACAGGGTTAGGAGCAGTTTGTCCCAAACCACATAAAGACGTACTCTTAATATTCTCAGCTAATCTTTCTAGTTGAGCAATATCTCCTTCTTCTCCTTCACCTGAAGTAATCTTTTCTAAGATTTCTAACATTCTTTTTGTTCCTTCACGGCATGGAGTACACTTACCACAAGATTCACTTTGGGTAAAGTCAAGGAAGAATCTTGCTACGTCAACCATACAAGTATCTTCATCCATAACTACTAATCCACCAGAACCCATCATTGCTCCAGCTTCGATTAAGGAATCATAGTCAATTGGTAAGTCTAAATGTTCCTGTGTTAGACAACCACCTGATGGTCCTCCAATTTGAACAGCCTTAAAGTCTTTACCTTCAGTAATGCCCCCGCCAATATCATAAATAATTTCTTCAATTGTAATGCCCATTGGAACTTCTGCTAAACCAGTATTATTAATATTACCAGTTAAGGCAAATACCTTAGTTCCCTTACTACCTTCTGTACCAATACTATTATAAGCATCAGCACCTTCTCTCATAATATAAGGCACATTAGCAAAGGATTCTACATTATTTATATTAGAAGGTTTACCAAATAGTCCTTTTTGCGCTGGGAATGGTGGACGAGGTCTTGGCATACCACGTTTACCTTCAATAGAAGCCATTAAAGCAGTTTCTTCACCACAAACAAAGGCTCCAGCACCTTTTTTAATCTGTAATTTAAAATCAAAGCCACTATCAAATAAATTTTCTCCTAATAAGCCGTATTCTTCTGCTTGATCAATTGCTTTTTGCAAACGATCGATAGCTAGAGGATACTCTGCTCGCACATAAACATATCCTTCATCTGCTCCCATTGCATAACCAGCAATGATCATTCCTTCAATAATCCGGTGTGGATCTCCCTCTAATAGACTTCGATCCATAAATGCACCAGGGTCTCCTTCGTCGGCATTACAAATTACATATTTCTTATCGCTATCTTCATCAGCAGCAAATTGCCACTTTAAGCCAGTAGGGAATCCGCCCCCACCACGACCTCTTAAGCCAGCATCTTTAACTTCATCAATTACTTCTTGTGGTTCCATATTAGTTAACACTCTACCGACAGCTTCATAACCATCTTTAGCAATATATTCTTCAATTTCTTCTGGATCAATTTTACCACAATTAGATAAAACAACTCGTTGCTGTTTACTATAAAAATCTATATCAGTATAAGATGGAATCGTATCATCTGAAGTAGGTTCAGTAAATAATAGTCGCTCTACTGTACGCCCCTTTAAGATATGCTCTTCAACTAATTCTTCCATATCTTCTGGAGTCACTTCACAGTAAAAGACCCCTTCAGGATACATAACCATAATTGGACCTTTTTCACAAAAACCGTGGCATCCTGTTTCAACGATTTTTACTTCATCTCGTAAATCTTTCTCTTTTAGTTCATCTTTTAAAGCCTCTTGAACCTCTTTACAGCCCGAAGATACACAACCTGTTCCTCCACAGACCAAAATATGGGATCTATAAATTGACTGTTCCACTTTTTCTACCTCCTTAAAGTTAATTACTCTTCTAATCTAGCTACTACTAAATCATCTACTACATTGCCATTTACAACGTGATTACTAATAATTTTACTTACATCATCAGTTGTAACTTCACCATAAGTAACACGATCATGCCCTGGCATTTTAACATCAACTAATGGTTCTTTTTCACACATGCCAATACATCCTGTCTGACTAACTCTTACATCTAAATCGCGTTTATCAATCTCTTTCATAACTTCTTGCAATATCTCTCTTGCACCAGCCGCAATACCACAAGTACCCATTCCAACAATGATTTCTACTTTATCTCCTGTATCACGATTTTGAATATCCTTTTGAGCTTTATCACGCAATTCTTTTAATTCATCCAATGATTTCACAATCATCACCTCCGAATTTGTCTTAATCCTTCAGTTAAATAATCTTTAAGCCATGCAATTATATCGGGACTATTTATTTTTACGTCACCCAATCTGTCTTTTACTTCTCTAGTATCAAAATTAAATTCTTCATCATCAACTTGATGATGGTAAACTAAATCAATATCGGGATTAGAAACTAAAAAACTTATAATTGTTCCTACAATATCACCTAATGGTGCTCGGTCTATATGACTGTGTTGAAAAACTGCTTTTAATTCTGTACCTTCACCAAGAGTAGAGTCTAAAGAAAAATTACCAGCACATTGTTCTGCTGCTTCTTTAAACAATGGTAAACCTAAACCAACTTCTCTTGTAGTTCGGGAAGTTACAAAAGGGTCTAAAACCTGTTCTTTATCTTCTTCTTTCATCCCTGTACCATCATCTATTATCTCCACTACTAGTTTATCAGCTTCATAATCTTCCACTATATTAAGCCTAATTAAATCAGCTTCAGCTGCAATAGAATTCTGTACAATATCTAAAATATGAAGCGATAGTTCTCTCATTATTTATATTCTTCTATAATTTCTGGAACTTGTTCAGGAGTTAAGCGTCCATGAGTATCATCATTAACCATAATTACAGGAGCTAATCCACAAGCTCCAATACAAGCAACAGATTCTAATGTGAAATGCAAGTCATCAGTAGTGCCACCATCTTCAATACCTAATTCATCCTTAATCTTCTCTAAAATCTTCTCTCCACCTCGAACATGACAAGCAGTTCCCATACAAACTCTAATAATATTCTCTCCACGCGGTTCTAAATGAAACTGTGAATAAAAAGTAGCCACCCCATAAACTTGACTAAAAGATAAATTCAAAAAGCCTGATATTTCCCGTAATACATCTTTAGGTAAATACCCATATTCTTCCTGCGCATCCTGCAAAATTGGAATCAAATACTTCTCTTTAGATTCATAATCTTCTAAAAGTTCACGTAGTGGGGCTAAAAATTCTTCTCGGTTCTGTTCTTCATTTCCACATTGACATGCCATAACTTTTGACCTCCTGTCTTTTTCTTTGTGAATGAGTTCACTATACCCCTTAATCTCTATGTTATTATACTTTGTGAGATAGCTCCTTGTCAAAATTGATATTTATTTAACAAGTAGTTAATAGGCAAAGTTTTCTATATCATTTTTTGACATAGAAACTTAATCTACCAAGGGGTATTTAATTTTTTAAACTATAAGTGGTCATTGAAAAGAACTAATTTAATTTAAAAAATATAAAATTGATTTGTTTGCAAGAAAATATAAATAAAATGGGCGAGCGCCCATTTTAATTTAAGACTACATCAACTTCTTAATACTATTAATCTAAGTAATTTCATTCATAAGTTTCTAAAATTTTATTAACTATATTAGTAGTTGAAGCACCTTTGATTTCAGATACTAATTCAATTTCTCCTCCAGATTGCTGTACTACTTCAGCCTCAGGAAGATTATTAATACTATAATCGCCGCCTTTAACATAAATATCAGGTTCTAGCTCTGCAATCACATTTTTAGCTGTTTCATCAGCAAAAATAGTCACATAATCTACCATTTCCAAATTAGATAACATTTCAGCTCGTTCATCCTGTGGAATCAAAGGACGTTTATCTCCTTTTAATTTTTTTACAGAAGAATCACTATTTAATCCCACTACTAATATATCTCCTTTAGCTTTAGCCTGGGCCAAATATCTCGTATGCCCAATATGGAGCAAGTCAAAGCAGCCATTAGTAAATACTATCTGATTTCCTGCTGCTTTTTCTTCAGCTAAAATTTCAGCTAACTTTTCTATTTTATAAACCTTATTATCCATCTTGATCTCCCTCTTCCATCTCTTTCAACATTTCTGCTTGATTAGTAGTAGCAACACCTAATTTTCTAACAACAATTCCTGCTGCATAATTAGATAATTTCATTGCCTCAACCATTGAAGCTCCACTAGCTAAAGATAAAGTTAAAGTACCAATTACTGTATCTCCAGCGCCTGTGACATCATAAACTTCAGCATAATTAGACGGAGGAATATGAGTTGAACCTTCATCAGTAAAGATTTGCATCCCTTCTCCACCTAAAGTAATCAACATTGCTTCTGCATCTAAATCAGCCTTCAATTCTTGCCCCGCCTTTTCTATCTGTTGAGCTTCTTCTAATTCAAAGCCTACTGCTTCTTCTGCTTCTTCTCGATTAGGAGTTGCAATAGTAATGCCCTCAAAGCTCTTAAGACTGTAGCGAGAATCAACTGTGATCAGTTTATCTTCTTTTTGACCTAACTCAACAACCTTATCTTTAAGGCTATCTGTAAATACCCCATTACCATAATCAGATAACAAAATAGCATCTATTTCATCAATGATTTCTTCAATATAATTTAATAGTTTATTTTCTATCTCAGCAGAAATAGGATGTGTCTCTAACTTGTCCACTCGCACTACTTGTTGTTTAACTGTTTCTTCTCCCCCAGCTAAGATTCTAGTTTTAACAGCCGTAGGACGACTATGGTCTATTATTAGACCATCAGTCTCAATTCCTTCATTTTCTAATTGCTGAGTTAATTGACGACCAACTCGATCATCACCAATTACACCAGCTACATAAACTTGTCCTCCTAGGGAAGAAACATTATTAGCAGCATTTGTTCCTCCTCCAGGTAGAATCTCATGATTTTGATGTTCCAAGATTAAAACTGGTGCCTCACGAGAAATTCTTTCTGGCTGTCCAGAAATAAACTCATCAGCAATCATATCACCTAAGACTAAAATGTTCTGATTGTTAAATTGTGGTAAATATTCTTTTAACTTAGTCATTATCTATAGTCACTCCAAGGTCCATCAAAATCCATTCTACTGCATCAAGTAAGTCTTCTGCTATATAATCAGGTTCAGTATCCCACTCATCACGATCATTTTCATAGTTCCCACGACCGTAACCAGTCAATACCAAAATACCCTGCGCATCGACTCGATGAGCCATTTCCACATCACTAATTTTATCACCAATCATATAAGATTTTTCTAAATCAACACCTAATTCTTTAACTCCCTGTAGTAACATTCCGGGCTTCGGTTTACGGCAATCACAGTCTTTGTTAAACTTACCTTCACCTACATCAGGATGATGATGACAGTAATAAATTTCATCTAAATAAGCATCTTCAGCTGCTAACAAGTTCTCCAATTTATTATGGACTTTAGTAATCATCTCTTCTTCAAAATAACCTCTAGCTACTCCAGCTTGGTTAGTTGCTAAAATAGCTTTAATATCATAATTGTTTAATTTCTTAATTGCAGCTGCAGTGTGCGGTAATAATTCATAACGAGATGGATGATTAACATAACCAATCTCTTTACTAACTGTACCATCTCGATCCATAAAGACCCCTACATCATTTAAATCCATTCTTATCTCTCCTTCTATCTTGTCCTAAAAGTAATGTCTTAAAGAAATATTTAATCCTTCAGTACCCTCTTGTCCAGAAATTTTGCGATGAGCTACTTCAACAAACAAACTATTAGTTAACATATAATCAAAACCAAATGTATATCCTAAATAATTCTCTTCTTCTTTTAATAAGAAATCTAAACCAAAATTAAAATCAAGGTACTTATTCTCTGGTCTAGAGTATAATACGCCTAAGCGCGGTGCTTCATTACTAAAGTCAGAATCACTATATTCTGTATGATAGCCAACTACAGCAGCTAAATCATAATTAGAATTATCCAACATAGCAAACTTGAAATTCAAATCTAAATAATGAATATCATCATCTTTATACGTGTATATAGTATCTAAGCCAAAATTAGGGGAAAAACCATATCCAGCCTCAAAATTCAAGGCTTTAATATTTCTCTCTAAGGTCTGAATCCCATAACCTAAAGAAAATTGGTCTTGGTCAATTTCAGCTTGTGCCATAGCTGCTACTAAATTAGTATTTAATACTAGCAAAGCAATTACTAAAATTAATACTATTTTTATTTGCTTCATTGTAATCCTCCCTACTAAAAATAATATTGGCACTAGGCATTAAACCCATTTTCAATAATATCAATAATCTTAGACAAAGCTTCTTCTTCGTCTGCACCTTCGGCTTTAATTGTAACTTCTTCCCCAGGACCTACTGCTAAAGACATCAAGCTAATAATACTTTTTAAATTAGCTTCTTGATTTTCATAAATCATCTTCATTTCTGAATCAAATTGAACAGCATTATTAATTAGTAAAGATGCTGGTCGCGCATGTAATCCTACCTCATTGCTAATAATTACTTCTTTTTTCTTCACTGAAATCCCCCCAAAAGTTTTAAAGTTTCTCACATTAATTATTAGTTCTCGACTTTAAACTGAATTCCTTTATTCAAATTGATTTTAAGCATCTACCTGCAAGTATCAGTCAAAGATGTTAAAATCAACTAAAATAACCAGTTGAAAAATCCGTTTTTTCTTTTATAACCCTTGTAATTTTTTCTAAATATTGTTGATCCTGTTCATCAAATCTATTTTTACTTGGACTATCAATATCTAACACTCCCACAACTCTTTCATTAATAATAATCGGAATTACTATTTCTGAACTAGAATTTGGATCACAAGCTATATGACCGGGAAATTGATGGACATCTGCTACTAACTGCACTTTTTCTTCAGCCCAAGCAGTACCACATACACCTGCTCCTTTTTCTATTCTAACACAAGCATTCTTGCCTTGAAAAGGACCTAACACAAGCTCATCATCATCCCGCAAATAGAAACCAGCCCAATTTATATCAGCTAAATTATTATATAATACTGCAGAACTATTAGCTAAATTAGCAATCAAATTATTTTCATCTTCTAATAGCGATTTTAACATCTGTATTATTTTTTGATAACTTTTTTCTTTATCCATGGTCTAAACACCCCAAATTATTACAATATATGATTGAAATAAATATTTATGATTTAATGAGGCATGATATATCTAAAATCATTTTAAATATATCATGCCAAACTTAATTAAATCAAAATCAATTTTAATTATCTAGCTTCGCTCTCAGTGGCCCCTCCGGGTCTCAAAAAACATGAGACCCTTCGTGTAGCCCTAGACACTTTGCTTAGAGCTAATTAAGTGCGCAACCTATATGCTGTACTTTTTGCTTATTGCAGTGCTCCTATCAAAACTCTACAATAATCAGGGATATCCTTAACTACGCGACCCCAAACTAAATTACCATCTTTAACTGCTGCTTGGTCTACCCATTTGGCCCCAGCATTAACTAAGTCATCTTTAATCCCTTGCGAACCAGTAGCTTCACTACCTTCTACAATCCCTGCAGAAATACCTACTAATCCAGCATGACAAATCATTCCTACAATTTTATCTTGTTCATAGATTTCTCTAACTAAATCAACTACACCTTCATCACGTCTAATCTTATCTGGAGCCCAACCACCAGGAACTAACACGGCATCAAATTCAGAACTATCTACATCACTAGCAGCAGCTTCAACTTCTACTGTTAAACCATCAGATTTACTTGTGTACTCTGTCCCTTCAGTTGGCCCTACAATAGTTACATCTGCTCCTTCTTCAATCATTCTCATATAAACTACCCAAAATTCCAAATCTTCATACTTTGGCCCTGCCAACATTGCAATCTTCTTATCAACTAATTTCATTTGGCATACCCCCCTTAAGGATAAAACAGTAATTAGTGAGTAGTAATTAGTAAAAAGTAATGAGTGATGAGTAAAATATAAAATCAAAACCAAACAATTTGAAACCTAAATTAAAATCTACTGCTTATTATTTACTTTTTTCTTTACTGATTTTTCTCTTCACGGCTTTTGACTTTTTTTACTCGTCTCTCTTTTCTCTCCTGCCTTTTCTTGTTTCTCATTACTGATCACTGCTTTTGACTTTACTCATTACTATTTACTCGTTACTGTTTTTTTCTGCTCTTGATTTTCCTCTTTCCTCTTTCCTATTTACTCTTTACTGTTACTCTTTACTTGTTACTCTTTACTTGTTACTGTTTACTCATTACTATTTACTATTTACTCTTCACTTGTCACTCTTCACTATCTTTACAACGTTTTCTATATGATAGGTCTGTGGGAACATATCCACAGGTTGTACTTCTTCAACCGCATAACCTTGACTAGTTAAATATTTCAAATCACGGGCCAAGCTAGTCGGTTTACATGACACATAAATAATCTTTTCTGCTTTCAATTCTATAAAACTTTCCAAAACCTCTTCATGACATCCTTTACGTGGTGGATCTACTATCACTACTTCTGGCTGAAAATTTTCTTTCAACTGCGGTAATACATCGCGAACTTTCCCCACTTCGAAAGAACAATTTTCAATTTCATTCAACTCTGCATTCTTCCGAGCTAAATCAATTGCTTCGTCTACGACTTCAATTCCATAGACTTTTTTGCTATCTCCAGCGACATAAAGTGAAATAGAACCTAAACCACAGTAAGCATCAAGCACTTTTTCTTCCCCTGTTAATTCTGCATATTCTAATACCTGATCATATAAAACCTTCGTTTGCAGAGTATTAATCTGAAAAAATGATAATGGGGAAATCTGATACTTAATATTTCCAATATAGTCTATAATATAATCTTCACCAGCTAATTCTTTTGTTTTTTCTCCCAATACTACATTAGTATCTGCAGTATTAATATTTTGATGAATACTAATTAATTCTGGTATTTCAGACATTAATGTCTCAATAATTTCTTCTTGATAAGGTATTTCTTGCCCATTAGTCACTAAAATAAGCTGAGCTTGATTAGTGCAGACACCAATCCTAACAACTAAATGGCGTATTAATCCTTGATGAATTTCTTCATTATAAACTGATAAATCATATTCATTAATTAGTTCTACCACTCTACTAGCAGTTCGATTAATCACTGGATGTTGAATCTGACAATCTTGATGAGCAATTACATCATGACTACCTGCTGCATAAAATCCAATTACTGCTTCTTCATCTATTATATCCACAGGAAATTGAGCTTTATTGCGATAAGAGTAAGGATGTTCCATTCCTAATACCGGATTAACATCTACCCCTTCTAACTTTCCAATATGTTCTAAAGCATCTTCTACCATCTGTCTTTTATACTTTAATTGAGCTTGGTAATCAATATGATCAATTTGGCATCCTCCACATTGTTCACTGACCTCACAAGTAGGAATAATTCTCTCTTCAGTTTCTTCTATTACAGAAATTATTTCTCCCCGGCCATAACTTTTCTTAACTTCCGTAATCTTTATTTTAACTTTTTCACCAGGTATTCCCTGAGGAACAAAAATAGTAAAATTATTTTTGCGACCTACTGCATCACCACCATAGGCTATATTATCTAAGTCAATCACTTCTATATCGCCTTTATTAACTGGCTGATTACTCATGTTACTCCTCCTTCAATAATTCTATTAATAATAATTCTTTATAAAAAGTATTATTCCCTGCTCAAACGTCAAAATAATATCAAATTAGTTTTAAAGATGCAAAAACAGAGCATTCTTGTTATAATATATAATGAGAAATGAGTGATGAGAAAATAGTTACAAGCTAAAACATTAAAATTAAAAACATTTTTTATTTAATCACAAAATAAAGTCGACCAGTTAAGGTCGACTTATCATAGGGGTGCTAAATATGAAACTGATTAATCTAAGAACCATAGTTTGTTTATTATTAACTACTTTAGTATATGCTGCTTACTATTTTTATGGTCTTAACGAAAAAATATCACAACCAATTAAAGAGAGTAATTTAATTGAAAGTTCTTGGTTCCAACATAATCCCCTGTTATGGCTCTATTTAGCTAGTGTAACTATAATTATAATCATTGGAATTTTCTCCAAACTTAAAGAAGATAAAGTTCAAGAAGAACAAAATCAACGTAAACGAAAAAAACAAAGAAAAAATTATTCTATCTAGTCTAATTTACTAATAATTTCATTTGTTATTTCATCTGTACTAGCATTTCCACCTAAATCTCCTGTTAATACTTCAGCTTCTTGTAATACTTCTTCAATAGCTGATTCAATATTTTGTGCTGCGGTCTCTTCTCCTAAATGATCTAACATTAAACAAGAAGATAATAAAATCGCAATTGGATTAGCTTTATTTTCTCCAGCAATATCAGGAGCAGAACCATGTACTGCTTCAAATACTGCTAATTCATCATTTAAATTGGCCCCTGGAGTTAAGCCTAAACCTCCAATTAGTCCTGCACATAAGTCAGATACAATATCACCATATAAATTAGGTAATACTAACACATCATAGTCTTCTGGATACTGCACTAACTGCATACACATATTATCTACTATTTTATTATTAAATTCTATATTCGGATAATCTTCTGCTACTTCCTCTGCTACCTCTTTAAATAGACCATCACTTAATTTTAAAATATTAGCTTTATGAACAGCAGTTACCTGTTCCCGATCATTCTCTTGTGCATATTCAAAAGCTGCTCTGACAATTCTCTCTGAAGCTTTGCGAGTTGTAATCTTAATACTTTCAGCTGCATCATCTCCAACATTATGTTCAATTCCAGCATATAATCCTTCAGTGTTTTCTCGGAAAATAACTACATCTAATCCTTCAAATTTTGTTGGCGCTCCTGCTAAAATCTTGGCTGGTCTTAAATTAACATATAAATCAAGTTTCTGTCTAATAGCCACATTAACACTTCTAAATCCACTACCAACTGGGGTAGTAATTGGCCCTTTAAGGGCTACCTTATTCTTTTTAATAGATTCCAATACTTCTTCAGGTAATGGTGTTCCATACTCTTCCATTACATTAGTTCCAGCATTTACCTCTTCCCAATCAATTTCTACACCTGCAGCTGCAATCACTTCTTTAACTGCATCTGTTACCTCTGGGCCAATTCCATCGCCCGGAATTAAAGTTACATTATACATTCATTTTCACTCCTCACTTCTTATCTTAATTAGTTTTAATGCATAAATATAAATTCAAGCTGTTTTCATTATATATTTTCTTTTGTCAGATGTCAATTAGACTACTCACTACCAAATTAACCTAAATGAATAAACTGCTAAAAATTTTGCGATTTAAATAGCTTCTAATTTCAAAGTTACACTTCGAAAGTCCTCTCCTACCCACAATCTATGAGTCAAATCTATTCCTGCATACATTAATAAATCTCCGGGGTATATCTCTTCATTATCTACTTGATACTTCAATTCGGGATCTAAACCTTTTAACTGCAGAGTAAACGAAGGTGGATTAGCTTCACCTAAGCCGTTGTAGTAACCTACATAAGCTTCTTTTTTATCTTTAGATACTACCATCCAAGCGGTATCATTATTATTTTCAAAGGGACTTAGTAATCTATAAAATTGGCCCTGCTGCACCAATTCTCTAATATTTTTATAGTTAGAGACTTGCTCTTTAATCATTGTTTTCTCCTCATCTGTTAATTCAGTTAAATCAAGTTCATAGCCAAAATTACCGAACATAGCTACATTGGCCCTTGTATCTAAAGGAGTTGTGCGCTTCATTTGATGATTTGGCACTGCTGAAACATGAGCACTCATAGAACTCAAAGGATAAACTAAGCTAGTCCCATATTGAATTTTCAGCCTTTCAATAGCATCAGTGTTATCACTAGTCCAAGTCTGAGGCATATAATGCAGTAACCCGGGATCAAATCTTCCTCCGCCTCCAGAACAACTTTCAAATAGCACATTAGGGAATTTAGTATTTAACTCTTCTAGCACTCGATATAAACCTAAGATATAACGATGTGCAGTCTCTGGCTGCCGCTCAGCAACAAGATTAGCTGAGCCAATTTCAGTCATATTACGGTTCATATCCCATTTAACATACGTAATTGGAGCACTAGATAAAATATTAGATACTTGTTCTATGATATAGTCACAAACTTCTGGTCGCGCTAAATCTAAAATCAATTGATTTCTGGCTGTAGAACGGTCTCGCTCGGGAACATGAAGACACCAATCAGGATGAGCACGATATAAATCACTATCTGGGGAAATCATTTCTGCTTCAAACCATAATCCAAATTCTAATCCTAAATCATTTATTTTTTGACCTAAAGTATCTAAACCATGAGGCAGTTTATTTTCATTTACAAACCAATCTCCTAGAGAAGAACTATCATCATTTCTTCTACCAAACCAACCGTCATCTAATACAAATAACTCTAAACCTAATTTCTTTCCAGCTTCTGCAATTTCTAAAATTTTCTCTTCATCGAAATCAAAATAAGTAGCTTCCCAATTATTAATTAAGATAGGTCTTTCTTTATCGCGGAATTCACCTCGCGCTAATCTTTTACGATATAATTGGTGATAAGTTTGTGACATCTGATTAAGACCTTGACCAGAATAAACCATCACTACTTCTGGGGTTTGAAAATTCTGCCCAGGTTCTAACAACCAATTAAAATCAAAAGGATTAATCCCCATTAAAACTCTTGTTTGATTAAATTTATTAACCTCTACTTGGGCTAAAAAATTACCACTATAAACAAGACTGAATCCATAAACCTCACCCTGTTCTTCATTTGTATCCTCCCTCAGCAGAGCAATAAATGGATTTTGTGAATGACTACTAGCTCCTCTTTTACTCTCAACCCCCTGTAAACCTGGTACTAAATTTCGTCTTTCAATGTATCTTTCCCTTCCCCAAGCCCCTGATAATTGCAATAGTTCAAAATTGCTATCTTTAAAATCCAAGCTAGCACTTAGAGCTCGTGTTAAATTCAAATTTTCTTTACCTTCATTAATGAACTTAACTGACCTTGTTACGGCATTAAATTCTTCATAAACTGTATAAGAAAAAATAACCTTTAAATCAGTAATTTCATCAACTAAAGTTATTTCTAAAGTTTCTGCCTCAGCAGAATCTTCTACATAAGTAGCAGGCAAATTTTCTAATTCTCTTTTCCCCGCATAAATTTCATGGGATTGATATTTTAATTTGCTTATTCTACTGCCATTTTCCAATTGGATTTGATAAGCTGGCTGCCGAACATCCGCATGCCCATATTCAGGATATTCTTTAGGTTTTATATCTGTTACAAAAGAATGTTCTTGTCGCCAATAGTCTAAATAAGGGTTTAAAGCCCTCTCTTGTTCTTTTGTCCATTCTAATGACTGCAGTTGACGCCCCCAATAAACATGCAGCAATTCGCCCGTTTCTGATATTTTAATTAAATAACTAGTATTTTTAGCTTGTAAATGAAAATATTTTTTTATATCATTATAAAAAATCCCCATGATTAGCCCCCTTAGTCATCATTAATTTTACAAAATTTAAATATATTTTATCTTATTTTCCATTCTATGTCAACTTATCATGCCCACAATATGACACTACTTAAGATTGTAATTGGGTCATAAATATGATATTATATTTATAAATATGCTCTGGTTTGAATATATATAAAAAATTAAAGTGAATTATTAGATAAAGGAGAGATATAAAGATGCTACCTCAAATCAAAGATGCATTAAAAAAACTGGAAGATAAAGAATTAGAAAAGAAATACCTGCAATTAATCACTACCTTACTAGAAAAAGGTTATTTCCCAGGACTAGAAGGTGTTCCTGTTGCTAAATCAAGCATTAGTAATATTGACGGTGATAAAGGATTACTAACTTTTAGAGGTTATCCAGTTCAAGAATTAGCTAAACACGGCAGTTACGAAGAAATCTGTTTTTTATTATTAAAAGGAGACTTACCATTATTAGAAGAAAGAATAGAATTAACTGAAGATCTATTAGACCATAAAGAACTTGATGACAGTATTGCTGAAACAATAGTTTCTATGGATGATGACTTACATCCGATGCATATGCTCAGTTCTAGTATTCTACAATTACAAAGTGCTGATGCGGGCTGTTTCAATGTTGAAAATTATCAGCATAATCTCAACAGAGCTGTACAATTAATTGCAAAATTCCCTACTATTCTAGGTACTTATAGAAAACAAGACCCTAACTTTGCTGAAGGAGAAACTTTTGATTCTTTAGCCCGTTACATCTTGTACTGCTTTAATGAAGAATTAGCTAAACAGGAAAAATGGATTAATATTTTTGAACAATTATTAATCTTACATGTTGACCACACGATGAATAATAGTACTTTTTCAGTTCGCGCAGTTGGTTCTTCTAAAGCTAGTATTTATGCTTCAATAGCTACTGCAGTTAATTCATTATCAGGTCCTTTACACGGTGGGGCTAATGAACGAGTAATTAAAATGTTAGAAGAAATAGGGGACCCTGAAAATGTAGAAGCATACTTAGAAGAAAAAATCAATAACAAAGAAAAGATCATGGGCATTGGTCACCGCGTTTATCAAACTTATGACCCACGAGCACTATACTTAAAAGAAAATATAATCCCTAGAATATTCAATGAACAAAGTGATGTTGACCCTGAGTTAGATAATTTATATCAAATAGCTAAAAAATTAGAAAAAACCGCTTTAGATAAATTTGCTGATAAAGATATTTATCCTAATGTAGACTTCTGGTCTGGCTTAGTAATGAGAGCAATGGATATTGAACCGAAATACTTTACTACTATTTTTGCTCTAGGTCGTGTAATTGGTTGGACTTCTCATTGGGTTGAAAATATGGAAGTTAAAAATAAAATCTATCGACCTAAGCAATTATATGACGGATTTAATACACGCCACATTATTAGGGAAGAAAAATAAAGAGCAATTGAGAATTGAAAATATACAATTAAAAACCTAAAATTCAAAAGATCAAATCACAAAACTCCTTCTAGGTATCTAGAAGGAGTTTTGCTTTTCAAACTTTTATTTTTTTATTATTTTTAATTATCAATTCTACATTATCCATTTTCAATTGCTTTTCTATTCTTCTAATTTTTCTCTAAGTAACTCTTTTACCTTCTGAGGATTAGCTTTACCTTGTGTAGCCTGCATAGTTTGACCAACAAAGAAACCAATTACGTTTTTATTACCACCTTTGTAGTCTTCTACAGCAGATTGATTATCTTCTAAAACACCTTCCACAATTTCTTCTAATTCAGAAGAATCACTAATCTGTTTCAACCCTTCTTCTTCAACAATTGTTTCAGGGTCTTGGCCAGTATTAAACATCTTTTCAAATACCTTTTTAGCAATCTTACTAGAAATCACATCTTCTTCTTTCATTTCTAATAACTTTGCTAAATCTGCAGGAGCAAACTCTACATTAGCAGGAGTAACTTCATTTTCATTTAATAAACGAGAGAATTCTCCCATCACCCAATTACTTACTTCCTTAGCATCATCAAATTTTGCTACTACTGCTTCAAAGAAATCAGCTAATTCTCTATCAGCAGTAATTACTTCAGCATCATACTCAGGAATACCGAACTCTTCTACGTACTGTTCTTTTCTTTCGTCTGGCAAAGCAGGAATAGTATTTTTAATTCCTTTAATCCAGCTATCTTTAACAATCACTGGTACCAAATCAGGTTCAGGGAAATATCTATAATCATGAGCTTCTTCTTTTTCGCGTAATGCTAATGTTTTCCCTGCTTCATCATCCCAAGTTCTAGTTCCTTGGACTATTTCTTCGCCTTTATCTAATAACTTTTCTTGCCGTTTAGCTTCATAAGTTAACGCCTTTTCAATTGCCTTAAATGAATTCATATTCTTCAGCTCTGTTTTAGTCCCTAACTCTTCACTTCCATTAGGAGCAATTGATAAGTTAGCATCAGCTCTTAAAGAACCTTCCGACATTTCGCAATCAGAAACTCCAATGTATTCTAAAATGCTTTTTAACTTTTTCAAGTAAGCTACAGCTTGTTGCGGACTCTTCATATCCGGTTCACTTACAATTTCAATTAATGGTGTCCCCACTCGATTATAGTCCACTAAACTAGAGTCAGCATTAGAAATATCTCCCGCATGGGTTAACTTCCCGGCATCTTCTTCTAAGTGAATTCTAGTAATTCCAATTTCATGATCTTCGTCATCAACTTGAATATCTATCTCACCAGCTTCGCAAAATGGTAAATCAAATTGCGAAATCTGATAAGCTTTTGGTAAATCAGGATAAAAATAATTTTTTCGATCAAATTTACTAAACGTAGCAATCTCACAATCTAGAGCAAGTCCAGCCTTAATTATGTATTCTACTGCTTGCTCATTTAAAACCGGCAAAGTTCCCGGCAGTCCTAAACAGACGGGACAAGTATGAGTATTAGGCTCAGCACCAAATTCGTTTTTACAACCGCAAAAAATCTTAGTATTTGTAGCTAATTGGGCATGCACTTCCAACCCAATTGTTATTTCATAATCTTCAAGCATCTTTTTCACCTCCAAAATTAATTTACAGTTCTAATTCTGCATCTAAATCAGTAGCTTGTTCTAAAGCATAAGCAACTTGTAAAATCTTTTCTTCTGCAAAATGATCACCAATGATTTGTAATCCAATTGGCAAGTCATTACTGTCTACACCACAAGGCATTGATAAAGCAGGTAATCCCGCTAAATTAACTGGGATTGTACAAATATCAGATAAATACATCTGTAATGGGTCATTTGATTTATCTCCAATTTCAAAAGCAGTCGTTGGTGTAGTTGGAGAAATCAAAATATCATATTCAGCAAAGGCTTCATCAAAGTCTTCTTTGATTAAAGTTCTTACCTTTTGAGCTTTTTTATAATAAGCATCATAATATCCTGAACTTAAAGCATAAGTTCCTAACATGATTCTCCGCTTAACTTCATCGCCAAATCCTTCTTGTCTTGTCTTCTTAAACATTTCAATTAGTCCATTAGCTTGGTTACTACGATGTCCATATCTTACTCCATCATACCGGGCCAAGTTTGAACTAGCTTCTGCAGGAGCAATTAAATAATAAGCAGATAAACCATAATCAGTATGAGGTAGTGAAACCTCTTCATACTCAGCACCTAGCTCTTCTAATTGTTCAATTGCATTCCACACAGATTCTTTTACTTCATCGTCAATTCCTTCACCAAAATACTCTTCTGGCACTCCAATCTTCATTCCAGAAATATCTCCATCTAAATTGGCAGTATAATCAGGAATCTCACGATCGACAGAAGTAGAATCCATCTCATCATGCCCAGCAATATAATTTAAGGCTAAAGCACAGTCTGTTACATCTTTAGCAAATGGTCCAATCTGATCTAAAGAAGAAGCAAAAGCAACTAATCCATATCTTGATACTAAACCGTAAGTTGGCTTCATTCCTACTACTCCACAAAAGGCAGCAGGTTGTCTGATTGAACCACCTGTATCAGAACCTAAAGCAATTGTTGCCTCTCCAGCTGCTACTGCAGCAGCAGAACCACCACTAGAACCACCAGGGACTCTATTGATATCCCAAGGGTTATATGTATTTTTAATTCCTGAATTCTCAGTCGAAGAACCCATTGCAAATTCATCCATATTAGTCTTACCAGTCATTACAACATCTTCAGCAGCTAATTTTTCTACTACTGTAGCATTATAAGGTGGCTGATAACCTTCTAAAATTTTAGAAGCACAAGTAGTTTCTATTCCCTCAGTTGATAAATTATCTTTTAATGCCACCGGAATTCCTGCTAATGGATTAATATCTTCTCCATCAGCTAATTTTTGATCAACTTTTTTTGCTTGTTCTATAGCTTCTTCTTTCATTAAATTCAAATAGGCTTGCACATTATCTTCAACTTCTTCAATTCTATCATACACTGCTTCTGTAATCTCTACAGCACTAACTTCTCCTGCTAGCAATTTTTCATGTAACTCATGAGCAGGCAATTGATACAATTCCATTGTTTTCCCCCCTTAAGATAATACAGTAAGGTAATACAGTAAAGAGTATTTAGTAAATAGTAATGAGTTAAAAACATACAATCAAAAGACTAAAAAACACATCTAGTTCCATTTTTACTCATTACTGCTTTACTCTTATATCATCATTCATAATCTACAATTGATACTTATTCTTATTTGTTATTATACAGACTTGGCAGTGCCAAGTCTCTACATTTTCACTCATTAGTATTTTCCCTGTTACTTCTTTTTTTCATTACTCGTCACTGTTTTTTCTTGTTATTCTTTACTCATCACTGCTTTTTCTAGTTACTTCTTTTTTCTCATCACTCATTACTATATTTCTCGTCACTGCTTTTATTTTTACTCGTCACTCATTACTGCTTTTTCTAGTTACTGCTTTTATTCTACTATTTGCGGTACTTTAAACATACCTTCTTCTTCATCTGGTGCATTAGCTACTGCCTCATCTTGGTCTAACGACTCTTTCACATCATCAGACCGCAGTACATTATTTACATCAGTAGCATGAGCCATCGGCTCTACATCTTCAGTATCCAACTCATTTAATTTTTCAGCATGGTCTAAAATATCACTTAATTGATGCGTAAATGTCTCCTTTTCCTCTTCATCAATCTCTAATCTTGCTAAATGAGCAACTCTCTCTACAGTTTCTTGATCTAACTTCATTATTATCCCCCTCTCTAATTTTGCTTTTATTTCAGAAGATTAATAACTATACACTTCAAAACTTCTATATTTTAACTAATTACTAATTATATCACAAGGCTTAATCACCTGCAAATATTTTATCATCACTGTCAATTCGCTTTAAAATGCGAAACAATGCTATAGCAAATAAACCACCAATCACAGCATGATAAAGCTGCGGTATCTGCATCATTTTTACTACAGGTGGTGGAACTTGCAGCAAATATTTGACTGATACTGATAGAACTAAAAATTTAGCAATTGCTCCTACCCCTAATGCTAAATACTGATTATAATCATTAATGAAATAATAGCTAATAACCAACACTAAATTAGCAATTATAATTGCTGGAACTAAAACTGGAACCCCCATAATCCCTAATAAAACAGCAATAATTGGAGTAAAAAAACCTACTGCTGCACCACCTTGCCAACCTAAAATCATTGTTGAAAGAAGTAACATCATATTAACTAAAGAACCAGTGATTAATTGTGTACCACCTAAGGAACGAGATAATAACTGTAGACCAATAGTCAAAGCTAATAATAATCCTGTTCGAGTCACAAATTTTGTGCTAAAGTTCATATAATTTACCTCCCTAATAATATAATTATAAACATAAAAAATAGCTTATACTTATTGTTTCATTAATAAGTATAAGCTATTTCGAATTCAATTACAAAATAAAATTATTTAATTAAGTCATCAACAACCTATATTTTAAAAATAAAATCCTAAAAATAGCCCTTTATAATCATCTGTAAAATTTTCCGCTCCAATTACATCTTTATCTCTATCAAATGAATAATCTTCTTGCTTATAGCTTAATTTAAAGTTCAAATCATTCATTTTTAATTTAAGCCCTAAATCAATACTAAATCCATTAAAATCACTTGCAGCATCTTCCCCCGGAACTGTCATATTATAAACTCCTTTGAAAATAGTTCCAATGAAAAACAATTTGGATTGACCAAAATTTTCTTTTGCTTTAAATGCTAGTGGAACCCCATAAGCAGTTATATCACTATCAAAGATAAAATTAGAAGCCTGAGAATTATCCAAAAATAATTGTTTAACACCTATTCCTACATATTTATTTTTTAAATCTAGATCTCTTATTTGAGAATAAAGTATTAAGTCTGAAGAAATAAAATTATAATCAGAATCACCACTTCCAAAATTAGAACTAAACTCGATAAAATCATATACCTCTTTGTAATTATATTTATCAGTTATTATCTTTAGTTGTCCTCCAGGTATAAAATCATCACTTATATTTTCTCCTCCTATAGCTCCCATAGAAAACTCAAGATTCGTTTTTGCTGATACATTAACTGAAAAAATCAGAACTAAAATTACAATCATCAGTATTAACTTTTTCATAAAAGAATTCCTCCCTAATTTGAAAAAGCACTCTTTTTATTGTTGGGAAAATTGAGCTTCTACGTTTACATTTCCCTTTACATTTATTTCATCTCCTGGTGAATGGGCTACTCCATTCACTTTTAAACTTCCACTTACATATTGAGAATCTGCATCTGCCTGAACATTAACTGTAACTCTAGACTGGGGATAATAATACTTTCCTTCAGTACGTCCCGGTGATAAAAGTATTTTACCACTTCCGTTCCCAGAAGTATTAGTAGTGACTATAGGATAAATATTAGCCTCAACCCCATTTAGGCGATGTAAATCACTATTATTACCACTAGCAATCAACTCTACTTTGTCTCTCATCTCTTCATCTGAATCAAATTCTGAACGAGCAATCCCACTTAAAGTTTCTAGTTCATCAATCGGGACACTTATTGGCCGGGGCACTGCTTCAGTTTCAGCTTCCGTCATATAAACCCCTTTATTATATTTAATATTTATCCGTTCCAAATTATCTTCTAAAGTTACTAGTGGTTGTACTATTCTCACATCATTCCCCAATAGGTCTAACTCAGTTAAATTATTCATATTTTGTACAAAATCAATATTTTTCACTTTGTTATAGCGCAATCTTAAAGTCTTTAATTCAGTTAACTTATATAATTTAGAAAAACCATCTATTTTAGTTACATTCATTTTATTATCAGGGTTATTTAAATTTAATATTTCTAGGCTCTGCAACTTAGAAATAGTATCTAAATCATTATTATCTATACTAACATTTGTTCTTCTCAAGATTAAGGTCTTCAAGTTATCTAAATAATCTACTACTGTATCTAAATCACTTATATCATAGCCAGTAGCATTTAAATAAGTTACTTCTGCTAAATCTTTCTTAGTTAAAGGGCCAAATATCTTTCCATCCTCTTTCCCTTCACGAATAGCACCTAAGATAGTACCCTGGTCATCTTCATAATTCCCTTGATAAACAACTTCACTATAAACTGCTTCTAATAAATTAATTCCCGTAAAATCTTGATTAGCAGTTAATTTAATTCCTTGTTCTCCACCTAATTCTGACAATTCTTGCTCATATCTTTTTTCACCATCTATCCACCACGCATGCAAACCATAATCAGAGGATTGAACACTAGTCGTTAAAATTATTTCCTGCCCAGCATCTACTTCTACTTCAGAGGCATTATTATCTTGATATAAAGTTCCAAGTTGATTTCCTACAGCATCATAAATATTGATTGTAACTCCTGAAATGATACTACCTCTTGGCTCTGCTGCAATATCAACTTTATCATCAAAATAAGCTTCTATAGTTAAGTTTTCACTAATATTGTCAATAACATAAGGATTATTAGTATCACCGCTAACTTTAGACCCATTAACTAGCCAATGAGTAAGTTGATAATTATCAACTTCAGAATTAGCCTCTAATTTAATCATTGTACCTTCTTCCACTTGACTACCATTAGTGATTTCCTGACCTGTATCAGCATTAATAATTGTCACAGAACCTACGTCCGCTTGAGCAACTGCAGCATTAATACTATAAGTTTGCACTGGGTCTGTATCATCGGAATCATCTGAGCTATCTCCTCCACCACTTAAATTAAAAGAAGCCTCTACCTTTTCTATAGGATTCTGAATAGTAATTTGAGTAGGGCTATCTTTATCAACAGCATCACCATTAATTATCCAACCATTAAATTGATAATTACTATCAGGCACTGCTGTTAAAGTAACTTGTTCTCCGATTTTATAAACACCTTTGTTAGGTTCTAAAGTGACTTTACCACCTTCAGCCGTTACTCTAATTTCACTTTTAGATATATCATTATTTTCTTCAGAACATCCTACTACAAATAAAAATAATAAGACTAAAAAAAATATTAAAATTGTATTCTTTCCTTTATTGCCTAGCATAAAATTTAACCCCCTTAATGATTAAAAAATGAAAAAAGATAAAAAAATATATTCTTAGGGTTTTATTTCTACAGGCAAGTACAAACTCCCTTCTTATTATCGAAAATAAATAACAATTTACAACAAAATCCGAGGGAGTTCAAGTTTATTCAGTACTTACTATATTGCTAAATTCGCTAACTTTGCCATACTCATTGACTGCTCGAACTTTATAGTAATATATATTAGTAAATAAATCCACATCTTCATTAATATCTTCTCTCAAAATTATTTCAAGATCATCCAATTGAAAATCACCTTCTGCTAAACTTATTATCTTATAAGGTTCATCACTAAATTCTTTATCATTAATACTTCTATAAATTCTATATTCAACAGCATATTTATCGCCCAAGCCTTTTAAATTATCTTTAGTTCTCTGCCAAAAAATTTCTAATTGATTGTTTGCATCAATTAGATCTATCCCTACAAATGGAGCTTCAGGAGCAACAGTTTCTATTTTGAATTTAATGTTAGGAACAGCAAAGGATCTCCCCTTTTCATCTAAAATTCTATTTGTAATTTCTAATTCATACTCTTCACCAAATTCTAAATAACTATTATCTAAGAAATTACCACCTAAATTAATTATTAACTGATTATCTTCAATTTCAAAGTCACGATTATCAATTCCTTCATCATCAGAAGCATTTACCTTAGAGAAATTAATCTGAGGGTAAGTAGTTGAAATCCCCAATTTATTATTAAAAGTTAATATTATCTTTTTTAAATTATAAGGGATGTCCTCTTCTCCATTGACAGGACTAGTAGTAGCTAATGCAAAATTCTCCAATTTTAATTCAGCTCTAATATTTTTATCTTCATCCATATTTAATTTCCATTGTCCATTATTAGACTCAACCGCTGCTAATTCAGAAGCATTTGTACCTTGCCATCCCTCAAAGTTATAACCTGTAACTACTTCTAACTCAATATTTGCAATAGCTCCTTTATCATAAACAAAATAACCGTTTCCCGGATTAATAGTTGCCCCATATTGATTACTTTGTTCAATTTCCAGATAAACTCGATTGCTATTATTAGATAACTCACTATCATCACTACAAGCACTCAATACTAAACTCAACAAAATAATTAATACTAATCCCCATTTATTCACTGCTATCCCTCCCCTCTAAAACACCCCACTCTGATATAATTTAAAGACGGCTTCTTCTAATAAAGTTCTTACCACTAAATTGATAACTTCTTGCTTACCTTTCCCAGTTTCGAATTCAACAACATTATTTCCTATAAAAGCAAAGGTCTGTATACCTATCTTTTCACCCTTTATTTCTTTTTTGAGACTTACTGCCCACACTACTTCTCCCGTTGTAGTATCCGTTAATCTTAAATCTATAGCTGTCGAAGCAGTCGCATACTTATTTGAACCTCCCACCCCAGCAATTTTAAGTCCTAAACCCCCAGTTGCTTTATCTACTTGATATTCAGTAACCCCCCCTGATAAAACATAATCTGATCCCGTCATCCTACTAATTTGCGGACCTTCCCCTTGACGTAATCTTCCTTTAGTTTTTAAATTTTGTTCATTCATTAAGTTAACAAAATTAACTCTATCTAAAATGATAAACTGCCGCGAACGCTGCAAAGCAGTAATCATCATGTCAGTAGCCCCTTGAGTAACTACTGAAGAACCTATATCTTTAACTTGTCCCGTTTTATCAACAATATTATAAACAGCTATTTTAGCTTTGCTCTCAGGTTCAGGTAAAGCGGCTAATAATTGGGTAACTTTTGTTACATTAGGTTTAGAAGATAATATTTCATCAGCTGAGTCAACAATTTTCTGTAGCAACTTTTCGGAATCTTCTCTACTATTATCTTCTGTAGCAAAAGCTCCCATAGTAACTAAAATTATAATCAGAATAGTTAAACTAATTTTTATCATATTCTTCATATTATTATCTTCCTTCCAATATATAGAAGTTAATTCTTTGCATAAAATTCTACCAATCATATCCTGTAGCCCAATCATCAGAAGAATAATTAATAGTTGTACTATCACCACTCACTACATCTACTATATCAATTAATACTTCTCCAGTTAACGGATCTTCCGCAACAGTAATTTTCAAATCTCCAGCTTCAAATTTACCATAAGGAATTTCATCTTCATTAAGAATCATATCTACAATTTTTCTCTGAGCTGAACTAAATAATCTGCGCTCAAGATCATCTTTAAATTCTTCAATCGCATCTTCTTCCTCTTTAACCAATTCTTTTTGTATTTGAGCTACATTCATAGCAACTTGACGATAATTATAATTGCTAAACATCTGAAAATCCCAACTCATAGTATGATTACTTGCATTAACATTTCCTCCACTTAAAAACATTATTAAAGTTAATAAAAGCACCATTTTTTTCTTCATCTACTTTCAACCCCTTTCTCAAAAAGCTAATTGTAATCCAGTTGCTAAATAAAAATTACTATCTGTAACCAGTCCTTCTTCATTAATATATTTAGCTTCTACAAAAAAATCTTCTACTATATTAAAACCTGCAAACACCTGGTATCTAGCTTTTCCTGTTACTTCTCCTCCAGCACCTAGATAAAATGATAAGTTTTTCTCTAAAGGATAAAGAAATTTTAAAGATAAAAAACCTGCTAAGGATTCTTTGTCTTTTAAATAAATAATTTCATTTAACATCCTTGCTGTCTGCTGATTAAACAATGAAATTTCTAAGCTGCCTCCAATACTAACTTCTCCCTCAATGGCACCAAAATCAGTCACAAATATAGCAATTTTATTTTCGGAAATACTTTCTTCTTGGACACTCAAATTTTGTGAAGCCCGTATTAAGGCAAGTCTATCTTTAAATTTTTCATCCTCAGCTAAAGCAGAAATAGTAAATAAAAAAATTATAATTACTAAGAAACTAATTATTTTTTTGATCATTTTAATCCCCCTTTCAAAATTCTAATTCAATAACTGCTTATACTTATAAAGGCAGTCTATCTAGACTGCCTTTGCTTATTATCTTATTCAATATAGCTAACTAAATAATAGCTAGAGATAGGCTAATTACTTTTGATTAACTTTAGCTTTACTTTCATCACCAGTTTGTTTAATAATAGTATTATGAGAAACAGCACCAGCTTGACGAAGCAAAGCCATATTATCGCTTCCTTCTTGTTTAATGAATCCTAGGTCATCTTTACCTTGTCGTAAACCTATTTTATTTCTTTGGCCATTTTGATAACCTAAAAATTTAGATCCATTATACTGTTGAGCAGCTTTATTAACAGTCAAGCGCAATCCATTGCTTCCTTCTTTAACACCCTTGATTTGATTTTCTTCTCCTACTTGTAAAACTAAGAAAGCATTATTATCACCTATTTGATCAATATCAGCTTCGTTTTTATCTCCACCTTGTATAATACCTAATTTATTTTTATCTCCAGCTTGATCAATATCAGCTTCGTTTTCAGTTCCAACTTGCGCAATGCCTGCTTGATTTCTATCTCCATCTTGTGCAATTCCTGCTTCATTTTTAATTCCAATTTGCATGATTCCTGCTTGATTTTTATCCCCATCTTGTGCAATATCTGCGTCATTTTCAGACCCCATTTGCATAATACCTGCTTGGTTCCTATTTCCAATTTGATCAACATTAGCAACATTATAAGTTGATAATAGCGATATATTCATAGAACTTTGTACAATATAAGCTTCATTTCCAGTTCCATTTTGTTCTAGATTAGCCTTGTTTTCACCTAGCTGTTCTATCATAGCTTTATTTTTACCGGTCTGTTTTACCTTAGCTTCATTTTTACCTTCCTGTTCTACTTTTACTTCATTTTCGCCGGTCTGTTCTACCTTGGCTTCATTTTCACCATTATTCTGTATCACATCTGCTGTATTACCATCAGCAGCATAGATCAAGCCTGAATAACTTAATACCACCATCATAATTAAAGACAAAACTAATAATTTTCTCATTTCTATTTCCCCCTCTTTGGTTTGGTTATTCTCTGGTCGGTTTCACCTTGGCTCCCCGTCAATCTATTGGTGACCACTTAGAGATTTGACGGATCTCTGCCCCCAAAGAGTAGAGATATTAAAAAATTTTGATACTAATATTACATTATTAGCATTTCTTTATTTCTGACAAACTTCTGCTTTACTTCCATTACTGTTTTCTTGAGTAATAGTAGCAGTGTGAGAAACAGGACCTGCTTGATAAAGTAATGCCATATTATCATTACCATTTTGATTAATTACACCTATATCATTCTTACCTTGGCGCAATCCAATCTTGTTATTATCTCCTTCTTGTGTTCCTGTAAATAATGCTCCATTATATTGCTGGGCTGCTTTATTAGCAGCAAATCTTAAATTGCCAGAAGCTTCCTTAACACCTTTAACTTGATTGTTAACTCCATCTTGGATTAAAGTAAATTCATTATCATCATTATATTGTTCTAATCTCACTACATTGTCTCTTCCACCTGTTTGTTTTAGTATATCTGCTTTATTCTTATCGCCATCTTGCAAAATATCGATAGTATTAGAAGCATAGCTTTGTTTTCCAACCTTAATTTTGTTAGCTTTACCAAATTGCATTGCTCCAACTGTGTTTTTGTGTCCACCTTGAAAAACATCAACAATATTACCTTTTCCTTCTTGCCAAACATCTGCAACATGACCTTGAGGAGTGTTACCAGGATGCCCTTGCTGAATAGTTACTTCATTATTCAAACCACCTTGAAAAACATATGCCTCATGAGTACCATTTTGTTCTACCTCTGCTGTATTACCAGCAGCAAAAGTTAATCCTGAATAACTCATAACCACCATTACAGCTAAAAACAAAACTAATAATCTTCTCATTATGATTTCCCCCTCTTTGGTTAGGTTATTCTCTGGTCGGTTTCACCTTGACTCCCCGCCAATCTATTGGTGACCAATTAAAGAGTCGACGGATCTCTGTCCCCAAAGAGTAGAAATATTACATTATCAGTATATCTTTATTTCTGACAAACTTCTGCTTTACTTCCAACACCTTTTTGAGTAATAGTAGCAGTGTGAGAAACAGAACCTGCTTGATAAAGTAATGCCATATTATCTTGTCCTTCTTGATAAATTACACCTATATCATTTTTGCCTTGTCGCAATCCAATCTTGTTATTATCTCCAAGTTGTGTTCCAGTAAATAAAGCACCATTAAATTGTTGAGCTGCTCTATTACCAGCAAATCTTAGATTGCCAGAAGATTCTTTAACACCTTTAACTTGGTTGTTATGGCCCTTATACTGATCATAACCATCTTGAGTTAAAGTAAATTCATTACCATCATTATATTGTTCTAACCTAACAGCGCTATCTCTACCACCTTTTTGCAATATATCAACCTTATTCTTATCTCCATCTTGCAAAACATCAATCATATTATTTCCCCAACCAGATTGTCTTCTAACATTAATTTCATTAGCTTTACCAAATTGCATTGCTTCAACAGTATTATTATGAACACGTTGCGAAACATTAATAACATTAGCTTTTCCTTCTTGCCAAACATCTACAACATGTCCATGAGGAGTATTACCAGGATGCCCTTGCTGAATAGTCGCTTCATTATTCAAACCACCTTGAAAAACATATGCTTCATGAGTACCATTTTGTTCTACCTCTGCTGTATTACCATCAGCAGCATAGATCAAGCCTGAATAACTCATAACCACCATTACCGCTAAAGACAAAACTAATAATTTTCTCATTTCTATTTCCCCCTCTTTGGTTTTTGATTATTCTCTGGTCGGTTTCACCTTGACTCCCCGCCAATCTATTGGTGACCACTTAGAGATTTGACGGATCTCTGCCCCCAAAGAGTAGAGATATTTTTTCTAACTAATATCTTTACTGATAGAATTCAAATTTACTTCCATCACCTGTTTGATAAACTTCAACTTTATTATTACCAACTTGCTCAATAATAGCAATATGAGTCTCAGATCCTGCTTGATAAAGTAAAACCATATTATTATTACCTTTTTGGGTAATATATGCTTCATCATTTTTTCCTTGACGGAGTCCAATTTTATTATTATCTCCAAGTTGTGCGCCTGTAAATAATGCTCCATTAAATTGTTGAGCTGCTTTATTAGCAGCAAATCTTAAATTGCCAGCAGATTCTTTAACACCTTTAACTTGGTTATTAACGCCATCTTGAGTTAAAGTAAATTCATTATCATCATTATATTGTTCTAATCTCACTACATTGTCTCTTCCACCTGTTTGCTTTAGTATATCTGCTTTATTCTTATCACCATCCTGTAAAATATCAATAGTATTAGAGGCATAACTTTGTTTTCCAACCTTAATTTCGTTAGCTTTACCAAGCTGCATTGCTTTAACAGTGTTTTTGTGTCCACCTTGAGAAACATCAATAACATTACCTTTTCCTTCTTGCCAAACATCTGCAACATGTCCTTGAGGAGTGTTGCCAGGATGCCCTTGCTGAATAGTCGCTTCATTGTTTAAACCACCTTGAAAAACATATGCCTCATGAGTACCATTTTGATTAACTGTTGCTGTATTACCAGCAGCATAGGTTAATCCTGAATAACTTAAAATCACCATCACAGCTAAAGACAAAACTAATGATTTTCTCATCGCTATTTCCCCCTCTTTGGTTAATTCTTTTTCTCTGACCTATTTCATCTTGACTCTCTGTAATTCTAATAATCCCCCCCTTGTAAATTAATCTTACTATTCCAAAGAGTAGAGATGATTTAATCTTCATCGCCTCCTTTCATCAAGATTAAGCCTAAATTCAAATCTACTTAAATTATACTAATCAATTCTCTATTCTTTTTCTAATAAATCTCGTTTTTTTCTCGTTAAAATAAAAAATTCTACAATTTACACAAAATTTTGCTTGGTGAAGTACAATTATTAATTGAAATTTCTTCCCAGTCTATTTCTATATCAAATTTGAAACCACTAGTTGCTGCCAGCTTTATAATCCGTTTCACTACTATTAAAAAATCACTAATATCAATATTATAGACTAAAATATAAACTCCATTTCCTTCTTCAGAAGCAATTACATCTCCAGCTCTTAATTTGTGACTTAACTTAGATATGAATTGTTTTCTAAGATTAGAATCATTCAATTGGGTTAAATTAATTCTAATTAATAGAGATGAATTTTTCCTCCGCTTAATTCTTTTTTTCTCTAGAAAATATACTTTAGCAAAAATATCTGGAGTACAAATTAAAGCTCCTGTCTGTATGTCTTTTTCACCATTTAAAAAAACTTCATGATCATCATTCTTCATAGAAAAAAATTCATAACCACCACCTCACCATCCTAAATTTTAAATCATCTTTTTAATTATTTAATCAACTTCTACAAATGAATAAATAAATATTGATAAATCTGTAGAACTCGTTATTTTCACTGCTGTATAACCCTTATTAACACCTTCAATTAAACCACTATTAGTAACTGTAGCTATATCTGTATCTCGAGAAGACCAATAATGCTGATTACTGTTTTCCATCATGAAATCAGCTGAAATCTGAGTTGAACTTCCTTGATTTAATTCAAGATAACTATTATTTAAAGTAACATCTGACCTTCGATCAAAATTAATATCTTGATTAAAGACAACTCGATTATTATCTCCATTAACAGCAGTTAATATAGCAAATTTAGACTGTCTTAATCCATCAAAATTTATGCTTTGTTGCTTTGTTCCCGAAAGTACTACCTTGTGATTTTCAGTCGCTTCAAAATTGAACCTGGAATAGTTACCATAAGCTGCACTGTTTCCAATCTGCTTAAAGTCACCTTTAACTTCTAACACCCCATCTTTTAGATTATTTTCATGTGAACTAGTTGAGTGAGTGGCAAAGATGCCTTTGACCAAAATATAATCTTCTTCTTCTAACATAATTAATTTAGCATTTCCTCGTTCAAATGCTGTTGTTTGTAAACGATAATCTCCTTCAATCATAACTAAAGCTCTATTTACCTTTAAGATTCCCGCTGGTTGATAAAAATCACCTTTAATAATAAGTTTACCGCCATTTAGGTCAAGTGTACCATCAACTGTTTCTACAAAATCACCATTAATTGTTAATTTTCTTCCATTTAAATCAAATTTTTCTGTAAAACCATAAGGAACTGAATTATCTATAACACTATTTTTTTCGAGCTTCCAACCCCTAACAGCAGTCAAAAATTTAAGATCAGAATTATCTAAGTCAGCTAAGGCAAATCCAGAATTATTTGCATTTTCAAAAGAAATATCCTGGCTGCTATTACCAGAAAAAATAACTTTGTGACTAGCAGAAGCATTAAAATTATATCTGGAATAGTTACCATAAGCTGCACTATTTCCAATCTGGCTAAAGTCACCTTTAACTTCCAATATACCGGCTGTTAAATGTTCAGAGTGGTCTTTAGTAGACTGCATAATAAAATCACCAGCAACTTCAACATAGTCATTAAAATCATTCATGATTAAAAAAGCAGAACTATTAGAATAAATAGTTTGACCATCTATAATTTCCTGATTCTGCAATCTATAATCTCCATCAACATTTAAACGACCAGAAGTAATATTAAAACTGCCTGCTTCCTGAATTAGATTCTCTTTTACAGTTAATTCTCCACCATTAAAATCAACTACAGCTGCACCTGTTTGAATAAAATCTCCATTAATCACTAATTCCTTTCCGTTTAAGTCTAGATTATCTGTAAATCCATAAATTAAAGAATTATCCAGTTCTGCATTACTGCTAAGTGTTCCCCCTTTAATCAAAGTCAAAAAATCAAGATCACTATTTACAATATTCATCGAAGCAAAACCTGATTGGGTACTTTCAAAAGAAATATTTTGTCTTCTATTTCCTGAAAAAACTACTGTGTGATTACCAGAGGCATTAAAATTATACCTAGAATAGTTACCATAAGCTGCATTATTTCCTATTTGTTCAAAATCACCTTTGATTTCTAGTGTTCCATCTATAAGATGATCAGTATGACTGCTACTACTTTGAACTATAAAATCTCCGAAAACGGATACTAAATCATCTCTATTAATCATTTTTAAAACACCTGAACCCTTTTCAAAATCTCCTGATTCAGTTTTACTTTGTAATCTATAATCTCCATTTACTGTTAAGCCCCCATTATTTATCAGAATCTCTCCACTTTCCTGATAAAAATCACCATTAATATTTAGTTCATAGCCATTCAAATCTAAAGTTCCACCAGCAAAATATAAATCTGAAGACTGAACATTAACTAAAAAATCTGTTGTAATTGCTACAGAATCAACTGTTACAGTTAAACAGAATCAACTGTTACAGTTAAACGGTGATTCCCTTCAGTTAAAAGATTAAAATTGACTGAAGCTGTGCCATCACTTACACTAATTTTTTGATCTACGAGTATATTTCCATCAAGATCAGAAGATATTGAAATTAAATATTCTCCATCATCAACTGGATTTTGCTGGTAGTCTTGTAAAACAATATTCAGATCAACCCTTACAAAGCTGATATCTAAATCATTATCTAAAACTAAATCCTGATTTAATTTTTGACCATAGAAAAGATCTCCCTTTAAATTTACAGTACTATTATTACTATTTACAGTTCCTGGCACCTCATTGATTATTTCTTCGAAAACAGCACTTACTGTCTTATCACTGTCCATATAAACTGTTGTTTCAGCACTAGCTGTATTTGCTACTTCTCCTTCCCAATTAACAAACTGCCAACCTGAAGCTGCTGTCGCTTTTAGAT
>NZ_JAFBDQ010000015.1 GCF_016908315.1 Halanaerobacter jeridensis | reverse complement strand
TTTTAAAGAATCTTCTCGGCTTAAATACAGTTTCTTTAGCTCAATTAGATAAAGAAGTAATTCTAGTAGCGAAAGATTTAGCCCCATCTGATACAACGCAAATCGATAAAGAACTAGTGCAGGGGTTTGCTACAACAGTAGGCAGTAGAACATCCCATACTGCTATTATGGCTCGTTCGATGGAGATTCCAGCAGTTGTTGGAGCTAATGGTATTTTAGATGATGTTGAAACTGGCGATCAAATTATAGTTGACGGTCTAGACGGCACTGTAATTGTCAATCCAACAGAAGAAGAGTTAAATAAATATGAAGAAAAGGCAGAAGAATATGCCGAACGCAAGAAAAGACTAGCAGAGCTAAAAGAAGTCCCTGCAGAAACTACTGACGGACATCAGGTAGAATTAGTAGCGAATATTGGCACCCCAGCCGATATACCTGGCGCCCAAGATAATGGAGCCGAAGGCATTGGCTTATACCGCAGTGAGTTCTTGTATATGGATCGTGATTCTTTACCGAGTGAAGAAGAGCAGTTTGAGGCTTACAAAGAAGTAGCAGAAAAGATAGACGGATCAATTGTAATTAGAACTATGGATATCGGCGGAGATAAGGAGTTACCTTATTTAGATATGCCAGAAGAGATGAATCCCTTCTTAGGCTATCGGGCAATTCGGATGTGTTTGGACAAGCCAGAGATCTTCAAAGTACAATTGCGAGCTATCTTGAGAGCAAGTGCTTACGGTGAAGTCAAGATTATGTATCCTATGATTTCTGCTGTTGAACAGTTAAGAGAAGCAAATCAGATTTTAGAAGAAGTAAAAGAAGAACTACGCGAAGAAAACATTGAATTTGATGAAGACCTAGAAGTAGGAATGATGATTGAAGTTCCTGCCGCAGCTATGGTAGCAGATATCTTAGCGAAAGAAGCAGACTTCTTTAGTATTGGAACTAATGATTTAATTCAATATACTACTGCTACAGATAGAATGAATGAGCAGATTGCAGATTTATATCAGCCATTCCATCCAGCACTATTAAGACTAATCAAACGAGTAGTAGATGCAGCGCATGCTGAAGGAAAATGGGCCGGTATGTGTGGTGAAATGGCAGGTGATAAGAGATTAGCACCATTCTTATTAGGAGTAGGATTAGATGAATTTAGTATGAGTGCTGTTTCGATTCCTGAAGTTAAAGACCAGATTAGGAATATGAGCTTAGCAGAAGCAGAAGAGATAGCTGAAAAAGCATTGAACTGTGAAACAGCTCAAGAAGTACGCAAAGTTTTAAGTGATTGATTTAGCTGAGAGTACTATATTAAGATTAGGGAGGGGGGATAAATTGTTAGCTAAGTTAAAAGAACTTTCGCTACAAGCTAAATTCAAATTGGGCTTAACACTCATTCAAGTAATGAGTTTAATTGTTGTTTTGTTGTTAACTAGTTTTTTAGTTCCGCAAACAAGTAAAGGACTCTTAATTTCGGTTGGTAGTATTCTATTTGTAGTTCTGGCTGTAGTTGATTTAGTAATGATCAAAGTACTAGATAAATTAATCTTTAATCCCCTCGCAGAGATTTTAACGGTTACTAATAAGATTGCAGCAGGTGATTTAAGTACTGAGATTGAAGTGGAGTGTGATGATGAATTTGGTACTTTAGCACAGAATATAAATACAATGTTAGCTGGCTTTCAGGGGATGATTACTAGTGTAACTCAAACTGGAGATAGATCCGAAACGGTAAGTAATGAACTAAATAATTCTAGTCAAAGAACAGCCAGTGCTTTAGAAGAGGTATCTGCTTCGATTCAGAGTCTATTAAAGACAGTTGAACATGTAGATCAAAACTCGCAGGCAATGGCGCAAAATGCAGAAGAGGTAAAGGATTTAGCTCAAGATGGCTTAGAGCAGATGAATGATACTCAAACTAAGATGAATCAAATTCTTGATACTTCTGAAGATTCAATTGAGATAATTTATGAACTGCAGTCTGCTTCTGAAGAGATAGATGATATTGTAAATGTTATTTCTGATATAGCAGAACAGACAAACTTATTAGCTTTAAATGCTTCCATTGAAGCAGCAAGGGCAGGAGAAGCCGGTCATGGTTTTGCCGTTGTAGCCGAAGAGATTAAAGACTTATCAGAAAAGACGCAAAGTTCGATTGATAATATTAAAAATATCATTCAAAAGTTGACTTCTAGAACAGATAAAGCAGTCGAAACTATTAAGGAAAATAATAATCAAATTGATGTGGGAGTAGATGCAGCAAATAAGACTGAAGATTATTTCCAACAGATAGTGTCTAGAATTGAAGAGGTCAATGAAGAAGTACAGCAAGTAGCTAAGCACAGTCAAGAACTATTGGCAGGTAGCCAAGAGATATCAGATGCTACAGAAGAACAGAATGATGCTATGGATAAGATAACTAATTCTAGTCAGAAGTTAAATAGTATGGCAGAACAGTTGAATGTGTTAGTTAGTCAATTTGAAGTATAGTAGATAAATTAAAAATTGAATATATAAAAGATAACATAAGCAAGTTCCTAATTTTTTCTCTCCCCCTTTAAGAGAATTAATGGAACTTGCTTATGTTTTTAAGCTGTAGTTTTGGATTAAAAGCAGGAGTTTGCGGCAAACTAGTTTAATAAAATAAATGGAGTGTTTATTTTAAGTTGTTGTAGCTTAAGGGGGGAGAAGAATGGCAGATTATGACCAGCAGATATCAGAAAATATTAAAGAACTAGATAAAAAACATCAACAGTTAGCTGATTTAGCAGAAGCTTTAGTATTGATAAGTCAAAATTCTGAAAGAAACTATGGGATTTCAACGGGCTTTAAACCACAGCGTGGTATTTATTATATTGAAAAAGGGAGAATTAAACCTTTAGCAGATATTTATCCAGAGGCTGAATCGTGTTCTTTAGATAAAATTAAGGGCTTTCAATTAATTACTAGTGAAGAAAATAACGAAGCTGAGAAATTAAAGATAACTTATTATAATAATAAAACAATCATCCTCAAATAGACAAAAAATTAACAAAATCAAAATGATTCGATAATTTGATTGAAAGATAAGGAAATTAATTATATAATTAGACTTGTGTTTATTATAATGTTAAATCTTATTTTTTAAGCATATACTATTCATAAAGGAGGTGAAGAAGTGGGAGAATTATTTGGTACTGATGGTGTTAGAGGAGAAGCAAATACTGTTCTTTCGCCTGAATTAGCATTTAAAGTAGGTAAAGCTGGAGCTCATTTTTTGGCCCAAGGGCAAAGTAATAAAAAAGTTCTAATTGGGAAAGATACTAGAGTTTCTGGTGATATGTTAGAAGCAGCTTTAACGGCAGGAATTACTTCTTTAGGAATTGATGTAGTGGAAGTAGGAGTTGTACCTACGCCGGCTGTTGCTTATCTAACTCGTGAAGAAGATGTTGCTGCAGGAATTATGATTTCTGCATCTCATAATCCAGTCCAAGATAATGGGATTAAATTCTTCAATGGAGATGGAATTAAATTAACTGACCAAGAAGAGGAAGAAATTGAGGATATTATCTTTAATACTTGGGAACAATTACCTACGATAAGTGGTGCTGAGGTAGGGAAGAAAAAAGAATTTAATGGTGCTTTAGATAAGTATGTTAATTATTTAAAGACTACTGTTAATCATGATTTTAGTGGTTTGAAGGTAGTAGTAGATGCAGCCAATGGTGCAGCTTATGATGCAGCTCCGCGTGTTTTAGCAGAATTAGGAGCTGAGGTAGTAGCCTTAAATGATCAACTAGAAGGACAGAAGATTAATGTTGACTGCGGTTCAACTGCTCCTGAGAAATTACAGGAAGTAGTTGTGGAAGAAAATGCAGATTTAGGTATTGCCCATGATGGTGATGCTGACCGTGTGATAGCAGTTGATGAGACTGGAGAGTTAGTTGATGGAGACTATATTTTATCTATTTGTGGTCGGTATTTAATTAATCATAATCAATTACCACAAGATACTATTGTAGTTACTAAGTATAGTAACTTAGGCCTTCATCAAGCCATGAAAGAAGCAGGTGGCAAGGTTGAAGTTACTAAAAATGGTGACCGTTATGTTTTAGCTGCCATGAGAGAAAATGGTTATAGTCTTGGTGGTGAAAAATCTGGTCATATTATCTTTTTAGATTACAATACGACTGGAGATGGAATTTTAACTGCTCTACATTTATTGGAGATTATGAAAGATACTGGGCAGAAGATATCTCAGTTGAAAGATCAAATGAGAGAATTACCACAGTTATTAGTTAATGTGGAAGTAGACGATAAAGTTTGGGAAGATAATCAAGCAATTAATGATGCAATTAAAGAAGTAGAAGAGGTACTTGCTGATAATGGTAGAATTTTTGTCAGAGCCTCAGGTACTGAACCTGTAATCAGAATTATGGTTGAAGGTGAAGATAAAGCTGAATTAGAGAAATTAGCTAATAGTGTGGCAGAAGTGGTTGAAGAACAGTTGACAAAGTAGAATTAATAATTATAGCGCCCGGACTTACATTGTAAGTTGACGAGGTAAGGGGAGAATCGATCCTTCGGCGGATGCCCCTTAGGCTGTGGCTATCAGCCTTAAACTAAGTTCTTAAAACTCTCAGGAAACTGGGGGGACAATAGAATTTAGGATAGTTAGTTTGTAACTTGATAATAATAAATAATAGGAGGAAATCATATATGTGTGGAATTGTTGGTTATATAGGAGAACAAGATGCCACTTCTATCTTAGTAGAAGGGCTTAATAAGTTAGAATATAGAGGTTATGATTCAGCTGGAGTTGCTTTGTATGATCAAGGTGAAATAAATGTGGTTAAGAAAGTAGGGAAATTAGATGAGTTAGAAGATTTAGTAGAAGAAGAGCAGCCGCAGGGCCAAGTAGGTATTGGTCATACGCGCTGGGCAACGCATGGTAAACCATCAACACCTAACTCGCATCCGCATCAAAGTAATAATCAAGAGTTTGTAGTAGTCCATAATGGGATTATTGAAAATTATGCCGAAATTAAAAAAGAGTTAAAAGAAAAAGGTTATAATTTTGCTTCTGAAACTGATACAGAGGTAATTCCTAATTTAATTGAAGAATATTATGAAGATGACCTAGAAACTACAGTTAGAAAAATAGTTGATAGATTAGATGGTTCCTATGCTTTAGCAGTAATGTCTAAAGCTGAACCTGATAAATTAGTTGCTGTCAGACAAGATAGCCCATTAATTGTAGGATTAGGTGACGGAGAGAACTTTATTGGTTCTGATATTCCAGCTATCTTAAAGCATACGGATGAAGTTTATATTTTAGATGATGGTGAAATGGCAGTAATCACTGCTGATGCTGTAGAGTTATCTACGACTGATGGTGAAGCAGTTGAAAAGGATATTTTTGAAGTTGATTGGGACCCTGGCATGGCTGAAAAGTCTGGCTATGATCACTTTATGTTAAAAGAGATTCATGAGCAGCCAGAAACTGTACGCCGCTGTATTACAGGTCGTTTAAATGAAGCAGATGTGCACTTGGATGATGTGAGCTTAACTGCTGAGCAATTAGAGCAGTATAACAAAGTTTATGTTGTAGCTTGTGGAACTGCTTATAATGCTGGATTAGTTGGGAAATATGCTATTGAGAATTTGGCCCGAGTACCAGTTGAAGTTGATGTTGCTTCTGAATTTAGATATCGAGATCCAATTGTAGATGAAAATACATTAGTAGTTGTAGTCAGTCAATCGGGAGAAACTGCTGATACTTTAGCTGCAGTTAGAGAAGCACAGGATAAAGGCGCTAGAGTAATTGGTATCTGTAATGTTGTAGGAAGTAGTATTCCTCGTGAAGCAGATGATGTGATTTATATTCATGCTGGACCAGAGATTGCAGTAGCTTCGACTAAAGCTTATATTGGGATGATTACTGTTTTTTATATGTTAGCTATTTATTTTGCGCGTAAGAAAGACTTATTAGCTGATGAAGAGAGTAAACAGTTAATTAAAGATATGAAAGCTCTGCCCGATCAAATTGCAGGAATTATTGACAATAGTGAAGAAAAGATTAAAGATTTAGCAGCAGAATATGCTCAGAATGAAAATGCATTCTTTATTGGACGTAGTGTTGATAATGCTGTAGTGCAAGAAGGCGCATTGAAGTTGAAAGAGATTTCTTATATTCATGCTGAATCTTATCCGGCCGGAGAATTAAAGCACGGGACTTTGGCCTTAGTAGAAGAAGGAGTTCCTGTGATTGCCCTAGCTACTCAGCCTTCAGTGAAGGAAAAGACTTTGAGCAATGTTAAAGAGGTTAAAGCTCGTGGAGGAGTAGTGACTGGAGTAGTCTTTGGTGGCGAAGAAGAATTAGAAGATTTAGATTATAGATTTGAAATTCCAGAAACAAGTGAAGTATTAACAAGTATTTTATCAGTGGTACCATTACAGTTATTAGCTTATTATGTAGCTGTTGAAAGAGGTTGTGATGTTGATCAACCTCGTAACTTAGCTAAAAGTGTAACAGTAGAATAATGTCATTTTCTAACCTGGGGGGAAACCTCCAGGTTTTTTATTTTTTGAATTATTCCTAGATTATATCTAAATTGTGAAATTAAATTTAGAATTCATGAAATATTTTTAGTTATAAATAGAGGGTTTGATAAGAAAATTGTCGAATTATAATATTAATACATGTTTATAAGGGGGGATTGGTGATGCAAGAAAATATTGATGAAAATATGAATGTAGCAGAAAAATTAGATGATGAAGTTAAATTTGGTTTAGGATTAAAGTTTGGTTTTGTCGCTTTAATAGCTATATTAGTATCGGCTCCACTAGGTCAACTATTGACATCTTTTTTAAGTAATTTTATTAATTTGGGTGATAATGTAGTTTATTTTCGCAATATTGTTGATGTCATAATACTTATAATTGTCTTACAAATTTTATTAAACAAATTAATCGTTTCCAAAGTGAAAAAATTAATTAAAGTCATGGATAGGATAGAACAGGGCCAACTTGATTTGAGTGAATTGGACGTGAAAGCTAAAGATGAAATGGGAGTTTTAACTAGAAAAACTAATAGCATGGTGAATCAATTGCAAGAAGATGTTAAGGTGATGATGACAGAGGTTAAAGATTCAGTCAGTGACCTATCAGCTTATAGTGAAGAGTTATCTGCTTCAGCAGAAGAAGGAAATGCAACTATAGAAAATACTAACCAATTGATTGAGAATATTTCGGGAAATATTCAACAGATATCGGCTAGTTCGCAAGAAGTAAATAGTTTTGCTCAAGAATCTGCTTCACAGACTGAGGCAGGGGGAGAAAAAATTGATACTACCTTAGCTACTATGAATCAAATTAGTAACTCGGTTAATAAGGCCGTAGAAGTTATTAAAGGATTAGAAAGTAATTCCCAGGAAATTGGGAAGATAGTAGATTTAATTACTGATATTGCTGAGCAGACTAATTTATTGGCTTTGAATGCAGCAATTGAGGCAGCACGAGCGGGAGAAGCGGGCCAAGGTTTTGCCGTAGTCGCAGATGAAATCAGAGATTTGGCAGAACAGACTAATCAAGCGACTGCTGATATTTCGGGATTGATCACTAATACTCAATCGCAGGCGGATAAAGGCTTAGAAGTAGTGGAGAAAGTAGAAAGTGAAGTTGATGCCGGACAAAATGTGGTTAAAGAAGCCGGAGAGATGTTTTATAGCTTAAAAGAAAATAATACGCAAACTGCTCAACAGATAAAACAGACGGCTGAGGCGGCGCAGAAGTTGGCCCATGACAGTGATGAAGTTAATCGATCGGCTCATGATATTGAGAGTGTATCTAATGATATTGCTACTTCTTCACAAGAATTAGCAGAAATGGCCCAAGATTTGAGAGCAGTAGTAGATAAATTTGAAGTTTAATGTAGTAAAGAATATAATATTTATAGTATTTAATCCTGAGACTATCTCAGGATTTTTCTTTTGAAAGGAGATAAAAATGAAAGATTTAAAACAAGGTGTAGATTTTTCACATAATTTAATAAAAGAACATATAAATAAAGGGGCCAAAGTTATAGATGCTACAGTAGGTAATGGTCATGATACTCAATTTTTAGCTGAAGTAGTAGGTGCAAAAGGATTTGTCTGGGGCTTTGATGTACAAGAAAGTGCTTTAGAAGCAGCTAAGAATAGATTGCAAGAGAATGAATTATCAGAACGAGTAAAGTTAATTCATGCTGGGCATGAAAAAATGCAGGACTATATCAGTGAAAATGTAGATGGGATTTTATTTAATTTGGGTTATCTGCCGGGGAGTAATAAGGAAATTATCACTACAGTAGATACTACTTTGCAGGCTGTAAAATCAGGATTAGAGCTACTTGCTGTAGGAGGATTAATGATAGTGGTGGTCTATTTAGGTCATGAAGGCGGGAAAAAAGAACAGCAGGCTTTATTAGACTATGCTAAAAAACTTGATGAAAAAAAGTATAATGTGCTGCATTATCGCTTTATTAATCAATCAAGTCAGCCGCCGCAGGTGTTAGCGATAAAAAAGAGGAATTAAATCTATATAAAGTGTAACTTTCGGGATTAAGATAAAATGATTTCTTCGCTTATAAATCTAGTTTGATTCGTCTAAATTCGTATAATAAGCTGCAATTTAGTTTAATTAAATTAGAAATTAAACTTTCAAAATTACAGCTTATTATACTTCATTAAGACTCATTGAAAAACTAGATTTAAAGACGCTGCGAAACAATTTTATCTCAATCCAAGGCAGTCTTACTTTAAGTGTGGGAGCAGGGATATACCATTTTGAAGTTGCTTATTTTTTGATTGTGCCTCTTGCTTTTGATTTTATTTTTTTAACTACTAGCTCTTAGTTACTTACTTCTAGCTATAAAGTTTCACTTAAGCGATAAAAAAGTCCTCTATTTTGAAGGGAGGAAAAACAATTGCCGGATTTAATGAAACAAACTATGACTAATTTAAAAGGGATAGTGGGAGTACTATTACTAGCTTATAGTTTGATTTTGCTGGGATTATATGTTGGTCAAGAAAAATTAATTTTCTTTCCTCAATCGATTTCTAAACAGCGAATAACACAGATTAAGCACTATCAAAATGTGGAAGAAATCAATCTAACGACCCCAGATGGAGTAAAACTGCATGGTTGGCTGTTGGATGAAAGTGAGCAAAAAAAGTCGCCGTTAATTATTTATTTTGGCGGTAATGGTGAAGAAGTTTCTGAACTATTAAATCATAAAGATAAGTTTGCAGGTTGGTCGGTATTATTAATTAACTATAGAGGTTATGGTTTAAGTAAAGGACAGCCGAATGAAGATGAATTATATCAGGATGCTTTATATTTGTATGATGTTTTTTCTTCTAGAAGTGATATAGATGGAAATGAAGTTCTAGCCTGCGGGAGAAGTTTAGGTACTGGTGTAGCTACTTATTTAGCTGCTGAACGTGATATCCAAGGGGTTGTTTTGGTGTCTCCCTATGATAGTGTGAAAAAAGTGGCCCAAGAAAAACTACCATTAGTACCAGTTGATTTACTGCTGCAGCAAAAGTTTAATTCAGAAAGTAGGGCGGCTAAAATTAATGTGCCGCTATTATGTTTGGCAGCAGAAGAAGATAAAGTTATCCCGCTGCATCATTCCCAAGCCTTATTTGAACAGTGGGCGGGTCCGAAGAAAATGGAAATAATCAAAGCTGAAGGTCATAATACGCTTATGAATAATCAAGAAACTTGGCATAATATTAATAGGTTTTTAAATCAATTTTAAGTAGTGGAGGGTTAAGAAATGAGATATTATAAATATTCGCAGTATTTAAAAGATAAATATGGAGCCAAAACATATAAGTTACCGGTTAATTTAATTTTAACTTGCCCGAATCGAGATGGAGTTTTAGGCACAGGTGGTTGTGATTACTGCGGCGAAGAAGGAGCTAGCTTTGAAGAAGCATCTAATACTTCTGTTCAGGAACAACTATTAGAATTAAAAGATCCGATTGCTAATAAATATAATGCTGAACAGTTCATTGCTTATTTTCAGAATTTCACTAATACCTATTTACCATTAGATAAATTACTAGATAATATTGAGCAAGCTTTAGAAATTGAAGATATTGTAGAGGTAGCTTTAGCTACTAGACCGGATTGTATTAGCCGTGAGTATGCTTCTGCTATTGATGGTTTAGTCGCAGAGAAAGATCCAGAAACCAATATCAATTTGGAATTAGGGTTACAGAGTGTTAATTGTCACACTCTAAAGAACATTAATCGTGGTCATACTCTAGCAGAATTTATTGATACTGTCAATATTGCTCAGGAGTATGGCTTTGATGTAGGCGTACATTTGATATTAAATTTACCTGGTGATGATATTTTAGATGTAATTGAAAGTGCTAAAGTTGTCTCGGCTTTAGGGGTAGATAATGTTAAGCTGCATGCTTTATATATTAGAGAAGATACAGAATTAGGGCGGCAGTATCAAAATGGTGATTTAGAAATGATATCTTTAGAGGAATATATTGAGCGGGTAATTGTCTTTTTAGAACATTTAGATCCTGAAATAGGCGTGCAGAGATTATTAGGTAAAGCACCGCAAGAGGGTACATTATTTGTCAATTGGGGTTATAATTATAGTGAAGTTAATAATCTTATTCTGCAGGAGATGGAAGATAGAGATAGCCAGCAGGGGGATAAGTTTGATTATTTAGATGGTAAAGCACTAAGCAAATACCGACCATAGCCATTTATAAGGAATTAATAATTACATAAAGTTAGTAAAATCTAACATTAAATAAAAATTGTGAATTGTAAAAATAAAGATTGAATACTAGCATAATTTAGGTGCCCTTGCAGTCAGGCATCTTTTGTCATTTTTGACTAAGAAGTGTAAAAAAAGTGGGCTGTTTATTGCAAATATAAGTATATAAGCAATTAATTATATAAATTGTGTTTTCATCTTGACAAAGAGTACCATGGTGCATATAATTATATTAGAAATTAATTATATAGTTAATTAGTTATTAACAGCAAAAAAGTTCAAGAATATAATTAAGAGAGGTTGGATAATATGTCTTTATTACCTCAATTAAAAAGTGAATTATTCAAAGCATTGGGGCATCAGACGAGAATTAAAATTGTAGAAATGCTGACTGAAGGTGAATTATGTGTTTGTACTATTTATGAAGAGTTAGAACAGAGTCAGCCTAACATTTCTCAGCATTTAAGCAAATTAAAAAAAGCTAATATCGTACAGAGTCGTAAAGATGGATTGCAGGTTTTTTACAGTTTGAAAAATGAAAAGATCATTGACATTTTGGATATAACTAAAGAAATTTTATTAGAGCAGATTAATGAAACTAGAGAAGATATTTTAAAGGAGGATTAGAAAATGATTGAATCATTAGCAGATTTAGTGGTTTATAACTGGATGGGGCTTGATGCAGCAACTCGTCTAGGAGAATCAGTTCATTTCTTTGTTTATGATGTAACTAAAATATTAGTACTATTATCAATTATGATTTTCTTTATTTCATTAATTCGCAGTTTCTTTTCACCAGAAAAAACCAGCCAGGTATTAAGTCATAAGAACAAATATGTAGGTAATTTTGTAGCTTCAGTAATGGGCGTTGTTAGTCCATTTTGTTCTTGTTCGACAGTTCCTATTTTTATTGGTTTTGTAGAAGCTGGGGTACCTTTGGGAGTAACTTTTTCTTTCTTGATTACATCTCCGATTGTGAATGAAATAGCATTAGTAATGCTGTATTCATTATTTGGATGGAAGATAGGAACCCTATATTTAGTGAGTGGCATGGCAGTAGGAATTATTGGCGGCATAGTAATTGGAGCTTTAGGTTTAGAAGATGAAGTAGAAGAGTATGTTTATCAAGTAGAGTCTGATGGGCCAAGTGAAGAAGAAAAAATGACTTGGGAAGAAAGGATCAATTATGCTAAAGCAGAAGTAAAAGATATAGTGAGTCGTATTTGGAAGTATGTAATTATTGGGATTGGAATTGGGGCTATAATTCACGGTTATGCCCCGGCTGAACTATTGGCAAAATATGCGGGGCAAGGTAATCCGTGGGCAGTATTAATGGGCGTAGGATTTGGAATTCCACTTTATTCTAATGCTGCAGGAACGATTCCAATTGCTGAAGCATTATTAAACAAAGGTGTAGCTTTAGGAACAACATTGAGCTTTATGATGGCGACGGTTGCATTATCATTACCACAGATGGTTATCTTAAGAAAAGTAATTAAGCCGAAATTGATTGCTATCTTTATTGCAGTAGTAGGTTCAGCTATTGTTGGCGTTGGTTATATGTTTAATTTCGTAGATGTAGCTTTTAATATAGCGATGTAGAAAGTAGGCAATCAAAATCAAAGAGATGCATGTAGATTGCGCAGTTTATTTAAGTAGTAAGTAGAGAGAATAGGGCTACACGTAGAGTCTTTGTTTTTAAGACTCAGAAGAGAACAATTAATAATTGAGAATTTAGAATGTATAATTAAAAATTAAATTCAAAACCTAAAATAATTTAAAGACATAGATAAATATATTGTTAAGATATTAAGTTTAAATTTAGCTAGCGGTATCCAGTGAAGAAAAGGAAGGTGATATTTATTTTTAAGCAAGGGAAAGTATTATTATCGACTGATTTTTCTAAGCGGGCGGAAAAGTTAACTGACACTTTAGTCGAATTAAAAAATGTTGGGATGGAAGAGGTAGTTATTTTACAAGTACTCAATGTTGATTTTAATATCCCTCAAGCAGTAGACTATAGTAAAAAGGCTGATAAAAAATTGCTAGAAAGAAGCCGAGAGAAAGCAGAAGAAATGGGATTAGAAGCTACAGTAGAAGTTAAAGTGGGAGAAACTGAACAGCAGATTGTTAAGACAGCTGAAGAAGAAAATTGTGATTTAATATTGATGGGCTCTCATGGAGGAGGCACAATTAAAAATATCCTCTTAGGCAGCACTACTCACAATGTCATCAGAAAAACTAAAATACCAGTATTAATAGAAAAATATGAAGAGATTCAAGGTGGAGATTTAACAGCTGTTTCTAATAAGAAGTTTGATGATATCTTATTACCAATTGATTTTTCTGATTCTACAAATCAAATATTAGATATAGTTGAGAAAATGAATGTTCCTTCAGAAAAGATCACTCTGATTTCTATAATTGAGCGGAGTGATAGTCTAGAAGAATTGAAAGAGAAAAAAGAGAAAGTAAAATCTAAATTAGAACAAGTCCAAGCTAAGTTAGTAGCTCAGGATATAGATATCAAATATGAGATTGAGGTCAGACATGGAGAACCTGCTGACAATATTGTTGAAATAGCCGAAGAGAAGGAAAATAATTTAATTATTATGCCTACTCGCGGTCAAGGTTCAATCAAAGAATTATTAATAGGTAGTACAGCAGAGCAGGTAGCTAAAAAATCACCAATTCCAGTTTTATTGGTACCAGATAATAGGAAGTAGTTTTGGAATTTGATTGTATGTTTTTGATTTGAACTGTCATACTGTTTAACTGTCTTACTATACACTATATTGTAGGGGGGTGAAATGATGAAGATTACTGTTTATGGACCAGGTTGTAAAAATTGTGTTAGTTTAGCTGATCATGCTAAAGAAGCTGCTGAAGAATTAGGTCTTGATGCTGAAGTAGAAAAAGTTGAAGATCCAGCAGAGATAGCTAAAGCTGGTATTATGAGTACACCAGGATTAGCTATTGATGGTAAGGTAAAAGTTAAAGGTCGTGTACCTAGTACTGATGAAATTAAGGAACTACTTAAATAGTGATAATTTGCTACAGCCTCTTGCCTGAAATCAGGGAGGAGGCTGTATTATTATTTTAATTGTTAACATTACATTAAAATTTGCTCTGCTAGTTGCAAGATTATGAAATAAAAGATAATATGGAAGTAAAAGCAGGAATTATTATTGAAAGTAATTTTACAATTATAATTTAGTGGGGAGTGGGAAAAATGAGATTAGCTATTATTTCAGATGTGCATAGTAATATTTATGCTTTGGAAAATGTACTTGAAGATATTGAAAATAGAAATGTAGACAAAATTGTTTGTGCTGGTGATTTAGTTGGTTATGCTCCGTTCCCAAATCAAGTAATTGAAAAGATCGAAGAAGAAGGTATTGATACGATTCAGGGGAATTATGACGATGCAATTGGTAATCATAAGATTGCATGTGGTTGTGATTATAATAGTGAAAAAGCTGAAAAAATCGGTATGTCTTCTATGAACTTTACCGGGAAAGAAACTACTGATGAAAATAAAGAATTTTTAGCTAATTTACCGAGGCAATTAGAATTAGATTTAGAAGATAAGAGTGCTTTATTAGTTCACGGTAGTCCAAGAAAAATTAATGAATACTTATATGCAGGTAGTGAGCAGGTGGAAGAAGTAGTAGCAGATTTAGAAGAAGATATTTTAATGTGTGGCCATACTCATTTACCATATCATTGTAAAATTGATGGTAAGCATGTGATTAATGTTGGTAGTATTGGTAAACCAAAACACGGCAATCCGAATGCTATTTATACAATTGTTGAAGTAGCAGATGGAAATGTAACTACTGAATTTGTTGAAGTAGCATATCCAGTTGCAAAGATAACTGATGCAATTAAAGATAGTGAATTAGTAGATGATTTAATCGATATTTTTGAAACTGGTAGAGGATAAATCAATTTTCCTCACTAAAAGTAATATTTAGCAATAGATTAAGATATAATTAAGTAGTAGTATCTTTTAATCTTATTACGAGAGTGAGGAGTTCAAATGGAAGAGTTTTTAGATTTCATTTATAAGAATAAGCAGGGAAAGAATCCTTATGAAACGAAAAGATATGTGTCTTTTAGCCAATTAGAAAAAGCTGGTTATTCCAAAACAGATATTTTTAATTATATAACGGAGGCCAATAAAAAAGGATTAATTTACGCCGGGAACGATATCTTTGGAGAAAGACGAGTGACTTTAAGTTCTAAAGGTAAGTTCTATGTAGAACATATAACAAAAAAAGTTGTTAATTAAAAAAAGTCCTCAATTGGGGACTTTTTTTAACTATGCTCTTTAATGAAATTTTTAACTCTTTCTTCTACTTCGTCTCTAGTTTCTCTGAACTTAGCAAGTTTTTCTTCATCTGATCCTTCAAATGCTTTAGGATCTTCAATATCCCAAAATAATCTAGTGCTGACATCAGGAAAAGTAGGACAATTTTTTTCAGCTTTGCGGCAGACAGTAACTAAAAAACCAAAGTGTTTTTTGCCTAGAAAACGTGAAATTTCTTTTGATTCTTGATCACTAATATCTAGTCCAACTTCCTGCATCACTTGTTTAGTCATCGGGTGAATTCCTTCTGCTTTTAATCCTCCACTGTATGCTTCAAAATTATCTGAATCATACTCTCTTAAAAATGCTTCAGCCATTTGACTGCGGGCTGAATTGCCAGTACAGATAAATAATACTTTAGCTTTACTCATTCTTATCATTCCTCTCTATAATTTGAAGTTAAGTATGTGAAATTATAAGTGTTCTAATATATAAATTCGTGATTAGTTGACAAAAGCCTGTGGAGATATGTTAAAGTTATGTAAATTTTCAGCTGAAAGGTTATATATAGTTTTTATTTGGTCAATTTGTGATAAAATAATATTATAAACTTAAAAGAGGTGATATTCATGGGACACATTAGTTCACCTGAAGATTTAAAAGAAAAGCTAAATCATTTAGCTGGAGTAGAAAAAGTAACTAATGCTTTAGAAAATTATATAAAACAGAAAGAAAAAAAGATTAAACCTTATGATTTAGGAGCAGATCTTTTTGATGCAGCCGGGAATGAGCAGAGGTATTGTGACAAATTGTTGCAATACTTTTTGTGTTTTTAGATAATATTAAAAAAGGAGAAAAAAGTAATTTCTAGAATATTATATTATAAGAATAAAGTAATGAGTAGCTGGTAGTGAGCTAAGCGAAAAATGGTGTATATAGATTGCGCGATTAGCAAAGCGAAGAGTAGAGAGAATAGGGCTGCACGAAGAGTTTTTGTATTTTAAAACTCGGAGGAGACAGTGAAAACAGTAAAGAATAAGAAGTAAAACCATTTAAAAAGATTAAATATATATAGCCTTAGCAGTGCCAAGGCTGAAAAATGTTAAAGATTTAAATGAGATAAGTAGGTGAAAAAGTGAAAGGATTAGGAACTGATATTATAGAGATTGAGCGAATTAAAGATGCAATCCAGAGAAGAGATAGATTTAAGACTAGATTTTTTACTGATAAAGAAGTTAAATATTGTGAACAATATAAAAAACCCTGGGCCAATTTCGCCGGTCGCTTTGCAGCTAAAGAAGCAGTAGTTAAAGCTTTAGGTACAGGATTTAGCGGTTTTAAGTGGCATGATGTAGAGATTATATCTACTAAAAGTGGCAAGCCGGAAGTCAATTTATACAATGGTGCTCAGGAAGTCGCAGATGATAAAGGAATAACTGAGATTATGATTAGTATTTCTCATTGTCATGATTATGCTGTGGCACAAGCAATAGCGGAATAAGAGGGGAGGTTGATAATTATTAAATTAGTTAGTGGTGCTCAAATGGGCCAAATTGATCGTTATACGATTGAGGAACTAGGAATTGATGGCGTTGTCTTGATGGAACAAGCTGGGCGGCGCGTAACTGAAGAAATTTTAGCTGAATATTCTGCTTTAGAAAAAGTTGTTGTTTTAGCAGGTAAAGGCAATAATGGTGGAGATGGATTTATAATTAGTAGGTTATTAGAGCAAGAAGGAATTGCAGTGCAGACTTTTTTAGTCGGGAATAAAGATGAAATAACTGGTGATGCTTGGGTTAATTTAGAGATATTAGAAAGATTAGATGATCAGGTAACAGAAGTAACTACAGCAGCAGATGTAGAAAATTTGCCCTCTGATTTAAAGCAGGCTGACTTGATTGTAGATGCTATGTTGGGGACGGGGATTAAAGGCAAACTGAGAGGATTATTCCCCAATATCATAGATTTAGTTAATGAAGTAAATACAGAAGTGACTGCTGTTGATATTCCTTCTGGTGTAGAGGCAGATAGTGGGATTGTTAGAGAGATGGCTGTGCAGGCTCAACAGACAGTAACTTTTGCTCTACCGAAATTAGGATTATTACTTTATCCAGGGGCCAAATTTGTGGGCCAATTAAAAGTAGTTGATATCGGCATTCCAAAGCAAGCAATTGCTCAACAAGAGATTGAGACTAATTTAATCACTGCTGATTTAGCTACTAAATTGCTACCTCTAAGAGATGATGATAGTCATAAAGGAAATTATGGTAAATTATTATTAGTAGCAGGCTCAACTGGCATGACTGGTGCAGCTGTATTAACTGCTCGAGCTAGTTTGAAGATGGGGGCAGGATTAGTTACTGTGGGAATACCAAGTAGTGTCAATCCTATCTTAGAGACCAAATTGACTGAAGCAATGACCTATCCGCTGGCTGAAACTAGGGATGGCAGTCTTGATGTAGGAGCAATAGAGCAGGTAGAAAAGTTAATGAGCAGTCGCGATGTTTTAGCAATTGGCCCAGGATTAACCACTACAGGTGAAGTTACTACAGTAGTGAATAAGTTGTTAACTAAAATTGAAGAACCTGTAGTAGTAGATGCTGATGGACTAAATGTAATTGATGACTTAGAAATATTAAAGGAAAGAGAAGCAGCAACGATACTTACTCCTCATCCGGGAGAGATGAGCCGGTTACTTGAGCAGCCTATTAAAGAAATTGAAGTAAACCGAGTTGCAGTAGCTCGAGAATTTGCTGTTGAGTATGGTGTAATATTAGTTCTCAAGGGGAGTCGAACTGTGATAGCAACTCCAACAGGAGAAGTCTATATTAATTATAGTGGTAATTCTGCTTTAGCTACTGGTGGTAGTGGTGATGTATTAACGGGATTAATAACTTCTTTAGTAGGTCAGGATTTGGCCCCAGTAGATGCAAGTATTATTGCTGTTTATCTGCATGGTTTAGCAGCGGAAATAGGAAGTGAAGAACTCACTAAGTATTCTTTAGTACCGAGTGATCTAATTGATTATTTACCACAGGCAATAAAAGCAATTGAGAATTGAAAATGGATAATTGGGAATTATGGTTGTCTGCTTTTGATTGTAATTATACATTATAAATTAATTTAAGGAGAGTGATAATCATGAAAGCATCTGAAATTATGACTACTAATGTAGTAACTGTTTCTCCTGAAGACACTGTTAAAGAAGTAGCGAAGGTACTAACTGAAGAAGATATTAGTGGTGTACCTGTAGTAGAAGATAATGAATTAGTGGGAATTGTAAGTGAAGGCGATTTAGTAGCCCATGATAAGAAATTACATTTTCCTAATTATGTGTATTTCCTTGATAGTGTATTTTATTTAGAAAGCTTTGAAAAATTTGAACAAGACCTCAAGAAGGTTGCTGCTGTTAAAATAAAAGATATTATGACTGAAGATGTAGTGACCATTAGTCCTGAGACTACTGTAGAAGATATAGCTACTTTATTAACTGATGAAGGAATTAATCGCTTACCAGTAATTGAAGATGGAGAAATGATAGGAATCGTAAGTAGAGCTGACATAGTAAAGTATATGAGTGAATAACCTATTAAAGATGAATCTAGGATAAAGATAAAATTACTAATCACGAAGGGTTTTGTAAAAACCCGTAGGGAGCAGATATAGTAAAGTATATGAGTGAGTAGTTTCTTAAGAGCTGTGAGTAAAAAGCAGAGGAAGATTGTTTAAGTGCTTCCTTCGCTTTTTACTTTAAATTATGGCTAATAAAGGGATATTTATAATGGATTGACGAATTACGGTATTTTTGCTATACTCTATTATTGAAATCGCGCCTTAAGGTGCGATTTTTCTATGGCATTAGCAAAACAAAAGATAGTTATTTCAGAAGGGAGGATATTAGAATGACTGAAATAATTATTAAAGGGCTTAAGGAGCACATTGGCCCTGGAGATATTGTTGGAGCGCTAACAAATGAAGCTGATATTAGTGGTAATCAAATTGGAAATATTGACTTTAAAAATAAAATTGCTCTTGTGGAAATTGAAGATAGTGTGTCAGAAAAAGTTGCAAAGGTGATGGATGATAATCAAATTGCAGGAGTGACAGTTAATGTTGAGCAGGATAATGACTTTCGTGATAAGTTAGAGCAAGTAGAAGATTATTTAGAGAAGTATGAACATTTAGTTGAATTGGAACGAGAAGAAGAGATGCGACGTCATGAAAGCGAAATTAAACATTTATCAGGTTATGAACGAGAAGAAAAAGGTCGAGCAATATTACATTTGCGCGGTCGTGATGAAGGACAAGGTTTAGCTGGAAAATTTTTAGTCAAATTTATGCGCAATCATAAAGGAGAAGAGCTACCTGATAATGAAATTAGTATTGGCGATTTAGTAATGTTAAGCAAAAATGAACCGCTAAATGATGATAATCCGACTGGAACAGTAGTCGAACAAACAAATTATTCTGTGACAGTTGCTTTTGATAATAAACCGCTTGGTTTTGTTTATGGTAAAGATTTAAGAATGGACTTATATGTTAATGATATTACTTTCCAACGTATGTTAGATGCATTAGAAGAGTTGAGAGTAGCGACAGGAAGATTAGATGAATTAAAGGATAAATTATTAGGTTTATCTGGGCTGAACTTTTCTGAAACTCCAGAGATTGAGTTCTTTAATGAACAACTAAATCAACCGCAGCAAAAGGCGGTTAAATCGGCTTTAGCAGCAGATGACTTTTTCTTAGTTCACGGTCCGCCGGGAACTGGTAAGACAACAACAGCAATTGAAATTTTACAGCAAGCAGTAGAAGAAGAACAATCCATTTTAGCGACTGCTGATTCTAATACTGCTGTTGATAATATAGTAGAACGATTAGTTGAGCAAGATGTAGAAGTACTACGCGTAGGTCATCCAGTGCGAGTTAATCCATTGTTAAGAGAACATACCTTAGATTATGTGATTGAAGAGCATCCGAAGTATCAAAAGGCAGTAGAATTAAGAGAAAAAGCCTATGACTTGTTAGAGCAACAAGAGGAACATACTCATCCAAGCGGTAAGTGGAGACGAGGAATGAGTAATGGACAGATAAGAAGTCTAGCTGAAGATGGCAAAGGTAGTCGGGGTGTGCCGCCAGAAAAGATTCAAGATATGGCTCAATGGCTAAAACTACAAGATAAGATTGATGAATTATTTGAGAAAGTTGAACGTCTAGAAGATGAAGCAGTACAAGAATTAATTGATAGAGCTGATGTGGTCTGTAGTACTAACTCTACGGCTGGTTCTGAAGTGTTATCAGGACAGGAGTTTGATCTATTAGTAGTGGATGAAGCTACGCAGGCAACAGAACCTTCAGCTTTAATTCCTCTAACTAAAGCTAAAAAGGTAGTCTTAGCAGGGGATCATAAGCAGTTACCACCAACTATTTTAAATGAAGAGGCAAAGCAGAAAGGTTTAGCTAAAAGTTTATTTGAAAGATTACTAGAAGTGCATGGCTCAGAGATTAAACAGGTCTTAAACTTACAGTACCGGATGAATCAAGATATTATGAACTTTTCTAATCGTGAGTTTTATGATGGGCAGTTAGAAGCAGCACCTGCAGTTAAAGATTGGCAATTAAGTGATTTAGATCTTGAGTTGCCAGATGGTAATGCTCCCGCTGAACAGGCCTTAAACCGAGAGGAAGTGATTAGCTTTTTAGATACTTGTGGTATGGAAGTATCAGAGCATTCTAAAAAGGATTCAACTTCGGTGCAGAATGAAATGGAAGCAGATTTAGTGGAAGAAATAGTAGGACAAGTTAGCCGGACTGGAATTGATTTAACAGAAGTAGCGGTGATTACTCCTTATCAAGATCAAGTGGAGTTAATCAATAAATTAGTGGCAGCAGAAGAGATAGAAATTGATACAGTAGATGGTTTTCAAGGTCGCGAAAAGGAAGTTATTATCTTCTCTTTAGTAAGAAATAATGAACGGAAAAATATAGGTTTCCTCAAAGATATTCGGCGTTTAAATGTATCTTTAACACGAGCTAAAAAGAAGTTGATTATTATTGGTGATTCTGATACTATTGCTCGCCATCAAGTTTATAATAATTTGACTAATTATGTCGAAAAACACGGATTTTATTATGAACTTTAATTACTGATATATTTAGCCCTGAGAAAAGAAAAAATTAAATTAATTTAACTTTAATTTAGAATCAATTTATGGTATACTATTATTAGCATTGTGAAGCTAAAGGTAGTAAAAAGGTAGTAAGTATCAAACTATATAATAAATCCATACTTCCTGAGGTGATAATAAGATGGCTGGGGGCCAATTAGCAGAAGAAAACTTAAGTAATAACTTTAAGTTAAACAAATCTAAGCAGCAGCTGCGGGAAGAACTAAAAGAAGGATACTCACAGATGGCGGATTTAAATTTGAAATTAGCCGAAGAAGGGTTGATGGCTGAGAAAGAGGCTTATCAGCAAATTCAGTAGGAGTAGAAGGAGGCGTTGGAAGCGTCTCTTTTTTATTATTTCCATTTTAGTGTATATTTTGAGCTTGGATTGTAATAAAATATTAGTAAGTTGTAATTACATAAGTACATAATTTGTTCACAGGTAGGGCAAGCATAACATATATTATAGTAAGTTCTAGTTATAAAGGCTAGGAGGGATTTTGCTTGACAAATTTAAAGAAGGTATCTGTTTCTTTTACAAATGATATGCTGCAGGAGCTGCGAGGAATTGCTCAGGAAAGAAATCAGGATTGTTCTGATTTTATTAATGAGATTTTAAGCCCTCACCTTAGAAGAAGTAAAAAACAAAAATTTAGTCAGAAGTTGAAACAAGGTTATTTAGAAATGAGCGATCTTAATTTGGAATTGGCACGAAAATATTTTGCGTCAGAAAACAAAAGTTTCTTTAATTATGAGGAAAGATTAGCGGAGTGTGATTAAAAGTGGTAGTAAAACGTGGTGATGTTTTTTATGCGGATTTAAATCCAGTAGTTGGTTCGGAACAAGGTGGAATTAGACCAGTGTTGGTAATTCAAAATGATATCGGTAATAAGTATAGTCCGACTGTAATTGTAGCAGCGATAACTTCTAAAATTGATAAAGCTAAGCTGCCTACTCATGTAGAGATTAATGCCGATACTTCTAGTTTGGATAGAGACTCAGTGATTTTATTAGAACAGATTAGAACAATTGATAAGAAAAGATTAAAAAGAAGAATTGCTCATTTGAAAGAAGAAATAGTAGAAGAAGTAGATAAATCATTAAAAATAAGCCTAGGGCTAGTAGAGTTTTGATAAAAATACTTTTAGTTAATGCATTAACTAAAAGTATTTTCTTATTTGAGCTTAAAATTTTTTATTTAGGATGTGTTGCTTGTGAAAAAAATAATTGATTTTGTGAACCAGATGGAAGAAGAATTGACAGCTTTGCGTAGAGATCTACACCGCCATCCTGAATTAGGTTTTGCCGAACATAGAACAGCTAAAAAAGTTAAAAATTACTTAAGTCAATTAGGTTTAGAAGTAGAAGAGGTAGCTACAACTGGAGTTGTAGCTACCTTAAAAGTTGCTCCTGGCCCGACCATTGCTCTGCGGGCTGATATGGATGCTTTACCGATTACTGAAGCAACAGATGTAGATTATAAATCGCAGAATGAGGGTGTCATGCATGCTTGTGGACATGATGGTCATACAGCAATTTTACTAGCAACTGCTAAAGTACTAACAAAATTCAAAGACCATTTAGCAGGAACGATAAAATTCATCTTTCAACCAGCTGAAGAAGGACCTGGTGGTGCTAAACCTCTAATTGAAGCAGGGGTCTTAACTGATCCAGAGGTAGACAATATTTTCGGGCTACATATTAACAATCAACTTCCAACGGGTACAATTGGGGTCCAAAAAAGTGCAGTTTCTGCAGCAGCTGATGAAATAAATTTAAAGGTGATTGGAGAAAGTGGTCATGCTTCTACCCCCCAACGTGGAATTGACGCTATTTATACTGCCGGAGAAATTGTAACTTCTCTGCAGTCAGTGATTAGCCGTCAGATTGACCCTCATCATACAGCTGTGATTAATCTAGGTACTATTGAAGGTGGTTATCGGCGCAATGTAATTGCAGATGAAGTGCAAATCACAGGGACAGTTAGGACTACTGACCCTGATTTAAGAGAGCAAATGCCGCACAAAATTGAAAGAGTGATTAAAGGAATTACAACTAGCCAAGGTGCTGATTATGAATTGGATTATAATTTTGGTTATCCAGTATTGATTAATGACACACCATTAGTAGAAGAAATGGTACCTAAATTAAAAGAAGTAGACTCTTTTAATCAGATTAAGTATTTACCTCGTCCTTCAATGGGAGCAGAAGATTTTGCTTATTATTTGAGGGAAGTACCAGGAGTGTTCTTTAGATTAGGGGCTGGGGGCGAGACAATGGATTATTATGATGCTCATAACTCTAAATTCAACTTTGATGAAAGTGCTCTAAAATTAGGGGTTATTTTATTTATTACTTTAACTTTAGAGCGGATAAAGGACTTTTAAAATAATTATTGAATATATAATATTATGATAGTGCAATTAGTAATTTGCTAGTGGGAGGAATTTGATGTGAAAAAACAGATAATAATTATGCTATTATTGTTAACTTTGTTAGTGCCCCTAACAAATGTTCAAGCCCAGCAGAAACAGATTACTCCGCAAAATTTAATAGACGACTTAGTGGAACAATTAGAGGTGATTAAAGATTTTAAGGGTACAGTAGTAACTAAGGTTTATTTAAATGATGAAGTTTTTAATTCGCGAACTCAAATTATGAAGTCGCAAACAAGGTCAATGACTAGAGACCATGGGGATACTAGTATCCCTGCCGGAGAGAAAAGTTTATTATTGAATACAATCCCTTGGATTTATCTGCCACCTGATTATGAAACGATAAAATCTTCCTTACCTTTAGCAGTACAAACTGATTATAAAAATCCATTAAATATGACTAATCAATTATATGATATGAAGTTATTAGGCGAAGCAACTTATCAACAGCGTGATGTTTATATTGTTGAACTACAAAATGTTTTTTCTACCCAGCGTGTCTATATTGACCAAGAATATTTGACGATTAGAAAAGTAGATGTATTTAATGGTAGTAATATTAAGGTAGCTACCATTCGTTATAATGATTTTGAATTATTTGCCGAAGAAGTGTGGATGCCAACTAAGATAGTAGTTACTGATTCTGTAGGACAGAGTGTACTAGAAGTAAATTATCAAAATTGGCAGGTTAATTTAGGATTAACTAGTTTTGATTTCTTAGAAGGGTTTGAAACAGATTATCAGACTAAAATTAATAAATTACAGCAAAAATTAGAAAATAGTAATCAAAAAGATAAATTGTATGTAGAACTAAGTGATTTATATCAGAAGAATGGAGATACTAAAAAAGCTATTTCTGCTTTACAGCAGGCAATTAGCCGGGAAGATAAGATTGCATATCGTAAAAAATTAGCTAAGATTTATCAACAGCAGGGTCAATTTAGTAAAGCATTAGGTGAAATCAAGGCTGCCTTACAGGTAAATTATGATGATGCAGAACTTCATTATTTATTAGGAGAATTGCAACTGCAGTCAGGTAATACAGATCAAGCCCGTAGTTATCTAGAACGAGCTATATCCTATGATAGTGGAAATGAAAAGTATTTGGAAAAACTATTTTGGGTCTATAATAATTTAGCTAATAAAAACAATGACCTATATATGTTAGAAAGAGCTCAAAAGACAATTAAGAAATTAATTGATCTAGCGCCTAAAAATGAAGATTATAGAATCTATTTAGGGGATATATATCTTAAAACTGGTAAAACTATTAAAGCAGCAGATGCTTATCAGAAAGCTGTAGATTTAGCACCAAAAGATACTTGGGCTTATATTAAGTTAGCTAATTATTATAAAGAGATTAAAAATTATGAGAAAGCAGAAGAATTATATCGCTATGTGATTTATTTAGAAGATTCTTTAGAGAATCATAAACGTTTAGCAGATTTATACTTTGAACAGAAAAAATATGAGTTAGCCTTAGAGGAGTATCAAACTATCTCTAACCGGGCTGCTAATGATTTAGATGTAAGACTACGTTTAGCAGAAAATTATGTAGCTGTGGGAGAAACTGAGCAAGCACTTAAAATTTTCAGTCAGGTCTTAGGAGAAAGAGATTCTGAAGAATTATATACCCGAATCACAGATATTATTAAAAAGTATAATCCTGAAACAGCTATTGAAGTATTACATCATTTGTTACAGCAAGAAGACTTGCTTACTTCACGACAAAGAGATAAATTATATAGACATTTAGGTACAATGTATTTTAAAAAGATAAAACAAGAGCAGGAAGAAAAAATAGCAGAGTTGCTGCCCTTGAAATCTCAAGCTCAGATTTATAATTTAATGGGCGAGATTGAATTTTCTAATGGTAACCTTGAAGAAGCAGCAACTTATTTTGCTAATTCGGTTACTGAGAGTTCTTCAGTTAGCAATCGCTATAATTTAGCTGTTAGCTATTTGTTAATGGATAAATTTTCTTTAGCGCGACAAGAAGCAACAGAAGTAGTTGAATTAGGGGCTATTGAAAAAGGGGAAAGAATTATAGATTTAAGTTATGATTTGACAGAATGGAAGAAAGAGTATTATAAACAGTATGTAGCAGGTAGAATTAATTTGATTGAAGGAAATCAATTGCGGCAACAAGGAGAACTTGATGAAGCTAAAATTGAATATCAAGCTTCTATGTCAGAGAACTATCAATATCAACCGCCTTATTTTTATTTAAGTCTTTTCTATTCTGTAACTAAGCAAAATGATAAATTAGAACTAGCTAAACATGGAGTCAATGATAAAACTAAGGGTTTATTACAAGAAGTAATTGCAGTAATAAATGAAGTGAAGGCTTAATTTGGAGATTAGGCTCGAATAAGGTTGACAATTCAATATTGAATTATTAAAATTAAACAGTATTAATTGATGAATAAAAATGTAGCTGGGAGGTAGAAAAATATGTTGAAAATAAAAACGAGTAGTGAAGAAGAAACTATTAAATTAGGTAAAAAATTAGGTTCTAAATTAAATCCAGGAGATATTGTCTGTCTGCAAGGAGATTTAGGAACAGGAAAAACTACTTTTGCTAAAGGTATTTGTGCTGGGTTAGGAGTGACTGCACCTGTAACTAGCCCTACTTATAAGATGGTTAATGAGTATCGTGGTGAGTTAAAGGTAATTCATTTAGATTTATATCGAATTCATGAAGAAGATGAATTGTATGATTTAGGATTTGAAGAATATATTTATGGTGATGGAGTGGCTATTATTGAATGGCCTGATAAGGCAGGTAGTTTGATGCCGGATAATTATTTGGATATTCATTTTCAAGGCCAAGGGGATGACCGAGAAGTAAGATTTATTCCTCAGGCTAATAAATATATTGGATTGGTAGCGGAGCTGAAACAAGATGTTGATTTTAACAATTGATAGTTCGACTAAAGTAGGTAGTGTTAGTTTAATTAATGATGAAAAGTTAATTGCAGAGGAATTATTGAATTTACAGTTAAACCACTCGCCGCGATTGATGCCGGCTGTGGTTGATGTGCTGGATAAGTGTGACTATGATAAGGATGATTTAGATGGCATTGCTGTGACTGTGGGTCCAGGCTCTTTTACTGGGACGCGGATTGGTGTTGCGGCTGCGAAGAGCTTGGCCCAGAGTTTGGAAGTGCCGATTGTCGGTATTTCTACTTTGGAAGTATTGGCGGCAGGATTAAAGTATGTAAGTGGTTATATTTGTCCTATGATTGATGCGCGACGTAATCGAGTCTTTAGTGCTCTTTATCAAGGGGCAGGAGCAGGAGATGAATTTGCAGCTCAAACTACAGAATCGTTATTAGAGATTGATGATCTATTAGCAGAATTAAAAGAGATTGAAGAAGAAATTTATTTTGTCGGTCAAATTGTTAGCGAATATCAAGAGCAAATAGAGGCTGAAATTGAGCAGCCTAAATTTATAGAGCATAGTTTTAATCTTCCTCGTGCAGGAGTAGTAGGAGATTTAGCTTGGTCTAGATTAACTGCTGGGCAAGAAGATGAATTATACGCCTTAAAACCTAACTATTTAAAACGTTCGCAAGCAGAAATTGAATGGGAAGCTAAAAACAACTAAAGTGAGGTTCTATTAGTGAATCGTTTAGAGATAAGGGAATTACAGGAAAGCGATTTGGAAGAAGTATCAAAAATTGAAGCAGAAGCCTTTCCTAGCCCTTGGTCGAATAAAACTTTTTTGAAAGAATTGAATAATCCTTTTGCTCTTTATTTAGTAGGAGGGTTAGAGGATGAAATTGTAGTCTATATTGGCTGCTGGCTATTGGATGAGCAGATTCATATCACTACTTTGGCTACGAAGATGGAATATAGAAAGAATGGACTGGCTACAGAGATTTTGCATAATCTCTTAGCTCGAGCTAAAGAAATGGGCAAGGAAAAAGCTAGTTTAGAGGTACGAATTTCCAATAAAAAAGCTCAACAGATGTATATTAAAGAGGGTTTTTTTAAGATTGCTAAAAAGAGAAGTTATTATAAAGATAATGGTGAAGATGCAATTGTGATGTGGAAACAATTATAGTAATTAGTAAAGAACACTGCATATAGATTGCGCAGATCATAAAGCTCTAAGTAGAGAGTATAGGGCTGTACGAAGTGTTTTTTGAACTTTAAAAACACGGAGGGCGCAACTAAGCATCAAACAGCAACTAGCAATTAGAAAAAGTAAAGAGTAAAACAGTAAAGAGTAAACAGTAAAGAGTAAGAATAGTAATGAGTAAACAGTAAAGAGTAAGAATGGTAAAGAGTAATGAGTAAACAGTAAGACAAGTGAAAAGAAGAGATTAAAGGCAAAAATATTGAGACAGAAAACATTAAAGCTAGTGAAGCGAAAAAACATAAAAGGCAAATAAAAACATTTAATACATAAAAGTTTGAAGGTATAAGTTGTGATGTAGGTGACAGAATTTGTTTACATATACGGGAGTGACAAGTTATGAGTGAAGAGTTTTTAACATTAGGAATTGAGAGTTCTTGTGATGAGACTTCTGCAGCGGTAGTTCGAGGTGGTAAAGAAGTACTGTCGAATATTATTTCTTCGCAGGTTGATTGGCACCGTAAGTTTGGTGGTGTAGTACCGGAGATTGCTTCGCGAAAGCATGTGGAATTGATGAATCCGGTGATTGATGAAGCCTTGGCAGAAGCAGGAGTTAGCTTTGCTGATTTATCGGCGGTGGCTGTGACATTTGGCCCGGGCTTAGTCGGTGGTTTATTGGTTGGTATTTCTGCGGCTAAGTCTATTGCTTATGCTCATGATATTCCTTTGGTTGCAGTCAATCATATTGAAGGACATATCTATGCTAATTTTATTTCTCATCCCGAATTGGAACCACCAGTAGTCTGTTTGACGGTTTCTGGTGGACATACTGATTTACTTTATTTTGAAGATTTAGGCGACTATGAGATTATTGGTCGGACCATAGATGATGCAGCAGGAGAAGCATTTGATAAGGTGGCACGAGTGATGGAAGCTGGCTTTCCCGGCGGACCTGCGATTGATAAGTTGGCTAAAAAAGGAGATCCAGAAGCGATTGATTTACCTCGGCCGATGATTAATGATTCAAGCTATGATTTCAGTTTTAGCGGTCTGAAAACAGCAGTTTTAAATTATATTAATAATACTAAACAGCGCGGTGAAGAAATTAATAAAGCTGACTTAGCAGCTAGTTTTCAACAGGCAGTTGTAGATGTCTTAACTGCCAAGATAATGAGAGCGGCTGATGATAAAGGTGTCGATAATGTATTGTTGTCCGGAGGAGTAGCAGCTAATAGTCAGTTGAGAGAACAACTGCAGGAGAAGTTAGAAGAACAAGGTAAGGAACTTTACTATCCTGAAACTAGAATTTGTACTGACAATGCAGCTATGATTGCTAGTGCAGGCTATTTCAATTGGCAGCAAAATCAGGAAGCAGCAGGTTATGATTTGAACGCAGAACCGAATTTGCAGTTGGGGGAGTAAATATAATATAAATTTTAGTAGAGGAAGGTGATAATATGGATGGAAAAAAGAGAAAAAATATAAAACCTGGATTGAAGGTATCAGTTGTACAAAAAAAAGACCAAAAATCAGGTGAACTAACGGATGGAGTAGTAAAAGATATTCTAACTAATTCGGCCACACATCCCTACGGAATTAAGGTTCGTCTTGAGAGTGGAGTAGTTGGTAGAGTGCAAAAGATTAAATCTTAAAAATAAGAAAAAATATTAGAAATTGAATCAAAGGTATTGAATAGAAGATTATATCTGCATAAATATACTGATTATGCAGAAGAGGAAATGCCATTTCAAGTGATATAAAAATCACTGTGAGAGTTGTCAGTATGGGATTTTTAATTCGCAATGGATTATAGTAGAGTAATCCAAGATAATAAGGATTGAAATGTACATATATTGCGATAACAACAATCCTGAAACCTTCTGTCTGCAGTATCCAACATAATAAGGATTTAAAGATAATTGTGTAAGCCTTCAAATCTAGTCTTAGCGGGCTAGATTTATTTCTTTAGAGGGGGGGTATAAACTATTTTTAAATGGGAAGTAGAGGAATATTTATCGTTAATTCCTTTGTTTATTAGAGCAAAAATTAAAAATTATAAGATTAGAAATAAACTAAATAGTAAAAAAATCAGCTATGGTCCGCATGAGAGGCAGTATTTATTATATCTTCTGCCTGAAAAAGAAAAACGAAATTCTACTATATTTTTTATTCACGGCGGCGGGTGGAATAAAGGCAATCCTGAATTCTTCAAATTTATAGCTTATTATTTTGCAAGACATGGGTTTTCTACTATCATGCCTGCTTATAGATTGGTACCTGAGTTCAGATTCCCTAGCCAAGAAAATGATATATTTGCAGCTTGTAAAAAGAGTGTGGCAGAAATTAAAATTGAGAAGAATAATTTAATTATTGTTGGACAATCTGCTGGCGCGCAATTAGGTGCTTTACTTCTATTAAATAAGCGAAAACAGACAAGTTATGAAATAGCTCAAGATGATTTCACAGGTTTTCTTTCTATAAGTGGTCCTTTAGACCTTTCTCTGCCTTGTGTAAGTAAGAGGGCCGAAAAACTATTATCAGGATTTGTACCTACTCCAGATAAGAGAAAAAAGGCAAATCCAATTAATTATGTGGAAGAAGAGCTAAAAACGCCTGTTTTTTGTATTCATGGTGCTAAAGATCCTTTAGTGCCTAAAAAGCATTCGCTAAGATTTATAGAAGAAGTTAAATCAACAAGTAAAACAGAAGTTGAATTAGAGATTAAAAAAAGCAGACATCATTCTGATTTAGTGGAATTATTTTTGGATGAAGAAGAAAGTGAAGCAATGAGAGATTGGTTAATTAGAATTGATAAAAATCAAATCTAAAGAGAGAAGATTAAATTTGAAAATAATTTTTTAAAGATTTGCTCACCAGTAAAAAGGAATTGACTATTCAAATGAAGTATTGAATAATGTAGTAACTTCATAATAGACAGGAGTGAACAAAATGATCAAACAGTTGTTAATGAATTATTGGTGGGTCATTTTAATTATAATAATCGTCCTAATTATCTTAGCTGTGATAATTGGAAACTTGCAGTTCAAAAATAAAATCGCTAGAGAAAAAGAACTATTAATGAAATCATCCCAGCCAGAAGAGTCACCAGTAATTCGAGAAGAAGATTTAGCTAATCTACCATCACCGGTGAAAAAATGGCTGAAATCTGTCGGTGTAGTAAGACAAGAAAGAATTAAGGCAGTAACTTTTTCTCAGCGAGGAAAAATGAAATTAAAACCTGACCAAAAAAATTGGATAGATGCTGAAGCTAAGCAATATGTTAGAGTAGATGAGCCTGGATATTTGTGGCATGTTAATCTATCTATGCTGCCTCTAATTCACACTAAAGGACGAGACTTATTTTACCAAGGTAAAGGTTCTATGGAAATTCGGCTTGGATCTTTAATTCCGGTAGTTAATGTAAGTGATACTCCCAAACTAAATGAATCAGCACTGCATCGCTTTTTATTAGAACTAATGTGGTACCCCACTGCAGCCCTTGAAGACTATATAACTTGGGAAGCAATTGGTCAACGGAGTGCAAAAGCAGTACTATCTTATGCTGGAATGTCTGTTGAGGCTACTTTTTACTTTGAAGAAGATGGAAAACTGACTAAGATAGAAGCTATGCGTTATAAAGAAAGTGATGCAGATGCTGAAAGGCTACCTTGTGTTGGTGAAATTAAAGGATATATCAATGTTGACGGGTTAAAAATCCCGCATTTAATTGATGTAACTTGGGTTATTGATGGTGAAAATTTCACATGGTATCAACTTAAAAATCATGCTTTCAAGTTTGAAAGAAAATAAAAGCTAACTTCAAGAATTAATTCTTGAAGTTAGCTAATTATTAAATTCATTAATCGTGATGATCTTCTTCAGCATCTTCCTTAGTTTTATGGATTGTACCTCGAGGATGCTCTGGTGGTGCATAAATAGAATATAATTTCAGTGGTTTGCGACCTGTATTGACAAGATTGTGCCATTTGCCTGCCGGAATAAATATTGCATAGCCGGGATAAACTTCTGCTTTGAAATCTAACTGCTTTTTTCTATCGCCCATCATCACAGTTCCTCGCCCCTGTTCAATCCGAATGAATTGATCAAGATTAGAGTGGAGTTCTAATCCTATATCATCTCCGGGATTAATACTCATTAAAGTAAGTTGTAAATATTCACCTGTCCATAAAGCAATTCTAAAATAGTCATTTTGCCTGGTAGCTTCTTGAATATTAATGACAAAAGGACATAAGCCATAATCCTTTAACTTAGTTTTATGACGGGGATTGCGGGGGTTAATAATATAATCATCATACATAACAATCATTCCTCTCCTAAGATTTTTTTAATATTATATGTTAGTTGTTGAAGATTAGTTCTTAGATTAAGATATAATTAAGAATTTGATATTTTTTAGATGGAATAGTTAATGAGGATAGTAGCTTTAATTTCTTAAATAGTGAATTAATTAATTTAAAGGAATTTGTAAAAAAAGATAGAAATTAAGAGATAGGAAAAATAATTCTACAAAATATATAGGTTTGATAAAGCAATAAAAATATTGGTATATCTTGAACTTTATGTCGTATAGTGTTATAATATACTTACATTAAGTCGAATTATACATATTAATTCCATATAATAAAAATAGAAACTAATATTATCTCTCCATCAGTTTCTATTTTTTCTATAACTTTTATTAAAACTATTGAAAATATCATCTATCCATAACTTTTATAATTCTTAATAAGGTTTTAAAAATATATAATCTATATTTAGTTTTTGCAATATTATTTGTCTTAATTTTCAGAAAATTAAATCAACTATCACCTCCGAGTGTTATCTTCTAAGGGAAATTTACTACTAATTTCTAGGAAGAAACACCGCTAGGCCTTGAGAGAAATCTTAAGACCTCCCGTGCTTGGAAAGGAGAAATATATTAAGGAGGGGTTAAAGTGAAGATTTATCGAGTTAATATGACGGAAGGGAAAGTAAGTGAAGAAGAGGTTAAAGAAGAATATGCAGCTTTAGGAGGACGTGGTTTAACCTCGCAGATTATTGCTGATGAAGTAGACCCTAATTGTAATCCAATTGGTGAGAAGAATAAATTAGTAATTGCACCTGGATTATTATCTGGAACTATGGCACCTAGTTCAGGACGACTATCAGTAGGTACTAAAAGTCCACTAACTGAAGGTATTAAGGAGTCTAATGCTGGTGGAACGGCAGCCCAAAAATTAGGTAAATTACAGATAAAAGCAATCATAATTGAAGGGCAACCAGAAGAGGGTCAATTTTATGTGTTGAAGGTCAATAAAGATGGACTTGCATTAGAAGATGTATCTGATGATTTAATGGGTCAAGGTAATTATGAAGTGATGGAAAGTATTCAAGGTCAATTAGGAGAAGATGTTTGTGTAATGTCAATTGGACAAGCTGGAGAATATAAGTTACAGGCTGCTTCAATTGCTGTATCTGACCCTGAAGGTCATCCAACTCGGCACTGTGGACGTGGTGGTACAGGTGCAGTAATGGGGGCCAAAGGAATTAAGGCAATTGTAATTGATGATGATGGTGCTCCAGGTCCATACATGGATAATAGAGATGAATTTATTGAGGCGGCTAGAGATTTCACTCAGTCCTTATTAAATCATCCGGTCTGTGGTGAAGGGCTACCTGCTTATGGGACAGCAGTATTAATTAATATTTTAAATGAATCAGGTGGTTTACCAACTAAAAACTTCCGTAAGGGGCGCTTTGAAGGCGCAGATAAAATTAGTGGAGAAGAAGTAGCAGACATAATCAAAGAACGCAGTGGAAAGAATACTCATGGCTGTCATCCTGGCTGTGTAATGCAGTGTTCTCAAGTTTATAATGATAAAGATGGCGATTATTTAACTGCTGGATTTGAATATGAAACAATTTGGGGTTTTGGGGCCAATGCTGAAGTTGATGATATAGATGCGATTGCCCAAATGGACCGCATCTGTGATGATATCGGTGTTGATACAATAGAAATGGCTGTGACTATAGGAGTGGCAATGGAAGCAGGAGTTATTGAATTCGGAGACCCTGAAGGTGCCATTGATCTTTTAAAAGAGATTGGCAAAGGAACTCCTCTTGGTCGCATCATTGGTAATGGAGCTGGATTTACTGGCAAAGCCTTCGGTACAGATCGAGTCCCAGTAGTGAAAAATCAAGGTATCCCTGCTTATGATCCGCGAGCAGTTAAGGGACAAGGTGTAACTTATGCGACAAGTACTATGGGAGCTGATCATACTGCAGGTTATGCTGTAACTTCTAATATTCTTGATATTGGAGGTACTGTTGATCCATTAAGTAAAGAAGGACAAGTTGACTTATCTAGAGATTTACAGGTTGCTACAGCATCAGTAGATAGTACTGGATTATGTGTCTTTGCTGCTTTTGCAATTTTAGATAATGATAAAGCACTACCACAGGTAGTAGATATGCTTAATGCCCAGTATGGTTTAGAGTTAGAATTAGGTGATGTATTTGATTTAGGTAAATCAATTCTAAAGACAGAGCGAGATTTTAATAAGCGAGCTGGCTTTACTAATGCCGATGATCGCTTACCTAAATTCTTTGAAGAAGAAGCAGTACCACCGCATAATGTTAAATTTGATATAACTGGTGAAGAGCTTGACGAAGTTTATGGCGAATTAGATTAGGAGCGATAAAGATGAAAGTAACAGTTAAGTTGTTTGCGACTTTAAAAGAATTAATGCCCGAGGGCCAAAATCAGATGACAGTAGAAGTAGAGGATGAGGCTACAGTTGATGACTTGGCTCTACAGCTAGATATTCCTGAAGAGAAAGATTTAATCGTGAAAGTCAATGGCAGACACGGTAGTAGGAATACAGTTTTAGAAGCGGGAGATAGAGTTGGTATTTTTCCTCCTGTAGGTGGTGGATAAAGATAAATAAAAAAAAGGATAGAGGGTAATGCTTATTATCCTTTATCCTTTTTTCTATCTTGTTATGGAGGTTTTTCTAATGGATTTTTTAGAGCGCCAAAAGCCTATGTTTACTAAGCAAGAATTAGATATAATTTCTAACTCAACTGTATTAATAGCAGGTGTAGGAGGTTTAGGTACACATCAAGCTTTAGAATTACAGCGAGTGGGAGTAAATAAAATATATTTAATTGATAGTGATAAAATTGAGATGTCTAATTTGAATCGTCAAGTGTTATATGGTCAAGAAGATATAGGTAAATTTAAGGCACCGACTGCCAAAGAGAGTTTAGATAAATTTGCTTTAGGGACAGAAGTTACAGCTATTATAGAAGAAATTAGTGCAGAAACTGAAATTCCAGAAGACGTTGATTTAGTTTTAGATGCTCTTGATAATTTTGCTAGTAGATATCAATTAGAGAGTTTAGCAGCTGAATATAATCTACCACTGATTCACGGTGGAATTGATTCGTGGTATGGTCAGGTTACTACTATTGTTCCTGATGAAACCCCTAGTTTGCAAGAGATAGTGGGCGGAAAAAAAGAAGATAATGAAGTAATTCCAGCTTTCTCTCCTGTTGTGTCTGTGATTGCCTCCTTACAGGTAATTGAGGGGCTTAAAATTATTTTAGGTAGAGAAAATAATTTAAAGAACAAATTATTACTGATTGATCTAAATGATTATTCAATAAATGAAATTGAGCTATAATCTATACTTAATATTAATATTGCATTTATTTATAATTTAATACCTATGTTTTACCGTCTTCGAGCTTCTTGCTATTAAGCAAGCTAGCCGTTAGGGGTCAATTTTTTGGCCCTCCCATTGTGGAAAGAAGACAGGAAGGGCCAATCTGCCTAGTTCTGTCGGTGGATTGGTTTTTTATATTAAAAAACCTCCTTTCTGTAATAAATTTAAGAGGGGGATAAAGTTTATGAGAACTAAGAAAATGGCTATTTTAGTAATGGTGATGGTAGTAGTTACTGTTGTAGCTCAGACACAAGTTTCTGAAGCAGGACTGTTGGATATTTTTAGAGGTGATGATGGGGAAGAAGTAGAGAGATTGATCTTAGCAACAACTACTAGTACTGAAAATTCTGGTTTGTTAGAACAATTAATACCGGCTTTTGAAGAAAAGTATTCTTATCGGGTTGATGTAGTAGCCGTAGGAACTGGCAGAGCCTTACAACATGGTAGAGATGGTGATGCTGATGTACTAATGGTTCATGCTAAACCAGCTGAGTTAAGGTTTGTGGAAAACGGTTATGGAGTTAATAGAAAAGAAATTATGTATAATGATTTTGTGATATTAGGACCAAAGAATGACCCCGCTAATATTAAGGGTACAACCGATGCGTTAGAAGCCTTTAGAACAATTGCTGAAGAAGAAGCAACTTTTATTTCTCGTGGGGATAATTCAGGAACTAATAAGAAAGAATTAGGCATCTGGGAAGAAGCGGGAATTGACCCTAGCGGTGAATGGTATCAAGAGACTGGTCAAGGTATGGGATCAAGTATCACTATAGCAGACCAAAAGGATGCCTATATTTTAAGTGACCGCGGAACATATATAGCGTTTAGAGATAAGATTGATTTAGAAATTGTATCTGAAGGGGATGAAGTTTTTTATAATCTGTATGGAGTAATAGCAGTTAATTCTGATAAGCATCCTGATGTAAATTTTGAAGGTGCTCAAGCCTTTATTGATTATTTAGTTTCTGAAAAGGCGCAAAAGATTATTAGAGATTATAAAATGGACGGCGAAAGACTATTCAATCCTTTAAAACTTTAAATCTAAGCAGCTAAAGTCAGCAGTAAAATCTTACTGCTGACTTTATAACTCTAATGCTTTAAAATTATATTTGATTAAGTTTAAAGGGGGATAGTTTTTAAATGGACTACATTTTGGAAGGATTGAGTGCAGCATTACGATTATTATTCAATTTAAATCCAGAGATAAGAGAGATAGCTTTATTATCAATTATGGTTTCTACTAGTTCTACTTTGATAGCATCGCTACTTGGAATTCCCCTGGGGTTTGTAGTGGCTCATTATGACTTCCAAGGTAAAGGTATTATAATTACTATTTTAAATACTTTATTAAGTTTGCCCACTGTAGTAGTAGGATTACTTGTGTTTTCTTTTATTTCCAATCAAGGGCCACTGGGTAACCTTGAATTATTATATACTCCGCTAGGTATTATTATGGGACAGACTATTTTAGCTCTACCAATTGTAGTTACTCTATCGTTAAATGTAATTAAAGAATCTGAAGATAAGATTATTGATACTGCCTTATCATTAGGAGCCTCTAAAAAGCAGGCTATGATTTTATTATTTAAAGAAGTTAGATTTGGTATTTTAGGAGCAGTTATTACAGCTTATGGGCGAGTGATTGGAGAAGTAGGTCTCTCAATGATGGTAGGAGGAAATATTAGAAGAGTAACTAGAACTTTAACAACTGCTATTGCCATGGAAACTAGCAAAGGGGAGTTTGGCTTTGGCTTAGCTTTAGGAATTATTTTAATGACTATTGCCTTAGCTATAAATTTAGTACTGCATTACTTCCAGGAGGTTAGAACGTGATGGAGAAACAAATAATCTTAACTGTCCAGAATATAGTAAAATATTATGATAATCAAAAAGTACTGAATGCTATTGACTTAGAAGTAAGAGCCGGTACTGTTTTAGCATTAATGGGCCCTAATGGTAGTGGGAAAACTACTTTAATTAAGATCTTAAGCAGTTTAGAAGAAGCTGATAAGGGAGAAGTCTATTATCAAGGAGAGCTTATTAATAAAGAAAATAGTTTGAACTTTCGCCGCCAGATAGGATTCATTTGGCAGAAGACATTGCTATATAATGCTTCTGTTTACAATAATGTTGCTTTAGGTCTCCAGTTTAGAAACTACTCAGAAGATAAAATCAAAGATAAGGTAGATAGTACTTTAGATAGATTAGGTATAGTTGATTTAAAAGAAAGAAATGCTAAATCATTATCTGGGGGCCAACAACAGAAGGTATCAATTGCTAGAACTTTAGTTACAGACCCTCAGATTATTTTTATTGATGAACCTAATACTAGTCTTGACTTAGAGAGTATTGAGTTAGTAGAAAAAATAATTAAAGAAGAGTCGCAAGCTGGGGTTCCAATTGTATTAATCACTCATAATTTTTATCAAGCAAAGAATTTAGGAGATGAGATTATATTTATGAAAGAAGGAGAGAAGGTAACTCATGAAACACCTGCAGAATTTTTTGAACAGCGTGAAGAACTTTTGAGATATGTATAGCAGAATAGAATTCACTAAATAATGAGTTTCAGTGTGAGGAGGAATTTTTATGTCGGAATTAATGAACTTAATTGCAATAGATGAAGCAATAGAAACTTTAAATCAAGGATTAAATAGTGAGTTAACAACTGAGAAAGTTGCAATTACAGAAGCTGGGGGTAGAATATTAGCTCAAGATCTTAAAAGTGAGATTGATTTACCTCCCTTTTCACGTTCTACAATGGATGGTTATGCTCTAAAAGCAGAAGATACCTTTGGGGCTAGTGAAAACTTACCTGCCTATTTAGATGTAGTAGGAGAAGTAAAGATGGGAGAAAAAGCAGAAACAAAGATTAATTCTGGACAAGCAGTTGCAGTGCCAACGGGAGGGATGATGCCACCTGGGGCAGATGCTGTGGTAATGGTTGAATATACCGAAAAAATGGAAGAGGATGAGATTGAAGTTACTAAGTCTGTGGCAGTGGGGGAAAATATTGTTCAGCAGGGTGAAGATATAGCAGCGGGGGATTCTTTATTAGCTCAAGGTCACTTGCTGCGTTCGCAAGATATAGGTGCTTTAACAGGAATTGGGATTACCGAAGTAGAAGTTTTTGCTGTTCCACAAGTGACTGTGTTTTCGACTGGAGATGAATTGATTCCGCCGGAAGAAGAGCCGGAAATGGGTGAAATTAGAGATATTAATTCTTATGCTCTAGGAAGTCGAATTACTAAATTGGGAGCAACTGTTAATTATGGCGGTATTATTAGTGATCGAAAAGAGGAATTAATAACTAATTTAGAAGCTCAATTAGATAAAAGTGATTTGATTATTTTATCTGGAGGGAGTTCAGTAGGTATAAAAGATTTAACTATTGAAGTCTTAAATGAGTTAGGAGAGCCTGGAGTTTTAGTTCATGGAGTTTCTATTAAGCCGGGTAAGCCAACTATTTTAGCTATTATAGATGATACTCCAGTAATTGGTTTGCCAGGGCATCCAACTTCTGCAATGGTTGTATTTGAAATAGTGGTAGTGCCGATTATCCAAAAGTTAGCGGGAAGAAAAGAAGCAGAGATTAAAGTGCAAAGTCAAGTTTCGGCCAAATTGAGCCGCAATGTAGCATCTGCCCCAGGGCGTGAAGAGTACTTTCGCGTTAGTTTAGAAGAAAGAGATAATCAGTTGTGGGCTACTCCTAGTCTGGGTAAATCGAGCTTGATTACGACAATGGTGGAAGCAGATGGCTTAGCTAAAGTTGGATTAGGGACTGAAGGAGTTAAGCAAGGAGGTATGATTCCGGTAATATTATTTGATTAAGAGTAGTGGTTAAAGCTATGATGCTTGAGGATAATTAGCATGAAGATAGTTAGGGAGGGTAAAATATGGAGCGGAATATATATTTAGATAATATAGCAGTTGAGGATGCTCAAGATAAATGGTATGACAATTTAGAAATTGAAACTGCGGTAGAAACAATAGATGTACGAGAAGCTCGGGGACGTATTACAGCACAAGCTATCAGATCAAATCTATCAGCGCCTCATTATCATGCTTCAGCAATGGATGGTATTGCTGTTGTAGCTGCAGATACAGCAGGAGCTTCGGAAAAGAATCCAATTAGTTTAGAACAAGGAACAGATTATCAAATGATTGACACCGGTGAAGCAGTCCCTGATAAGTTTAATGCTGTAATTATGATTGAAGATGTGAACCAAGTTGCCGAAGATAGAGTAGAAATTGAAGTGGGGGCTACTCCCTGGCAGAATATTAGAACAGTAGGAGAAAGTTTAGTTCAGGGAGAGTTAATTCTGCCTACGAATCATAAATTAACTGCGCATGATATTGGGTTAGTATTAGAAGGTGGTGTGACTGAAATTGAAGTTTACCATCGGCCTGTTGTAGAAATAATTCCGACGGGGACAGAATTAGTAGAGCCTGGAACTTCTTTAGAACCAGGAGAAATAATAGAGTATAATTCCCATGTCTTATGTAATTTAGCTGAACAATGGGGCGGGCGAGGAGTTAAAACAGAGATTATAGCTGATGATTATGAACTGATTAAAACTCAGGTTGAACAAGCAGTTGCAGAGAAAGATTTAGTAGTTATTACTGCTGGCTCTTCAGCGGGACGAGAGGATTATACTGCTCAGATTGTAGATGATTTAGGAGAAGTTTTAGTGCATGGGGTTAGTATGAAACCTGGTGGCCCAGTAGTCTTAGGAACGATTAGAAATACTCCGGTAATAGGAGTGCCTGGTTATCCTGTGGCTGCAGCTTTAACTTTTAGATTGTTTGTACGTCCCTTATTGTATCAATTAGCAGGAGATGAGGTACCGGAAGTTAAAAAGGTAACTGCTAAATCAGCTGCAAAAGTCGTTTCTAAGTTGGGGGCTCGAGAATATGTGCGGGTGAAATTAACTCAGTTAGAGGGAGAACAGAGGGCAGTCCCTTTGGCTCGAGCTTCAGGACAGATGGGTTCTTTGGTCGAGGCTGATGGATTAATGGCTATTTCAGAATTTAGCGAAGGAGTTACCCGGGGTGCAGAGATGGAAGTGGAGCTGTTAAATGAAGGAATGCATCCTGCAGATACTTTAGTAATGAGCGGCAGTAATGACTTAACTTTGGATATTGTGAAGAATGAGTTGGCCCAAAAGAAGGTTGATTTTATAACTAAATCGACTGGAAGTCTTGGAGGTTTAACAGCCTTAAAGAGAAAAGAAGCGCATTTAGCTGGAGCACATTTGCTTGATACTGAGACAGGAGAGTATAATCATGCTTATGTTGAGAAACACCTACCTAATCGCGATACGTACTTAGTAAATTTGGTCTACCGTCAGCAGGGGTTAATGCTGCGTAAAGAAGATGCTGATAGGTTACAGAAGATTAAAGATTTAGCAACTAGTGACCTGTTATTTATTAATCGTCAGCGAGGAGCAGGGACAAGAGTTTTATTTGATTATAAATTAGAAGAAGCTGGGATTAATCCACAAGAAATCAACGGTTATGACCGAGTGGAATATACCCATATGACTTTAGCTGCAGCAATAGCAAATGGAGGTGCAGATGTAGGGCTAGGAGTCTTAGCAGCTGCTCAGGCCTTTGATCTGGAGTTTATTCCCGTGGCTGAAGAGAGATATGACTTGATAATTCCTAAAAAATATGAGAACGATAAGCGGATCCAAAAATTATTAGAAGTAATTCGCAGTCAGCAATTTAAAGAAGAAGTGCTTTCTTTATCAGGTTATCGAACAGCTAAAACAGGGCAGGTGATGGAGAATGACTGAATTTAGTGATCAATATGGTCGTATAATAGATTATTTACGGATTTCAATTACTGATAGATGTAATTTACGCTGTCGTTACTGTATGCCGGCTGAAGGAGTAGAGAATATCTCTCATGATGAAATTTTAAGTTATGAAGAGATAGCAGAAATAGTTGCAGCAGGAGCAGATCTCGGGATTAAGAAAATTAGGTTAACTGGGGGAGAACCTTTAGTAAGAAAAGGAGTGCCTGATTTAGTAAGGATGTTAAATCAAATTGCTGGGATTGAAGAGATTGCAATGACAACTAATGGTATTTTACTACCTCAATCTGGTGCAGAGTTAGTAAAAGCTGGTTTAGAGCGAGTGAATATTAGTTTGGATACGCTACAAGAAGAGAAATTTAAAAAGATAACTCGTTTTGAGCAATATCAAGAAGTTCTAACTGGAATTGAAACTGCTTTAGAGGTGGGATTAGCTCCCGTTAAAATTAATGTAGTAGTGATGAAGGGCATTAATGATGATGAAATACTTGATTTTGTTAATCTAAGTAAAAAATATAATGTCCATGTCAGATTTATTGAATTTATGCCTTCGGGAAATAAGAAACTAGAACAGGAAAAACGTTACTTAGGAATTGATAAAGTTAAAGAAATAATTAAGAAAGAAGAACAGTTACTCCCGACAGAATTTAATACCGGAAATGGTCCAGCTTATTATTATCAGGTAGGAGATAGTTTAGGTTCCATTGGTTTTATTAATGCAATTAGCAATCATTTTTGTAGTGATTGTAATCGCCTGCGTTTAACTGCTACTGGACAATTAAGACCTTGTTTATTTAGCGAAGAGGAGATAGATTTAAGTGAAGCCTTAGCAGAAGGCAAAGAGGCAATTAAAAATAAATTCATTGCAGCAGTAGGGCAAAAACCTGTTGGTCATTCTTTAAATAATGAGACAGAGTTTTTAACAAATATGTCTCAGATTGGGGGCTAAAAATGGATAAATTTAGTCATTTTGATGAGCAGGGTCGGTCGAGAATGGTTGATGTGAGCGAAAAAGAAGATACTAAAAGAATTGCGGTAGCTAAAGGAGAGGTTAAAGTTAGTGCTAAAACATTAGAATTGATTAAAGATGATGAAATAGAAAAAGGGGATGTGCTAGAAGTAGCTCGTGTAGCAGGAATTATGGGAGTAAAAAAGACTCCAGATTTGATTCCGATGTGTCATCCATTAGCGGTAAGTGGGATTGATATTGAATTTAAGATTATAGATACAGAAGGAATTATAGAGATTATAGCTACTACTAAAATAACTGCTAAAACAGGAGTAGAGATGGAATCATTAACGGCTGTCTCAACGGCTGCCTTGACTATTTATGATATGTGTAAAGCAGTTGATAAAGCAATGGAAATTGGCGAGATTAAGTTATTAAAGAAAACAGGTGGTAAGAGTGGGACTTATCTATCTGATGAATTAGTAGGAAAGATAGCTGCTATTTATCGGGGAGATGAGCGTGGTCAACCTAAAGAGAAAATAGAGTCGGTTACAATCCAGCAGGATTATGGTTTAGAAGGTGATATTCATGCTCAAACTGGAAAACATCAAGTGAGTCTCTTAGCCGTTGATTCAGTGACTAAATATGCTAATCCTGAAGTGGAATTAGGTACTTTTGAGGCTAATATAATTACTGAAGGAATAGATTTGTTTAAGTTGCAGTTAGGTACTAAATTGAAGTTAGGTTCAGATATTATTTTAGAGATAAAGCAAATTGGAAAAGATGACCAGAGGATGGAAGACCATTACCTTGCTATGTATCAAGAAGGAATTTTTGCTAGGGTCTTAGAAGGTGGAGAACTAAAAACTGGCGATAGATTAGAGGTTTTATTATAAAAGGGGGGATAATAGTGAGTGAGAATCATAAGATAGAAAAAAATAATTGGGGCCAAGTGATTGCTATCTGCCGCAGTGAAGAAAAGGGAGAAGCTAAAACTGAGATTGAAGCAGGTTATTTAAAGGAAAACTATGGTCTGAAAGGTGATGCCCACGCTGGAGATTGGCACCGTCAAATCAGTCTCTTAGGCCAAGAAGATATTGATGAGATGAGAGCTCAGGGCCTAGAATTAGAGGCTGGTGCTTTTGGAGAGAATATTGTAACTAAGGGATTAGAATTATATGAATTACCGATTGGAAGCAGATTAAAGATTGGGGATGAAATTTTATTAGAAGTAACTCAAATTGGGAAAGAATGTCATGACCGCTGCGAGATTTATCAGCAAGTAGGAGACTGTATTATGCCGAAACGAGGTATTTTTGCTAAAGTATTAGCAGGGGGCAAGATAGAGAGTGATCTTTTAATTGAGGTGATGCTAAATGATTAAAGTAGGGGTCTTAACTTTAAGTGACAGCGGGGCAGCAGGAGAGCGGAAAGATGAAAGTGGTCCAGTAATAGAGAAAGCTGTGCAGGAGATTGATGGTCAAGTGGATTATTATCAAGTGCTACCTGATAATAAAAAAATGATTATTGATGAGCTTCATAAAATGGCAGTTGACTTAAAGCTACATTTGATTTTAACTACTGGTGGCACAGGTTTAGCTCCAACAGATGTAACTCCTGATGCGACAAAAGAGGTGATTGAGAAAGAAGTGCCGGGGATTCCAGAAACTATGCGGGCAGAGAGTTTAAAAAAGACTCGTAAAGCTATGTTATCTAGGGCTGTAGCAGGAGTTAAAGGGGAATCTTTAATCATTAATCTGCCGGGGAGTCCTAAAGCAGTCCAAGAATGTTTAGAAGTGATTTTAGAAGTGATACCTCATGCAGTGGAATTATTACAAGATGAAGTAGAAGATTGTGCTCGAGAATAATTAATAAGGAGTGCTAATTATGGTAGCAATGATTGCTATAGTGGGTTGGTCTAATTCAGGGAAGACTACTTTTATTACTAAATTGATACCAAAGCTTAAAAACAAAGGTTACAAAGTAGCTACAATTAAACATAATGCTCATAAATTTAAAATTGATAAAGCAGGTAAAGATAGTTGGCGTCATCGAGAAGCAGGAGCAGAAACAGTTGTTTTATCTTCACAGGAGAAAGTTGCAATGATTAAAGAAGTTGAAACAGAAGTCAAAGTAGAAAAATTAGTGGAACAATATATAGATGATAGTTTTGACTTAGTGATTATAGAAGGATATAAGACAGGACAAGTACCTAAAATAGAAATTTTTAGACCGGGAGAATATGATGAATTTGCTGTTCCAGAAGATGAGGTATTAAAGAGAATTATTAACTCTGAGCAAAGTAGAGAAGAAGATATATATAATGAAGAGTTAGATGAAGTAGTAAAATTGATTGAAAGAGATATTTTAGATAAAGGAAGGGAGTGAAATAAGATGAAAGAAGTATTAACTTCAAAATCTGAAGATACGATAGAAGTTAGGGGTTTTGGAGATCTTAGAGAATTATTTCATCAACGGGATTGGCCACTGCCAATCTACTTTAAGTTAGATGGGGAAGAATCTGATATTGAATTAGCTAAAGATTTAGATTTACCGTTAGAAAAAATAGAATCTGTAGTTATAAATGGGAAAGCGACTCCTTTTGGGAAAGGAATGATTGGCCCTGGAGATCGGGTAGCTTTTGTGCCTCCCGGCACTCCTGGACCTTATCGAGCGATGTTGGGAATGATAGAAGAATAATATATAGTTTGAATAAATTCAGCCTTGAAAGGCTGAATTTATTTTGTCTCTATAAGTAAAATACAAGAATTGATGGATGAAAATTTAATCTTTCTATTATAATAGTAAACAGGGAGAGGATAGTTTTTAAATTGTAGTTGAGCAATTACTGTAAAAAGCTTTCTCACTCAGGTAAATTTCTTAAAGTATGTCTAAAGCTCACTTCCATATTATGAGGATAAGCTAGAATTTAAATATAATCCTTTAGATGATGTAGTTAAAGGGAAACTAAGGTTAGTAGGGCGTAAGAAACTAATCCATGGTTATGGTTATATTGATGATTATTTATTTAAGAAATTAGCAGATGAAAAGGTGGCAAAACCTTATAAAGTTTATTCAAATTGGAATTATTATCTTAAAGATAGTATTAGTCTTTTAAAAACTGAAGTAGATTATTCAAAATATTGGTATTGGAAAGAGTTTTGTATTTAATAATTAAGCTAAAGTTGATATAATTTAATTGCTATAATAAAATTAACTTATATTTACGGAGGAAATAATATGGATTATTCAGAACAACAATTAGCTGTTATATCAGCCCAACAAGATAATATATTACCGATAACGTCTGTTTGTAATTTAGACTGTAAATTCTGCAGTCATAAAGGCAATCCTAAGGAACTCAAAACTTTTTCTAGCGGGCATCGGCCTTTAAATGAGGTTAAGAATATGATAGATTTTTTATCTGCTGAGAGAAAGATTATTATTGGTGAATCAGCGACTAAGATTGAAGAAGGGGAACCTTTTACTCATCCTCAGTTTCAAGAGATCATTCAATTGCTGCGGGAGGAATTCCCCAAAACGACAATTCAACTTACTACTAATGGCAGTAGATTGAAACAGAATAATGTTGAGTTTTTAAATCAAATAGATAACGTAGAACTAAATATTTCTCTCAATAGTGCGACTATAGAGGGTAGAGAAGAGTTAATGAATGACTTAAGTGCTGGAGTAGTCTTAGAGGGGATTAAGAAATTAAATGAATTAGAGATAGATTATCACGGTAGTATTGTTGCAATGCCGCATTTAGTAGGTTGGTCTAATTTAGAAGAGACCATAGCCTTCTTTAATCAGTATGGGGCTCAAACTTTACGAGTGTTCTTACCTGGTTATACTAAACATAGTCCTAAAGATATAAAATTTGATTTAAATTTGTGGGAAGAATTAGGGGAGTTTATCAGTGACTGTAATTCTCGTTATGGAGTGCCGGTAATTTTAGAACCAGCGCAGGTAGATGACTTAAAGGCAGTAGTTAATGGAATAATAGTTGATTCTCCGGCTGCTAAAAGTAAATTGCAGCGGGGAGATCAGATACTTAAAGTTGCAGGAAAAGAAGTTCAAACTAGAGTTGATGCTTTTAATAGATTAGTAGATTCTGCTGATCCTGAAGTAGTAATCAAGCGAGAAGAAGAACAAAAATTTGTAATTAAAAAAGAAGCTGGAGTTAAATCAGGTGCAGTGCTGCATTATGATTTGGCCCCTCAGTTTTTTCAAAATTTAAAACAAGTGATCAAGGACTATCAAGCCCAGTCAGTATTATTATTAACTTCAGAATTAGCAAAAGATAGGATAGAACAAGCAGTGAAACAGATGGAATTAGATGATATAATAGATGTAAAAGTCGTAAGGAGTAGTTTTTTTGGTGGTTCCATCTTAAGTGCTGGATTATTGACAGTTAGAGATTTTAAGATAGAGCTAAAAAAGTATGGAACTGATTTAGAGCAATTTGATTTAGTACTGCTTCCTGAAACTTCATTTGATTTTCGTGGCTTTGATTTAGAGGGAGTTAGTTATCATCAATTAGAAGAAGATTTAGGAATTGAGGTTGAATTATTGCGTTAATCTTGGGTAAAGTAATAAAGAAATTATATCTTTTAACTACGAAGGGAAGTGAAAACAATGAAAGTAGTAGTTATTGGAGCAGGAATGGTAGGAAGTGCAGTCACAGGACGTTTATTATCTCTAGGTTCAATTTCAAAGATATCACTCTTAGATAAAAATGAAGAAAAAGCTAAAGGCGAAGTAATGGATTATTCGCACACTACTGCTTATAATTATAATCCCAGTGCTACATTAGAAGTTGGAGATTATAGTGACTGTGCCGAAGCAGATTTGATTATTTTAACTGCCGGGCCAAGCGTCAAGGAAGGGCAGTCGCGCCGAGATTTGGCTAAAATAAATAGTGAGATAACTACCGATATTATGAGTCAAGTTATGGAATATACTACAGATGCGATTATTATTCCTGTTACTAATCCTGTCGATATAGTTGCTTATAGTGCTGTTAAAGCCGGTTATGAGCGCCAAAAAGTGATTGGGACAGGGACTTTAGTAGATAGTGCGCGGTTAATGCGAATTATAGCTAATGAATATGAATTAGATCCGAAGAATGTATTTGGGTATTTATTAGGAGAACACGGCGAGTCTTCATTTGTACCGTGGAGTATAGCAGGAATCTGTGGTTATAACTTTGATACTTTTGCTCAGATTAGAGGTTTGGATGTCTGCCTTAATAAACCTGAAATAGTAGAAGAAGTTAAAAGTATTGGATTTGATATTTGGCAGAAGAAAGGATTTACTAACCATGGGATTGCTGCTGGAGTAGAAAGAATTGTCAAAGCTATTTCTATAGATGAAAAAGCTGTGCTTCCTGTTTCAGTTTATTTAGAGGGCGAGTATGAGATTGAAGATGTTGCCTTAAGTATTCCCTGTGTGATAGGAGAAAATGGAATAGAAAAGATACTAGAATTTCCACTTCAGGAAGAAGAATTAGAGCAATTACATCAATCAGCTGAGTCATTGCAGAAAACAATTAAAGAAATATAGACTAGCACCGATTTAGTTTTTAGCTTTCAGTAATAAGTAAAAACTGTGCCGCATGACATTTATTCATGGGGCACAGTTTTTTGATTTTGACTTTGTTTTTAGGTCATAGTTTATAGCTTATAACTTAATTAGTTAAAGCTTGAATTGGAGCTGGAATCCGTCCCCCGCGGTTAACGAACTGGTCAGAACTAAAGTCACTCACTTCCATAATTGGAGCAGTTCCTAATAGTCCCCCGAATTCTACTTCTTCGCCTACTTTTTTGCCTGGGGCAGGGATAATTCTTACAGCAGTAGTCTTCTTATTAATCATTCCAATTGCCATTTCATCAGAGATAATAGCGGATAGTGTTTCTGCGGATGTATTACCTGGCACAGCAATCATATCTAAACCGACTGAACAAACTGAAGTCATAGCTTCTAATTTTTCTAGACTTAAAGAACCAACCTCAGTTGCTTCAATCATACCTTGGTCTTCACTGACAGGAATAAAAGCGCCACTTAACCCACCGACAGATGAGGAAGCCATGGAACCACCTTTTTTAACAGCATCATTTAATAGTGCTAGCGCTGCAGTAGTACCGTGGGTCCCGCATGATTCTAAGCCCATCTCTTCTAAAATATTAGCTACGCTATCTCCAACGGCTGGAGTAGGAGCTAAAGATAGGTCAACAATTCCAAATGGGATGTCCATCATGTCAGAAGCAGTATCGCCGACTAATTCACCCATTCTAGTAATTTTAAAAGCAGTGCGTTTTATTTTATCAGATAATTCATTAAAGCTACTGCTTTCAGGCATTTCTTCTAAAGCGCGTTTAACTACTCCCGGCCCACTTACACCAATATTTAGTACAGCTTCTGGTTCACCTGTGCCGTGAAAAGCACCTGCCATAAATGGATTATCTTCTGGTACATTACAGAAAGTAACCAACTTTGCTGCACCTAAACCATCATCTTCTGCTGTAGCTTCAGCAGTTTCTTTAATAATTTGGCCCATTTCTAAAACAGCATCCATGTTGATACCTGCTTTAGTAGAAGCTACATTAACTGAAGAACAAACTCTATCAGTAGTTGCTAAAGCTTTAGGGATGGATTGCAATAAATTTCTTTCCCCACTGGTATAGCCTTTATGAATCAAAGCGGAAAAACCACCGATAAAGTCAACTCCGACTTCTTTAGCAGCTTTATCTAAAGTTTGAGCAATGGAGCTATAATCAGTTTCTTCACAAGCATTAGCTACAATTGAAATTGGTGTGACAGAGATTCTTTTATTAACAATAGGCATGCCAAATTTGGCTTCAATTTTATTAGCTGTATCTACTAAATTTTCAGCTGTAGAAGTTACTTTTTCATAGATATTTTCTTTTAAGACTTCAATATCAGGGTGGGCACAATCGCGGAGATTAATACCTAAGGTAATAGTCCGGATATCAAAATTTTCCTGTTTAATCATCTTAACTGTTTCTAATATTTCTCCGGTATTAAATAGCAAAATATCACTCCTTTCTCTAATCCTTATATTCTATGCATATAGCGGAATACTTCTTCATGCTGTAGCATGATTTTTACTTCTAATTCTTGACCTTTCTCTTCTAATTCTTGATTTAGAGTTTCAAAATCTGTATCTAAATTATCTAATTCGACTAACATAATCATTGTAAATAGATCTTCTAATAATGTTTGGCTAATATCAGCAATATTAGCATTATGTTTAGCTAATAGATTACTTACTTCAGATACAATTCCTACTTTGTCACTACCTAAGACTGTAACAACTGCTCTTTCTTTTCCCTGCTCTTGTTCTTCAGTCATAATTTACCCCCTTTATATAATAATAAAGACATAGCTATTAAATAATATATGAATAATTTAATTTACATCTTATATTATTTGCTTGTGAATGTCAATTAAGAGTAAAGTCTGTATTTTAATCTGAAAGTAAAACAGGAAAAAAGATGACAGTAGAGAATAATAAATTTATTAAGTAGTAATTTAGAAAGGAGTTTATAATATTGAATTCTAAAAAAGAAAAAACAATCATTGTTTTATTGTTGGGGTTTTTATTCTTAAGTGGATGGACTCCTGTTACAGCCGCTAGTGAGAAGATTACTATTAATAAAGCTAATGTCCAGCAGGGTGGTTTAATCAAAGTAACAGTGCCCTATGATTTAAAAGAAGGGCAGGTATTATTTGCCGGCAATGATTATGATTTTAAAACTGAAAAAAATAAAGCTGTAACGTTAGTCCCTGTTTCCTATTGGTTAGAGACTAAAAGATATAAATTATCTGTAGTTAATAAGGAAAAACAAGTGCTAAAAAAGTGGTCTATTAATGTGCAGGATGGTGATTTTGATAAAAGCTATTTGAAGGTTGATAAAGAAAATCAAGAAAAAGTAAAGCCTACTGATCCTAAACGTCAAAAAAGACGAAAACAGGATAAAAAGTTGGTCTATCAAGCCCGAATAGCAAGCAGTTCTGAGCGACTATGGACTAAATCATTTATCCGTCCGATAGCTGAAGGAAGAGTTAGTACTGGATTTGGTGCCACTCGTTATCATAATGGAAATTTAGCTAATCGACATAGTGGAATAGATATTGCTGTGCCTGCAGGTACTCCTATCAAAGCAACTAATGCGGGAAAAGTAGTGTTAGCTGATGATCTTTTAGCTACAGGGAATACGATAATTAGTGACCATGGCTGGGATGTTTTTTCTTCTTATTTACACTGTAGTGAACTAAAAGTTAAACGAGGTGATAAAGTAGAACAGGGAGCAGTGATTGGGTTAGTAGGAGATACTGGTTTTTCTACAGGATCTCATTTGCATTGGTCGATGTCAATTGGACGAATTTTTATAAATCCGGCAGATTTTATTAGATTAAAGCTATAGTAAGTAAATTTTAGCTAAGGATGCAAATTCAAAATCTCTTTTAGATTTCAAACTAATCAGAAACCACTAAAATAATTGTTTATTTAAGAAAAACAGAGTTATAGCTATCTAATCAATTTAAATCGACTATAAAGAGCAATAACAGCTAAGGGTTCGACTTGATTTTCTCTAATGAGTCGGTTATTATTATTTATGTAATAATTAGCACTCGATAAAAGTGAGTGCTAACAAAGAAAAGAGTTAATTTAATTACATAAAGGGAGGGTTACTAATGGATATTAAGCCTTTAGGTGATCGAGTAGTAATTCAAAAGGTAGAAGCAAAGGAAGAAAAGACAAAAGGTGGCATTGTAATTCCAGATAGTGCGCAAGAAGAACCGCAAGAAGGAAAGGTAGTTGCTGTTGGCCCAGGTAAAAAGTTAGATAATGGTGAAGTTGCTGAACCAGAAGTAGCAGAAGGAGACGTTGTAATTTATAATGATTACGCAGGAAAAGAGCTAAAGAGAAACGGAAAAGAATATTTAGTAGTTAGTGAAAGTGATATTTTAGCAATTGTAGAGTAATCAATTATAGATTGAAAAAGAATAAAAATTTAAATCTCGATTTAAATATAAGTTAATAAAATTTTAAGGAGGGTTACATATGGCAAAAGAAATAAAGTTTGGTGAAACAGCGCGACATGAGTTAGAAGATGGAGTTAATTCTTTAGCTGATTCTTTAAAAGTAACATTAGGTCCAAAAGGACGTAATGTAGTTTTAGAACAAGGATTTGGAGCACCATTAATCACTAATGATGGTGTAACAATTGCTAAAGAAATTGAACTAAAGAATAAATTTGAAAACATGGGTGCTCAAACTGTTAAAGAAGTTGCTACTAATACTAATGATGCTGCAGGTGACGGTACTACTACTGCAACAGTATTAGCACAAGCAATCTTTAATGAAGGTCTTAAAAATGTAGCTGCAGGTGCTAATCCAATCGGATTAAGAAGAGGTATTCATAAAGCAGTAGATACTGCAGTTAGCGAAATTCAAAAGGTAAGTAAACCTGTTGAAGATAGAGATTCTATTTCTCAAGTTGCTTCTATTTCTGCTGGCAACAATGATGAAGTAGGAGAATTAATTGCAGATGCAATGGAAGAAGTAGGAGAAGACGGAGTTATTTCTGTTGAAGAATCTAAAACAATGGGTACTGACTTAGAAGTTGTAGAAGGTATGCAGTTTGATAAAGGATACCTTTCTCCATATATGGTAACTGATGATGAGCAGATGATTGCTGATTTAGATGATCCATATATCTTAATGACTGACCAAGAAATTAGTTCTGTACAAGAGATTGTTCCGCTATTAGAGCAGGTTGCTCAAGAAAATAAACCACTATTAATTATTGCTGATGATGTTGAAGGTGAAGCATTAGCTACATTAGTAGTGAATAAAATTAGAGGAACATTTGACTGTGTAGCAGTTAAAGCACCAGGATTCGGTGACAGAAGAAAGCAGATGCTAGATGACATTGCAGACTTAACTGGTGGACAGTTAATTACTGAAGATATCGGTATGTCTCTAGAAAATGCTGATATGAGCATGTTAGGTCAAGCTCATAGCGTAAAAGTTACAAAAGATGATACTACTATTGTAGATGGTGCTGGAGATGAAAAGAATATTGAACAGAAGATTTCTCAGCTGCGCCGTCAAATTGAAAATACAGATTCTGACTTTGAAAGAGAAAAGTTAGAAGAAAGATTAGCTAAGTTAGCTGGTGGAGTAGCAGTAGTTAAAGTTGGAGCTGCTACAGAAACTGAAATGAAAGAAAAGAAATTAAGAATTGAAGATGCATTAAATGCTACTCGAGCTGCAGTTGAAGAAGGTATTGTAGCTGGTGGTGGAACAGTATTATTAGATGTTCTACCTGTACTAGAAGATCTAACAGAAGAACTAGAAGGAGATGAAGCTACTGGTGCTGATATTGTAAGAAAAGCACTAGAAACCCCTCTAAGATTAATTGCTGATAATGCAGGATATGAAGGTGCAGTAATTGCAGAGAAAGTTAAGCAGAAGGAAGATGGAATTGGATTCGATGCTTATACTGGTGAATTTGTAAATATGCTTGAAAATGGAATCGTTGATCCAGCTAAAGTAACTCGTTCTGCTCTACAAAATTCTGCTAGTGCAGCTTCTACACTACTAACTACTGAAGCAGTTGTAGCAGATAGAGACGACGAAGATGATGATAATGACGGTGGCGCTCCTGCCGGCGGTGGAATGCCAGGCGGTATGGGCGGCATGGGAGGAATGGGTGGACTTGGAGGAATGATGTAACTCCTCCCCCCATTTTCTAGCCGCATATTATAGATTATTTAAAAGCTCTCGCTTCACGGCGGGGGCTTTTTTATTTTTTTTGAGTGTATAATCCAATAGATTTTAGTTGGTTGTTAATTGTTGAAGGGGAGATGCTGAACACCGGGATTAAACGAGCATTTGCTCATTTCGTCTTGACATAAGTTCATAATTTTTATATAATTACTTTGCGATAAGGAAAATCATTTTCATTTATTTATAAAATTTAGCAGGACTAAAAATTTTACTTTTAATTGAAAACTGTTTTCAATAAAGAACTGTCTGGGAAGTAAGAAACGAACTATTAAATAGTGGGGGGATTAACAATGAAAAAAATGACTTTACATCAATTAAATGCAGATCAAGCCGGAACAGTATTAGAAATTAATGGCGGCTGTGGTTTAGAAGAAAAATTGAATAATTTAGGAATCAGACCAGGCAAAGAAATAGTAAAAATAAATGAATCCTTTATTGGGGGACCAGTGACAGTGCAAATAGATCACACTAAAGTGGCTGTTGGTCACGGAATGGCTGAAAAAATAATAGTGGAGGTTGCATAGCATGAATATCCTCTTAATGGGTAATCCCAATGTAGGGAAAAGTGTTATCTTTTCTAAATTAACAGGAACTAATGTGACTGCTTCTAATTATTCAGGGACAACTGTTGAATATACCGAGGGCCAAAGAAACTGGCGCGGTGAAATGGTTGATGTTATTGATGTGCCGGGGACTTATACCTTAGACCCGACTAATGAAGCAGAAGAAGTAGCAGTTGATATGTTGGATAAAGGAGATTTAGTAGTTAATGTCTTAGATGCAACAAATTTAGAACGTAATTTAAATTTGACGCTGCAGTTATTAGAACGAGATATACCGGTAATTGTAGTGCTTAATATGTGGGACGAAGCTGAACATAAAGGAATTGAGATTGATATCGAAAAGTTAGAAGAATATTTAGGAGTGCCGGTGATTACTACTGCTGCTGTAAAAAATCGCGGTATTAAAGATATAACTTATCACTTTGATTATCGAGAAGTAGTTGATAGTGATTATGGTAGTACGGAAGAACGGTGGGCACATATTGGTGAGATTATTGAAAATACTCAGCATATTCAAGACCGTAAGCACACATTCCTAGAATGGTTTGAAGATGCTACCGTTAAGCCACTGACTGGGATTCCAATTGCCATTATATTTATGTACCTATCATTTATGATTATCCGCTTTATTGGTGAAGGACTAATTGCTAATGTAACTGAGCCATTATTTGAAATATTTTATCGTCCAGTGGTAACACAATTAAGTCAGATCCTAGGAGCAGAAACATTTCTCCACAAATTACTAATTGGTAATTTGATTAGCGGAACGATAGACTTTGGTCAATCATTTGGAATTTTAACTACAGGAATTTTTATTCCTTTTGCAGCAGTATTACCCTATATTATAGCTTTTTATTTCATGTTAGGTTTATTAGAAGATACAGGATATTTACCTCGGTTAGCTACTTTAGTAGATAATATTATGCACCGGGTCGGATTACACGGTTTCTCAATTATTCCTATGATTTTAGGATTAGGTTGTAATGTGCCGGCAGCATTGGCAGTCCGTAATTTGGATAGTAAACGGGAAAAATTTATTGCTAGTACCTTAATGGCTATCTCGGTTCCTTGTATGGCACAAATTGCTATGATTTTTGGCTTGTTAGGACCGTATGGAGGACAGTATTTACTTCATATATTCTTAATTTTAATAATGGTCTGGTTTACAGTCGGATTATTGATGGATAAATTGATGCCGGGCTTTAGTTCTGATTTACTGCTGGAAATACCACCATTTAGAATTCCAAGTATGACAACAGTTTTGAAAAAATTATGGATGCGAATTATTAGCTTTTTAGAAGAAGCAATTCCTTATATGTTATTTGGGGTTTTAATTGCCAATTTACTTTATATATTAGGAGTTTTTGATTTTTTAGCTACTACATTTGGCCCGTTCTTAAATCAAGTTTTTGGTTTGCCGCAAGAAGTTATTACTGCATTATTGATTGGATTTTTGCGTAAAGATTTAGCAATGGGCATGTTGGCCCCATTAAATTTAACAGCCAAACAGCTAGTAGTCGCTAGTACGGTGTTGACTATTTATTTTCCTTGTGTAGCTACTTTTGTAGTCTTAATTAAAGAACTAGGAATTTTTGCAATGATGAAATCAGCTGGAATAATGTTACTTACAACTTTAACTGTCGGTGGATTTGTTAATTTCGCCTTCCAAGGCGGTAGTTTTTCATTACTAGGCTGGATAATTATTGTTGGTTTATTAATAGCAATTAGATATATTCCTTCCTTTGGTTCAGACTTTGAAGAACGATTAGAAGCTTAATCAATCAGAGCACTAAAATGGGCGTAAGCCCATTTTTTTCTTTTACCTAAACATATTTTAAGAGCAGCTTAACTTCCAACTCTTCATTAGCTACTACCCACTAATTAGTAACTGTTCCTGATAATGTGAAAAATTTAACTTTCATCTTGACATTCTTCATAAATCCCAATATAATTTAAGTGAAGTGAAATAGAAAATCATTTTCAATTACTTAAAGCTAGGTAAAATTGAATAGATGAAGCATAAATTATTTTTTTGATTTTTGTTGATAATGGATTTCAAAATCAATCCAAGGAGGGGAGATTGGTGGAAAACATTATGTTTAGTAAAATTAGTGAATTTTTAACTGGAGGCGAAAAAGCAGTAGAAACTTCCCGCAATACGGTAATTAATTTAGCAGAAGCAGAGACTAATACAGAATATGTGATCAAAGAGATTAAAACTGATGATGAAGAACTAAAGAAATTTTTATTTACTTTAGGTTGTTATGAAGGAGAAACTGTCACATTAATCTCTATTTTAGCTGAAAATTATGTGATTAATGTTAAGGATTCAAGATATAGTATTGATAAGAATTTAGCTGAGGCGATTATTATTTAGTAAATAGTAAAGAGTAAATAGTGATGAGTGATGAGTAACAAGTAAAGAGAGAAGAAAGTGAAGAGGAAAGAGAGAAAAACAGTAATTAGTAGTGAGCAAGGATAAGAATAAAAACAAGTATGTGACTTGGCATTGCCAAGTCAATGGTTGTATGATAAAAAATTAATGGCTGATAATAAAAAATGGAGGGTAAGAAAATGAACAATCAAGAAACTATTAGGGTAGCGCTTACAGGTAACCCCAATAGTGGGAAAACAACTTTGTTTAATGCAATTACAGGTGAAATTGCTCATGTTGGTAATTGGTCGGGAGTGACGATGGATAAAAAAGCAGGAGAAATTAAAGAAAATCTTAATCAAGGACAAGCAGAAGTTACTGCAGTAGACCTGCCAGGGGCTTATTCAATGTCACCTTTTACTTCTGAAGAAAATATTACAAAGGAATTTGTAAAAAATGAAGATCCAGATGTAATCATTAATATTGTAGATGCTACTAATTTAAGTAGAAGTTTATTTTTTACCACGCAGTTGCTTGAATTAGGAATTCCTGTTGTAGTGGCTTTGAATAAAAGTGATTTGATTGCTAAGAAAAATATAGACTTAGATAGAGAAGAATTATCTGAATTATTAGGCTGTCCTGTTGTTAATACAGTAGCAACTAAGAATCAAGGCTTAGAAGATTTAGTTTCTGCAGTTCATGAAGTTAAAGCTGAAGAGCAAGCAGCACCATTTGAGGCTGGAGATGTAGATTTGACAGATAGAAGTGCAGTAGAAGCGGCTGATAAACGAAGATTTGAGTTTGTGAAGAGTATTATTGATAAAGTAGAAACACGAGAGGTAGAAAGTAATCAACAGACTATCCAGGATACTGTAGATAGAGTTGTAGCACATAAATGGCTTGGTATTCCTATTTTTGCTGTGATTATGTGGGCTGTTTTCTCACTTTCGCAAACGCATGTAGGACCACTATTTGCAGATATATTTGTAGGTTGGATTGATCAACTTAATGCTGGAGTAGCAAGTATGTTAGGTGATAGTGTATCACCAGTTTTAAGAGCAATCTTATTAGATGGAATTATTGGTGGAGTAGGAGCAGTAGTTGGTTTCTTACCATTGATTATGGTCTTATTCTTCTTATTAGCATTACTTGAAGACTGTGGTTATATGGCTCGAGTGACTGTAGTTATGGATCGTTTCTTTAAGAAGGTTGGTCTATCAGGAAGATCAATTATTCCAATGATTATTGGAACAGGCTGTGCAATTCCAGGTGTAATGGCGACAAGAACAATTAAAGACAAAAGACAACGACGAACTACAGCGATGTTGACACCATTTATGCCTTGCGGAGCTAAATTGCCTGTGATTGCTTTATTTGCAGGAGCTTTCTTTAACGATGCAGGCTGGGTGGGCACAACGATGTATTTCTTAGGAATTGGAATTATCATTATCGGTGCGTTAATTGTTAGAAAGATAACTGGTGATAAAAGTACTAGGTCACCATTTATTATGGAATTACCGGAGTATAGATTTCCAAGTATCAAACGAGCTACTAAATCTATGGCATCTCGTGGAAAAGCATTTGTAATCAAGGCTGGTACAATTATTCTTATTTGTAATGCCGCAGTGCAAATCATGCAGACATTTAATTGGCAGTTTGAAGTGGTAGCAGAAGGAGCACAAAGTACAAGTATCTTAGCTAGTATTGCTTCTCCTTTTTCTATCTTATTAATTCCATTAGGATTTGGAGCTTGGCAGTTAGCTGCAGCAGCAATTACTGGTTTTATTGCTAAAGAGAATGTAGTAGGAACACTAGCAGTTGTATATTCGATTACTAACTTCATTAATCCAGAAGAATTTGCTTTAGTTGGCGATGGTACAAATGTTGCTAGTGTAATGGGCTTAACTTCAGTAGCTGCTTTAGCATATTTGGTGTTCAATTTATTTACGCCGCCGTGTTTTGCTGCAATTGGAGCAATGAATGCAGAACTTGAGAGTAAAAAGTGGTTATGGGGAGCGATTGGATTCCAGTTTAGTGTAGGATATATTGCGTCCTTCCTTACTTATCAAGTAGGAACATTAATCACTACAGGTTCTTTAGGAACTGGTTTCTTACCAGGACTAATAGCTGTAGGGGCAATGATGAGCGTAATTGTTTATTTCATGACAGATGAAGAAGAAGTGCAGTCGGAAGCAACTGTTAATGCCTAGGGGGATGAATAAATATGGCGAACTTAATTGTAGGATTGATTATTTTAACAATGATATCTGGTGCAGCGGCAAAGATTATCATTGAAAAGAAAAAAGGGGCTAAATGTGTTGGTTGTCCTTATAGTGAAGATAGTGATGACTGCAGCTGTAGTTAGAAGTAATAAATTAGTGATTTGAATTTAAACAATTTAATTGCTCTCATGAATGCATGGGAGCTATTAAATTGTCAGTTTATAATTTTAGAGCAGACAATATTTTTTGGCAACTGTTGAGAATGAATATCAAATTCAACCAAAGTGTGTTTTATATAGTGAAGTAGGAAAGGAGGAAAAAATAATGTCATTAATGGTAGTAGGAGCAGATAATTTGGGAAGTATTAAAAATAATATTGAATCGCTGGGTTTTGATGATATTAAGCATATTTCAGGTAGGAAGAAAAGTGTTTTCCGCAGTTTTAAGCTGCCAGTTAATGTTGATATGGTATTAGTTTTGACTGATTATATTCACCATTCGGCGATGAAGAAAGTCAAACAAGAGGCTAAGGAAAAAAATATAAATGCTATCTTTTCTAGAAGAAGTTGGTCTTCAATTTATAAAAAAATGGAGAGAAGGCAGTTGTTAAATTAAAGATGTTTTTAATTATAAAAGTAGTGGGGGAATTTAATGAAGAATATAAGTGCAAATAAAAAAATAGATGTACATGATGTAATTGAAATTTTAATAACCACTTTAAGTACCAAAGATCGTTATACTTTTGAACATTCCTGGCGAGTAGCAGAATTAGCTACAGCTATTGCCCAAGAAATGAAGTTAGATCACCAGGAGATAGAACGGATTCATTATGCAGCTCATTTGCATGATATTGGTAAGATTGGTGTAGAAGAAAAGGTGCTAAATAAATCTGGTAAGTTGACAGCAACTGAAATGAAAAAGATGCAAGAACATCCAGGCATTGGGCATGAAATTTTATGGGAAATCCCCTTATTTACATCTGTATCTACTATTGTTTTATATCATCATGAAAGATATGATGGTTTAGGTTATCCAAGTGGATTAGAGGGGAAGCAAATTCCTTTGGGGTCTAGAATAATTGCGGTAGCAGATACTTTTGATGCTATTACATCTGATAGAAGTTATCGACTGGCTAAAAGTTATGGGTATGCTTATAATGAGGTCAATGAGCATAGTGGAGAACAATTTTGTCCTAGAGTAGTAAAGCATTTTAATAAAATTTTTACTAAGATTCCCGATCTTTTAAAAGAAGTTGAAAAGAAAATAGAGAATGATTTTGTTGCAGAAGATAAAATAAAAGAGATTAATCATAATAGTTTGTTTCATTCGAAAAAAGTTTAAGGGAATATATAAAGATAGAATTATTTAGTTAATAGACAGAAGCAAAGAATAAATTGGAGGAATAAAAATGAAAGTATTTTGTCATCATTTATATGAATATGAAAAAGGTTTAAGGAATTTAATTTTGCATACAACTGAAGCTGAGAATAGAAAGTTTATTGAAAAGCGGCTACAGGATAATAATATTCCTTATGTTATTTATAATGTAACTCCAGAGAAAATTAATGTTTTTTTTGGCAATGAGAAGTGTATTAATGTCATCAAAGAGATTGCTAAAAGTGATTTGAGAGATTATACTGATGAAGAGGATTTTATGCTAGGTATTATGCTTGGGTATGACCGTGTACAGCAGTGTGAAAGATATATTGAAAGGACATCTGCTAAAAGAGAGGTAGATGAATTAGTAGGATAAGGTTAAATTTAAATTAATTGATAATTATTATTGACAAGGTGAATAATATATCCTATAATTTAATTAAGATAAATTAATAATCATTTTCAATTAGATAATAATTAAAAGCTAATAGTAGAATATTTTTTAGAAACTATTGATAATGATTATCAAAATAAGAAAAGTGGAGGTGCCCAAAATGAGAGATAGAGAAGTGAGAAGAAAATATCTTGGTCGAGAAATTGGCGGACATAACGGTTAAATTTAACCGTTCACTATAAATTAAGGGGGATGTTGTAATGTCAAGTTCACAATTAGACAATAGCCCCTGCTGCAGATTTGAGCAGGGGTCATCAGCTAATTTTTAAATGCAAATAAAATTACATATAATTTAAACTTTTAGTCTGGAATTAGTCCAGACTTTTTTGTATTGATTAGAATTAATAAGAGGAATTACTGGTTGAGTCTAGAAGTCCAAAGTTGTGACACGAATATTAATTATGTGTTACGAATATATTTAAAATGATAAAATTATTGCTTAAAGCTGTGCTTAGTTAGGGGGGGAGATTTAAATGACTGATTTAAAGAGGTTTGGTGTTTCAGTCGATAAAGACTTATTGCAACAATTCGATGAATTAATTGCAGGGACTTATGATAATCGTTCTGAAGCAATTCGAGATTTGATTCGTGATAAAATTGTGACTGAGAAAGCTCAAGAGGAACTAGATGAAGTAATTGGAGTTTTAACTTTAATTTATAATCATCATCAGCATAATTTACCCGATAAATTAGTGGGGATTGAATGTGATTATAATTGTTTGTTTAAATCAAATTTACATCTGTATTTAGACCAGAAGCACTGTTTAGAAGTAGTAGTTATTCAAGGGCCAACGCAAAAGATTCAGAAAGTTGCTCATAAATTAAGTGGTCTTAAGGGAGTTAAGCACAGCAAATTAAATTTAACAACAACTGAACCTGATTTATAATATAAAAGTTGGAGGTCTAATTATGAATTTAGAAGAGAAACATGAAAGATTGAAAGAAATTATAGCTGATTTAGGTCAGATAGTGATTGGTTTTTCTGGGGGAGTAGATAGTTCTTTGTTGGCTCAAGTAAGTCATAATGTTTTAGGAGATAATGCTGTAGCTGTAACTGCTAAATCTCCCATCCATCCCCAACAGGAATTGGAACAAGCCCAGAAGATGGCAGAGGAGATTGGGATTAGACATCAATTTTTAAGCCTTGATGAGGAACTTATGGCTGAAATAGAGGATAATCCTACTGATAGATGTTATTATTGCAAACGAAAAATATTTACTCACTTACAGGAGTTTGCTGGGAACTGGCCGCTAGCTGATGGAACTAATGTTGATGATTTAGGAGACTATCGTCCGGGGATGAAGGCAATTGATGAATTAGAAGTACATAGTCCACTAAAAGAGGCAGAGTTGAGTAAATCTGAAATTCGAGAATTATCACAAAAGTTAGGTTTATCAACTTGGGATTTGCCTTCAACTACTTGTTTAGCGACTAGATTGCCTTATGGAGAAGAGATTACAGAGGAAAAATTAGAATTAATTGAAGCAGCAGAAATTTATCTACAGCAGTTAGGTTTTGAACAACTGCGAGTTAGATATCACGGTGAAGTAGCTCGAATTGAAGTTGCTCCTGAAGAGCGGAGTAAATTTTTTGCTGAAGATAAATTAGACCAGATTAATAATAAATTACAAGAATTAGGTTTTGAATATATAACAATGGATTTAGGTGGTTACCAGACTGGTAAGATGAATAAGTCTGGATATTAAATGAGGAGGATTAGCAGTGGAGTATAAAATTAAGAAAAAAGTATTGATTAGTGGAGTATTATGTTTGTTACTTATATTAGTTGGATGTGCGAAACCGGATTCGCAACCGCAAAAAACAATTACTGATATGTTTGGACGTCAGGTAGAAGTACCGCAAAAGATAGAACGCGTTGTAGCAGTTGGCCCAGGTACTTTGCGGTTATTAACTCATATGCAGGTGTTAGATAAAGTAGTAGGAGTTGAAGATGGAGAACAGAGAGCTCAATGGGGTGAATGGGGAGGTCCTTATAATATAGCTCATCCAGAACTTGATGAACTGCCGACGATTGGCCCGCCCCATGGTGGAGAAGCTGAATTGATTTTAGCGCAAAATCCTGATTTGATTTTCTTTTATGGTGACCCTGGAGCTGCTAAGAGTTTAGAACAAAAGACTGGGATTCCCGTCGTAGGGGTTAAATATGTTGATATAGGACCTAGCCGCGATGAATTGTTATATCAATCATGGCAGTTAATAGGAGAACTTTTAAATCAAGAACAAAGGGCGCAGGAATTAATAAATTATACTGAAGGATTAATCAGTGATTTAAAAGACCGTACAAAAAATATTCCCAAGCAGCAGAAAAAGAGAGTTTATGCTGGCGGAATTTCTCATCACGGCGGACATGGAATTGTTTCAACTAAGATTCCGTTTCCACCATTTGAGTTTTTAAATTTAGATTATTTTAGTAATCCAGAAGAGATTGAGCAGGTTAGTTCAGTTATGATTAGTAAAGAGAAGTTAGTTGATTGGAATCCTGAAATTATTTTTGTTGATCAAATGAATTTGAATTTAATTAAACGAGATTTAACTAAAAATAAAGAATATCAGACTCTAAACGCAGTCCAAGAAAAGCAGATCTATGGGTTATTACCTTATTCGTATTATCATCGCAACCCATCAACTATTTTAGCAAATGCCTACTATATGGGCCAAGTGATTTATCCTGAGCAGTTTGCTGATATTAATCCCGAGGAGAAAGCAGACCAAATTTATCAGAAGTTTGTCGGGGCCAAAGTCTATGATCAATTGGCTAAAGAATATGGTGGTTATAGAAAGATTAATTTAGATTCGAACTAAGAGGTGAAGTAATTGAATCAACAACAGCAAATAATAGATGAATATCAACAACATCAAAATAAGAAAATCTGGTTAACAATAATCTTAATTACTTTAATTGCTATAGCAGTAATTTGGTCGTTATTAAGTGGGTCAGTAGAAATATCTGTAACTAACATTATCTCAGTTTTATTAGGCCAAGGCAGTAATAAGCTGCAGGCTATTATTTGGAATATTCGGCTACCGCGGATTTTAACGGCTGTAGTCGCAGGATCAGGCTTAGCTATTTCAGGAGCAGTAATGCAGAGTATGCTGCGTAATCCCTTAGGTTCGCCTTATACTTTGGGGATTTCTCATGCGGCAGCCTTTGGGGCAGCCTTTTCAATTATTATTTTTGGGACTGGATCAGTCCACAGCAGTAGTGCCGATGCAGTATTAGTTAATAATCCTTATTTTACTTCAGGAGCAGCTTTTATTTGTGCTATGTTAACTACTTTAATTATTGTAGCAGTAGCAAAGTATAGAAATGCAGCGACAGAAACGATGATCTTAACTGGAGTAGCTTTAGGCTCTTTATTTACTGCAGGAACTACTGCTTTACAATACTTTGGCAGTGATGTTGAAATAGCATCAATTGTCTTTTGGACCTTTGGTGATGTGGGGCGAGTGGTTTGGAGTGAGTTAGGATTTATGTCTGCACTTGTACTAGGCGGTAGTATTTATTTTATTTATCACAGTTGGAATTATAATGCCCTTGATTCTGGAGATGAAACTGCTAAAAGTTTAGGGGTTGCTGTCGATAAAGTACGTTTAGGCGGCATGTTTGTGGCCTCATTATTAACCTCATTAATAGTTTCTTTAGTGGGAATTATTGGGTTTGTTGGCTTAGTAGCGCCTCATATTGTCCGCAAAATAAGCGGTGGTGATGAGAAATATTTGCTTCCTTTATCAGCATTGATGGGGGGCTTATTATTACTTGTATCTGATACTGCAGCCCGCACAATACTTGCGCCAATAGTGCTACCAGTAGGGATTTTAACTTCTTTTTTAGGAGTTCCATTGTTTCTGTACTTGATTATAAAAGGGAGGAAGTACTGGTGAAATTAGAAATTGATGGTGTCCATTTTAATTATCAGAGTCAATCTGTTTTAGAAGATGTCAATTTTAAATTAGATCACGGCGAAGTTTTGGCCTTGATTGGCCCTAACGGATCAGGTAAGAGTACTCTTTTAAAATGCATTAATCGGATTTTAAAGCCGCAGGTAGGAAGTATCTTAATTGATGGCGATATAACAACTGATTATCACCAGCAGGAAATGGCGAAGTGTGTAGGTTATGTGCCACAAGAAGAGTCTAAGAATTTCCCGACTAGTGTTTTTGAAACAGTAATGATGGGTCGGAAGCCATATATTAATTTTAAGGCGCAGGATGAAGATTTAGAGATAGTAGCTGCAATTATTGATGAATTAGGATTAGAAGATATAGCCCAGCGAAATATTAATCAATTGAGTGGGGGCCAACAGCAGAAAGTATTGGTCGGGAGAGCTTTGGCCCAGCAGCCGGAAGTGCTGCTCTTAGATGAACCAACGAGTAATTTAGATTTAAAACATCAGTTGGAAATACTAAATTTAATTCAAGCTCAAATTAAGGATAATATTTCTAGTGTGATTGCCCTCCATGATCTAAGTCTAGCAGCGCGCTATAGTGATAAAATAATTATTTTAAAAGATGGCAAGATTTTTGCTGCGGGAGGCTTAGAGGTTTTAACGCCGGAAAATTTAGAAGCAGTCTATGAAGTGGAAGTGAGTGTTGCAGATGTTGGCGGGCGGAAGGTTATTATTCCTGAACGGCCGATATAATTTAAAAGAGGTGATATTATGAATATGGAAAAGATCGGAATAGTTAAAAGTGAATTCGAAAAACCAGTTAATCCAGAAAAGATGAAAGAATATGAAAGTACACTTGTTATAGATGAAGAGTATGCTAGAGGTCTAGAAGGTTTAGAAGTAGGTCAATCTTTACAGGTGATTTTTAATTTTCATTTAATTGATGATTACAAATTATTTGGCCCTAAAAGGATTGGGGAACCGCGTGGTGTCTTTGCTTCCCGCAGTCCTAAGCGGCCGAATGGTTTAGGAGTTACAGCAGTAGAATTGCTAGCTAAAGATGGTAATCAGCTACGTGTTAAAGGCTTAGATGCGATTGACGGCACGCCAATTTTAGATATTAAGTCTTATTCTAAATTGATGGATCAAGTTGATACAGATACAGACCATCACCAAGGTCATCATCAAGCCCAGCCGCGGACTGAAATTGAAAAATTGATTGAAGATAATGATTTGGAAAAATTATTATTAAAAGCAGGAGAATTGCATGGTCATTTTTGTCCTTTTGTGAGTCTAGGAGTTAAAGCTGCAGCTTATGCAATGCAGGAATTAGATGTGTCTTCGCAGGGAATGGAAGAAATAGTAGCTGTAGTAGAAACTAATAGTTGTTTTAGTGATGGGATTCAATATGTGACTGGCTGTACCTTTGGTAATAATGCTTTAATTTATCGTGACTACGGCAAAACTGCAGTCACAGTTGCTACAAGAGACGGAACAGGAATTAGATTATATTTAGAGAATTATAATGTAGTAGATGAGAATTATCCTGAAGCTAGTCAATTATTTGATAAAGTAATTGCGCAAAGAAATGGTAGTGCTGAGGAAGAAGAGAGATTAAATAAGAAATGGCAGCAGATTGCCTTTGAGTTATTAGAATATCCAATTGAAGAGTTATTTAAAATAGAAGAAGTAGAGATTGATGTGCCAGATTATGCTCCAATTAAAGAAGACAAATTCTGTTCTGAATGTGGAGAGAAGATCATGGCTGGTAAAGAAGTAACAATTGAGGGCGAAGATTACTGTGTGCCCTGCATGGAAAGTAATTATCTACAGCTTGACGGTCGTGGGCTAGAGTTGATTGGGCATGTGTAAAAACTAAATTATTAATTTTAATGAGGTGATGATGGTAATGAAAACATTTTACTTTACTGCAACTGGGAATAGTCTTGCGGTAGCTAAAGAAATTGGCGGAGAATTATATTCCATCCCCCAAGTTGTAAAGCATTCACAGACGAAATTTAGTGCTGACAAAATAGGTTTAGTTTTTCCCTGCTATTATATGGGGACACCGCAAATTGTCAGAAACTTTATTGAACAAGTAGAATTAGAGAGTGATTATATTTTTGCAGTCATGACCTATGGTAATTTTTCTGCTAGTGGAGTTCATCACTTCCAGAGATTGGCGGCAAAAGAGGGGCTTCAATTAGACTATACAAATGAGTTGTTAATGATAGATAATTATCTCCCCCTGTATGATATTACTGCAGAATTAGCTAAAGAAGACAGCAAGAATATCAAAGAGAATCTAACCAATCTAGTTAATGATATTAAACAAGAGAGAAAATCATTATTAAAGCAGAAGTGGTGGGAGAGACTAATAACTTTCTTTAGTTATAAATTCTATCAATTCAAACGAGGTGCAGCCGATAAGAAATTTTCGGTGACAGAAGATTGCACTAGCTGTAAAGTCTGTGAACAAGTCTGCCCAGTAGACAATATTACTGTTAAAGAAAAGCCTGACTACCATCATCACTGTGAAGAATGTATGGCTTGCATTAATTTGTGTCCTGAAAATGCAATCAAGCACAGCAAGGAGCAGGGAGATAAACGTTTTAAAAATAAAAATGTAAAGCTTAAAGAGATTATTCAGTCGAATCGTTAATTAGTAATTTTGATCCATATTTAGTTATAATCCAAGCAATTAGAAATCCTAGCAAATAATGTTCTGCTATATGATATAGATTAGTACCAGGATCAACAGGATCGATTCTGCTCACGTGTTTTCGGAGTATAAATCCAAAGGCAAACAACCAAGACCCTGCTCCAATAGATAGTCCTTTCAACCAGAAATATTCTGTTCCTGTGAAGTATAATAAATATATTATAGCAATGCCGATTATACTTGCTGTAGAATAATCAGTAATTGCACCAGTGATTAATGCGGGGATAGTACCAGTATCTTGTGTTTTGAAATAGGATGAGGCAGCGATATGCCACATATGATATTGATTTATATCTAGAGCATAAAAGATATAATCTAAAATATTGATTGGAATATTGGCAAGTATAGCAGCTAATATTCCAAAAGAATATTTGTCTTTAGGTTTAATCATCATATTACTGCTCCTTTTTATTTTTATTATTAGTTTTAGAGCAATTTATTATGCATTTATTTGTTATTTTTTAGCTTTAAGCTGTTTTTGTTGTTTTATGGTTTTGAATTTAATTGTTAATTATCCATTCTCAATTTTCAATTATAATAGGGAAGGTGAAAATTTATGAAGAAAAAAGATATTAAAGATATATTACACAATGTTAAAGAAGGGGATTTAGAGGTAGATCAGGCTCTTGATAATTTGCGTGATTTACCCTTTGAAGATTTAGGATATGCTAAGGTGGATCATCATCGGGGATTAAGGAATGGTTATCCTGAAGTTATTTATTGTGAAGATAAGACTACTGATGAGATTAAGGGAATAGTTGAAAAAATGATGGAACGTAATCAGAATATTTTAGCTACTCGAGCTGATGAAGAAGTTTATGAAGCGCTAAAAGAACTGACAGATGATTTGGAATATTATGAGCGAGCTAGAATTGTAGTGATTCAGAAGGAAGAAATAGAGTTAAGTGAAAGTAAAATATTAGTAATGACAGGCGGTACTTCTGATTTAGAAGTAGCAGAAGAAGCTGCAATTACTGCTGAAGTAATGGGTAATACAGTAGAGCGAGCTTATGATGTTGGAGTAGCTGGGATTCATCGTTTGTTGGCCCAAAAAGATAAGATGGCAGAAGCCAATGTAATTATTACTGTAGCAGGGATGGAAGGTGCACTTGCTAGTGTAGTTAGTGGTTTAACAGATAAGCCGATTGTTGCTGTACCGACAAGTGTAGGCTATGGTGCTAACTTTGATGGATTAGCAGCTTTATTAGCTATGCTTAATAGTTGTGCTAGTGGTTTAGGAGTTGTAAATATTGATAATGGTTTTGGAGCAGCTTACTTAGCAGATTCAATTATTAATCAGATTGAAGCTGCAAGAGAATAAGAAATTTTGTATCTTAAATCTAAAATAATTTTTTATAATTCCCCTCGGCAGACTTAGTTTCGCTGGAGGGGAATTATTTTTTTGAGATGAGATTAGATTTTTTCTACTAAGTCTTTTATTTCTTTGATATATTGCCTATAGAGTTCTAATGTAGTTTCGATACTTTCAAATACAATTTGATCGTCAATTTCTTCGTATTCATGAACTAATCGATTTCTTAAGCCAGTTGAAGGAGCAAGTTTTTGGGCTAAATCTTCATTTATTAAGTTTAGTTGACCTAATTTAATAAAAGACTGATAATAATTATGAGGTGGATTATGGCCTTCATCTACAATAATATGACCATTGATATCCGTAGCTACTTCTACAATTAATTGGATTAATCTTTCCGTAGTACGTTTAATAAAGTAATTATCTAAATACTCTTCTAATGTATAATCCTGCACTGCTTTTAACTCATCTAAATATTGAATTAATTTAGTCAACTTGCGGTGGATTAATTCTTGATTTACCATTGTTATCACCTTTTTTTAAATAGTTTTCAATAAATTTTTCATCTAAAGCGTAAAACTTTTTTGCATCTTGGTGCTCATGCATTGCCTGAACTTTAAAATTGTTAAATAGATAGTCTTGTTTTTGATAGATTAATCTTCCGTTTTCAGCAATTTGAAGTTTTAATAAAGGATCTACATGGTTTAAAAGAACTAAGTCTATTTCTTGATAGTTAAAAGTAGCAGCTATTTTATTTAAAATTTCTAATTTGTGTTGGTTTATTAATTTGATGTTTTCAGCTTGGATGGCAATATCAATATCACTATCTTGAGTGAAATTTTCGGTCAGATAAGACCCAAATAGGATCATTAAATTAATATTATATTCTTTAGCGATTATTTTTAATTTATTGTAAGGTAACTTCATAGTTAGCACCTCATTTAAAGTTTTAATTATTATACCATATAGGAATTAAGTGGTCAAAAAAATGGCTCTGGTTTCAGTTTGAAGATATTGTTTCTTGGTGGTAGAGAATCAGATGATTTTAGAGTTGGAATAATTAAATATAATTGACAAAATATTAATACTAGAGTAGAATATAAACATATCAACTACCAATGGTAGTTAAGTATGATTACTATTAATTAGGAGGGGAGTTTTATGAATGCAAAAGAGATGACAGCACCTTGTGGTCTTAATTGTGAGCATTGTGAAATTTATAATGATTATGGTGGTAAAGATCCGCGCCAAGTAAAACCTTTGATTATGCTCTTGAAACCTTTCTTGGCTGTAATGGCTTTATTTTCTAAGAAAAGAAAAATAACCTTAGGTATGTTAAACCGGATGATGAAAATCCCAAAAGACAGACCGCTATGTAAAGGTTGTAGAAATGAAGAGGGCAACTGTTTGCTTCATTCATCAGAGGGACCGTGTGAGATTTATCAGTGTACAGAAGAAAAAGGAATTCATAACTGTTCTGAATGTGACGAATTTCCGTGTGAGAGCTTATATCCGAGCAAAGTCTTAGCCGATATTGCACCTCACAATACGAAGATTATTAATCTTCATTTAATTCAAAAACACGGCTTAGACAATTGGTATGAGGGCTATTCTAAAAAGATTCAAGATGAATATTTTAATGATCAATTTCCAGTGGATTTATAAATATCTCGAGAAATTAAATTTTAAAAGGAGAAATATAATATATGGCGCAAAATACTAAACAACAAATTATAGAAGAAACGTTAGCACTAATTGATGAAACTCAAGATATTCGAGAGGTTAAATTGAGAAAAATAGCTAGGAGAGTAGGAATTGCTCATACTAGTATTTATAATTATTTTGCTAGTTTAGAAGATTTATATTTGAAGTGTATTGAAGTTGCTATTATTAAGGGGGCTGCTTATGTTAGACAAGAATTGCAAGCAAATAAAGCGGATTATTTGTATACTTTTTTTGCAGCCCAACTTGATTTTGCTTTAGAGCATCCGGGGTGGTACAAATTTATTTGGATTGAAAATGTAGCTGATAAAACTACAGAAGTATATCAAAATAATATCCAACAGCCGCGTGATGAATTTATAGAATTTATGTTTCTTAATCAAGCTAATCAAATTAGTAAGGAAGATAAATATTGGATTGTAGATTTGGTGCACGGTTATTTTCATGGTGATTTAGTGAAGCTGATTTCAGGGAGGATGCATATTGAAGACCAAGAGCAGGCTAAAGATTATATATTAGAAAATACGCTGCAGTTGTATGAAACTTTAATTCAAAAGTTAAAAAGCAAATAAATTATTATGTGTGACATTAAAATGTAAACAAAAAGGAGAGAGCAGAATGAAAAAAACATTGTTGATTTATTATTCTTACGGAGGGACAACTAAACACCTTGCTGAAGAGCTAAAAAATGAGCTGAAGTTAGATAGTCATCAATTAGAATTAAAAAATGATTTGCAGGGGATTTTTAAGATGGTGTTTAAAATACCATTTTTAATGATGTTTAAAAAATGTCCTGCGTTAAAACCGATTAATATTGATTTCGAGCAGTATGATAATATTATTATAGGAATGCCGGTGTGGATGGCTACTTTTGCTGCGCCAATTAGAACTTTTATTAGAGATACTAATTTATCGGGTAAAAACATTGCTTTGTTTTGTTCTAGTGGTACTAATCCTGGTCATGTATTCGCAGACTTTAAAAGCTTGCTGCCTGATAATGATTATGTAAGTGAATTGAAATTAAAAAATGCTGAAAAAAATTTAGAGACATCTGTAATTAAACTTAAAGGTTGGGCTAGTGAACTATTTTAGGAATAAGGAATATAAGATATCACCATTCTGAGGTTGATTTAGAGGATTTGATGAGAAGGAAATAAAAATGAATAAAAAGAAGATATTCAAAGGATTAGGGATAGGATTAATAGATAGGTATAATTAATCAAATAATTAAAAGAACAAAAAAGCGCATAGATATGTAGCAAATATATAAATGAAATAAATAATAAATTGATATAAAATTTTAATAGAAGTGAATTTATATAAGTGAATATAAACTTTGTTGATAATTCAATCATTATTATAGGAGGCAATAAATTTATGCAATATCGAAATTTTGGCAATTTAGATTGGGAAGTTTCAGCACTTGGATTTGGAGCAATGCGATTACCGACAGATGAAGCTGACGAGGGAATAGATAGAAGTAAGGCAGTAGAAATGCTGCGCTATGCAATTGATAATGGGGTTAATTATGTTGATACAGCGTGGCCTTATCATGGGGGAGAAAGTGAAGACCTTGTAGCAGAAGCACTAAAAGATGGCTATAGAGAACAAGTAAAAGTGGCTACTAAGCTTCCTTCATGGGAAGTTGAAAGTAGAGAAGATTTAGATAAATATTTAAATAAACAATTAGAAAGATTAGACATAGAGAAGGTAGATTTTTATCTACTTCATGCTCTTGATGAGGGTCATTGGCAGAATTATAAGGATCTAGGATTAGAATATGTATTTGATTGGATTGAAAGAATGAAAGCAGAAGGTAAAATAGACCAGATAGGATTTTCCTTCCATGATGACTATGATCTATTTGAAGAGTTGGTTGATGCTTATGATTGGGACTTCTGTCAAATTCAATATAATTATATTGATACAGAATTTCAAGCAGGGAAGAAAGGTTTAAAGTATGCTGATAAGAATGATATTCCAGTAGTAGTAATGGAACCTTTACGTGGTGGTACCTTAGCAGGAGAAATGCCTGAAGAAATAAAAGATATTTTTGCTCAATCTAAAACAGAACGGAGTTCAGCCGATTGGGCTTTACAGTGGTTATGGAATCAGCCTGAAGTTGCAGTAGTATTAAGTGGAATGAGTACTTTAGAACAGGTTAAGGAGAATGTAGAAAGTGCTGCTAATTCCGGAGTAGGTCAATTAAGTAAGAAAGAAGAAGAAATTGTTGAGGAAGTGGCTAATAAATACGAAGCAATGGTACCTGTTAATTGTACTGGATGTGGATATTGTGTTCCTTGTCCAGAGGGAGTTGAAATTCCAGGAATTTTTGCTTTATACAATGAAGCGAAAATATTTGATTTAGAAGAACAGAAACGAAGAGAATATCATAATACGGATGTTATTAGTGAATCAGGACGGGCTAGTGCTTGTGTAGCTTGTGGAGCCTGTGAAGAGGCCTGCCCTCAGAATTTAGATATTATAGATGAATTAGAAACAGCAGTCGAATATTTTGAAAATAGTTAAGACATCATTGACTAAGGCTTAATAATTTGCAAAGAAGAAGGAAAATAAGATACAATAAATATAAACTACTAGGTCATAAGCTATTTAGAATAGGAAGGGATTAAACATGGATGTCTTATATTTTGATTGTTTAGCAGGAATTAGTGGAGATATGACAATTGGGGCTTTGTTAGATTTGGGAGTAGAAGAAGATAAATTAATGAGTGAATTAAATAAGATTGAGTTAGATGGTTATCAATTAAAGATTAGCAAAGCTCAAAAAAGTGGGATTACAGGGACGGATTTTCAAGTACAGATAGAAAATAATCATAGTCACAAAGCTGAAAGTTCTGATCATGCAGGGGAAGATTCTCATGATCATAGCCATGGAGATAGTCACGATCATGACCATACTCATGACCACGATCACAATCATCATAATCATGATGATCACGAGCATAATCACAGTCCTGAGTCTCAAGAAGAGCACAGTCATGACCATGGAGATCATGAACATAGGAATTTACATGATATTAAGCACTTAATTAATGATAGTAATTTAGCTGATGGAGTAAAAGAACTAAGTTTGAATATGTTTCAATTAGTAGCAGAAGCAGAAGCTAAAGTACACGATAAAGATATATCTGAAGTTCACTTTCATGAAGTAGGAGCAGTTGACTCAATTGTTGATATTGTAGGGGTAGCTATTTGTATTAGAGAATTAGATGTAGATAAAGTTTATGCCTCTAATCTGCATATTGGGACAGGATTTGTCGAGTGTGCTCATGGTACTATTCCTGTGCCTGCGCCAGCTACTACTGAAATATTAACAGATGTGCCGGTCTATTCTAAAGGAGTAGAAGGCGAGTTAGTAACTCCGACAGGAGCAGCTATTATCAAGACTTTAGCTGATGAATTTGGCCCGGTGCCAGAGATGACTATCGACCGTACAGGTTATGGTTTAGGAGATAAAGATTTAGGAATTACTAATTTATTGCGTGTTTATAGGGGTAAAAAAAAAGTAAACAGACTCTAATGATGCTTGAGACTAACATTGATGATATGAACCCTGAATTTTATTCTCATTTATATCCTAAGTTATTTGAACAGGGAGCTTTGGATGTTTATTTAACTAATATTATGATGAAAAAGAACCGTCCTGCAGTTAAGATCAGTATCTTAGCTAAAGCAGAAGATGTAGAAGAAATTGCAAATACATTATTTAAAGAAACTACGACTTTAGGAATTAGAAAATATGAAGTAGAAAAAGAATGTTTAGAGCGTGATTTTTATGAAGTTGAAACTAAATGGTCGCCAGTAACAGTAAAAGTTGCTAAAAAAGAGGGAAAAGTAATTAATTATGCACCAGAGTATGATGATTGTCAGTCTATAGCGGAGAAATTTGATGTGCCGTTAAAGGAAGTTTATCAAGTTGTAAAAGATAATTTTGAAATATAAAATTAGATAAGATATAAAAGTCGAGCCGTTAAATTGGCTCGACTTTTATATTTTTTGTGATAAAAAGAGGGAAAGTAATACCTGAAAAAGAATAACTTAATTGTAAAATATTTTATAAAAAGTAAATTAAATAAAATATTAAAAATGGGAGTGATTATATTATGTTAAGGGCTGGTATTAGCTTTGCCAAAAAAATTTTAAAGTTGCTGTGAAACACTTTGACAGTCATTTTGAGAAAACTTTAATTGAAGGGACTGACTATAAAATGAGCCAAAAGAAAAAGCTAGTAATATTATTTTTAATGTTAACTTTAATTTTCACCGTTACTGCTTGCCAAGAAAATAGTAAAAATACTAGTACAAGCAATAGCTTTCAAAACTACGATTGGGAGCACAACCTAAAAACTCCAGAAGATAAAGAGAAGTTATTATCACAAGTGATAGAAAATGGAGAAGTAATAGAAGATTATAAGTATGATGACGAAGGCAAATTAACTTACATGATGAAAAAAGACGATTATGGTGTAACTACAACTAGTAAGTTTTTTTATGATCAAAATGATAATTTAAAGAAAAAAGTAAGCTCAGAAGAAGGAAATAACGAAGAAAATAAAATAGTAGCAACTTATGAGTATGATAACCAAGGCAATGTAAAGAAAAGATTGATTAAAAAAGAAGATAAAACTGGGATAGCACATAAAAAAGTTGATATTTTTAATTATGATGATCAAGGCAGATTAATCAAGAGAGAGAAATATAATCTGCCTGATGATTTAAGTAAAGAAAAGAAAATCATTGAATGGGAAGAAAGAAAATATGATAGTGAAGATAGAATTATTTATAGGAAATTGGTTAACAAAAATGATTATATAGATATGGAATGGCGATATAAATATAATCAGTATGACAAATTAATTTATAAACAGATATTGTCTCACGGGAAAGAAAAGTTGTTGAAAAAGTATACTAATGAAAAAGATCCTAAGATTTTGGTAGAGAAGGATATTAGGAATGGTAGTGTTTATAAATATAATGAGTATCAGTATAATGATGAAGGTAAAGTGGTTAAAGAAGTGGATAAGGCAAATCCTGATAAGGTGTATGTAGATATATATTCTTATAATGAAAAAGGGTTGTTAAAATCAGATAAGCAAAAGTTAAAAGGTAAAGTTAAGCATATTATTAATTATTATTATGATGAAGATGGAAATTTGATAAAAAAAGAAAGTAATAACTATTATCATAATACCAAGATGATTACTAAGAATAAAGATAATAAAACGATAACCAAAGGATATAAAAATAAAAAACTTTATTATATAGAAAAAGGATTTTTTGATGAAAAAGATAGACCTATAAGATGGTACAGAAATAATATGGAACATAATCATATGAGTATAAAGGAATATAAATATAATATTAAAGATGATATAGAATGGAAATGTAAATTAAATGATGAAATTATTTGTTGGTATTATATTGATATAGATAAAAAAAACCAAAAAATAAAAATAACTAAGAAAAATAAAACCGGGGAGGAAATGTATAGTGCTTATTTCAAATATATGTATTCTGATAGTAAAGTTAATTTTAAACTAATTAAAGTATTGACCAATAAAAATAAACTAGGAGAAAGATTAGAAATCAATGAAACATATTGGGAAAATAGTAAGAGAGCAGATTTTAAAAAAAATAATTTATCACTTTACTTTGGAGAAACAAAGCTTATAAATAGGTCTGAAGATTATTATGATAAAGCAGGAAAAAAACTATTTAAAAATGTGAATAATAAACATGAGGAAAAAAAGGTTGAGTATAACTATATTTATAAATAGGAGGCTGAGAAATGGCAAAAAATTATGGGCTTAATGAAAAAGGATTAAGAAAATTCATTAAAGAAGAAGCAATCGAAGCAGATAATAATAAAATTTATAGTAATAGTAGTAACTTTAGATATAATAATAATAATCAGATGATCGAAGGAAACGAAGAAGATGGGCAATGGGTTACAATGAGAACCTATTGTATCCCACCATATAAAAGAGGTTATGGAGATAATATCCAATCTTATTATCAAGTAGTGAGAAAGAATTTAGAATTAGTATTTGAAGAATTAGAAGAAATGAGAGAGGTATCGAATACAGAGGTAATAACTAAAGAGATATCAGACGCTTGTTATATAGCAGATAATGTATTAACTTTCATATCTGCTCAGGCAGATAGAATAAAAATAGGATATGATGATAAATGGACTGATATACATTCGATAACAGATATTTTTAAAGATGCAGCTCAAGCAGGGAAAGAAAAGACAATAGATGTTACTCCTTTTGCAAGAGACAAAGAAAAAGAAATTGATTGGTTTAGTAAGTTTTTAGATAAATTCAAGGATCTTTTTGAATTACCAGGAGATTATTTCGCCATAGATAGACCGGCTTGGGATGCTACGATGAAAAAAGTTAATAAAGAACTAGTACAAGATGGAGATTTTTCGCAGGATTCAGTTGGAAAAGTAGGGACGATAATAGATAAAAAGGGTAATTTAGACACTTCACAATTCAACCCTGAAATATTGAAATATGGACTGGAAATGCTTCTGTTTTATAAAAAAGAAGTAGTATTAAATGCCATTTCAGCTGAAGTCATGTATGGGTTTATGTTAAGAGGATTAACTTTGATTGAAAATGTAAGAAATTTAGCTCTTACTCCTTTGACACTAGCGAGAGTTTTGCGTGGACTTTTAGATATATTAGTAGCTCCAGAGGTTGGGGGTTTCTAAACAGTTTAATTATTTATAATCAAATATACTTATTTTGATGTATAAATAGATAGATTTTGGTTATATTATTAATAGGTGATAAAA
>NZ_JAFBDQ010000014.1 GCF_016908315.1 Halanaerobacter jeridensis | reverse complement strand
TTGATATTATTTATGCTATGATGCGAGACAAATCTACCTATGAATTACCTGAAACTCCTGAGTACGAAGTCTTAAATCAAGCCAGTTAATTGATAGTCTCTGAATTAGCTGCCATTAGTTAAAAAATCTATAATTATTGTTTTGGGGATTGCTAGGTCAAATTAATTTCCATTTTTTAACTTGTAAAACTTTTACTTGACATAAGACGTCTTAAATGATTTTTTTACTTATTGACTAACTTATTTGCAGCTACTGCAGCGGCTATGGCTGCAGGAAGAACAACTATTTCTACCGCCTTTATTCATAGCTCCACATTTACAACACTGCCATCGAGGAGGACCTCCAAAACCATCTGGATAATATTTTTGTTTAGTCCCCATTATTTTCACCCCCTGAATATTTAATTTATCACTCTCACTTATTTAATAGAGAAATAAGCTACACAGTTCTTAAAAATAATTGATGAATTTAAATTAAAACCTGTTTCCCTAATATATTCCTTATAAAATCAGCTATATAACAGTACCCACAATGTTAGAAAAAACTGGTTTGATAATAGCTTCAAATTGATCTGTATTTACTTTTACAGCCTGTGATTTTAATTCTCTAATATTATTCGATCATCTGTTATTTTCTTCCTGATTTTTTATCTATCCTTTTTCGGCTAGCATTTTCACTTTAGTTTGTCCAATTTTATAATGAGGATATCGCTCCTGATATCTCTTCCTAGCATATTTAGTTATTTTTAATTTGCCTACAAGTTTTTCTGAGTACTTAAATAACTCAAAGTATCAACTCCTATTATGCATTACTCCTTATTTCTCTACCATTTGTCCAGAGTTCAGCATAAACTAAGTCCTTGATTTTTTCTAATTCTTTTATTTTAGCTTTAGCTTGAGTTGAGTCTTCAAATTGTAAAGTAATATACTGGCTTTTAAAAATCACCTCAGTCCAATTAATGACGTCATTAATCCCTAAGCAATCAGCTATCTTAATAACTTTTGAACTGATAAACTGATTGTTTTCATTAGTAGTATTAGGCCACAGTGTTTTTGTTGGAATAAAAATAACTATTTTACCTTGAGATGCTTTCTGTTTAATTTCATTATTAGTAATGAAATTCATTTTATCCCCCCTGTTTTTAATATTCGATTTGTTACTTTCACTTATTTAATAGAGGAACAAACTAATCAGTTCCAAAAAATAATATAGAAATTTTACTCTAATAAACAATATTTATATTGTAATGAATTAAATTTCATCCATAATATGTCTAATTAAATTGCTTTATTATTTTAATAGATAAAACTTCTTGTAGATTATTAAATTTTTAAAATTTCATTTCTTAAATAGCCTACCTCTCCTTTATTCAAATAATTGAGTCAAATGGTGCTCTGTTCTTAAAATTTAGATTAGTTATTCTGATTTTTATTTTTATATAAACCTGTGCAACATAAATTTGCAATTTAAAGAGTAGTTATATATAATGAAAGATGAAAATAAAACAAGTTCCTGCTAGATCGGGAGTGATCCTAGTCTAAAGGGAAACAAAATTTAGAATTAATATTCTCTTCGTGAAAGGAGGAATCTAATCACAGGGAGGTATAAGGGCTAATTATGTCTAGACTTATCCTCTGTGGGTGAGTCTTTTTTGTTTTGGCTGGTGATTTTTTTAATTGACTTTGTGATTATTTGAACTTGTTTTAAAATTATTTGAAGGTTCTCGGTTAAATCTATAATAATTTTCACAATTAAAGTGTTAATAGATTCTTTAGTATTAGCTGTTTTAATGTTTTGACTATATGATTTTGAGTTTAATTGTCCATTCTTCATTATCAATTCTCAATTATAATGTAGGTGGTAGTAAATTTACATTTGTGCTTAGTACTATGAATTAAGCAACTAATTTAGCCGAGAGTACTATATTTTTTTATGAGGTGATAAAATGAGTGATTTTATTAATGATGAGAAATTAGAGACGATGTTAGATGAAGCAGAACCTACGGCTGAGGAAATAGATAGAATCATTGAAAAATCTTTAAATAAAGAACGTTTAAGTTTAGAAGAAACAGCAACTTTACTGCAGGCTGATAAACCTGAATGGATTGAAAAAATATTTGATGGAGCTCGCAGATTAAAAAGTAAGATTTATGGAGATCGGGTAGTATTATTTGCTCCTTTATATATTGGTAATAAGTGTATTAATGACTGTGAATACTGCGGCTTTAAGGCTTCAAATCAAGATGTAGAGCGCAATACTTTAAGTGAAGAGCAACTTAGACAACAAGTGAAAGCAATGGAAAGTCAGGGCCAAAAGCGTTCAATCTTAGTCTATGGGGAACATCCTGATTATGATGCTGACTTTATTGCAGATACAGTGGAAACGGTCTATGATACTACAGAAGGAAATGGAGAAATTCGCCGCGTTAATATTAATGCAGCACCTTTAGATGTGGAAGGCTATAAGAAATTAAAAGATGTAGGAATTGGAACTTATCAAATTTTCCAGGAAACATACCATCATGAAACTTATCAACAGGTTCATCCTAGTGGGCCAAAATCAGACTTTGAATGGCGTTTAACAGGTTTAGATAGAGCTATGGAAGCTGGAGTCGATGATGTAGGTATTGGTGCTTTATTTGGATTGTATGATTGGAAGTATGAAGTTTTAGGCTTACTAGAGCATACTATTCATTTAGAAGATGAATTTGATGTGGGACCACATACAATTTCTTTCCCGCGGATTAATGATGCCAGTGGAATTAATATTGATGATAAGTATGAAGTGAATGATGAAGAATTTAAACGCCTAGTGGCTATTTTAAGATTAGCAGTGCCTTATACTGGCATGATCTTAACTGCTCGTGAAGATCCAGAACTGCGGGATGAAGTAATGGAGTTTGGAGTATCACAAATTGATGCCGGAACAAGAATTGAGATGGAAGGCTATACTCATGCTGATGAAGAGCAGAATTTAGATAAAGAACAGTTTGAGATTGGAGATACTCGTTCTTTAGAAGAAGTAATGTATGAGTTAGTTAGAGATGGTTATTTACCTTCTTTCTGTACTGCTTGTTATCGCTTAGGAAGAACAGGAGAACACTTTATGGAGTTTGCTATTCCAGGCTTTATTAAACGATATTGTACTCCTAATGCGATTTTAACTTTCAAAGAATATTTAGAAGATTATGCTTCGCAGCGGATTATAGATGAAGGCGAAAAATTAATCGAAGAAAAGCTAGAGGAAATTGAAAAAGAAGATATCAAAACAGAATTGATTGAGAAATTGGAGCGAGTAGAAGATGGCGAACGCGACTTATATTTTTAAAGATAAAGCAAAAGAGTTAATAGATGAGGAAGAAATGAAGGTTTGGTTGAGTAAAAAACACGGCCGCAGAGTAGAATATGTATTTAAGGTGGGGACTGAACAATTTAGTCCCCCAACTCAGTTGGCTGAAGAGGGCGATTATGTACTCTTTAGTCAAGGAACTACTGATGAGGTGGAGCAGGAGTTAAAGGAGTTATTTGGGCAATTTATTAAATAATATCTATATAAAGTGGCACTATCGTGCCACTAGCTAGTAGATAAAAGCTAGTAGCTAGTAGTAAATTCAAAACCACAAAACAGTTCACAGCTTTGAATTATTGAATACTAGGTTAATGTTTTAGGTTTTGAATTTGATTTTATGTTTTTAACTACTAGCTCCTAGCTACTTACTTCTAGCTATAAAGTGGGAGGGGTTAAAATGAAATTAGAAAAGATCTTAAATAAAGATCAATATACAAAAGAAGATCTGTTATATCTAATTAATTTAGAAGATGAAGAAAAAATAAATAAATTGTATGATAAGGCTTATCAACTTAAAACTGAAAATGTGGGCCAAAAGGTTTATTATCGCGGAATTATTGAGTTTAGTAATATGTGTGAAAAGAACTGTAATTACTGTGGGATTAGAGCAGATAATGATAATGTAAATCGCTATTTTATGAGTAAAGAAGAAATTTTAGAAAGTGCTCAGTTTATTTATGACAATAATTATGGTTCGATTGTTTTGCAATCAGGAGAGCGAACTGACCAAGAATATATTGAGTTTGTTGATGATATAATTAAAGAGATTAAAGATTTAAGTAATGGTGAGTTAGGAATTACTCTTTCTTTAGGTGAACAGGATAGAGAAACTTATCAACGGTGGTTTGATTTAGGTGCGCACCGCTATTTGTTGCGAATTGAGAGTTCTAATCGGGAATTATATCAATCAATTCATCCCGATGATCATGATTTTGATCGCCGAGTAGAATGTTTAGAAGATCTGCGTGATATTGGTTATCAAGTTGGTACGGGAGTGATGATTGGAATTCCAGGGCAGAGTACAGAAGATTTAATTGATGATATTTTATTCTTTGCTCAGGAAAATATTGATATGATTGGGATGGGGCCTTATGTAATCCATGAGGAAACGCCAATAGTTAAAGAAATTAATGATAAAGAAAAGATAAAAGAGCGTAATTTAGATTGGGGCTTGAAAATGGTTGCTATTTTGCGTTTAGTGATGCCGGATATTAATATTGCAGCGACTACTGCTTTGCAAGCCTTAGATCCTGTTGGACGAGAGAAAGCTATGGAAGCAGGGGCTAATATTTTGATGCCGATTGTTACTCACAAGAATTATCGAGCTGATTATCAACTGTATGAGAATAAGCCTTGTATTGATGAGGAAGCATCTGATTGTAAGAACTGTTTAGCGCATCGGATAGCAACTGTTGGTGATGAGATTGGTTATGGAGAATGGGGCGATTCGCCGCATTACTTTAAACGGATTAATAACCCAGAGCAATTAGGGAGTGATATAAATGCAGAAAACGCCGCGGGCCAATAGATTACACATTGCTATTTTAGGACGGAGAAATGCAGGAAAATCGAGTTTGGTTAATGCTTTGACTAATCAAGATTTAGCAGTTGTATCTGATGTAGCAGGGACTACTACTGATCCGGTTTATAAATCGATGGAAATTCTTCCCATTGGCCCTGTACGAATCATTGATACGGCTGGAATTGATGATGAAGGTGAATTAGGTGATTTGCGGGTCAAGAAAACTAAAGAAGCGCTGCAGAGAACTGATTTAGCAGTTTTAGTAGTCGATCCTGAAGTTGGTGTTGATGAATATGAAAAAGATCTATTAGCTGAGTGTGAAGAGCGAGATATTCCAGTTGTTGGTGTAGTTAATAAAGAAGATAAGGTAGAAGATATAGCTTTGAACGATCTGATGAGTGAGCTAAGTATTAAACTATTGTCTGTAAGTGCTACAGAACAGACTGGGATTGAGAAATTGAAAAAAGAAATAATTCTGAATGCTCCTGAAAAGTTTGAAAAGTCTGAGATTATTGGTGATTTAATTCAACCGCAGGATACGGTAGTTTTAGTTATTCCGATTGATGCTGCAGCTCCTAAAGGACGCTTGATTTTACCTCAAGTGCAGACATTACGGGATGTATTAGACCATGATGCTCAGTCAATGGTGGTTAAAGATACAGAATTAAAAGGTGCTTTAGCAGAATTGAAAAATGACCCGAAGATAGTAGTGACTGATTCGCAAGCCTTTATGAAAGTAGCAGCAGATGTGCCCGAAAGAATTCAGTTGACTGGATTTTCAATCTTATTTGCTCGTTATAAAGGAGATTTAGAGATTTTAACTAATGGTGCCAAAGAAATTGATAATTTAGAAGCAGGTGATGATGTATTAGTAGCTGAATCTTGTACTCACCACCGAACTTGTGATGATATTGGTACAGTTAAAATCCCTCGTTGGTTGCGGCAAAAGGTTGGCGCGGACCTTAACTTTGATCATGTATCAGGGCGTGAATTCCCTGATAATGTTGAAGATTATGATTTAATTGTGCAGTGTGGCGGTTGTATGACTAACCGCAAGGAAATTTTATACCGCATTAAAAAGGCAGATAGTTTAGGAATTCCTATTGTTAATTATGGAATGCTGATTGCTCATGTGCATGGTATTTTAGACCGGGCTTTAGAGCCGTTTCCTTATGCGAAGATGCTATGGGATGAAGAAAAATCTATATAAAGTGTAGCTTCGAGATGTCTGAGCAAGCATTTCTTCGTTCAAAAATTTAGGATGATTCGTCTAAAATTCGTAAACTTAAAATAAATTTAGTTTAATCAAAATTGGAGATTAAACAACACAAAATTTATTTTAAGTTTACCTCATTAAGACTCATTAACCTCCTAAATTTAATACCACTACGAAAAACTTGCTCAGACATCTAATGATAGTCTTACTTTAATAGTGGGGGCAGTGATTGTCTTAAACTGAAGTTGCTTTTATTAATTGCGTTAAGAGTCATTAGCAAACTAGATTTAAAGACGCTCTGAAACAATTTCATTTCCCACCAATGCAGTTTTACTTTAATAGTGGGAGCAGGAATGGTCTTAAACTAACAAAAGTGGGTGATAATAATGCGGGAAGAAAAGGATTTAATCGGAACTAAAGAAATAGATGAAGATGCTTATTATGGGATCAATACAGCACGAGCCCAAGAAAATTTTAATTTGACTAATCGAAATGTGAATGAACATTTAATTGAAGCTATTGTAGAGATTAAAAAGGCTGCAGCGGCGGTGAATTATGAAGTTGATAGATTGGAGGAAGATAAGAAAGAAGCTATTATCCAGGCTTGTGATGAAATTTTAGCAGGAGCATTAGGGGATGAATTCCAACTTGATGCTTTACAGGGAGGGGCTGGAACCTCTACTAATATGATGGTTAATGAGGTAGTTGCCAATCGAGCGATTGAAATTTTGGGTGGTAGTAAAGGTGATTATGAAGTAGTACATCCTAATCAAGATGTTAATTTAGGTCAATCGACTAATGATGTCTATCCTACTGCCTTGAAATTAGCTTCTTTGCGTTTACTGATTCCCCTAACTGAAGAAGTAGCTGAATTGCAGGAGGCCTTCCAAGATAAAGAACGTGAGTTTGCTAATATTCTCAAACTGGGGCGAACCCAGCTGCAAGATGCGGTGCCGATTACCTTAGGACAAGAATTTTCTGCTTATGCTGAGGCTATTAGTCGTGACCGCTGGAGGTTATATAAGGTATCTGAGCGACTGAAGAAGGTTAATTTGGGTGGGACAGCAGTAGGGACTGGCTTAAATGCTGAACCTAAATTTATATTTAAAGTCGTTCAGGAGTTAAGACGTAATACTAACGTGAGCTTGGCCCATGCTGAGAATATGATTGATAATACCCAAAATTTAGATGTTTTTGTGGAAGTTTCAGGACTACTTAAGTCATTGGGAGTTAATTTAAATAAAATTGCTAATGATTTAAGGCTGCTTTCTTCTGGACCTAAAGGAGGAATTGGAGAAATTAAGTTACCTCAAGTACAGCCAGGTTCTTCAATTATGCCGGGCAAAATCAATCCTGTAATTCCTGAAGCAGTTAATCAACTCAGTTTCTTAGTGACTAGTAATGATCAAGCTATTACTTTAGCAGCTCAATCTGGTCAATTAGAGTTAAATGCAATGCTGCCGTTATTAGCTGATAAGTTTTTAGAGAGTTTAGAAACTTTAACTAATGGAGTGGAGATGTTTAGAGAAAAATGTATTGTAGGTATTGAAGCTAATGAAGAACGTTGTCAGGAATTATTAGATGATAGTTTAGGGCTATTGACGGCTTTGAATCCGTATTTAGGTTATAAATTAACAACTGAAATTGCTAAGGAAGTTTTGAATACAGATAAAACAGTTAAAGAAGCAGTTTTAGATAGAGATATTTTCAATGAGCAAGAATTAGAAAAGATTTTAAGTCCCCAAGAAATGACTCAGCCAGGAATTGCTGGAGAAAAATAGAATTTAAATAATGTTAATTCAAGTATGCTTTAGAAAAAGGGCATACTTTTTATTTTTTTGTTTTATTTTAGCAGGATTTTAGCTAAAAGTAGTGAATAATATAATTTGTAGGGATAGGTGATGAATGATGATTGGTAATATTGTGAATACAATTGCAATTCTAATTGGTGGTAGTTTAGGATTGTTTATTGGTGATAAAATATCTGAATCTTTAAAAGATATAGTAATGCAGGGCTTAAGCTTAGCTGTGTTGTTAATTGGATTAAAAATGGCTTTGCAAACTCAAAATATGCCGGTAGTTATCTTTAGTTTAGTACTTGGTGGTATTATAGGAGAATTTTTAAGCATTAAGACTAACTTAGACCGACTTGGTGATTGGATAGAATCTAAATTAGATAGTGAAAGTGAAATAGCGGCTGGATTTGTCCATACTAGCTTAATTTATTGTGTTGGTGCAATGGCGATTACTGGAGCAATTCAAGATGGTCTAGGTAATCCCTCGACACTTTATTCTAAATCATTATTAGATGGATTTTCAGCTATAGCTTTCTCATCTACGATGGGCCCTGGGGTCCTTGTTTCTGCTATATCGGTTTTCTTATATCAGGGTAGTATTGCTTTATTAGCTGGTTGGTCGCAGCAAATATTAATTGATCCAGTAATTACTGAAATGACAGCAGTCGGTGGATTATTGATTGTAGCAATTTCGTTGAACTTATTAGAGATAGTAAATATAAAAGTTGGGAACTTACTACCAGCTATTTTTATTAGTATATTTTTAGTATATTTGTTTTAAATTAATAGTAGGATTTTAATAGCTAAGATTGATTATCTAAATTGGGGGCGAAAGTATGTTTGAAGATAATCAAAATGAAAAAGTTACTATTCAAATAGTGCCGGAAACAGAAGAGGATGTCTTTACTTTAAAAATAGCAAAAAAGTGGATTAAATTTGCTGTATATTTTATAATAATCTCTTTAGTTTTAATAACTGGGATTCTATCTTACTACTATTATCAATTCAATGCAGCCCGAAGAGAGATAAGATTTTTAGTCCCCTATAAACAAAAAGTAGAGAATTTAAGAGAAAAAAATGACTATTTACAGAGTAAATTATCTAAATTATCTAATAAGACTGAAGAAATAAAAGAACAATTTAATCAGATAAAAAAAGAAAATCATAAAATTAAAGAAATGATTGATTTTAAAAACAAAGATGATTTGAGCAGTAAAACGGATGCTAAATCTAGAGATAGCAGTACCACTGCTAGTAATAAATTAGCAGAGTCGCAGACTGTTGCTCAAACAGCTCATAGTGTGGCTTCAGGAGTCTTAATTAATGCTACTAAACAGAATTTGTCTTCTTTAAATAAAGGAATTACTCAGCGTAAAAAAGATTTATCAACCTTGAAGCAAGAAGTGATTGATTATAAAGATTATTTGTCTTCTAAACCAAAGGGATGGCCTATTTTAGGTCATAAAGGACGAATTACTTCAGGTTATGGCTATCGCTTTCATCCAGTAGAAAAAAAACGTATATTCCATGAAGGGATAGACATTGGAGTATGGTATAACCACAAAGTAATTGCTACTGGACAGGCTAAAGTAGTATTTTCTGGTTGGAAATCTGGTTATGGGCGGGCAGTTGTTTTAGACCATGGTTATGGTTATCGAACTTTATATGGACATAATAATAAATTATTAGTTAGAACTGGTGAGGTAGTTAAAAGAGGCGAGCCTATTGCTTTATCAGGTAATTCAGGTCGTAGTACTGGACCTCATGTACACTATGAGGTATTAGTTAATGGACATCATACTAATCCAAAACAATTTTTTTAAGCAAGGGGGCTAATTAATGTTATTTGGAAGCAACGATAAAGAAAAAAATGAAACTTCAACTAAAGAAGTAGGTACTATAATTAGTCAAGGTACTAAAATTGAAGGTGAGGTAGAGGTTAAAGAATCAATTAGGATTGATGGACAACTAAATGGAAAGTTAACTGCTAAAGGCGATATCTTAGTAGGAAAAAGTGGAAAGTTAAAAGCAGATTTAGAAGGAGATAACATAGAAATAGCAGGTACGGTAGAAGGTGATGTACGTGCTAAAGGAAAATTAAAGTTGCTGAAAAATGGAGAATTAATTGGAGATATTTGCTATTCTAATTTAGTAATTAATGATGGAGCTGTATTTAAAGGAACTAGTATTTCTGATAAAGATAAAGAAACTAAAGGAAAATCTAAAAAAAATAAAAGTAAAAAAGATCTAAAAAAAAACTAAGTGACTATGAAATTACAATTGAAACAGACACTGATAATTTAGAAGAAGCTTTTAGACTGCGAACAGAAGTGTTTGTTGAAGGCCAAGGGGTTCCAGCTGATTTAGAGATTGATGATAAAGAAGATAAGGCTATTCATTTTCTGGCTAGAAATAATAAAGAATTAGTTGCTACTTGCAGATTGAGAATAATAAATAACTATGCTAAATTAGAGAGAATGGCTGTTAAATCTGATTATCGCAAGCAGGGAGTAGGTAGTTTATTAATCGATAGAGTAGAAAAATTTGCTAAAAAGAAAAATTTAAAAGAGATAAAACTACATGCTCAAGTAAAGGCCCGGTCTTTTTATCAGAAGAATAATTATGAGTTAGTTTCAGATGAGGAATTTATGGAAGCGGGTATTAAGCATGTTGAAATGAAAAAGAGACTGTAAATTTTAAGGCTTTAATCATCTGATTAAAGCCTTTTATCGTTTGTTAAGCGTTTAAAAGAATTGACTAAAGCATAAGTAATTATCTTAGACATTTTAATGACAATACTTAATCTAGTGCTTTGTAGAACAAAATACTCCATATATCCTCCCACATTAACTAAGCCAGTGATATGAAAATCTCCTATAGCTGGTAATTTTTTATTGACTCCTGAACCTGGTTTTAATGGTCCAGTATTGACGTTTATATTTCCTACGCTTTTATTTTTTCCTAACCCTGCATCAATAGCTATAATTAAGGGATTATCAAATTGTTCTTTAATTTTTTTTATATTTTGTTCCAGGTTTGTAGCATGAACTGGTTCTTCTAAAGTGCCATAGACATTTATTTTGGGATTTAAATTAAAGTTTTGCAATTTAGAGCCAATTAATGGTCCCAGTGCATCTCCAGTCGAACGATCTGTTCCAATACAGAAAATAATTACTTCATTAATTACAGGAGTGATATTTTGTATCTTTCTTCTAATAATTTGATTGAGATTTGATATGGCTAAAGGGTCATCTATATGTACTTTATTATTAATATTTTTCTTCTTTTTAGGTTTTATATTATTAGTAAACAGACTAGTTTTAGAGCTCAATTCTTGTCCCCCTTCCCATAATCTCTCTAATATTTAAGAATAAAATAATTAACAGATTAAAAAAGAGTCTATTATTATTTTAATAGTTTTTATACTATAATATGTGGAATTGAACCATTATCTCTGTGGTAATTTTTTCTAATTTATTCCTTCTGCTAAGATAATATAATATGTAGAAGGAGGTTTTACCATCAATGAGAAGAATTATAAAAATAGCTTTTACTTATGTAGGAGCTGTAATTGGAGCTGGGTTTGTTTCGGGGCAAGAAATTTTTAATTTTTTTGTAATCCATGGCTCAGAAGGTTTAGCTTTAGTTTTAATAACAGGTTTTTTATTTGCGATTTTAGGGAATAGTATTTTTCTAATTAGTGAAAAATTAGCAGTAGATAACTATTATCAATTATTTTCTTATTACGGTGGAAAAAGATTAGGGCTATTAGCAGATTTGAATTTAACTTTGTTTTTATTAAGTAGTTTTATTATTATGTTAGTAGGAAGTAAAGAAGTATTTTCTACTTTTATTGATTTAAAATATAATTGGGGATTAATTCTAACTTTATTAATTGTAATTATAACTAATTTTTATGGTTTAGAAGGTGTTTTAGATCTTAATTTTATTTTAATTCCAATTTTATTATTGATTATAATTGTTTTTACTTTAGGTATAGATGTTAACCTAAATTTATCATATTTGAAATTTAATTTAGAGCAATTAGTTTCTACCTTTACATATACAGGGTACAATTTAGTACTAGCTATTACAGTGCTCTTGCCATTAGTTTCTAAATTTAGTAAACTAGAAGTGATGATAGGTATCAGCAGTGGAGGTATTATTTTAGGAATTATAGCTTTTTTAATTGCTACTACCTTAATTCAATTTCAGGATCAGATAATTGGGGAACAATTGCCAATGTTGGAGGCAGTGAAAATTTACAAACCTCAATTTTATTATTTATATGCTTTAACTTTATGGTTGGCTATGTTGACTACAGCTAGTTGCAATTTATATGCACTATTAGACCGTCTGCAGTTAATTTTTAAGTGGAGTCGTGAAAAGTTATTAATTTTTGTGATAGTCTTAATTATTCCCTTATTACAGTTTTCTTTTTCTACTTTAGTACAGGGAATTTATCCTAAATTAGGGGCATTAAGTTTGTTCTTATTTGCAGCTTTAGTGATTAGCTATATTATTCATAGATATTTATTACGAAATGAAATATAATCTATATAAAGTGGCACTATCGTGCCACTAGCTAGTAGATAAAAGCTAGTAGCTAGTAGTAAATTCAAAACCATAAAACAGTTCACAGCTTTGAATTTGATTTTATGTTTTTAACTACTAGCTCCTAGCTACTTACTTCTAGCTATAAAGCTTCACTATATAGTGAAGCTTTATATAGAAAAGAACTAAATTAATTTGAATAAAGGATGGGATTAATAATGAATAAAGTTAAAGGCCTAACAACTTGGGCTGAAATAGATTTAGAGGCAGTAGAGCATAATTTGCATCAAGTTGAAGAACATTTACATGAGGATAGCAATATTATAGCGGTAGTCAAAGCTAATGCTTATGGGCATGGTTCAGTTGAGGTGGCTAAGATTGCTCAGCAACATGAGCGAGTGAAAATGTTAGCTGTAGCTACGATAGAGGAAGGGATTGAACTTAGAGAAGCAGGGATTGAATTGCCAATTTTAGTCTTAGGTACTATATTAGAAAGTAGGATTCCAGAGGTTGTTCAGTATCATTTAACACCTGTAGTTTATACTCTTGCTACTGCTCAAAAGATTGCTGAAGAAGCACAGCAAGAAGATGAAGTTGTTGAAGTTCATTTAGGAATTGATACTGGGATGGGGCGGATTGGAATTTTAGTTGATAATCAGCCAGTAGAAAAAATTAAAACTATAGCTGATTTAGAGCATTTAAAAATTGAAGGTATCTTCACTCATTTTTCTGCTGCAGATGAAGATGCTATCTATACTAAAGAGCAGTTGAGTAAGTTTAAACAATTATTATCTGATTTAGAAGAGAAGGGGATTGAAATCCCTGTTAAACATGCTGCTAACAGTGCAGCAATTATTGATTTTCCGGAGGCTCATTTTGATTTAGTACGATTAGGTATTGCTTTATATGGTCTTCCTCCTGCCCCTAGCTTAGCTGATAAGATTGATTTAAAAGCAGTTTTGAGTTGGAAAGCTCATGTTGTACATGTGAAAGAAGTAAAACCTGGAGCTAATATTAGTTATGGGTGTACATATACTGCTGATAAAGAAACTAAAGTGGCTACTTTAGCTTTAGGATACTATGATGGTTATGACCGGAGACTTTCTAATCAGGCAGAGGTAATAGTGAAAGGACAGCGGGCCAATGTAATTGGTAGAGTCTGTATGGATCAGATTATGATTGATGTGACAGGAATTGAGGTTGCTAAAGGAGATACAGTTACTTTAATTGGTAGTGATGGTGGGGCAGAAATTAAAGCTCAAGAACTAGCAGATAAGATCGGAACGATCAATTATGAAGTCGTTTGTAGAATTGGCCCTAGAGTAGAGAGAATATTTTAATATTTTTTCTTTGCATTTTTGCTTGTTTCTAGATATACTTTAATTTGGATTAATCTATATAAAGTGTAACTTCGAGATGACTGATCAAGCATTTCTTCGTTCAGAAATTTAGGATGATTCGTCTAAAACTCGTTCAATTAAAATCAATTTTAATTAATTTTAATTTCACTTCATTAAGACTCATTAACATCCTAAATTTAATACCACTACGAAAAACTCGCTCAGGCATCTAATGATAGTTTTACTTTAATAGTGGGGTCAGGGATTATCTTAAAGTGAGGTTACTTATTTTTTGATTGTGCCTCTTGCTTTTGATTTTATGTTTTTAACTACTAGCTTCTAGCTACTTACTTCTAGCTATAAAGTTTCACTAAAAGTGAAACTTTATATAGATAATGATTAAGTTCAGTGACTAAATAAGAAAAAAGACTTTAATAATTTATATAATAAGGAGAGATTTTATTTATGGGAATGAAATGTGGGATTGTTGGTTTGCCGAATGTAGGTAAATCAACATTGTTTAATGCGATTACTGAAGCAGGGGCTGATTCAGAGAATTATCCATTTTGTACAATTGATCCTAATGTAGGTATTGTTGATGTACCAGATCAAAGGTTAGATAATTTATCTGAATTAATCGACCCTAAAAAGACTACTCCTACTGCAATTGAATTTGTAGACATTGCAGGTCTAGTTAAGGGAGCAAGTGAAGGAGAAGGTTTAGGAAATAAGTTTTTAGCTAATATTCGTGAGGTAGATGCAATTGTTCATGTGGTACGTTGTTTTGAGAATTCGGAAGTAACACATGTTGAAGGTAGTGTTGATCCACTTAGAGATATTGAAATTATTGAAACGGAATTAATTTTAGCTGATTTAGAGAGCGTAGAGAAGAAGATAGAGAACACGGAACGAAAATTAAAAAGTGGTGACAAAATTTATGAAGAACAGCTAGAAGTATTAGAAAAAATCAGTTCTACGTTAGAAGAAGGTGAACCAGCTAGGAGATTAGATTTAAGTGAAAAAGAGAAAAAATTAGTGCGAGACTTAAACCTATTGACTTTAAAACCAGTCTTGTATGCTGCTAATGTTGGAGATGATGATTTAATTGATGGTAATCCTCATGTGAAAAAGATAGAAGAGAAAGCAGCTGAAGAAAAGGCTGAAGTAGTAACTGTCAGTGCTAAGATTGAATCTGAAATAGCTGAGTTAGAAGGAGCGGAAAAAGAACTGTTTTTAGATGAATTAGGTATTGAAGAATCTGGATTGGATAAATTAATTAAAGCAGGTTATAGATTGTTAGGCTTAATTACTTTCTTTACTGCTGGAGAAAAAGAAGTACGAGCTTGGACTGTTAAAAAAGGTTCTACTGCTCCAGAAGCTGCTGGAACTATCCATACTGATATGGAACGAGGTTTTATTAAAGCTGAAGTTATTAGTTATGATAAGCTAATGTCAGCTGGCTCTTTTGCTAATGCTAGAGAAGAAGGAACCTTGCGTTTAGAAGGAAAAGACTATATTGTAGAAGATGGAGATGTATGTTATTTCAAGTTTAATGTTTAAAAGATGGATAGTAGTCAAAAAAGTATTTGAAAATTGCACAAGCTATTGTTATAATAGAATGTGCTTCCATGCTCTGTAAAAAGGGCCAATGACCAAATGGAGGAGGTGAAGAGAATGAGAAAATATGAAACTATGGCTGTAATTAATCCTGATTTGGATGAAGAAACAACTGAATCTAAGATTGAAAGAATTACTGATATTATTGAAGACAATGCAGGAGAAATTGTTAACGTTGATAAATGGGGCGTTAAAGAATTAGCTTATGAAATAGAAGATTTTGCTTCTGCTTATTATGTAGTTATTAACTTTAATGGCGAAGGTGAAACTTTAGATAGGCTAAATTGGGCCTACAACATTGATGATGATGTATTGAGAAATCTTGTATTAAGAGCTGAATAGTATTGAAGGTGGTGGCTTAATTGCTTAATAAAATTATTTTAATTGGCCGTTTAACTGATGATCCGGAATTGAGATATACTGCTAATGGAACAGCGGTTTGCAATTTCACTTTAGCAGTTCAAAGACCCTTTAAAAATCGTGAAGGGGATTATGATGCTGACTTTGTAGATATTGTAGTCTGGAGGAAGCAAGCAGAAACATGTGCTAATCATTTAGGTAAAGGTAGATTAGTTGCAGTAGATGGGAGACTACAGATTAGAACTTATGAAACTGATGAAGGATATAATCGACGTGTCTCTGAAGTTGTAGCTAATGATGTCCGTTTTCTTGAGTGGCCAGACGACAATAAACGAAGCAATAATCAGAAGCAAAGTAATCAACAACAGGACCACCAACAAATTGACGAAGAAGAATTGGATGTGCCTTTCTAAAATTGTTTGTTAAAAGGAGGGAAAAGTAATGGCACCTCGAGGAAAATCATGTGATTTTTGTGCGAATAGTGTAAATAAGATTGATTATAAAAAGATTAATATTTTACAGAAATATATTACTGACCGAGGCAAAATTTTACCTCGCAGAATTTCTGGAAATTGTGCACGTCATCAAAGACAATTGACTAAAGCAATAAAGCAAGCACGAAGTGTTGCTTTATTACCTTATAAAATAGACTAACTTAGAAATTAAGAGGGGGCATTATGCCTCCTTTTATTGTTCAAAAATTAGTGAAATATTTAAGTTTAATAGCGATTGCTTGGGAGGATATTAATGAATAACTTTAATCCTAAAGATAAATCAATCACCAAAAATTTAAAAGTCATTGAATGGCTTAAAACTGAATTGTTAAGTAACGTATCCTCATTATTTAAATCAATGGTCAAAAACCAAGAAGAAAAGATATTAACAATCCTTGCTAATATTGTAATGGCTGCATATTTACTTGCTAAGAGGTTAGGCTATTCTTTCCAGCAATTAAATCGGAGACTAGAAGAAAGATTAGAAGATAATATACATGCTGAACATCAAATAGAAAATTGGTATGGTGAGTTAAGCCAATTGTTAGAGCATTTTAAGAAAAGAAATTGAGGTGGTTTTTTGGAGACTAAAGAAGTAGTGGAAGGGGCTTTACTAGCAGCTCTTGTAACGGTAATTATTATTATTGGATTTTTTCTACCGATGTTAGGTAATATTTTATTAATTCTATCTCCTTTACCTATAATTATAGCAGTTACAAGATGGAATAGTAGATTAGGAATTATAATTAGTTTAGTCAGTGCAATTATATTATTTATTTTAATTAATCCGGGATTATTTTTATTTGCAATATTTTATACTGGTTTATTAGGAGTTAGTTTAGGTGCTGCTTTTGATGAAGGATTCAAACCTAAAATTATAATAGGAATTGGAACCATTGCAGCAGCAAGTTCATTTTTATTAACTTTTTTTGTAGTTCAATATGTATTACATACTAATATTACAGCTCAATTGACAGAACAAATAAATATAGTAGCCCAAAATTATAAACAATTAGGGTTTTCTGCTGAAGTTACGAATCAGGTTTCTGAACAGTTAATTAGAACTTTAAAAACAACTTTCCCTACTTTAATGCTATGTAGTGGTTTATTAATTGCTATCTTAAATTATTATTTTAGTATTAATGTCTTATCTAAATTAAATTTCAACTATCCTTATCAATTAAAAATTGAAAAGTTTAAATTATCAAAATTACTTATCCTAGGCTACTTATTAGCTCTGTTATTTAATAATATCTTCTTTGATAATTTATATATATTATTGACCTTTTTATTTTCATTACAAGGATTAGCAGTCGCTTATCATTTTTATACCACTAAAGAAGTATCTAAGTGGTACTTAATAGTTGCTATATTATTTTTTCCTCTAATAATCAATTTATTATTTTTTATAGGGATTTTTGATCTTTGGTTTGATTTTCGTAATTTAGATGATGCTTAATGAGTTACCAATAATGATTTATTGTTAACTATAGTTTAATATTATATAATCAAGATTGGAGGGGTATTATGAAAGTTATTTTGCAAGAAGATGTAAGTAATTTAGGAAACAAAGGTGATGTAGTTGAAGCAGCTGATGGACATGCTCGTAATTATTTATTACCTCGAGGGCTTGCTAAAGAAGCCACTAAGCAGAATTTAAATAATTTAGAGCAGAAGAAAAAGTCTAAACAGAAGCAGAAGGAAGAAGAAAGAAAAGAAGCTCAAAAGAAAGCTGAAGAATTAGAAGGTTTAGTTTTAGAAATTGCAGTTAAAGCTGGAGATAATAATCGTTTATTTGGTTCTGTAACAAGTATGGATATTGCAGATGAAATCGAAGCTGAAACAGGTGAAAAGATTGATAAAAGAAATATTGATTTAGATGAAAATATTAAAAATTTAGGTGTTAAACCGGTAGATATTAAGTTACATAAAGATGTAACTGCTACCGTAAAAGTAAAGGTGATTGAAGCGTAGTTGACGATAAAAGATTAGAAAGGGGATCATATGCCAGATCAAGATACTATAGTGCAAGAAGAGCAGTTAGAGACTAAAATAGCTGCTCTTTTTGCTCTTTTATCAGACCTATATTCTACAGATGATCTACTAGTTAAGGCAGGTAAATTAAATGTATTAGATGCTTTAGATTCAAATAAAATTAATCAGAAATTAATTGCACTACAGAAAATAGTACTTGATAATCCAACTTTGGACAAACTCCCCTCTGGTAATAATGCTAAATTAGAATTAATGCAGCACTTAGAAGATGAATTAGTATCTCAACAAGCAGAAAAAATGGCTAAAAAAAGAGTTGAGAAAAGAATCAGTGATAAATTAGCAGAAAAAGAACATCAGTATCTTAAACAACTACGAAAAGAAATAATTAAGTCTGAAAGTAAAGATGAATTTTCTTCTAGCCCGCAGGTATTAAAGAAAGAACTTGAATTAGAATCCTTAGAAGCTAATAGTTTGAATGTATCTGCTTTAAATTTAGTTAGTCCGCAGAAGATTGAAGAAATAGTTGGTCAACAAGAGGGGGTTAAAGCTTTATTATCTAAACTGCAATCCCCTTATCCCCAGCATTTAATTATTTATGGGCCACCTGGTGTAGGTAAAACTACTGCTGCTAGATTAGCTTTAGAAGTTGCTAAATCTAAAGGTAGCAGTCCATTTTCAAAAAAGGCTAATTTTGTTGAAGTAGATGCTACTACTTTGCGCTGGGACCCAAGAGAAATAACTAATCCGCTGTTGGGTTCTGTTCATGACCCTATTTATCAAGGAGCTAAAGGAAAGTTGAGTCAAGCAGGAATTCCAGAACCTAAATTAGGTCTAGTTACTGAAGCTCATGGCGGTGTTCTATTTATAGATGAAATTGGTGAATTAGACCCTGAGCTACAAAATAAATTATTAAAAGTATTGGAAGATAAGCGAGTACAATTTGATTCTTCTTATTTTGAACAGAGCGATAAAAAAGTTCCTGATTATATAAAGAAACTTTTTGCCTCTGGTGCTCCAGCTGACTTTATTTTAATTGGAGCTACTACTAGAACTCCGCAAGAAATTAATCCGGCACTGCGTTCTAGAACTTCTAGTGTATTTTTTGAACCATTAACTAAAGATAAAATAAAAAAGATTGTACAGCAGGCTGCTCTTAAATTAGATTTTAATTTTGAAGATAAAGCAGTAGAAAAAATTAGTGATTATACTTCTGAAGGTAGAACAGCGATTAATTTATTATTAGATGCATATAATTTGGCTTTATATCATGATGATAATCGAATTACTGGTGAGCAAGTCGAAGAAGCAGCTAAGTTAAGAAGAATGACGTTGATTAATCGTGGCCAAGTAACTAGCGAAGGAAAAATAGGGAGAGTATTAGGTTTAGGAGTTAATGGCTTTTTAGGTTCGTTATTAGAAGTAGAAGCAGTTGTTTTTCCAGCAGCAACTGAGGGACAAGGAAAAATTAAATTTAATCAAACTGCTGGAGATATGACCCAAGATTCTGTATTTAATGCTGCTACAATTGTAAGAAAGAAAACAGGAAAAGATCTACAAAATTATGATTTACACGTTAATTTAGTTGGTGGGGCTAAAGTTGATGGCCCATCAGCTGGTACTGCTATAGCTGTAGCTATTATAAGTGCTTTAGAAGAAATCCCAGTTAAACAAGATGTAGCTGTAACTGGTGAGATATCACTGCAGGGAGATATTAAGGCAGTGGGTGGAGTTAGAGAGAAAATCTATGGTGCTTATCAAGCAGAAATGTCAGAAGTATTAATTCCTCAAGAAAATAAGACTGATTTTAGTATTGATGACAGATTAAAAATAACTATGGTAGAAAATATTGATGATGTCTTAACTCGAATGTTAATTACTAAAGTATAATTTCTAGTATGGAATATTGTTTTGTTGAGATAGATAAGGAGGCTTATAGTATGGCAGAAGTAGATAAAGTTCCTCCAAGTAGCGAAGAAGCTGAAAAATCAACTTTAGGTTCGATGTTATTAGATAGAGAGGCTATTCCAACAGCTGTAGAGAGTTTAGAACCAGAAGATTTTTATTGGCAGAAGCATGCAACTATTTATAATGCTATTTGTCAATTATTCGATAAAGGTGATCCAGTTGATTTAGTAACTTTAAGTGAAAAATTACGGGAAGAAGATAAATTGGAGGAAATTGGAGGAGCGTCTTATATTACTAGTGTAGTCAACAGTGTACCTACTGCTGCTAACATCAAACATTATGCTGAAATAGTAGAAGAAAAATCAATATTGAGACGCTTGATTAAAACATCTAATCAAATTTCTAAGTTAGGTTATAAAGATGAAGGAGAAGTAGATGATTTATTAGACCAAGCTGAAAGTTTAATCTTTGAAGTATCTGAAAAAAGAAGTGTTAAAGAATTTTCAGGTATTAAAGATGTTTTAATGGATACTTTCGATGACTTGGAAGAGTTGCATGAAACTCAAGAGGACGTAACAGGAGTACCAACTGGTTTTCGAGATTTAGATAAGATGACTTCTGGATTTCAAGAATCGGATTTAATTATTATTGCTGCTCGTCCTAGTATGGGTAAGACTGCGTTAGCATTGAATATAGGACAATATGCTGCAGTAGAGGAAGATACTTCTGTAGCTATTTTTTCTTTAGAGATGTCTAAATCACAGTTAGTCCAGCGAATGCTTTGTTCAGAAGCACAGGTTAACAGTCACCGTCTGCGAACCGGTCAGTTACGTGATACAGACTGGCGTAGATTGTCGCAGGCTGCAGGTAGATTAGGTGAATCTGATATATTTATTGATGATACTCCAGGTATTACAGTCATGGAAATGAGAGCTAAGGCAAGAAGAATTAAGGCTGAACACGGCTTAGATTTGATTTTAATTGACTATTTACAGTTGATGCAAGGTAGCGGTGGGGCAGAAAGCCGCCAACAAGAGGTTTCTAAGATTTCTCGTTCCTTAAAAGGATTAGGTAGAGAGTTAAATGTACCAGTAGTATCCTTATCACAGTTAAGTCGAGCTGTAGAACAAAGAAATGATAAACGACCACAGTTAAGTGATTTACGAGCTAGTGGTTCTATTGAGCAGGATGCAGATGTGGTAGCATTTATTTATCGTGATGAATACTATAATCCCGATACAGAAAAGAAAGGGATTACAGAGATAATTGTTGGTAAGCAGAGAAATGGTCCCGTAGGTACTGTAGAATTGGCTTTTCAAAAAGAATATACCAAGTTTGTTGACTTGTCTAAAAGAGAGGAGTAGGTGGACTTCATCTACTCTTTACTCTTTTTTTGTGATTGAAATTTTAACTCAATGCTTATAGCTCAAAGCTCATAGCTAAATAGGGTCTAAGCTATTTCAGAATATACACGAACATTTACTGAAGGTAGTTATTTAAAACTTCGTAATTTCGTTGACATTAAGCTCAAGATTTGCTATTATATTAGTGTTGCGTTGGTAATTATTAATTTCTAGGAGGAAAAAACAAATGATTGATCGCTATTCATTACCTGAGATGGATCAGGTCTGGAATGAAAAAAATAAATTTGATTATTGGTTAGAAATTGAAATAGCTGTTTGTGAAGCTATGGCTGAATTAGATCAGATGCCTAAGCAAGTAGTGACGAAGATTAAAGATAATGCTCAATTTACAGTAAAAAGAATTAAAGAAATTGAAGCAGAAACTAGACATGATATGTTAGCTTTTTTAGGAGCAGTTAAAGAAAATTTAGGAGAAGAATCAAAGTATATACATAAAGGTTTGACTTCTTCTGATATTAAGGATACTGCCCGAGCAATGCAATTAAAAGAAGCCACAGAATTAATTATAGATGATTTAGATTCTTTAGCTGAAGCTTTAGCTAAACAGGCTAAAAAATATAAAATGCGAGTAATGATTGGCCGTACTCACGGTGTTCATGCTGAACCTGTAACGTTAGGATTGAAGTTTGCTAATTGGTATTCAGAGATTAAGCGTCATCAAGAACGAGCGGAAGGCTTGCTAGAACGGGTAAGTGTAGGTAAAATTTCTGGAGCAGTAGGTACTTTTGCTAATATTGATCCTGAAGTAGAAAAGTTGGCTTGTGAAAAGCTAGACTTAAAGCCAGCAGCTATTTCTTCACAAATATTACAACGTGACCGTCATGCTGAGTTCTTATCTGTAATGGCTAATATTGCTAGTTCTTTAGATAAATTTGCAACTGAAATCCGTAATTTACAGCGGACAGATATTTTGGAAGTAGAAGAATCATTTAAAAAGGGCCAAAAGGGTTCTTCAGCCATGCCGCATAAAAAGAATCCAATTGTTTGTGAGCGGGTATCTGGATTATCAAGAGTTGTAAAGTCAAATGCTCAAACTGGCTATGAAAATGTTAACTTATGGCATGAACGGGACTTAACTCATTCTTCAGCAGAACGAGTTGTACTTCCTGATAGCAGTACTTTGGTAGATTATATGTTAACTAAATTTGAAGATGTTGTTTATGAATTAGGAGTTCATGAAGATAATATGCAGGATAATTTAGAGAAAACAAATGGTTTAATCTTTTCTCAAAAAGTAATGTTAAATCTAGTTGATAAAGGAATGCTGAGAGAAGAAGCTTATGATATTGCCCAGCGTAATGCAATGAAAGCTTGGGAGGAAGACCAAAGCTTTAAAGAATTATTATTGGCAGATGATGAGTTATTAGAATATTTAAATGAAGAAGAAGTGGAAGAAATATTTGATTATTCGTACCACTTGCAGAATATAGATACTATTTATCAAAGACTAGGGTTGGAATAAGAATAGTAATGAGTGAATAAAAAGCAGTAATCAGTTACGAGTAAAGAGTGACGAGCAAATAAAAAAGCAGTAACAAGAAAAAGAGTAGAAAAAACGAAAAAAGTGATTAGTGAAGAGTGATGAGTGATGAGTAAAGGTAGTAAAGAGCAAAAACAAAAGAAGTAAAAAATCATTAAAGATAAAAGAATCTAAATGTAAAATAGATTAATGAAAAGAGATAAGCCAAAAATCTTAGATAGTAAAGGTTTGTTTTTAGTTTTTAACTCATTACTAGTTACTCATTACTAATTACTAAACTTATAGGGGGCTTTTTTAGATGTCAACAACTGTTGTGGTAGGAACTCAATGGGGCGATGAGGGAAAAGGTAAAATTACTGATATGTTATGTCAAGAAGCAGATGTAGTAGGTCGCTATCAAGGTGGAAATAATGCTGGTCATACTGTAGTAGTTGAGGATGAAGAGTATAAGTTGCATTTAATTCCATCTGGTATTTTATATGAAGATACTAAATGTGTAATTGGTAATGGAGTAGTGATTGATCCTAAAGTTTTAATTGAAGAGCTGGATAATTTAGCTGAAAGAGGTATTGAAGCTAATAATTTATATCTTAGTTCTAAAGCACATATTATTATGCCGTACCACCGAATGTTAGATAATGCAGAAGAAACAAGAAAAGGAAACGATAAAATTGGTACTACTGGCAAAGGAATTGGCCCGGTTTATCGGGATAAAATTGGCCGTTTTGGTATTAGATTAGAAGATTTATTAGATGAAGAAGTCTTTAAAGCTAAAGTTAAAGAAATGGTGGAATTGAAAAACTTAATTTTGGAAAAAGTGTATGGTATGGATCCTTTAGATGCTGATGAAATTATTGAGGAGTATTTAGATTACGCTGAACAATTAGAGTCTTATGTAGTAGATAGTTCTTTACTACTTAATCAAGAAATAGATGATGGTCATGATGTATTATTTGAAGGAGCACAAGGTACATTATTAGATATTGACCATGGAACTTATCCTTTTGTAACTTCTTCTAATCCAACTTCTGGTGGAGTTTGTTCTGGTAGTGGTGTAGGTCCGACAAAAATTGATAATGTATTAGGAGTAGTTAAGGCTTATACTACTAGAGTAGGAGAAGGTCCTTTTCCAGCTGAATTAGAAGATGAAACTGGAGAGCATTTAAGAGATAAAGGGCATGAATTTGGGACTACTACTGGTCGACCACGCCGTTGTGGTTGGTTTGATGCAGTAATTGTTAAGTATGCTGCTCGAGTAAACGGTTTAACTGGCTTAGCATTAACAAAATTAGATGTATTAGATGAATTAGAAGAAATTAAGATTTGTACTGGTTACCGTTATGAAGGCGAAGTATTAACTGAATTCCCAACAAATGAGGAGATTTTAACTGATTGTGAGCCAGTCTATGAAACGCTGCCTGGTTGGGAAGAAGATACTACTGAAATCACAAATTATGAGAATTTACCTGCTAATGCTAAGCAGTATATTGAAAGAATTTGTGAATTAACTGGGGTAAAATTAGATATTCTTTCTGTTGGTCCGAAACGTAAACAGACAATGATGATTAATGATCTATTTTAAATTAAAGGGGAAAATAGAAAAGATAAAATATAAAAAAGACTAGATGTTATTAGAGAAAGATGTTATGATGTATTTGTAGATTGATTAAGAAATAGGCATTGTAATGTAGAGATTTGGCATTGCCAAATCTACTATAATTGAATTTCAAATACAATTTAGGGGTTGTGTAACTGGCGGATCCATGGAATTAACCATGAGGAAGCACGACCTGATATATATGATCGCCCGCCTGGATGACGTATTTATGTTATCTGGGCGGGCGATTTTTTTATTTTGGCAGTAAATAATCACACCGTAGTTAACAGAAAATAAAAGTATTCAAATAGTTTTAGTTGTGTGAATATTCGCCATTGTTTAACTAATATTTTTTTATTGACCAGTCTGTGATAAATATGTTAGTATTAAATTGCAAATGATAATCATTTTAATTTAAATTTTGCCATAAAACTAAAATTAATTAGCTTATAAGGAGGCCATTTAAATGAAAGATTTAAATTTTGCTGGGACTAAGTGGAAAGAAGAAATAGACGTCCGGAATTTTGTGATGACTAATTATCAACAGTATACAGGTGATAAATCGTTTTTAGCAGGGCCAACTACTAGAACAGAAGAATTATGGGAGCAGTGTAAAGAATTATTGTGGAAAGAAATTGAGAATGATGGAATGTTAGATGTTGATGTAGACACAGTAGCAGATATTAATGCTTATGACCCAGGTTATATAGAAGAAGAGGCAGAGAAAATTGTAGGATTACAGACTGATGAACCATTAAAGAGACCTTTGAATACTTACGGTGGCATTAGAATGGCGCGTAAAGCTGCTGAAGAATACGGCTATGAAGTAAATGAAGAAATTGATGAAATATTCACTAAATATCGTAAGACTCATAATGATGGAGTTTACGATGTATACACTCCGGAATTAAGAGAAATTAGACGTTCAGGTGTAATTACTGGTTTGCCTGATTCTTATGGAAGAGGCAGAATCATTGGAGATTACCGGCGGGTTGCATTATATGGAGTAGACCACTTGATTGAAGAAAAGAAAAAAGATTTGGAAAATATGTCTACCCGCATGACAGAAGAGAATGTAAGATTAAGAGAAGAAGTGAGTGAGCAGATTAAAGCTTTGAAGAAATTAAAAGAATTGGGGAAAAATTATGATTTAGATCTTTCCCGCCCGGCTGAAAATGCCCAAGAAGCAATTCAATGGACTTATATGGGTTATTTAGCTGCTATTCAAGAGAATAATGGTGCAGCTATGTCCTTTGGTCGTGTGGCAGAATTCTTTGATATCTATATTGAACGCGATATGGACCGAGGAGTCTTAACAGAAGAGGAAGCCCAAGAATTAATCGATGACTTTGTAATTAAGTTGAGATTAGCTCGACAATTGAGAACACCTGGCTATAATGAATTATTTAGTGGGGATCCAATGTGGATTACTATTGTATTAGGTGGATTAAATATTGATGGAGAAGCACTAGTTACTAAGACAAGCTATCGAATTTTGAATACATTGTATAATCTTGGTCCAGCACCAGAACCTAATTTAACTATCTTATGGTCCGAGCAGTTACCAAAGCCGTTTAAAGATTTCTGTGCTCAGGCTTCTAAAGATACAAGCTCTATCCAATATGAAAATGATGATTTAATGCGCTTAGAGTTTGGTGACGATTATGGGATTGCTTGTTGTGTGTCTGGTATGCGTCCCGGCAAAGAGATGCAGTTCTTTGGGGCACGGTGTAATTTGCCTAAAACCTTGTTATATGCTTTAAATGGTGGACAAGATGAATTAACTGGCGTGCAAGTTGGCCCAGAATTTGAACCTTATGAAGGAGATGTGCTGGAGTATGAGCAGGTAATGGATAAATTTGACACCTTACTAGATTGGTTAGTAGAGAAGTATGTAGATGCATTAAATATTATTCATTATATGCATGATAAATATGCTTATGAACGAGTCCAAATGGCACTACATGATACAGAAGTAGACCGCATCATGGGCTTTGGAGTAGCCGGTCTGTCTATTATAGCTGATTCTTTAAGTGCTATTAAGCATGCGACAGTAAAGCCAATTAAGAATGAAGAAGGTTTAATTGTTGATTTTGAAATTGAAGGTGATTTTCCTAAGTATGGTAATGATGATGATCGAGTTGATGATTTAGCAATAGAGGTAATTAAGAGATTTATGAACAAGTTAGAACAACATGATCTATATCGAGATGCTGATCATTCATTATCCATTTTAACGATTACTTCTAATGTTGTATACGGTAAGAAAACCGGAGCAACACCTGACGGTCGAGATAAAGGTGAACCATTTGCACCAGGAGCTAATCCAATGCACGGCCGCGATCAATCAGGGGCAATTGCATCCTTAAACTCTGTAGCTAAATTACCATACGATTACTGCCAAGATGGTATTTCTAATACCTTCTCTGTTGTACCAAAAAGTTTAGGAGCTAATGATCAAGAACGGATTGATAACTTAGTTTCTATTTTAGATGGTTACTTTAGTAAAGGAGCTCATCATTTGAATGTCAATGTGCTAAAACGGGAAACATTATTAGATGCTGTAGATCATCCAGAGAAGTATCCACAGTTAACAATTAGAGTATCAGGTTATGCAGTTAACTTCATTCGTTTAACCCCAGAGCAACAGCAGGAGGTAATAGCAAGAACCTTTCATAGGAGTATGTAATCTGGTAATAATTAATGCTATCAATAAAGAAAATCCTATCCATGTCTGTTTTCTGTTCTTTAGAAAACAGTAAATGAGGTAATAGCTAGGACATTCCATAAAAGTATGTAACTATCTATATAGTAAAGAGTAAGCAGTAATGAGTAAAAACATAAAGTCAAAATTTCAAAAAAGATACGAATTTTGAAATGATGGCTTTTGAACTTGGTTTTGACTTTGCTTTTGATTTTCTACTGATTACTCTTTTCTTGTCACTCATTACTAAAAAGGGGGGCTTATAAATGACTACCGGTTATATCCACTCTGTAGAAAGTTTTAGCACTCAAGATGGCCCAGGTATTCGCTATGTAGTTTTTATGCAGGGTTGTCCTCTGCGCTGTAAATATTGTCATAATCCAGATACTTGGCAGAAAAATAAAGGGGAGCAGATTTCTATTTCGACTATGATGGAGAAAATTAAATCATGTCAGCCATATTTTAATAAGCAGGGTGGAGTTACTATCTCTGGTGGTGAGCCTACCTTACAGATTGATTTTGTAGCAGACTTGCTTACGGCTTGCAAAGAGGAAGGAATTCATACTGCTTTAGATACTTCGGGATATGTAAAGCAAGATGAGTTTAAGAAATTACTGCCTAATTTAGATTTAGTACTTTTAGATTTAAAACATCTAGATGATAAACAACATCAAGATTTAACGGGAGTTAGTAATCAAAAGACATTAGACTTAATAAAATTATTAGAATCAGAAAGGCAGCCTTATTGGATTAAACATGTTATTGTACCAGGGATTACTGATGACTTAGATAAAATTAAAGAATTAGCCAGTTATTTAAAATCTCTCTCCTATTTAAAAAAAGTACAATTATTACCTTATCATCGCTTAGGTGTTCATAAATGGGAAGAGTTAGGGCTAGATTATCAACTATCGGAAACAGAGCCTCCTAGTGAAGAAAAACTTGAAAAAATCAAAGAAATTATTAAGCAACAAAATATTAAAGTCGAAATAAAATAGTTTTAACTTTTAACTCTTCTGTATTGTGCAGAAGAGTTTTTGCTTTCAACTTAGGAAATAAATGGTTTAAAATAAAATTATTATTTGATACAATTAATTAACAAGAGTTAAATTTGTAGAACATATAATTTCAGGGGTGAGTTAAATGAAGAATATAAAAAAGGTTAATATTTTAGCAGTAATAATTTTAATACTAATTACTTTTTCTGGAAAGTCTTTTGCCCAGCAGAACTTAATAGCTGTGATGCCCGTTAAAGAAGGGGATTTGAGTTGGCATGGCTTTAATGAAGATGAAATTTTACAGGGGATGACCCAGGAAATAACTGATAAATTAGTTTCTAAGGATAAGATTAAAGTCATTGAAAGGACTAGATTAAAAAAAGTTATAGAAGAACAAAAATTAGGTCAAAGTGGTTTATTAGATAGTACTACTGCTGCTAAACTCGGTAGAATTTTGGGAGTTGATTCGATTGTTTTAACTACTTTAACCTATATGGAAGTAGAAAAGGGGGTTAGCTTTGGAGTTGGTCCTTTTAAAACCTCAGGTGTTAAAGCAAAAGTAACTTTAACAGGTAGATTAGTTGATACGACTACGGCAGAAATAAAATCGTCTTTTAAGGGGCAAGGAAAAGCTTCTGATAGATCATTTAAAATTTCTAATTATGAAGGAGTTAGTTTTGGTTCTAAAGCATTTAAGAAGTCGGCTTTAGGTAAAAGTATTAATAAAGCAACAGACTCTTTTGTTAGCAATTTAGCTAAAGAATTAAAGAACAATAATTCTACTCTTAAAACAGGAAAGATAGTCAAAGTAATGGGCAATAAATTAATTATTAAGGTTGATCCTAACAATTTAATGGTAGGTAAGACGGCTAAAGTAGTGAAAGAAGTTGAAGTAGAAGAATTAGATAATCCAGTTACGATGAAAATTGGCGAGGTGAAAATAATTAATCTGACTGATGAAGCAGTAGTAGCAGAGATATTAAAGGAAGAAGAGTCGATTGTTGAAGGACAATTGGTTCAATTTTAAAAGGGGTGGTCTTAATGAAGATTAGTGAATTATTAGATGAAAATTTAATTGAATTAAATTTAAAAGGTGAGGTTAAAGAAGAAGTATTAGCAGAAATGGTAGAATTACTAAAAGAGGAAGATAAAATTACTGATAAAGATAAGTTCTATCAAACTATTTTAGAACGTGAACAGGAAGGGACTACTGGTTTAGGACGAGGGGTAGCTATCCCGCATGGAAAGAGTGAAGTCGTTAATGACTTGGCTTTAGTATTTGGTCGTTCTCAAGCAGGGATTGATTTTAATAGTAGAGATGGTCAGCCGGTGCATTTGTTTTTCATGGTAGCAGACTATGAAGGTCACTCTCCTGAATATTTAGAAATGGTAGCCCAACTAACTAAAAATGTGAGACAAGATGATTATAGAGAAGAACTCTTAACAGCTGAAAGCGAAGAAGAAATAATTGCAGTAACTAAAAATTATGAATAATCTTGGGCAATAAGCAAATAATAAAAGAAATAATTGTGAAAGGTGAGAGAATAATTTTGTATAAATCATTTAAAGTAGTATTAATATTATGTCTTTTCTTCGCCTTGTTAGGATGCGGCAATAAGCAGGTAGAAGAGAAAAATGGCTCTCTTTCTATAAATCAATCATTATTAACTGTAAATTCTACTAATGAAAATATTATTGAAAGATTAGAACAATTCTATTTTAAGACAAGTCGTCCTGCTGGAAAACAGCAAATGAAAAGTAATAAAGAAATGAATCAAGAGCAGCAAAAAGAAGAAAATAAAGATAGTCAAAAAGAACAAATGCAAAAAATAGAACTAAAAAAGAAAGAAGAAAAATGGAAAGGTTTAATCAATAAAATAGAACAGCTATTTAAAAATTGGAATCGCTATGAGAGTGAAAAATCTTTAGATACAAAGCAAGCTAAAAAAATTGAAAAAAAGATGAATCAATTAACCCAGCAGATTGAGAATAACGAATTATTAGAAGCTTTATTTCAGGCTAATGGATTAAATTTAGAATTTGCTAAATTATACAGACAATATTATAATAAAAAATTGAAGTCTACAATAGAAGAAATGCGCGTTTATGTGCGCAATATTGTTTATTTAAGTCAAATAGAGGGAGATAATCAAACACAACAAAGTCAGAATTTAAGAAAGCTAAAGTCAGGAGTAAATGAGTTAGAAGATTTAAAAATGAAAAAAGAGAATAAAGAACGAGTTAAAGAATTAAATCATTATCTTGAGGATTTAGAAGAGGTAATTACTACTCAAAATAATAGTGTGCTTAAAATCAAAGGTAATTTGATTTTAAATAAGTTGAATCAATTAAAATAATCCCTTCAAGAAGAAGGGATTATCTGAGATGAGTATTTAAAATTTTCTACCTACTATAATAGATAATTTACTATGTTCCACATCAACTGTATTTCCGGTTAAATCTTCAAATTCTCCATTATTAACAGAATAAGTTGCTTCAGCGACATACTGATTATATTGACCAAAAGTTAATCCTGCTCCTAATCCATAATATGCTCCACCATCTTGATCAATACTACTGATATTATCAATATCCATTTCATTATAGCCTAATTTAGCAATTAAATAGATTGGATTATTCATTAAATCATATTGAGCTAGACCATAAATTGGAATAAAATTGAAATCTACGTTTCCATAATCATCCACTGACCTATCTAGTTGATAAGCAATACCACCGCCAAAAGTCCATTGAGAAGTAACTGGAATTTTATATTCTCCAATTAAAGTTAATCCTAATTCAGTATCATCATCAATTGAATCTGTTTCAAGTTCACCAAGCACATCTGCCCCAATCTTTGCTTCAAAATGACTTGAATTCTGAGCTAAAGCAGTTCCGCTAAACACTAAAAATGCCATCACCAACATAAAAATAATCATTTTCTTCATAATTTTTTCCTCCTTTAAATTTATAAAAATAATAAAAATTAAAGCCTATTTTTAATCATGAACAATTTTGTTTTTTATTACTAGAATGTTCATTTTTTTATTGACTACTTATTTTTAATCTGTTACTATTAGAGTAGAGAAAATATTAAAACAATATATTACCTCATATAATCGTGAGAATAAGGCTCACAAGTTTCTACCGGGTGGCCAATAACTGCCTGACTATGAGGGAAGTGTACCTAGGGTCAACTATACTTTTTGGTCCAAGCGGTACAATTATACACCGAAGGGATAAAAGCCCAGGCGGGGAGGTTCTACTCTTAGTTTAGTAGAATCTGCCTGTCTGGGTTTTTTATATTAAAGTGTAGCTTCGAGATGTATGAGCAAGCATTTCTTCGTTTAGAAATTTAGGATGATTCGTCTAAAATTCACAAACTTAAAATGAATTTAGTTTAATCAAAATTGGAGATTAAACAATACAAAATTTATTTTAAGTTTGCTTCATTAAGACTCATTAACATCCTAAATTTAATGCCACTATGAAAAACTTGCTCATACATCTAATGATAGTCTTACTTTAAGTGCGGGAGCAGGGATATACCATTTTGAGGTTGCTTATTTTTTTGACTTTGATTTTGCATTTGACTTTAAAACTGTCTTACTGTCCAACTGTTTCACTGTCTTACTATAAAGTGAAGCTTTATATAGATATTATTTAATAAATCGGAGGGATATACATGAAAATTTTAGTAATTGGTAGTGGAGGAAGAGAACATGCTTTAACTTGGAAATTAAAACAGAGTCAGAAGGTTGAAGAAGTTTTTGTTGCACCTGGTAATGCTGGAACAGAAGAAATTGCTAATAATATTGCTATTGATGATACGGATATTAATAAATTAATTGAATTTGCTCAAGAGGAAGAAATTGCTTTAACTTTTGTTGGTCCTGAAGCACCTTTAGTAGAGGGCATAGTTGATAGGTTTAAAGCAGAGGGCTTATCAGTTTTTGGGCCAAATCAAGATGCAGCGCAATTAGAGGGTAGTAAGGTATTTTCTAAAAATCTAATGAAGAAATATGATATTCCAACAGCAAAGTATGAAACATTTACTCAAGCTGATGCAGCAATTGCTTACATAAAAGAAGAAGGAGCACCAATTGTAGTTAAAGCAGAAGGTTTAGCAGCGGGAAAAGGAGTTATCGTCGCTGAAACGACTGCAGAAGCAGTGGAAGCAGTGGAGACGATTATGGTCAATGAAAAGTTTGGAGAAGCAGGAACTAGAATAGTTGTAGAAGAGTTTTTAACAGGAGAAGAAGCAACGGTATTAGCTTTTACTGATGGAGAAACTATTGTGCCTTTAATTTCTTCTCAAGACCATAAGCCAGCTTATGATAATGACGAAGGTCCAAATACTGGTGGTATGGGTGCTTATGCTCCTGCTCCGATAGTAGATGATGAAATGTTATCTCAAGTAAAGGAAGAAATTTTAGAGCCGACTTTAGACGGATTAAAGCAGGAAGGCATTGAATATAAAGGTCTTATTTACTGTGGATTAATGATTGAAGATGGAGTGCCGAAAGTTTTAGAATATAATGTTCGTTTTGGTGATCCAGAAGCAGAAGCTGTCTTACCATTATTAGAAACTGATTTAGTAGAAATAGCTGAAGCAGTAAATAATAATCAATTAGATAAGATTGATATTCAATGGTCAGATAAAACGTCAGTATGTGTGATTATGGCTTCAGGCGGTTATCCGATAGATTATGAAACTGGTGAAGAAATTACAGGAATTGAAAAAGCAGAAGCTGATGAAGATACTATTGTTTTTCAAGCAGGAACAGCTAAAGAAAATGATAAGATAGTAACTGCTGGAGGACGAGTATTAGGTGTGACTGCTGTGGGTGATGGTTATGAGGATACGATTTCTAAAGCGTATGAAGGTGTAGAAAGAATTGAGTTTGCTGATGCTCATTATCGAACAGATATAGGAGATAAGGCGCTAGATAAGAATTAAAAGCTTAGAGTAGTTGATGTGATATTAAAAGATGTAGAGATTTGGCACTGCCAAGTCTAATGTAGATGATATTTTTCCAGTAAAGGGAGGAAGGGGATAAAATGAATCCACTAAAGCAAAAGATCGGAATTATTGGCGGCGGACAGTTAGGGAAAATGATGATTTTAGAAGCTAAAAAGATGGATTTTCAGATTACTATTTTAGACCCTACTGAGCATTGTCCAGCGCACAGTATTGCTGATGAGCATATCGTAGCAGATTTTGATGACCGCCAAGCATTAGAGCAGTTGGCCCAAAAGACTGATGTATTGACTTATGAATTTGAACATATCGGAGTAGATATCCTAAAAGATTTAGAAGCAGAGGGATATAGTATTTATCCAACTCCTAAAAGTTTAGACATCATTCAAAATAAATATAATCAGAAAGAATTATTAAAGAAGAATGCTTTACCTGTACCTGAGTATATCAAGGTAGAAGAGAAGAAAGATATTTATACTGCAGTGGAACAATTCGGTTATCCTATTATGTTGAAAAGTTGTACTGGTGGATATGATGGTAAAGGTAATTCTTTGATTGAGTCTGAATCTGATATTAAAGATTCGTTTGCAGAATTAGGAGCAGGAAAGAATTTGTTAATGGCAGAAAAATTTGTTCCTTTTACTAAGGAAATTTCAGTGATAGTTTGTAGAGGAAGAGAAGGGGAGAGTATAACTTATCCAATTGGGGAGAATAATCATGAGGAAAGTGTTTTAATTGAAACAAAAGTACCGGCTGATATTTCTACTGCTGTAGAAGAAACTGCTTTGGAATATGGACATCAGATTAGTGATGTCTTTTCAGCTGTAGGAATTTTCTGCATTGAAATGTTTATCACAGAAGATGAGCGGGTTTTAATCAATGAAATTGCTCCTCGGCCTCATAATTCAGGCCATTATTCAATTGAAGGATGTATTACTTCGCAATTTGAAAATCATATTCGTGCTATTGCTGGTCTGCCTTTAGGCAATACTGATTTAGTTCAAGCAGCAGTGATGCGTAACATTTTAGGTACTGCCCCGCAGGGTGAAGCTCAGGTATTGGGAAGTGAAGAGGTATTAAGTGTAGACAATGTTAGATTACATGTCTATGGTAAAAAGATTGCTCGTCCCGGCAGAAAGATGGGTCATCTAACTGCTACGGATAAAGATTTAAAAAGAGCTGCTGCTAAAGCTAAGCAAGCGCGCGAGGCAATTGAGATAGTAGGGGAAAAACAGTAAAACAGTAAGATAACCCTTGGGTTTTTAGTTGACGATATCTTGTGTAGAGATTTGGCACTGCCAAATCTATGTTTGGAATTAAATTTTATTGATTTTTTGAATTTGATTGTATGTTTTTAATTATCCATTATAAATTAAAAAGGGGTGCTTTTTTATGTCAGTTAAAGTAGGAATTATTATGGGTAGTGATTCGGATTTGCCTGTTATGAAAGATGCTGCAGAGTTATTAGAAGCATTTGAAATTTCTTATGAATTAACAGTTGTATCAGCACATCGAACGCCAAAACGTGTAGCTAACTATGCTGAACAAGCTGAAGATAAAGGAATTGATGTGATTATTGCTGGAGCTGGTGGTGCAGCTCATCTACCGGGGATGACAGCAGCAGAGACTTCTTTACCAGTGATTGGAGTGCCAATCAAAACTTCTAAGTTAAGTGGAGTTGACTCTTTATATTCAATTGTCCAGATGCCAGGTGGGGTTCCAGTGGCAACAGTAGGCATTAATGGTGCTAAAAATGCTGCTTTATTGGCAATTCAGATGCTTGGAGTAGCAGATAATAATATTAGACAGCAGATGAAAGATTATAAATCTGAAATGGCAGAGCAAGTTAAAGAAACTGCAGCAGAAGTTGAAGAACTTGGCTATGAAAAGTATTTGGCAAAGCAAAGCAACGAATAAAAAAGATTAATATAAAAATATCATTCGCTTTAAACTTGCATATTAACCTATAAACTGTTATTATAGAGATGAAAGTTAAATAATAGACGAACAATTCTCATCGTATATGTGCGAAAATATGGTTCGCACGTTTCTACTAGGGGCCGTAAACTCTCTAACTACATGAGAAGCTGGGCTAAGTATACCTAAATAGGCTTCTTGTGTAGGAGAAGTTTATTTAGGTTTTTTGTTTTTTAGTGGATATAATAATTTTTAATAAAATTAGGGGGCAAAATTTAAATGAAAAGAAATATTTTTGAGAATATCAGTCCTTTAGACCACAGATATTCTCTGAGAGAAAATGAATTTAATGACTATTCTACTTATTTATCGGAAAAATCAAAAGTAAAGTATCAAGCGCAAGTAGAATTAGCTTTAGTTAAAGCCTTAGCTAAAAGAGATATGTGTTCTACAACAGTGGTAGAAGAAGTAGAAACAGCAATTGAAGAATTAACTACTGAAGAAGTTTATGCTGAAGAGAAAAAGACTAAACATAATATTCGAGCTTTGGTTAACAGTATCCAAGCAAAAGTAAGCGATGAAGCTAAACCTTTTATTCATTTTACTACAACTTCATTTGATATTGTTGATACTGCTAATTCTTTACGTTATAAAAAGGCGGCGGAAGAATTAATTTTACCAACACTTAAAGAGTTAGAGAAATTATTAATGAACATAGCTTTAAGAGAAAAAGATACTGTACAAGTGGGAAGAACTCATGGCCAGCATGCTGTGCCAGTTACTTTTGGATTTAGTATTGCTGAATATGTAAGCCGTTTAGGGAACAGAATTCAAGAAATTGAAGCTAAAAGTGAACAATTAAAGGGTAAGATAGCAGGAGCAGTCGGAGCTTATAATGCAAGTCATCTGTTCTTTGAAGACCCTGAATCTTTTGAAGCAGATGTCTTAAATGAACTTGATTTAGAAGCAAGCAGTCATTCCACGCAAATTGTTGAACCGGAATATATGACCGATTTTGTTCATTCTTTAGTCTCTACATTTGGAGTAATAGCTAATTTTAGTGATGATATGAGAAATTTACAGCGGTCTGAAATTGCTGAAGTAGGGGAACACTTTGGTGAAGACCAGGTTGGTTCTTCCACTATGCCGCATAAAAGAAATCCGATTAATTATGAGAATGTAAAAAGTATGTGGAAAGAATTTATGCCACGGATGATGACTCTTTATCAAGACCAAATTTCGGAACATCAGCGCGATTTAACTAACTCTGCTTCAAGTAGGTTCATTCCTGAACTGATTGTAGGTCTTCTTGCCTCAGTTAATCGTTTAATTCGTGTTAGTAAGAAATTAGTTGTAGATCATGAGAATATCCAAAAGAATTTTGATCAAAATAAAGAAATGATAGTAGCAGAACCATTATATATTTTATTAGCATCTTATGACCATCCTGATGCTCATGAGGCGGTTAGAAAATTAACTTTAGAAGCGGAAGAGAAGGATAAAACTTTGCGCGAATTAGTAGTAGAAAAAGAGGAATTAAAACCTTATGTTGAGAAATTTAATGACAAGCAGAAGAAATTATTAACTAATCCAGCTAAATACATTGGAATTGCTAGTGAAAAGACAGAAAAAGTGGTTGAGAAGTATGCTGATGAATTAGATATAGAATTATCTATATAAAGTGTAGCTTCGAGATTACCCAGCAAGCATTTCTTCGTTTGAAAATTGAGGTTAATTCGTCTAAACTTGAGCAAATAATTTAAATTTAGTTTAATTAAATAGGAAATTAAACTATCAAAATTAAAATTATTTGCTCTTCGTTAAGACTCATTAATAACCTAAATTTAATATCACTCAGAAAAACTTGCTGGGTAATCTTAATGATAGTCTTACTTTAAGAGTGGGGGCAAGAACTGTACCATTTTGGGATTGCTTATTTTTTGATTGTGAGTCTTGGGTTTGTTTTAAATTTTTATTTTTTAGTTTTTAATTTATAAAATCTATTTATGATATAATACATAGGAGGCGAAAAAAATGGAAAAGAAAGAAATGATTTATGAAGGTAAAGCTAAAAAGGTATATAGTACTGATGAAGATGATAAATTGGTGGTTGAATATAAAGATGATGCTACAGCTTTTGACGGGCAGAAGAAAGGTCAGATTACTGATAAAGGTGAAATGAATGCTCAAATATCAACTATTTTCTTTGAGTTATTAGAAGAAAAAGGGATTCCCACACATTTCATTGAAAAATTAAATGAGACGGATATTTTGGTTAAGAAATTGGATATTATTTTAGTAGAGGTAGTAATGAGAAATATCGCTGCTGGTAGTTTAGCGGAAAGAATAGGTTTAGAGGAAGGTACTGCATTGCCACAGCCTGTATTGGAATTTTATTATAAAGATGATGAATTAGGCGACCCAATGATTAATCGTTATCATATCTATGCAGAAGAATTAGCTACTGCAGAAGAATTAGATGAAATCAGCGAATTAGCTTTTGAGATTAATGATATTTTAGTTGAATTTTTAGCAGAGAAAAATATTGATTTAGTTGACTTTAAACTTGAATTTGGAGTAGGAACGGATGGAAAGATATATCTAGGAGATGAAATTTCCCCAGATACTTGCCGCTTTTGGGATAGTGAATCAGGTAAGAAGCTTGATAAAGACAGATTCAGAAGAGATTTAGGAGAAGTAGAAGGAGCTTATCAAGAAATCATTAAGCGCTTAACAGAGTAATTAAAGGAGATGACAAGAGTATGACATGTAAGTGTTCTCAACAAATTGAAGTTTCTCAAGATAAAATGGAAGAAGAGTGCGGTGTATTTGGTATTTATGCTCCTAATAATGGCACTGATGTGGCTAATTTAACTTATTTAGGCTTACATGCTTTACAGCACCGGGGCCAAGAAAGTGCCGGGATTTGTGTTAATAATCACGGTGAGTTTAATCTGCATAAAGATATGGGACTAGTGACTAATATTTTTGATGAAGATAAATTAGAAGCTCTTAAGGGTCATGCTGCAGTAGGTCATGTACGTTATTCTACTACTGGTTCGAGCATGATGGCTAATGCACAGCCGTTATTAACTAATTCTATTAAAGGGGATTTAGCAATCGCTCATAATGGTAATTTAGTTGATGGAGCAGAAATGAGAAAAAACCTTGAATCGCAGGGTTCTATTTTCCATTCTACTCTTGATACAGAAGTGATTGCTCATTTAGTAGCGCGTTCTTTTAAGGATGATATTACTGAAGGTTTAAAACACAGTTTTCAACAGATAACAGGAGCCTTTAGTATTGTAGCGATGACTGAAGATTGTTTAATGGCTGCTCGTGATCCGCAGGGATTTAGACCATTATCTATTGGTAAACTAGGAGATAGTTATATTGTAGCATCTGAAACTTGTGCTTTTGATATTATTGGAGCAGAGCATATTAGAGATGTTAAACCGGGAGAATTAGTTGTAATTGATGATGAGGGCATTACTAGTACTTTTTATACTGAAAGAAAAGCAAGTAAATTCTGTGTCTTTGAATATATTTATTTTTCTCGTCCTGATAGTGTAATTGCTAATCAAAATGTTCATTTAGCCCGTAAAGATATGGGACGTCAACTAGCAAGAGAAATGGATGTTGAAGCTGATATAGTAGTACCTGTACCTAGTTCGGGAATTACAGCTGCTTTAGGTTTAGCAGAAGAATCAGGCATCCCTTATCAAAAGGGGATTTTACGTAATCGTTATGTTGGTAGAACATTTATTCAGCCGACACAAGAAATTAGAGATTTAAAGGTACGTATAAAATTAAATCCAATTGAAGATATTATTGAAGGACAGCGAGTGATTTTAGTTGATGACTCAATTGTAAGAGGGACAACTAGTCAACAAGTTATTAGAATGGTTAGAGAAGCTGGAGCAGCAGAAGTTCATTTAGCTATTTCTTCTCCACCAGTGCAGTATTCTTGTTATTACGGCATGGATACATCTCGTCGCCAAGAATTAATTGCAGCTCAGCATGATCTTGATGGGATTCGAGACCATATTGGGGCTGACTCTTTAACTTATTTAAGTATCGAGGGATTATTAAATTCCTTAGATGCAGATTGTGGTTTTTGTACAGCTTGTTTTGATGGAGATTATCCAATTGGCAAAGGGACGGGTAAGTTAAGTTTTGAATAATTGAGAATGGATAATGTAGAATTGACAATTAAAAAAACAATAAAATAATAAAAAAACGGTAAAGATATACTGTGTAGAGACTTGGCACCGCCAAGTCTAGGGTGTTGGGTTATTGCAGTACCGTCAAATTTTATGCATTTTGCAGATTTGGCATTGCTAAATCAAGATTTTGGTTATATATTTTTGAATTTAATTATCCATTATCAATTCTAAATTATAAATTAATTAATGTTTAGGTGGTGAATAGATTGGGATTAACTTATAAAGATGCAGGGGTAGATATTGAAGCAGGAGAAGAAACTGTTGATAAGGTTAAAAAGGATGTGGAATCTACTTTTAGTGATGAAGTATTGACTGGTTTAGGAGGTTTTGGGGCTTTATTTGCGCCAGATTTAAGTGATTATCAAGAACCTGTTTTTGTCTCAGGAACTGATGGAGTAGGTACTAAGTTAAAGGTTGCTTTTAAAACAGATAAGCATGATAGTGTGGGCATTGATTTGGTAGCAATGTGCGCTAATGATATTTTGGCCCAAGGAGCAAAGCCTTTATTCTTTTTAGATTATTTAGCGACAGGAGAATTGGATCCTGATGCTGCTGCGGAAGTAGTTAAAGGAATTACGACAGGTTGTAAAGAAGCAGGTTGTGCTTTGATTGGCGGAGAAACAGCAGAAATGCCTGATTTTTATTCAGCTGGTGAATATGATATGGCTGGATTTGTAGTCGGCATTGTTGACCGCGAAGAGATTATTACTGGTGAAAATATAGAGGTTGGTAATAAAATTATTGGTTTAGCTTCTAATGGAATTCACAGCAATGGTTATTCCTTAGTTCGTAAAATATTTTTCGATGTGCATGATTATTCAGTTGAAGAAGAATTAGATGGTTTAGATGGTACTTTAGGAGAAGAGTTAATAAAGGCAACTAAAATTTATGTTCAGCCAGTGTTAAAATTATTAGAAAAATATCAAATTAATGGCTTAGCTCATATTACAGGCGGTGGACTAGTTGAGAATTTACCACGTGTGTTAGCAGATGAAACTAAAGCTGTAATTGATACTAGTTCTTGGCAGCGCCCAGAAATATTTAATTTAATTCAGGAGTATGGAGAAGTAGAGACTAAAGAAATGTATCGTACTTTTAATATGGGCGTAGGCATGGCTTTAGTAGTGCCTGAAGACCAAGCTAATCAAATTGTTGCTGCAGCTGAAGAATTGGGAGAAGAGGCACATATAATTGGAGAAGTTAAAGCAGGGGACAATGAAGTGGAATTAGAAAATTAAGATTGGTGGGTGTAATAAATGTTGAAGATTGGTGTATTAGCTTCAGGACGTGGAACTAATCTACAGTCCATTATAGATGGGATTGAAAGTGGTGAAATTACAGCTGAGATTGAGTTAGTGATCAGTGATAATGAAGATGCAGGAGCGTTAGAGAGGGCCAAGAAACATAATATTGATAGTTGCTATATTAATCCAGCTGATTATGAAACAGACCAGGACTTTGAACAGGAAATGGTTAATAATTTAAAAGAGAAGGATGTAGAATTAGTAGTAATGGCTGGTTTTATGAGATTACTAAGTCCATACTTTATTAGGCAGTATAGACATCAAATCATGAATATCCATCCCTCTTTATTGCCTGCGTTTAAAGGACTTCATGCTCAAAAGCAAGCTCTTGATTATGGAGTTAAAGTGGCAGGTTGTACAGTACATTTTGCTGATGAAGGAATGGATACTGGGCCAATTATTCTGCAGGCCGCAGTAGAAGTAAAGTGGGATGACACAGAAGAAAGATTAGCTGCTCGTATTTTGGAGCAAGAACATAAAATTTATCCTGAAGCAATCAGATTGTATGCGGAAGATAAGTTAGAAGTAATTGATGGGAAGGTTAAGATAAAAGAGTAATTGTAAATTATCAATTAATTTAAGGGGAGTGACATGAGAATGGATAAGGTTAGACAAGCGTTAATTAGTGTATCTGACAAAGAAGGAGTAGTTGATTTTGCACAAGGTTTAGCAGATTTAGGTGTGACTTTAATTTCTACAGGAGGAACTGCACAAAAGTTAAAAGATGCTGGATTGGATGTAGTAGAGATTAGTGAAGTAACTGATCATCCGGAAATGATGAATGGTCGAGTTAAGACTTTACATCCTGCTGTACATGGTGGTATTTTAGCAGTTAGGGATAATGAAGATCATATGCAAGAAATTAAAGAGCAGGGAATTAAGCCGATTGATTTGATTGTTTGTAACTTATATCCTTTTGCTGAAACTATTGCTCAAGATGATGTTACATTAGATGAAGCTACAGAAAATATTGATATTGGCGGTCCGACTATGATTCGTTCTGCTGCTAAGAACTTCAAAGATGTAGGTGTGGTAGTTGATCCAAGTGATTATGATTCTATTTTAGCTGAATTAGAAGAAAATGAATGTGCTTTATCAGCTGATAAAAAATTAGACTTAGCGCATAAAGCTTTTCAACATACAGCTAGTTATGACAGCTTAATTCAAAAGTACTTAGGAGAAGTTAAAGATGAAGATAATAACTTGCCAGATACTTTATTAGAAAAATATAGTAAAAAGTCTGATTTACGCTATGGTGAAAATCCTCATCAGGATGCAGCTTTTTATCAAGAGCGGGAAACTAATGAACCTTCAATTACAACTGCTAAGCAGCTGCACGGAAGAGACTTGTCCTTTAATAACATCAATGATACTAATGGGGCGTTAGAATTAATCAAAGACTTTCCAGATCAGCCTGCAGCAGCAGTGATTAAGCATGCTAACCCTTGTGGGATGGCTACAGGAGATACTCTGCTAGAGGCTTATAAGGAAGCTCATGCAGGAGACCCATTATCAGCTTTTGGTAGTATTGTTGCTCTTAACGGTAAGATTACTGCTGAGATAGCAGAAGAAATAGCGCAAGAAGACAAGTTTATCGAAGTTGTAATTGGCCCAGAATTTACAGAGGAAGCAGTAGAAATTTTAAAAGAACGTTGGGATAGTGTTCGTTTATTAGAAACAGGAGACTTATATATTAATCGTGAAGAGCCTGGTTATGCTATGAAAAAAGTAGTTGGTGGATTATTAGTCCAGGAACGAGATATTGTGGAATTAGATGAAAGCGAATTAGAGATTGTAACTGATGTTAAACCAACTGAAGAACAATTAAAAGATCTATTATTTAGTTGGAAAGTAGTAAAACATGTTAAATCTAACGCTATTGTGATGGCCAACAATGAAATGGTTGTTGGTGTTGGAGCAGGACAGATGAGTCGAGTTGATTCGATGATGATTGCTGGACGGAAGGCAGATGGCAGACAAGAAGGCGGAGTAGTTGCTTCTGATGCTTTCTTCCCATTCCCAGATGCAGTAGAAGAAGCTGCTGAAAAAGGAATTAAAGCTATTATTCAGCCTGGCGGTTCAATTCGTGATGACCAAGTAATTGAAGCTGCTAATGAACACGGTATTGCAATGGTCTTTACTGGAAGAAGACATTTTAGACATTAATAATATATTTAATATAAAAAGACAGCCCTTTAAGGGCTGTCTTTTTATTATGACAAAGTTAAAATCGCAGATTTGTCTTTAGATGAAATGTTTTCATTATCTGTTAAGTTAATTAATTTAGCTAATAGTTCTGTACGATTAATTACATTAGATTTTTTGAATATTTTAGACAGATGTTTTTTGACAGTTTGAGGAGAAATGAATAATTTATCAGCAATCTGTTGATTATTCAATCCCCGAATAACTAGTTGTACAACGTCCCTTTCTCGCTTAGAAAAAAGAAATTTCTCTTCATTATTTTCAATTACTTGCATTAAACTATCTTTCTGTATTTTATTTAATTTGTGAATAATGATTAGTTTATATAAATGATTAGCTAGATGAGGCACTATAATTTTGAGATAAAGTAATTCTCTTTCACTAAAATCTGATACATTTTTGCTGCGGATTAAGACTAATGAACTTAATAGTTTATCTTTATAATGAATGTCGCTAACTGCCATATAATGAAAATTATTTTGCTTATGAAAATCATTAAAGTATTCAGTTTTCTTCCATTTTTTATAATCCATAATATCTGTACTTCGTTTAGGAGTAGGGGTGTCTAATGCCTTATCCATAAAACCATCTAGTTGATAATAATGACTCATATAATCTTGATGTGTTTTTTCAGAAATATGATATCTATAAGATATAGGAGTTAGCCTGTTTTGTTTATTATAAAAAATGAAATGACCGTGTTCAAAAGGAATAATAGGGAGAAGAGATTTTAAAATGTTATTGCAAAACTCTGATAATTCTAGATAAATCCCCATCTCTTTGACAAATTCATTGATTAAGAACCATTCATCCAAATTTATTTTTTTCATAATATCTCCTCACAATCACATATAGGTATAATGTTTATATTTCGACAAAAGAATACATTTACCTGCAAAATACTACTTTTGGGTACTAACAAATAGTTGCTAAGAATAGTAAAATTAAATCATAATAGGGCTATAATATTCTGTGAAAATAAAAAAAGGGGGGATGAATATGAAAATAAAGCGGCTCATACTTATTATTTTATTAATAATGACTGTATTTTTAGCAGCTTGTTCTAGTGATTCGGATTTAAAAAAATATAAATTAGAAGTTACTATAGAGGGTGAAGGAACAGTTAAACCTGGAGCTGGTAATTATAATAAGAATAAAGAATTAAACCTAGAAGCTATCCCAGAAGAGGGCTGGGAATTTCTTAAATGGGAAAGTGATATCACCGGCTCTTCTAATAAAGCAACTTTAGTTATGGTTAGTGATAAATTTATTAAAGCGATTTTTAAAGGGAAAATTAGTTTCAATTCAATACCTGATCAAGTTGTAACAATCACTAATCCAATTTCTTTTAAGGTAGAGGCAGTTGACCCTGATGGAGATAGTTTAACTTATAGTGCCAGTGGTGATTTAGCACAATATTTTAATAAACAAACTCAAGAATTTGCTTGGACTCCTAGCAAAACTGATATTGGAGAATATGAGTTAATAGTTAGTGCTACAGATGGAACGGATACTGTAACCGAGACAATAACTATAATTGTAAAAGAGACAAATAAAGCCCCTCAATTAGTTACAATAGGAAATAAAAATGGGGAAGTGGGAGAAGAAATTTCATTTATAGTGAGTGCGAGTGATAGTGATGGAGATGATTTAAGCTATAGTGCAAGTGGTGATGTAGCTGATAAGTTTAATGCAGCTACACAGATTTTCACTTGGACTCCAGTAGTTGGTGAGGAAGGAAATTATAGTTTAACTATTGAGGTTAGTGACGGAAATTTAAGTGATAGTGAAACTATTATAATTAGTATAGGAGATGTTAATCAGCCTCCATTGGCTAATGAGGATACTGTGAATGTAGATGAAGATAAAAGTGTAACAATTGATTTATTAGCTAATGACAGTGATCCTGATGGTGATAGTTTAGTTATGACCGAAGTAACTAATGGGAGTAATGGTTTAGTAGTAGATAATGAAGATGGAACGGTAACTTATACTCCAGATGAAAATTATAATGGTATAGATACTTTTAATTATACAATTAGCGATGGAGAATTAAGTACTTCTACTGAAGTTGAAGTTACTATTAATCCCGTTAATGATAGTCCAACTGCAATTGATGATATGGCTACAGTTAATGAGGATGAGATAGTTATTATTAATGTTTTAGAAAATGATAGTGACCTCGATGATGACAGCTTAGTTATAACCCAAGTAACTAATGGGAGTAATGGTGCAGTAATAGATAATGGGGATGGTACAGTAACTTATACTCCAACTATTAACTTTAATGGTACAGATACTTTTAACTATATAGTTAGTGATGGAGAATTAACTGCTACAGCTGAAGTAGAAGTGACTATTAATCCGATTAATGATACTCCAGTGTTAACTGCAATAGGAAATAAGAGTGTTGATGAAGGTGAACTATTAGAATTTATCGTTAGTGCTAGCGATATAGATGGAGATGATTTATCTTATAGTGCTAAGGGAGATGTAGTTGATAAGTTTGATAGCAGCACCCAAACTTTTAGTTGGACTCCAAGTTCTGAAGACGCTGGTAACTATAGTTTAACTATTGATGTTAGTGATGGTAATTTAAGCGATAGTGAAACTATTACAATTAGTGTGGGTGATGTTAATCGTTATCCAATAGCGGTTACTGATATAATTAGTGTTGAGGAAGATAAAAGTGTAACAATAGATTTATTAGCTAATGATAGTGACCCAGATGGCGATGATATTAGTTTAACCCAAGTTAATAATGCAAGTAATGGAACCGTAATAGATAATGGAGATGGTACAGCAACTTATACACCTGATGCAGACTTTGCTGGAACAGATAGCTTTAGTTATACAATTAGTGATTCCCTAATTACAGCAACAGGAACTGTGGAGCTAACAATAACAGCAGTTAATGATGCTCCAGTATTAGCTCCAATAGAAAACAAGAGTCTTAAGGAAGGAGAACTATTAGAATTTATGGTTAGTGCTAATGATATAGATGGAGATGATTTATCTTATAGTGCTAAGGGAGATTTAGTTGATAAATTTGATAGTAATTCAGGAGTATTTCGTTGGAATCCAGATTATGATAGTGCTGGTCAGTATAGTTTAATAATTAAAGTAAGTGATGGAGTATTAGATGATAGTCAAAGTATAGAAATTAACGTAGCTAATGAAAATAGAAGTCCTACTGCAGTTAATGATGCGGGCACAACTGCTGAAGATAATAATTTAACTATAGATTTAATCAGTAATGATAGTGACCCTGATGGAGATAAGCTAACTGTTATTCAAGTTAGTGATGGTACAAATGGAACAACAACAAATAATGGAGATGGAACAGTAACTTATATTCCAGATCAAAATTATAATGGTACAGATAATTTTAGTTATGATATAAGTGATGGTAATGGTAGTACTGCAGCAGCAGTAGTAGATATTACAGTAACAGCAGTTAATGATGCTCCAGTATTAAATGCAATAGGAAATAAGAGTGTTAATGAAGGGGAGCTATTAGAATTTACAGTCAGTGCTAGTGATATAGATGAAGATAACTTAACTTATAATGCAAGTGGAGATGTGGCTGATAAGTTTGATAGCAGTACAAAGACTTTTACTTGGACTCCAAGTCCTGATGATGAAGGAAATTATAGTTTAACTATTGATGTTAGTGATGGTGATTTAAATGATAGTGAAACTATAACAATTAGTGTAGGAGATGTGAATCGGGCTCCAGTAGCAAGTGATGATACAGTTAACGTAGATGAAGATAATAGTGTAGTAATTGATATATTAGCGAATGATAGTGATCCTGATGGAGATAGTATAAATCTAATAGGAGTTACTGATGGAAATAATGGAACAGTAGTAGATAATGGAGATGGGACAGTAACTTACACACCAGATGAAAATTATAATGGTGCAGATATTTTTAATTATACAATCAGTGATGGAACTTTAACAGCAACAGGAGAAGTAAAGGTGACCATTAATTCTGTAAATGATATTCCAACAGCAACTAATGATACAGTTGAAGTAGCAGAAGACGACGTTATTGTGATCTATCCACTTATTAATGACAGTGATCTAGATGGTGATAATTTGCTTATTGATGCAGTTTCTACAGTAACTAATGGAACAGCAGTAGATAATGGAGATGGGACAATAACTTATACTCCAAATAGCAATTATAATGGAAGTGATAGTTTTAGTTATGATATAAGTGATAGTAATGGAGGAACAGCGACAGCAGCAGTAGATATTACAGTAACAGCAGTTAATGATGCTCCAGTGTTAAGCGCGATAGGAAATAAGAGTGTTAATGAAGGAGAACTATTAGAATTTACAGTCAGTGCTAGTGATATAGATGAAGATAACTTAACTTATAATGCAAGTGGAGATGTGGCTGATAAGTTTGATAGCAGCACTCAAACTTTTACTTGGACTCCAAGTTTTGATGATGAAGGAAATTATAGTTTAACTATTGATGTTAGTGACGGTGATTTAAATGATAGTGAAACTATAACAATTAGTGTAGGAGATGTGAATCGGGCTCCAGTAGCAAGTGATGATACAGTTAACGTAGATGAAGATAATAGTGTAGTAATTGATATATTAGCGAATGATAGTGATCCTGATGGAGATAGCATAAATCTAATAGGAGTTACTGATGGAAATAATGGAACAGCAGTAGATAATGGTAATGGAACAGTAACTTATACACCTAATGAGAATTATAACGGTACAGATAGTTTTAATTATGATATCAATGATGGCAGAGGCGGCACAGCTACTGGAGCAGTTAATATAACGATTAATGCAATCAATGATGATCCAATAGCAGTAGATGATAGTGCTACAGTAGATGAAGATGGGTCAGTCTTTATAGATGTATTTGCTAATGATACAGATGTAGATGGCGATCTAATTGGTTTTGATAATTTGTTTCCTCATGGTTCAGCAAATAATGGTTCAGTTAGTATAGAAGGTTTAGGAGAAGGTATAAGATATAAACCAGATGCAGATTATAATGGAAGTGATAGTTTCACTTATAATATAAGTGATGGTAATGGAGGAACAGCAACTGGAAGAGTGAATGTGACTATTAACGCAATAGATGATCCTCCTGTGATAGATTCAATTACTGATAAAAGTGTAGATGAAGGTCAAAGATTAAACTTTACAGTAACGGCCAGTGATATAGAAGGAGATACGATTACTCTAAGTGTTAATAATTTACCTGTAGGTGCTAATTTTGACCTTGATACAGGAGAGTTTGATTTTACTCCAGATTATAGTCAATCCGGAGAGCATTTAGTAACTTTTGTAGCAACAGCAAATGGAGAGTCCAGTAATGAATCTACAGTTATTACAGTAAATGATGTAAATAGAGCTCCAACAGCAGAAGATGACAGTTTTGCTACTGATGAGGATACGGCTAAAACTATAGATTTAACAGATTTATTATTAAATGATAGTGACCTAGATGGAGATAGCCTAAGTATAGTAGGAAGTACAGCCCCTGCTAATGGAACAGTAGTAAATAATGGTGATGGCACAGTAACTTATACTCCAGATGCTAATTATAACGGAACAGATAGTTTCACCTATGATATCAGTGATGGTAGTGGTGGAAGCGATACTGCAACAGTAGATCTAACAATTAATCCGATTAATGATTTACCAGTTGCAACTAATGATAGTGTAACAGTAGATGAAGACGGTTCAATCCTAATAGATATAGTAGCTAATGATACAGATATAGATGGAGATACAATAAGTATAACAGGATTTACTAGTGGAACAGATGGAACGGTAGCGCAAGAGGGAGATAGTTTAAGATATACGCCAGACGCAGACTTTAATGGTAGTGATAGTTTCACCTATGATATAGGCGATGGTATGGGAGGGATAGCAACAGGAACAGTGGATGTAACAATTAATGCGGTTAATGATGTGCCGGTTGCTGCTGATGATACAGCAGAAGTCGACCAAGATAGTACAGTACTAATAGATGTACTAACTAATGATAGTGATATAGATGGAGATACAATAAGTATAACAGGATTTACTAGTGGAACAGATGGAACGGTAGCGCAAGAAGGAGATAGTTTGAGATATACTCCAGATGCAGGATATACAGGCACAGATAGTTTCACTTATGATATGGAAGATGGCAATGGTGGAACAGCAACTGCTACAGTAAATTTAACAGTTAATGCTACTTCTATCTTGTCAATGGATATTGATGAACCATCTGGTGATACAGGATATATTGAAGTTACTATAGCTAATTCAGGAAGTTATCAGATTGTAACTAGTTTTTATGAACAAAGTTGTGATACTGCTGTAATGTTATATGATAGTTCCCAAAACCTAATTGCTTCTAATGATGATTATGATAGTATGTATGGCGAATTACACAATCAAAATCTAGCAGCTGGAACTTACTATGTAAGAGTGCAGGAATTTTCTTTAGCTCAGTTATATTGCCATTTAGAGATTAGTCTTGAAAATTAAAATATAAAATAAAAACCATTTGTTATCATAGCAAATGGTTTTTTTATAAAAATAATTTCAAAAAATTAACTATAGAGAAGGGATATTTTAAGTTTTAATTAATATAATATGTACAAGGGTATTTTATATTACATAAGGAGGTATTCACAACGACATGGAAATTTTAAAAGTAGCTACAGATTCTAATCCAAAAAGTGTAGCTGAAGCATTAGTGAACACTTTAGAAGAGGAAGAATACGCTGAATTGCAGGCAATTGGAGCTGGAGCAGTAAATCAAGGAGTCAAGGCAGTAGCTATTGCTAGAGACAAAATAGAAACAGAAGAGATTAACTTAACTTGTATTCCAGCTTTTATGGATGTAGAGATTGATGGTGATGAAAGAACTGCTATTAAATTGATTGTAGAAGTAACTGAAGAATGTTAAAAAATCATTTCTAATTATCCAGCCGCGAGGCTGGTATTATTTTTTGTATAGTAAATATTTAATTTGGTACTATAGTAAAAATTATGATATAATATTAATAACAATAATCATTATCAAAAATATAAAATCTTAAGAAAGTAGATAAGATTTCTGAATTGACTGCTAATTAAAACACTACACAAGGAGTGGTTAATAATGGAGAAAAACGTTGGTCAATTAGACAAAACAGCTCGAATTATTTTAGGGATTACATTAATAGTCGTCGGAATTGTAACTAAAAGTTGGTGGGGAGCAATTGGAATTGTGCCGTTAATTACTGCTTCGTTAGGTAATTGTCCTCTTTATTCAGTCTTAGGAGTTTCCACTTGTTCTAAAAAAGAACAAAAATAGCGGAGAAGGGTGCTAGTCAACTGACTAGCACTTTTGCTTTTATTCAAAGCTAAATTTAATCAAGCAACAGCTCAATGAATTTCTGACTAGCAGTAGAAAAAGGGATTTTTTCATTAGTCACTAAGCCTAGATTTCTTGTAGTTAATTTTTCTTGTAAATTAACAGTAAACAAACCTCTTTCTTCGCTATCAAGACAGTATTCAGGAACAAAAGAAATTCCCAGCCCTATTTTAGCCATTTCAATTAATAAATCTATACTGCCTAATTCTACTTCTGGATTCAGTTCAACTTCGAATTCATCCATTAACTGATTAAAGAATGTCCTGGTCGTAGTCTTTTCTTCTAACATTAAGATAGGATAATTAGCTAAGTGTTCTAATTTGATTGTCTCTTGATTGAGTTCATTATATTTTGGCCCAGCAATAAAGACATCTTTAAATGAGAATACTTTAGTAACTTCCATCTGTTCAGTGATTTGTTGATTAGGTAGATTAGTAATGATTAAATCAACAGCGCCTTCTTTTAATAATTCTACACATTTAGCAGAAGTACGATTAGTAATTTGAATGTGAATTTGAGGATATAGTTCATGAAACTGTTTCAGGTAGGGCAGCAGAAAATATTTGCAGATAGTATCGTTGGCCCCAATATGGATTTCTCCTTTTTTGAAGGAATTAATATCTTGAATGTTCTGTTCTCCGTTTTTAATTAAGTTAAAAGCTGGTTTAATATGCTCAAATAAAGTTTTACCTTCTTTAGTTAAAGTTACTTGCTTAGTGCTGCGGATAAATAATTTTGTATCTAGTTCTTCTTCTAATGTTTTGATTGATTGACTAACTGCTGATTGAGAAATATATAATTTTTCTGCTGCTTTGGAAAAGCTTAAGTGATTAGCGACATGGTAGAAGACTTTGTATAATTCGTAGTTTACGTTCATGTTTTTTCCTCCAATTAACAATTGATAATGAATAATTGAGAATTAAAAATTAAAATTCAAAACCAAAAAGCACAATCAAAAAATAAACAACTTCATAATAGTATAGTCGTGACCCCCATCATTAAAGTAAGACTGCCTTGGATTAAGATAAAATAATTTCTAAGCGAAGAAATTATTTTATCTTAATCCCGAAAGCTACACTTTATAAGCAATACTAATCAATCACATAAGAACTATTAATTTTACTACTTAATTATAGCATACTATAATAGAAGTGTAACTTGCAAGGGATAATAGAAATCAAAAGAAAGAACTAATAAATTTAATCTTAAAGCAATGGGGGCCAAAAAATGTCCAAAATTAGGCGCGTATATGTAGAGAAAAAAGATGGTTATGACGTAGAAGCGGAAAAATTACTAGCGGATTTTAAAGAGACTTTGCAGCTTGAAGAGTTAGAAGATTTAAGAGTTTTACATCGTTATGATATTCAAGGGTTATCTGATGAAGCTTATCAGCAGGCTTGTCACACTATTTTATCGGAACCACCAGTTGATGAGTTATACGAAGAAGAACTTCCAGTTGCTGAAGATGAATTAGCTTTTGGAGTAGAGTACTTGCCAGGCCAGTACGATCAACGGGCTGATTCAGCAGAACAGTGTATGCAGATTTTAAATGATAATGATGAAAAACCTACTGTGAGAAATGCTAGCATTATTGTTCTAGAAGGAGATTTAACTGAGTCTGAAGTAGAGAAAATAAAAGATTATCATATTAATCCCGTTGATTCCAGAGAGGCTAGTTTAAAGAAGCCGAATACTTTAGATTTAAATTATGAAGTGCCAGAAGAGGTAGCTACAATAGATGGTTTTATTGAATTAGACGAATCTGGGATTAAAAATTTACTAACTGAATTAGGTTTAGCAATGAGTAAAGCAGATTTGCTGCATACGCAAAAGTATTATCAAGAAGAAGAAAGAGATCCGACAATTACTGAAATTAAGGTTTTGGATACGTATTGGTCTGACCACTGCCGCCATACTACCTTCTTAACTGAAATTAAAGATGTTACAATTCCAGATACTAAATATACGCAGCCGATTGCTAAAGCATATAATGAGTATTTAGCAGGACGAGATAAAGTTTATCCTTCTGACAATAAAGATATTTGTTTAATGGATATTGCTTTAATGGGGATGAAAGAGTTAAGACAAGCAGGGCAATTAGAAGATTTGGAAGTGTCAGATGAAGTTAACGCCTCTAGTATTGTGGTGCCAGTTGATGTTGATGGTGCAACTGAAGAATGGTTAGTTATGTTTAAAAATGAAACGCACAATCATCCGACAGAAATTGAACCTTATGGTGGTGCAGCAACTTGTTTAGGTGGTTGTATTCGGGACCCATTAGCTGGGCGGTCTTATGTTTATCAAGCAATGAGAATTTCTGGTTGTGGTGACCCCCGACAAGCTATAGAAGATACGATTCCGGGCAAATTGCCGCAGAAGAAGATAGCGCAAGAGGCTTCTGATGGTTATAGTTCTTATGGAAATCAAATTGGAGTAGCTACAGGACATGTTAACGAGGAATATAATCAGCGTTTTTTAGCTAAACACATGGAAATCGGAGCAGTTGTAGCTGCTACTCCGCGTGAAGATGTGTACCGCGGTGATGCTGAGCCGGGGGACATTGTAATTTTAGTTGGTGGTAAAACTGGTCGTGATGGATGTGGTGGTGCAACTGGTTCTTCTAAGGAACATACAGAAGAATCAATAGAGACTTGTGGTGCAGAAGTACAGAAAGGTAATCCGCCGACAGAAAGAAAGATTCAGCGGCTATTTAGAGATTCTGAAGCGAGTCAAATGATCAAGAAGAGTAATGATTTTGGAGCAGGAGGAGTATCAGTTGCAATTGGTGAATTAGCTGATGCTTTAGAAGTTGATTTAAATGCAGTGCCGAAAAAATATGAAGGATTAGATGGTACAGAGTTAGCTATTTCTGAATCACAAGAGCGGATGGCAGTAGTGTTAGATAAAGAGAATGTAGAGCGTTTTAAAGAATTGGCCCAAACAGAAAATTTAGAGGCAACAGTAGTCGCAGAAGTAAAAGATCATGGGCGTTTAATTATGAATTGGAATGGCGATGATATTATCAATTTAAGTCGAGAATTTCTTGATACCAATGGTGCTACGCAAGAGACTACAGTAAAAGTTCAGGAGCCTAAGGCAGATAGCTATTTTGAAACAGCTGCTGAAGATAGATTAAATAGTGAGAATAATTTAGAAGAAAAATGGCTAGAAAATTTAAGTGATTTAAATATCTGTAGTCAAAAGGGTTTAGTTGAGAAATTTGATAGTACAGTTGGTGCTGGTTCAGTACTAATGCCTTATGGTGGGAAATATCAATTAACTCCAACGCAGAGTATGGCTGCTAAGATACCTACTCTTGGGGGAGAAACAAATACGGGAACGCTGATGAGTCATGGTTATGATTCAAACTTAGCTGAGTGGAGTCCTTTCCATGGTGCATTATATGCAGTGATTGAATCTGTATCTAAAGTAGTAGCTAGTGGAGGAAGTTATCAAAATATCCGCTTTACTTTCCAGGAGTATTTTGAAAGTTTAAGAGATAATCCAGAACGGTGGGGTAAACCTTTCAGTGCTTTATTAGGGGCTTATCATGCCCAGAAAAAATTTGGATTACCGGCAATTGGCGGTAAAGACAGTATGTCAGGTACATTCCATGAAATTGATGTGCCTCCGACTTTAGTTTCTTTTGCTGTTGACCCAGTAGATGTTAATCATGTGCTTTCCCCAGAATTTAAAGAGAGTGATAATCAAGTAGTTTATATTCCAGTCGAAAAAGATGAAGCTAATATGCCTGATTTTGCTAAATTGACAACAGCTTATGAGCGGGTTAAAAACTTAATTGCTGATAACAAGATTTTATCTGCTCGAGCAGTAACGCGCGGCGGAATAGCAGAAGCAGTATCTAAGATGGCTTTTGGAAATAAGATCGGCTTTGATTTTGCTAGTGATATGTCAGAAGCAGAATTATTTGGCCCTCAATATGGTGCTTTAGTTCTAGAAGTAAATGCTAATCAAAAATTGGATGAGATATTTAATGGTGTGGATTATGAATTATTAGGTACAACTTCTAAGGCAGAAAAGATTAAAGTAAATAATAGTGAAATCGATCTTAATAATGCAATTAAAAGTTGGGAACAGCCATTAGAAGAGATTTATCAGACTAAAGTAGACAATGAGGGAGAAACATTTGAATTTAAACCTTATCATGCGGAAGAAATTCATACTTGTGCCAATAAAGTAGATAAACCAAAAGTTTTAATTCCAGTTTTCCCTGGAACAAATTGTGAGTATGATACAGCTCAGCAATTTAAAAAAGCAGGAGCAGAAGTAGAGACCTTAATCTTTAAAAACTTAACTCCGCAACAAATAGAAGATGCAATTGATGAATTAGCTGAGGCGATTAAATCTTCTCAGATAGTAGCTTTAGTAGGAGGATTTAGTGCTGGTGATGAACCTGAAGGAGCTGGTAAATTTATTGCAACTGTCTTTAGAAACCCTAAAGTCAAAAAGGCAGTGATGAATCTTTTAAATGAACGTGATGGATTAATGATTGGTATTTGTAACGGTTTCCAGGCCCTAATTAAATTAGGATTAGTACCTTATGGAGAAATAAGAAAATTAACAGCAGATGCACCAACATTAACTTATAATCAAATAGGCCGTCATATTTCTTGTGCTGCTAAAACCAAAATAGTTTCTAATAAATCGCCATGGTTAGCTAATCTTGAAGTTGGCGAGGAGCATACAATTCCAGTTTCTCATGGTGAAGGCCGCTTTGTGGCAGATGAGAAAACTATTAATGATTTATTAGCTAATGGACAAGTTGCTACTCAATATGTTAATTTAGATGGAGAACCTACTTCTGAAATAGAATTTAATCCGAATGGTTCTGTGCGGGCTATAGAAGGAATAACTAGTCCTGATGGCAGAGTCTTAGGAAAAATGGGTCATTCTGAAAGAGTTGGAAGTAATGTTTGTAAAAATATTATTGGAGAAAAAGAACAGCAATTGTTCCAAGCAGGAGTAGAATATTTCACTAAGTAATGACTGTGAATAATTTAAAATAATTAAATAGTTTCTAAGAGCAAAAAGAGCAGATTAGTTTCTGCTCTTTTTTTACATTTTTGTAATAAATAATTTACAATCTCATTTTTATGTTGTATAATGGACACAACAGCAATAGTTAACTTCTAAGTAAAATTTAAACAGTAATTTTTTTATATTTTTTGGCAGGAATATAAACAAAAATCTAGAATAATAATCCTATCACCCCTTTAAAAGTAAAAAATAAGAAAAAATGAATAATAATGGATTTACAAGAATATAAGTGGAGTTGAGGGGGATTTGACTTTAATGGTAGGAAAGAGGAATTTCTTTTACATAATTTTATAATTTTATAGTCAAAAAGAATAGTTCAGTTTTGTTCCTGCCACTTAAATCTAGTTGCTATTAAAAACAGGAGGGGTAAATTATGAACAAAAGACTTATTGGTATAGTTGTAGCTATGGTTATGGTATTAGGAGTATTAGTTACATCAGCAGTTTATGCACAACCTGATAGCTTAGAAATTTGGGTACCGAGTGGTCCAGAGCATGATTGGATGCAGGATATGGCTGATAAATATCAAAATCAGACAGGAATCAAAATTGAAATTGGTGTAGTAGAGGAGTTAGACCAAGCACAAAGATTATCATTAGATGGTCCATCTGGTAAAGGGGCTGATGTAGTAGCTTGGCCTCATGATAAATTAGGTAAATCTATTAAGCAGGGGCTAATTGCTCCAATTAAAAGTTATTTACCAAGTGGATATGCTGAAGAAAATTTTGCTGATAATCCAATTAAATCTTTAACTTACAATGGTAAGTTATACGGACTTCCTTATGCTTTTCAGACTACAGCATTAGTTTATAACAAAGATAAATATAATAGTATTCCTGATACAATGATGGGGTTGATGAAGAAAGCTCAAAAAATGACAAATGAAAGTAAAAATGAGTATGGTTTATTATACAAAATTGGTGACTTCTATTTCTCTGGTGGTTTCTTCTTCGGATATGGAGCTTATGTATTTAAAGAAGAAGCAGGAGGCGGATATGATATTGATAATATAGGCATTGGAAGTCAAGAAGCAGTTGAAGCTGCTAACTTCCTTAAGAAATTTAGAAATATGGGACTAATCCCTAAAGGAACAACAGGTCAAACTGCTAACGGTTTATTTATGGAAGGTAAAAATGCTGCAATTATTATGGGACCGTGGATGTTAAAAGACTTTAAAGAAGCAGGAATTAATATGGGGGTAAAACCATTGCCTAAGTTACCAAATGGTAAATATCCAAAGCAATTCACAGGAACAAAAGGATATTATGTAAGTAAATTTAGTGATAATAAGCAAGCAGCAGCAGATTTTATTAAATTCCTAACAAATGCTGAAAATTCTATGAATCACTATCAAGAAAATAATATTATTGCTCCCCATGTCAAAGTAGTTAATAGTTCTGAGTTTAAAAACGATGAATTGTTATATCCTTTCTACAAGCAAGCTCAGCGCGGCAAAGTAATGCCTAGTGTTCCAGCTATGAGTACAGTTTGGAATCCAGTTAATAATGCTATCGATTTTGTGATCAATGGTAAGGCACCTGCTAAGCAGATTATGCCGATGACTGAACAACAAATTAAGCAAGGGATTCAATTGATGGGAAGATAATCATTTATATACACAGCCCTGTATGAAGATTGTGCAGGGCTGTATTAACTTTAAAACTTATTGAGGAGGTTATGTTGTGAAACCTGAAAGTAGTACTAATATAAGTACAAACAGTAATCAACGGTGGATGAGTTCTTTATTTTCGGCTTTATTTATGGGGTTAGGGCAGTTAAAAAATAAGCAGTATTTAAAAGGTATTTTATTTATTATTTATCAATCTATCATTTGGTTTATTAATATTGATATCACATCTTTGGTTCTTGGAAATATAAAGTTACCCGGAATTAGTTTAAGCTTTGAGCCTTTTTATTTATTGAATTATTTACAGCAAAAAATTTATGGAGTTTATACCTTAGGAACTATTCCAGGTGAAGATCACTCGTTATTCTTTTTAATTGAAGGATTAGTGGCTATTATATTCACCTTTATTTTAATAGGGATCCATATTTTTAATATAGTTGATGCCTATAAAAATGGAAAATTAGTTGACCAAGGTGAAGAAACGCCTGATTTTTCTAAATCTTGGGACAATTTTTTGGAAGCTGGATTTCCGTATATTGGAATGTCTCCTGGAATGGTAGTATTATTGGTAGCAACAGTCTTTCCAGTAATCTTTACAATCTGCTTAGCCTTTGTTAACTATGATGCTAATCACTTACCACCAGGTCAAATTTTAAGTTGGATTGGTTTACGTAATTTTAAAGATTTAGTTATGTTTACTCAATGGAAAGGTGCGTTTGTGTCAGTATTTACTTGGACTGTGATTTGGGCTATAGCTTCTACAATTTTAAGCTATGGTTTAGGATTATTTGTAGCAGTTGTATTAAACCACGAACATATTAAGTTCAGAAACGTATTTCGAACTATTTTATTAGTGCCGTGGGCAATTCCAGCCTTTGTTTCTATCTTAATTTGGCGTTATCTATTAAATTATAATTTTGGTCATATTAATAAGATGTTAATGTTAATTGGTTTTGATAAAATACAATGGCTAAGTGACCCACTGTATGCTAAACTAGCAATTTTAATGGTGAATTTATGGTTATCATTCCCATTTGCTATGGCTGTTTGTTCTGGTATTTTACAGAGTATTTCTGAAACTCTATACGAAGCAGCAATTGTGGATGGAGCTACTATTTTACAAAAGTTTTTCCATATTACTTTACCATTAGTGGTAAGACAGGTAACACCATTATTAATTATGCAATTTGCTTTTCAGTTTAACAACTTTGGGATAATCTTCTTATTGAATGATGGTGGACCCCCAGTCTTCAAGTTTTCTAGTACAGGTGCTGGTGGTACTGATATCTTAATCTCCTGGGTTTATAAATTGGTTATTCGTAAAGGATTATATAGTTATGGTGCTGCTATTTCAATTATTATATTCTTCATGATAGCAGGGTTTAGTGTTTATCAATTTAGACAGTCTGATGCTTTTAAAGAAGAGGAGTTGAGATAAATGGCACAGATTAAAGAAGATGATGGTTTTTTGACAGCAGAGCAAAAGTCAAATCTGGGTTTAATAGCTTCCTATGGTGTAGTAATAGTAATGATTATTATAGCACTATATCCTACCATTTGGATTCTTAGCGCTTCTATTAATCCTAATAACTCCTTAAGTAGTTCTAGTTTAATTCCAGCCGGTGCTACTTTAGATAATTTTAAAGAGTTAATTTTTAGTAATGATTATCCATTTTTCGTCTGGTATTGGAATAGTATTAAACTTGGTGTTTTATCTTCTATAATAGCAGTTATGCTAACAGCAATGTCTGGTTATATTTATGCTAAACTAGATTTCTGGGGTCGAGAATATGGTTTGATGTTATTCTTAGTTATTCAAATGTTTCCTCCAATGATGGCAATTGTTGCAATCTATGTATTGTTGAGTATGTTTGGTCTATTAGATACACATACTGGATTGTTAATCATCTATACCGGTGGGGCTGTTCCATTTGCAAGTTGGATGTTAAAAGGATACTTTGATAGTATTCCAACTAGTTTAATTCATGCTGCTAAGATTGATGGTGCAAGTCAGTTCAGGATATTCTGGCAGATTATGCTTCCTTTAGCTAAGCCCATGTTAGCAGTAGTAGCAATGTTTAACTTCATTCGTCCCTTTAGTGATTTTATTTTAGCGAGTTTATTGCTACAGTCACAAGAACAGTTAACTCTAGCTGTTGGTTTGTACCGTATGGTAGCTAGTCAGTTCTCGCAAGATTGGACTATGTTTGCAGCTGGAGCAGTAATCTCTGCTATTCCAGTTATGGTCTTATTCTTATCTATGCAGCAGTACTTTATTTCTGGTTTAAGTGCTGGGGCAACAAAAGAATAATTCATTACAAATCTAAGAACTCTGGGGTGTACCTCAGAGTTCTTTTCTTTTTTGAAATATTAGCTATATAAAGTTGCACTTTCAGTGCAATTTTATAGTGACGAGTAAAAAGTAATCAGTAATGAGTAAAAACCTTAAAGTCAAAACCTCAAAACCCATTTAAATTCCTTTGAAATGAAAGGTTTTGAACTTGATTTTGACTTTGTTTTTGATTTTCTACTCATCACTCTTTTCTCATTACTTATTACTATAAAGCTTCACTTTTTAAGTGAAGCTTTATATAGATTTGACTTTTAAAAATATAATTTATAAACTAGTAATTGAGATTTTAATTTGGACTAACGAAAGGAGTAATTTTATGCACGGTTATTATGGTAGTGTTGAAGCAGGATGGGTTGAATTAATTACTGGAGTAATGTTTTCAGGAAAAAGTAGTGAATTAATTAGACGCGTAGAGAGAGCAATGATTGCTCAACAAGAGGTTCTTGTTTTTAAACCGAGTATTGATAATCGTTATAGTGATACTGAAGTTGCTACTCATAATGGGATTACAGTTGAGGCACAGATTGTTGATGATGTAGCAGGAATTAGAAATAAAATCAAAGAGCATAATCAAGAAGAAACTTTAGATGTAGTAGCAATTGATGAGGGCCAATTTTTTTCTGAGGATTTAATTGAGTTAGTAGATGAGTTAGCTGAAGACGGGTATAGGATAATTGTAGCTGGATTAGATACTGATTTTGCTGGGCGAGGTTTTAAACCTATCCCAGAATTAATGGCACGAGCAGAATATGTAACTAAACTACATGCAGTTTGTGTTAAGTGTTCTAATCCAGCTACTAGAACCCAACGTTTAATTAATGGGGAACCAGCTAGTATAGATGATCCAGTAGTTGTTGTGGGAGCAGATGAGACATATGAGGCGCGTTGTCGACGTTGTCACGAGATTAAAAAATAATTGAGTTAATTATACATTCTCAATTGCATTGACAATAGCTTGACCCATTACTTCACTAGCGGCTGTAGCTAATAAATTAAGTTCTATTTCCTTTTGGCCAGTACTTAAAGCAAATATTGTATCACCATCGAGCATAGTATGGACAGGCTTGATATGATTGGCATAACCATTGTGAGCTACTTGGGCTACTTTGTTAGCTTCGGTTTTAGATAATTTAGCATTAGTAGCTACTACTCCAATGGTAGTGTTCTTGCCAAAACCTGATATTTCTTCTTTCTGTAAAGATTGATAAGTATTAATAAAGTTACCGTCATCATCTTTGCAGCCAGCAATAATATTCCCTTTGTCGTCTAGAATATCACCAAAGGCATTAACAGCTACTAAAGCACTGATGTAAGTATCTTTATTTAGTTTTAAACTAGCACTGCCTAGGCCTCCAGGACTGGCTTGCTGTGGACCTAATAATTTGCCTACACTACAGCCAATTCCAACGCCAACTTGGCCGGTGCGTTGTTCTGTAGTTGATGAGTTTTGAACTGCTTGGTAGCCCATTTTGTGATCAGGGCGGACTTCGGCTTGGCCCTGGTCTAAATCAAAAATAACTGCCGCAGGAACAATTGGAACCTTAGTAACCCCCACATCAAAACCAATTTCGTCTTCTTCTAAAGCAGCCATGACGCCGTCAGCAGCTGCTAAACCAAAAGCACTGCCGCCGGTAAGTAATACGGCATGGATTTGTTCAACAGTTTTTAGAGGGTCTAAGAGTGCTGTTTCACGAGTTCCTGGGGCATCTCCTCTAACATCTACGCCTGCAGTAGCACCATTTTCGGTGACTATAACAGTACAACCAGTCTTAGCTTCTTGATTACTAACATGACCCACTTTAATGCCAGGAACGTCTGTTAAGTAGTTTTTCATTTAAAAAACTCCTTTTTACGATTATAAATTGCTAAAGCAATTGATGCCAGTATAATAGCAATACTAATTGCTCGTGCTACTTGAAGTTGTCCTAACATTAAGCTATCTGTTCTCATATTTTCAATAAAAAAGCGTCCAATAGAATAGAGACTAATGTATGTTAAGAAGACTTCACCTGATTTAAGAAAATCTTGTTTTTTCCAATAAAAAGTTAGGAATAAAAAGACTAATATGTTCCAAATGGATTCATATAAAAATGTAGGGTGATAATAAGTTCCCTGAATATTCATTTGTTCAATAATCCAATTTGGCAGTTTAAGCCCTTCTAAAAAAGCTCTACTAACTGCTCCGCCGTGGGCTTCTTGATTCATAAAATTACCCCAGCGACCAATGGCTTGGCCCAGTATAAAACTAGGTGCTACTATATCAGCTAGTTTCCAAAAAGATAAATTTTTGACCTTAGCAAAGAGAATTCCACCAATTAAAGCACCGATTATTGCACCATGAATCGCTAGTCCGCCGTGCCAAATAGCTATTATTTCTTGGGGATGTTGAGCATAATAGCCCCATTCGAAAATCACATAATAAGTTCGAGCACCTAAAATAGCTAGGGGAAGCACTGAAATAACTAAGTCGACCATTAAATCGGGATTGAGATTTCTTCTTTCAGATTCTTTCATTGCTAATAATAACCCTAAGAAGACTGCTGTAGCCATAATAAGTCCGTACCAGTATACTTCAAAAGGACCAAATTTAATGGCTATAGGATCTAAATAACTTGAATTCATTTTGTGGTATTACCTCCTTTAAGTTGTTATTTATTATAATCTTAAATTTAAGGTTATAATAAAGCATATCAATAGTCAAGAATTGACTTTATAATTTTTCCAATTAATATTATATATTTAAAATATATATTTTAAAAAAGGAGATATAGTTGATTTAACAGAATAATAATAATGATTGAATGCTTTTGTGAATTTAATATTAAATTAATAATATTATTTGCTACTCAAGAATTAAATAGAAAGGATGATAAATATGCCAGAAATAAGAACACCTGCTACAACAATAGAAAGATTACCGCTTTATTATCGTTGTGTACAGAAATTAGCTTCTAAGGAAGTAGAAGTTATCTCTTCTCAGGAATTAGGAGAAATGATTGGGATTCCTTCCACTCAAGTAAGAAAAGATTTATCCTATTATGGTGAATTTGGAAGAAGAGGAGTAGGCTATGAAGTTGATAATTTAGTTAAAAATTTAGAAAGAATTTTAGGTTTAAATGAAAGCTGGGACTTGGTGCTAGTTGGTGCAGGGAATTTAGGGCAAGCATTAGTTAATTATGGTGGCTTTAAAAAATTAGGCTTAAATATCAATTATGCTTTAGATATTGACGAAAATAAGATTGGTAATAAATTAGGCAATGCTGAGATCCATGACATAGATGAATTAGAAGAATTAGTAACTGAGAATAATATTAATATTGCTGTTTTAGCTGTGCCTGATGAAGATGCTCAACAAATTGCTGATCGATTAATAGAAGCTGGTGTTAAAGCAATTTGGAATTTTGTCCCTGTTCGTTTAGATGTACCTGACGAGATAGAAGTTAGGAATGAAGACTTATCAATTGGATTAATTAGTCTTACTTATTATTTATCAAATCAAAACTAAGGTAAGTCCTAATAATTCATCTTATTGTTAATAAAATCATACTTCATAATAATTAAAGATTATTTGCTAACCACTGATTCTTATAACGGATATCTAAGTGGGCATTAGCCCACTTTTTTGATTTTGGGGGTGAAAAAATTATTGATCAAATCAATGACTTAAATGAATTGAAATTAGATAAAGAGAGGTTGTTAAGCAAAGAGTTAATTACTGCTATTAAATCTTTAGCTGAAGGTCAAATAAATTTGGTAGTTAACCGTAAAGGTGAAATAGTAGAGGTGACTGAAGGTCAATTAACGGCTGATATATTATCTGATTTACGAAGACGTGAAAGTAATAAACGATTAGCTGGTTTGCGGATTTTAAGTTTTAATAGTTATTTGCCAGGTATTGAAAAAATTGATTTATTACTTCATTATCGTTTAGATAATTTAACTTATTATGATTGGACAGCAGATAGAGCTCAAGTTATCTTTCCGGAAGTAGAGCAAGGTAGAATTATTGGTGTTGATAAAGAAAAAATGGATTTAGATACTTTATTAGATTATAATTATTTATATCAAGTAGAGCAATTAGAGGGTCAATTAGAAGAAGTAGAAACAGTAGTAGTTAGTGATGAAGAAGAAAAAGCAGTATTAGTCGGGAAGAATAAAGCAAGTTTAAAAGAACTAGCCCGATTAACTACGACTGCTGATGTTGAAGTTTTAGATAAGATTGAAGTGAGAAGAGGTAATATTGACCCTGGTTATTATATTGGGCGCGGTAAATTAGCTCAAGTGAACAAAACCATTTTTGCTGTAGGGGCTAATGTAGTTATTTTTGATGATGAATTAACTCCTGCTCAGCACAGTAATTTAGAAGAAATTTTAGAGGTGAAGGTTTTAGACCGAACTCAACTTATTTTAGATATTTTTGCTAGTCATGCTCATACTAAAGAAGGGAAATTGCAAGTTGAATTAGCCCAATTAGAGTACTTATTGCCGAGGTTAACTGGTAAAGGGGAAGAACTATCTCGCTTAGGAGGAGGTATTGGTACTCGAGGTCCTGGAGAGACAAAATTAGAGATTGATCGCCGTAGAATCAGAAAACGGATTCATCGTTTAAAAGAAAAATTAGTTAAAGTAAGACAGACTAGAGAAGTACAAAGACAAGATAGAAGTGATCCTGTAATTTCACTAGTGGGTTATACTAATGCAGGTAAATCTACACTACTTAATTTGTTAACCGGGGCAGAAGTAGAAGTTAAGGATAAACTATTTGCTACTCTTGATTCTACTTTAAGAAAAATTCAATTACCGGTAGGTCGTCAAGTAGTAGTGAGCGATACAGTAGGGTTTATTAATAAATTACCTCATGATTTAGTAGCAGCTTTTAAAGCTACCTTAGAAGAAATAAAAGATTCTGATTTGTTAATTCATGTAGTAGATAGTAATCATGATAATTTAGAACATAGGATGCAAGTTGTTTATGATGTTTTAGAAGACTTAAAAGTATTAGATAAAGAGATCATTACTGTTTTTAATAAGGCAGACTTAGTTGATGATAATCAATTGAAATTACTACAGCAGCAAACTCCTAATAGTTTAGCCATGTCAGCTTTAACAGGAGCAGGAAAGGATAAGCTATTAGAGAAGATGTCCGAATTTGTGGCTCATGACATGGTTAAAATTACAGCAGTTTTACCTTATGAAGAGGCTCAGTGGGTAGATAAGTTACATCAACAAGGTCAAGTAATAACTGAAGAATATAAGCAAGGTGAAATAGAGATAGAAGCTAAAATTTCTAAAAAACTTGCTAGTAAATTAGAAGATTATATTTTAAAGAGTGAACCTTTGTTTTAAATTTTAAGTAATTTCTAGTCACTTTAATTTATTAATAGCTAGAGGAGAGCATAGTTACTATGCTCTCCTCTTTTTATTTTTTGTATTGATGGTTATCATTTAAAAGAAATAAAGGAAAAAATAGTAATAAAAAGAAGGAAATTAAATTTAAGTGCAGAATTATGAATTATATAAACAATTTATAAGTATATAGCTAGTATGAAATTTTTTATAATAAGGGGCTGATTCCAATTAGTAAATTTAATCTTAGTAAAATTAAAAGAGGGGTTAAGAATTTTCGTTTAAATAGTATCTTTAATAAGCTATCGGTAATAATGATTTTAATGGTCATAGTTACAGTTTCAGTATTAGGTTTCTTTTCTTATAGTGAATTTAAAGATTCTTTATTAGAAATTTCAAAGAAACAACTGAGTATTTTAACACGGCAGACAGTGAATTCTATGACTACTATTATTTATAATAATATTTCAAATATGAATCTAGCAGATGCTAATCCATTAATGATTTTGATGAGTTCACAGACAGAATTAGAAAGGTATTTAAAAGATACTCGAAATGAAGTATTTGCTCCATTATTTAAAGGTAATATTTATTTAACTGATAGTAAAGGAAAGGTTTTATTATATGAACGGGTTACTAAGGGCAAAAAATTAGAAAAAGTATTTTCTAAAGAGATAGATAAAGATTATTCTCAAAAAGATTATTTTGATGATATTCTTGAGGATAGAGGTGAAAAATTAGGTTATATTAAATCTCAAGGTGGAGGATTAGTTTATGTATCGACAAGTGGCTATACTAGTTATATGAAAAATGGTCAGAAGTGGATAGTGGCTTATAGTAAAATGTCGGGATTAGATTGGATTTTAGTAGCAGAAGTAAAGAGGGCTGATATGATTTCTGAAGCTAAAAAAGTTGGAAATATAGTTATTTTGGTGATTGCTAGTGGTATATTATTAGCAGCAGTAATTTCTATTTTGTTTTCTAGATATTTATCTGCTCCAATTACAAAAGTCAGTAATGGTATGCAGAGGATAGCTAGTGGTGATTTTAGCTTTAATTTAGATATTGAGCGCGGAGATGAATTAGGAGATTTGGCCAAACACTTTAATGAAATGGTGGATAAGCAGTCGGAAATGGTTTATCAGATTAAAGATGTGATTTCTAGTTTGAATAAATCTGGTGATGTGCTAGAAAATACATTAGAAGAATTAACTGATGATATGGATTCTACCTTAGATGAAGTAAATAAGATATCTGCTTCAACAGAAGAATTATCGGCTAGTACAGAGCAAGTAGCTACTATGGCTGATGAAACAAGTGGAATTGTTGTTGATGGTAATGAATCTATTCAATCAGTGATTGAGCAAATGAAGAAAATTAAAACTACAGTTAAAAAATCTGTAGAAGTAATTAATAACTTAGACAAAAAGTCTGCGAAAATCGGAAATATAGTAGATTTGATTACGGATATTTCTGAGCAGACAAATTTATTGGCGCTGAATGCTGCTATCGAAGCAGCTAGAGCAGGCGAAGCAGGCAAAGGATTTGCAGTAGTAGCAGAAGAAATTAGAGATTTAGCTTCTCAATCTGCTGCAGCAGCTAAAGATATTAGAGGCTTGATTGAAGAAACTCAAGCTGGAACAAAATGTGCTGTAACAACGATTAAGGAAGGAACTGCAGAAGTACAAGCAGGAGAAAAAGTTATTAATAAAGCAGGTAAGGCTTTTAGAGGAATTAAAGAAGCTACTAATGAAACAGCTTTAGAGATAGAAGAGACTAGCCATGCTACTCAAGATTTAGCAGAGGGTTCGAATCAAGTAGCTAGTGTAGTGGATGATTTAGATGAAATTTCTAATTCGGTTAGAGATATTTATAAAGAAGTTGATGATAAAGCGAATAAATTAGAAAAGATTATCTCTCAATTTGAAGTATAAATAGCTAAAAGAGAAGGCTAATGCCTTCTCTTTTTTTATACTTTTAATGTTTTTCTCTTTACTTGTTACTCATCACTAATTACTAAATGGGCTTTAGCCCATTTTTATTTAAGTTTTACGATAAAAAGATGTGTGTATTTTTTCTAAATTAAATTTACGTGGTTGTAACAAATATTCAGTATTCCCTAAGAATAAAATACCATCTTCAGTTAAAGCATTGCTTAATTTATTAGTTAATCTATCCTTAACTGGTTTAGTAAAGTAAATAAATACATTACGACAGAGGATAAGATTGATATTTGAATCATAGCTATCTTCTAAAAGATTGATTCTATTAAAATCAACTTGTCTTTTTATTTTAGAATCTAAGTGATAAAATTTACCCTGCTTATTAAAATATTTGTTAATTAAACGGTCATCTACATTTTTAAGAGCATTTTTTTTATATTTTCCTTCCCTAGCTTCTTTGAGAATACCAGGATCTATATCAGTAGCCTTTAATTGATAACGATTTGCTTTAATATTTAATTCGTTTAAAATAATAGCCACTGTATATGCTTCACAACCATTAGATGAAGCAGCGCTCCAAATTTTAACTTTGTTATGCTTATCAAATAGTTCAGGTAGTATTTTATTTTGTAAAAATTCATAATTTTCTGGATTCCGAAAAAATTCTGAGGTATTGATCATCATGTGTTCAATAAATTCTTGTCTAAATTGCATATCATTTCTAATCTTACTGACATAATCACTATAATTGTCGATATTATACTTGCGCATTAAGTTCTTGCTACGCCTTTCAACTCTCTTTTCTTTATAACTGCTAAGGTCAATATTAATAATGCGTGATACCTTATTTTTAAATTCATCAAAATTTATATTAGACATTGCTGCTCCCCCTAGAATAATTCATTTTATTTAATAAAATTTATTTTTTTCTTTATAAACCGTCGGAAATCTAATAAAATGTAACTTGCAAATATATTTTATTACATTCTGATTTAGATTTAAAGTTTTTTTAATAATTAATCTATATAAAGTGGCACTATCGTGCTACTAGCTAGTAGATAAAAGCTAGTAGCTAGTAGTAAATTCAAAACCAAAAAAAACAGTTCATAGTTTTGAATTATTGAATACTAGGTTAATGTTTTAGGTTTTGAATGTGATTTTATGTTTTTAACTACTAGCTCCTAGCTACTTACTTCTAGCTATAAAGTTTCACTGAAAGTGAAACTTTATATAGAAAAAGGAGTGATTATAATTACTTTAAAAGTTAGTGCTTTAGCAAGTGGAAGTTCTGGTAATTCAATATATATTGAGTCTGAAGAAAAAAAGATTTTAATAGATGCTGGATTAAGTGGTAAAGCAATTAATCGTCGTTTAGAAAAAATTGATCGCCAAGTAGAAGATATAGATTTGATTCTTGTTACTCATGAGCATAATGATCATGTTCATGGAGTAGGAGTCTTAGCAAGAAAATGTGATATTCCAATTTATGCAACGGCTGGAACATGGGCCAAAGCAGAAGAGAAAATAGGCAATATCAAAGGTTCACAGCAAAAAGAAATCAAGCAGAAAGAATTCACCCTTGGGGATTGTAAAATTCGACCTTTTGCTATTTCTCATGATGCTCAAGAACCAGTAGGTTACAGAATTAAGTCATCTTCTGCCCAAATTGCTGTAGCCACTGATACTGGAGAGATAACTCCAGAAGTACAAGAGCATGTAAAGGGGTCTGACTTAGTAGTTTTAGAATCTAATCATGATCTAGAGATGTTAAAAATTGGTCCTTATCCTTGGCATTTAAAAAAACGAATTATGGGTGAAGAAGGACATCTATCTAATGATGATGCAGCTGCTTTTGCTGTGGAATTGGCTCAAAATTCAGTTCAACGTATATTATTAGCTCATTTAAGTCAAGATAATAATGTTCCTGAATTAGCTTTTTTAACAATTAAGAATATGTTAATTGAAGCTGATATTGAATTAGGAACAGATTTAGAATTGAGTTTTGCTCATCAAGATGAAGTGAGTCCCTTGTTTACTATCGAGTAAAATAGGAGTGAGATGAATGCTTGATGATTATCAGCAGCAAAGTGATATTAAAGGATATTTGATTATTCTAACTATAGTGGTGAGTGGAATATTATTTTTATATCTGTTATTTAGCTCACAAAATATGAATTTGTTTCGACCGGCTCCACAACAATCCCAACCACAGGAAGAAATGATTGATGATTCGAAACAGGAAGAAATTATATATTCTGCTAATCGTACTCCCCAAGAAGAAATAGTAACTTCCATAGTGCAAGAAGTTGGCCCAGGAATTGTAAAAATAACAACTAAAAAATCCAAGATAATTTATGATTTTTTTCATTATCAACAGCGGCAAGAAATGACTGCAGAAGGGTCAGGAGTGGTTTTTAATCAAGAAGGTTATATAATTACTAATGACCATGTAGTAAAGAATGTAGACCAAATTACAGTTGTTTTAGCTGATGAGCAGGGAGAATACCAAGGACAAGTAGTTGGTAGAGATCCTGTGACTGATTTAGCAGTAATTAAAATAGATGCTAAAAAAGAACTGCCCCAGCTTGAATTAGGAAATTCTCAACAATTACAAGTTGGTCAAATGGCGGTAGCAATTGGCAATCCCTATGGTTTTTCTAATACTGTGACTACAGGTGTGATTAGTGCTTTAAATAGAAATTTAGTGACTGGTTCAGGGGTTAGATTAGAAAATATGATTCAAACTGATGCAGCTATCAATCCTGGCAATAGTGGTGGTGCTTTATTAAATAGCCAAGGTGAAATTATTGGTATTAATACTGCAATCATAAGTGATGCGCAGGGTTTAGGGTTTGCTATTCCTATTAATCGAGCTCGTCAAATTGCTGGCGAGTTAATTGAAAAGGGGCAAATTGTTCGACCGTGGATTGGTATTTATGGTGGTACGGTGACCCCTGAATTAGCTGGGCAATATGGATTGAAAAAGTCATTCGGGGTCTTTATTTCTAAAGTTATTCACTCGGGACCAGCCTGGGAATCTGGGTTGCGAAAAGATGATATTATTATTAGTTTAGCAGGAACAAAGGTTAGTAGTATGAAGAAATTAAAAGAGCTGTTGAAAAACTACAATGTAGGAGATAAGATTATAATAAAGGTACAGCGTAAAGAACATATAAAAGAATTTAATTTAGTACTAGAAGAACGTCCGCAGGAGATTAAAAAGAAATAATTAGAATTAGCTTAAAGGAAAGGGATTGAATATGGATATTAGAATTGTTGCAGTAGGAAAGATAAAACAGAATTATGCTAAAGAAGGAATTAGTGAATTTTCTAAGCGTCTACAAAGATACTGTAATTTAGAAGTAATAGAAGTCGATGATGAACGAATAAATAATAATTTGAGTCAAAAAGAAATGGATAAGATTAAAAAGACTGAAGGAGAACGGATTATTTCTGCTTTAGATGGTCGAGCTTATACAATTGTTTTAGATCCTAATGGTAAGCCAATGAGTTCGGAAGGGTTGGCTAAATCAATTAATAATTTACAAGTGCAAGGTTATAGTAGTATCGAATTTGTTATTGGTGGGGCCTTAGGATTACATGAGAATGTAAAAAAAGCAGCAGACCGGTTACTTACTTTTTCTCATCTGACATTTACTCATCAAATGATTCGCTTGATTTTATTAGAGCAGATTTATCGAGCTTTTAAAATTAAAAATAATGAACCGTATCATCTGTAGTTAAAAATTGAAATTCTTTTGATTAATTTAGTGATTTAAGATAAAATATACTTGGATAGTAAAAAACAACTAAGAAGAGAGAAGGGGGAATTAATATGTTATCTGACAAATTAGAAGCTGCTTTAAATGAACAGATGAATTTTGAACTTTTATCAGCGCATTATTACTTAGCAATGGCTGGTTATTGTCAGGAAGAAGACTTAGATGGATTTTCTCATTTCTTTTGGGTACAGGCTGAAGAAGAAAGATTTCATGCGGAAAAGTTTTATAATTTCATTAATGAAAAAGGTGGCCGAGCTAAATTTGGTGAGATAAGCAAACCACAGAATGAATTTGAATCTTTAACTGAGGTTTTTGAAACTGCTTTAGAGCATGAGAAAGAAGTGACAAGAAGAATTTATGAACTAATGGACTTGGCGCAAGAAGAAAGTGAGTATGCTACAGTTAGCTTTTTAAATTGGTTTGTAGATGAACAAGTAGAAGAAGAAGACAGTATGGAAGCTATCTTAAATAAATTAAACCGCTTAAGTGATAATAGTAATGGTTTATTTATGTTAGATAGTGAATTAGGTCAACGAACATTTACTAAGCCTCAAGATGCTGAGGAAGTTTAAAAATATACTTTTGCTGTGTGGCGTTTTGTCACACAGTTTTTCTATATAAAGTGGCACTATCGTGCCACTAGCTAGTAGATAAAAGCTAGTAGCTAGTAGTAAATTCAAAACCAAAAAACAGTTCATAGCTTTGAATTATTGAATACTAGGTTAATGTTTTAGGGTTTGAATTTGATTTTATGTTTTTAACTACTGGCTCCTAGCTATTTACTTCTAGCTATAAAGTGAAGCTTTATATAGATATTTCATTACTTTGTTGCATATAATTTAACAGAAGCAAAACAATACATAGGGGGCTAAAATATGAAAAAAATTGAGTATAATCAATTTGCTGAAGAAGCTTTAGATGCTATTGCTGATAGTGGTGCTTTTTTAACAGTTAAAACTGAAGATGACCTTAATACAATGACTATTGGCTGGGGTAGTATTAGTTATATGTGGGGGAAGCCGGTATTTATAGCAATGGTTCGTGATTCTAGATATACTTATGAACTACTTGAAACTACTAATCAATTTACAGTTAGTATTCCTTTTGCAGATGCTATGAAAGAAGAATTAGCGTTTTGTGGTAGTAAATCTGGTCGAGAGCATGATAAATTTAGTGAATGTGATTTAAATACTACTAAGGCTAAAGAAATTGAAAGTCCTTTAATTAATGGTTGTGATGTACATTATGAATGTAAGTTAAGATTCAAACAAAAGATGGATCCTGATAACTTAGATCCAGCGCTTGATGAGGAGTGGTATTCCTCTGATGAAGGATATCATATGTTTTATTTTGGAGAAATAGTTTCTTGTCATAAAGAAGAATAATTAGATTCCACACCCGCTATAGAATTATAGTGGGTGTTTTATTTTGAGTGAAAGTATGAGAAAAATTGAAATTCATCTTATTAACTAAAAGATGATAAAAAATTTGTAACTTGTAGAAAATTAAATTATTTTAAACTCAATCCAGGAATTTAAAACTATTTTATGGTATATTATCAATAATGAGTGCTAATTCTGATAATCTTTTTGTTGGCGGAATATTTAATCCTGGCGGTGGAATGCCGATGGTTACTTTGTCAGGCTAACAAGTAAGAGATAAAATAATTAATGTGGAGGGATAAATAATGCAAACAAAATTAACTGAATTATTAGGAATTGAATATCCAATTGTACAAGGAGCAATGGCGTGGGTAGCTGATGGTGAATTAGCAGCTGCTGTATCTGAGGCAGGAGGAGCTGGTACAATAGCTGCAGCAGGAAGAGAAGCCCAGTGGGTTAAAAATGAAATTCAAACTGCAGAAGAGCTAACTGATCAACCTTTTGGGGTTAATATCATGTTGATGGCAGATAATAGTGAGCAAATAGTAGATGTAGTTTGTGAAGCGGGAGTTGAATATGCTACTTTAGGAGCTGGAAATCCTTTGCCTTATTTCGAAAAGTTGCATGATGCAGGAGTAAAGGTTATTCCTGTGGTACCAAATGTTAAATTAGCTAAAAGAGTTGCTGATAATGGTGCAGATGCTATAATCATAGAAGGAATGGAAGCTGGAGGGCATATTGGTAATCTAAGTACTATGTCCTTGATGACTCAGGTTATTCCTGAAGTAGATATACCAGTAATAGCTGCTGGAGGATTTGCAGATGGAAGAGGTTTAGCAGCTGCCCTAGTAATGGGAGTTTCGGGAGTGCAAATGGGAACAAGATTTTATGCTTCAGAAGAATGTAACGCTCATCCTAAAGCAAAACAAGAAATTATTGCAGCCGATGATACTGATACTGTTGTAACAGGTCTAATAACAGGTCATCCAGTGCGCGGAATCAATAATTCATTAGCAGAAAAATACTTAGAATTAGAGCAAAAATGTGAATCCCTATCTACTTTAGAAGAACTAGTAGAAGGAACTAGTCGAATTGCTCCTCAAGAAGGAGATGTAGATTGGGGATTTGTACAAGCAGGCCAAAGTCTTAAAACGATTAAAGAGATAAAATCTTGTTCAGAAATTATTAGAACAATTGTAAATGATGCTGGAGAAGCTTTATCAACTGCACAGAAATTTATTTAGTTTAATGTTTGAACGTCAGCATTGACCTTAATTGTTGAAAGCTCCATAAACTGCTGCTTCAACTGCTCTATCCAAATCAGCATCACTAAATACAATCATAGGACTTTTACCGCCTAATTCTAGTTCAACTGGAATTAGGCTTTAATTTAACTGCTGTACCATAAACTAATATTTCAGCTGCTCCACTCATAACCTGTGAAGTAGTAAAGCGAACATTAATTACAGCATCAGCATCTTTTCTACTAGCTTCTTTCTTCATTCTTTCAATTGCTTGATTGCGTGCTTCGCTAATCATTTTAGTATAGCCTTTCACCTCACCACCAATTAAATTTCTTAAAGCAGCTAAGATATCATTACCAAGATGCTTAGCCCGAATGGTATTTCCTTTGACTAAGCCTAGGTTTTGAGAAATTTCTTGTTCAGGAATTTGGTCATTATTAGTAATTAGCATTTGTATCACTCCTTGATTATTAAATAATTCTAGATTATGATTATAATTCCCTTCATTAAAGAAATTATTATCTATATAAAGTGGCACTATCGTGCCACTAGCTAGTAGATAAAAGCTAGTAGCTAGTAGTAAATTCAAAACCCAAAAAAATAGTTCATAGCTTGGAATTATTGAATACTAGGTTAATGTTTTAGGTTTCAAATTTGATTTTATGTTTTTAACTACTAGCTCCTAGCTACTTACTTCTAGCTATAAAGTTTCACTGAAAGTGAAGCTTTATATAGATACTTGATTATTTCTTACAAAGTAGTTATCATTATTATTAGTGCAAAATAAAGGAGTGATTGCGGTGAACAAAGCAATTGAAATAGAAAATGTAAATAAAAGTTATGGTGATGTTCGAGCTCTAGAAGATGTTAATCTAACTATAGAGCAAGGTGAATTTTTTGGTTTATTAGGTCCTAACGGGGCTGGAAAGAGTACTTTAATTGGTGTCTTAGGTGGATTAGTAAATAAAGATAGTGGACAAGTAACAGTGTTAGGGAATGATGTAGTGCAAAATTATAGGAAAACTAAAAAATCATTAGGGATTGTGCCTCAGGAGGTTGTCTTTGATCCTTATTTTAATGTACGAGAGACATTAGAGATTCAATCAGGCTACTTTGGAGTTAAGGATAATGGAGAACGAATTGATGAAGTCTTAGATGCTTTAGGATTAAAGTATAAAGAAGATACTAATATTAGGGGATTATCAGGAGGTATGAAGCGGAGATTATTGATTGCTAAGGCTTTAGTACATGATCCAGATATAATTGTGCTTGATGAACCTACAGCTGGAGTGGATGTAGAACTAAGGAAATCTTTATGGGATTATGTGATTAAGTTAAATGAGCAGGGTAAAACTATTATTTTAACTACTCATTATTTAGAAGAAGCCGAGCAGTTATGTGATAGGATTGCTATTTTAAATAAAGGTCGAGTGGTAGCTGTTGATCAAAAAGAAGAATTAATTAAAAGAATTGATAAGAAAGTGATTGAAGTTAAATTGCAGCATAAACCTAATAATATTGAAGAATTATTTCCTACTGCTGCTAATATTGAATGGACAGATACTAATAAACTAAAATTAGAAACTACGAGAGGGAATGTTATTTCTCTATTAGATAAAATTCAAAATTCTAGTTTGGAAATAGTAGATATTGATGTGAACAGTGCTAAATTAGAGGATGTATTTATGAAATTAACTAGTCTAGGTGGTGAAGAAAATGAGTGATTTAATAACTTTTTATAGTTTAGTAAAAAGAGAGATTTGGCGTTTTTCAAAGGTAGCAATTCAGACTGTATTTGCGCCTTTGATTTCTACTAGTCTATATTTGATTATATTTTCTTATTCTTTTCGCAGTCGTGAAGTCGCAGAATACGGCATTGATTATATTAAATTTATTGTGCCGGGGTTAATTATGATGAGTTTAATTCAGAATTCTTTTGCTAATACTTCATCCTCTTTGATTGTAGCTAAGTATCAAGGTTCAATTGTGGATTTGTTATTAGCGCCTTTTTCTTATATGCAGTTAACTTTAGGATTAATGATTGGTGGTATTGCAAGAGGGTTAGTAGTAGGATTAGCTATTTATTTAATAGCCACTTTCTTCTATAGTGGAGCAGTTTATTCAGTGGGATTATTTATTTTATTTTCTTTTTTAATTTCAGGTATTTTTTCTTTATTTGGGATTATTGCGGGATTATGGGCCGAAAAATTTGACCATATTTCTATTTTTTCTAACTTTTTTATTACTCCTTTAACTTTTTTAAGTGGAGTTTTTTATTCAGTTAAAAATTTACCTGGGATTTGGAGTAAAGTTTCTTTATTCAATCCAGTTTTTTATATGATAGATATGGCTCGTTATGCTTTTGTGGGTATTTCAGATGCTAAATTATCGTTATCTATCACTATAGTGGGGACGTTATTTATTGTCTTATTCTTTTTAACTACTTATCTCTTTAAAATAGGATATAAGATCAAGGATTAATTTTCCAGATAAAAATGGATTAATTTCTTTTCTTTATATTGTTTGACAAATTAGGTTTACAATGATAGTATTACAATTGGTTAAGATAGAAATCTTAAAATAAGTTTCATGGAGGTAGATATTGATGAATAATTTAGGCGATGCATTTGCAGATGCTGGTGTTGTTGAAGAAGAAGATGTTGAGGAAGTGAATCAAGAAGTAGCAGAAAATGATGTTGCAGGAGACAAAGCAACAGGTAATGTTAAATGGTTTGACAGTGAGAAAGGTTATGGTTTCATTGAACAAGAAGATGGCGACGACGTTTTTGTTCATTTCTCTGCAATTCAAGAAGACGGATTTAAAGACCTAGAAGAAGGTAAAGAAGTTCAATTTGAAATTGTTGAAACTGAAAAAGGTCTACAAGCAGAGAATGTAACTAAATTATAAATTAATTGCAGTTTGTTACTGTAACTTAATAGAGATCGTCAAAACACCCAGGCTAGTTTTCTAGCTAGGGTGTTTTTTTATTTTTTGTGATTTAATATTTTTTTGTTTCTTTCTTAATACTTTCTTAATATTTTAATATTATACTATAGATGTAGGATAAAAAAGAAAATTAAAATTTCAGGAGGAGATAAAGATGAAAAAGATTGTTAGTTTAGTATTAGTACTTTCATTGGTAATTGGTGTTTCGGCTTTAGCAGTTGCTTATTCAGGTCAAGGGCCAAAAGCTGGGGGACAGCAAGGCTATCGTACTCAAGGTAGAAATAATCAATTTCAGCAAAATAGAATGACTTGGCAGGAAAGATTGAATTTATCTGAAGAACAAGTAGAAAAAATGGAAGAGTTACGAGATGAATATTTTGATCAACAATATGATCTTAGAGACGATCGGGAAGATAAGAGAGAAGAGTTACGAGAAATGTATTTTGATAGTACAGCAAATAAAGATGAAATTATGAATTTACAGCAAGAAGTTAATCAATTACGAACTCAATTAGCAGATCTAAGAATGGAACATCGCTTAGAAATGAGAAATATTTTGACTACTGAACAGTTAGAAGAATGTGAAGATTTAGGAAGTTTTGGTCGTAGAGGTCGAAGAGGAGTTGGGAGAACTGGCAAAAGAGGACCTAGAGCTAATAGAGGGCATCATAGAGGTGGATTTGGCCCAGGTATGAGATATTAAATAAAATATATTAAATATAAACAGGCAACCTCTTGACCTAAGAGGTTGCCTGTTGGTCTTTAGATATAGCTTTTTAGATTTTTTAATTTTACTAGATGAGATTTTTCTTCTTCAATAAGTTTTTTTAATGCTGCAGTAGTTTGCTCATCTGCTTCATTTTTCATTAATTCTTGATAAAGTAAAATAGAATTTTTTTCTGCTTTAATACCAATATCAAGAGCTTCCCCCAAATGAGCAGCAATATCATCTGTTGCTTTTTCTTCTTTAGGGAAGATTTGCTCATCTACTATTGATTTTAGATAATCTCCAGTTAAATCCTCATATAAGTAATCTCTAGATATAGATTCATCTGCTTCATCAAATTCTTTTAATAATTCTTTGAAATAATTGCGGTGTTCCCGTTCTTGCTCAGCTAATTTACTGAAAATACGTTTAACCTCTGGCTCCGAATTAGCTTCTACACATTTTTCATAAAAATGCTCTCCATCTTCTTCTACATTAATGGCCATTTTTAAAATTTCTAAAGAATTAAATTTAGCGTTCATATTTTGCCTCCTTTTTTTAGCAAAACTAAGATTTGAAACAATTGTCAATATAATTATAATTTATTATGAGAGATTAATCAATCATATTTAAATTTAATTTGACATAAGTATACTAATCCAGTATAATTTAAACTGTAGATAATGTGTTAGTTTTCACAATCAATTAGGAGGAAAATTAATGAAACTGAGTCAAGCTAGTGACTATGCATTTAGGGCTGTGCTGTATTTAGCCAAGCAGGGAGTAGGTAATAGAGTTGATGCGCAGACTATTTCAGAAGTAGAGAATATTCCGAAAAGATTTTTACTAAAAACATTTCGCAAATTAGCACAAACTGATATTATTGAATCTTATCGTGGTAAATATGGTGGTTATGCTTTGGCTAAAGACCCAGCAGATGTTACTTTACTAGATGTAGTAGAGGCAGTAGAAGGGCCAATTGAAGTTAATCGCTGTTTAGTAGAGCCTGAAGCTTGTAACAAACAAGGAGCAGATACGTGCCGCATTCATCATGCTTTATATGATGTGCGTGAAACAATTACTGATAAATTAAAAGAGTATACTTTTGCTAAATTATTAGCAGAGTAACTCTTTTTTTAGATTAAAGTATACCAATTTAGTACACTTATAGTAACGAGTAAAGAGTAATTAGTAATGAGTCAAATTCATAAAGTCAAACCCTCAAAAGACAGTTTAATTTCTTTAAAATGAAAGTTTTTGACTTTGTTTTTGATTTTCTACTCATCACTATTACCTAAGAATTTGTTACTATAAAGCTTCACTTAAAAGTGAGGCTTTATATAGAAAAAATATATAAGGAGGAAAAATAAAATGGAAAGATGTACTTCAGCAGATTGTGGATTATGTGATTTTTTAGATTCTAAGCAAGATTTAAAGACTTCTTTTAACCGAGAGAGAGAACAGTCAGTTAAGTGTGGATTTGGGAAGAAAGGTGTATGTTGCCGTTTGTGTTCTAATGGTCCTTGTCGGATTACACCTGATTCACCGCAGGGAGTTTGTGGAGCAGATGCAGATACAATAGTAGCCAGAAACTTTTTAAGACATGTGGCTGCAGGGGCGGGTTGTTATTTACATGTAGTAGAGAATACAGCGCGTAACCTTAAAGAAGCTGGACAGGGAAATTATGCTACAGAGCTTAAAGGCTTAGATGCTTTAGAAGATTTAGCTGAGGAATTTGAGATTGAAGAAGATGATGTTAATCAAAAGGCAGTTAAGGTAGCTGATAAAGTAATAAAGGATTTATATAAGCCTCGTTTTGAAGAAATGGAATTAGTTGAAAAATTATCTTATCAACCCCGATTAGAGAAATGGCGTGAATTAGATATCATGCCTGGAGGCGCAAAGTCTGAGGTTTTTGATGGGGTGGTCAAAACTAGTACTAATTTATCTAGTGACCCTGTTGATATGATGATGCATGTACTTAATTTAGGTATTTCTACTGGACTGTATGGTTTGCACTTAACTAATTTATTAAATGATGTAATGTTAGGTGAACCAGAAATCAGACAAGACCAAGTTGGATTTAAAGTAGTTGATGAAGATTATATTAATATTGTTGTCACAGGTCATCAACAGACAATGATTGCTCATTTACAGGATGAGTTAATAACTGAAGAGGCTAAGCAAAAGGCTAAATAAGTAGGAGCTAAAGGCTTTAAAATAGTGGGCTGTACTTGTGTAGGTCAAGATTTACAGTCACGCGGAACACATTATGATGAAGTTTTCGCTGGTCATGCTGGCAATAATTATACAAGTGAGGCATTATTAGCTACTGGTGGTATTGATTTGGTAGTTTCTGAATTCAACTGTACTATTCCAGGTTTAGAAGAAGTCGCAGAAGAATATGAGGTAGAGATGATGGCGATTGATGATGTAGCTAAGAAAAAGACGGCGGATTTAATTGAGTTTAATCCTCATCAAGCCGAAGAACTGTCAGATGAAATTATGAAGCAAGCAATTAATAGTTATCAAAGTCGCCGTGGAGAAGTAGAAATAGATATTCCTAAAGACCACGGTCATGATGATGTAGTTACTGGTGTTAGTGAAAATTCATTGCGTGAGTTCTTAGGTGGTAGTTATCAGCCATTACTTGATTTAATTGCTGAAGGAAAAATCAAAGGAGTTGCTGGTGTAGTTGGCTGTTCTAATTTAACTGCGCAAGGACATGATGTATTTACAGTAGAGTTAACTAAAGAATTAATTGATCGCGATATTTTAGTCTTATCTGCTGGATGTACTACAGGTGGGTTAGAAAATTGTGGCTTAGTTTCGCCAGGAGCAGCAGAATTAGCTGGAGATAATTTGCAGGCGGTTTGTGAAGATTTAGGGATTCCACCAGTCTTAAACTTTGGCCCATGTTTATCAATTGGTCGAGTAGAGCAGGTGGCAGTAGAGTTAGCTAAAGAATTAGGAGTTGATATTCCAGATTTACCAGTTGCTTTATCTGCTCCACAGTGGTTAGAAGAACAAGCACTAGCCGATGGAGCATTTGGATTGGCCCTAGGTTTACCACTTCATCTTGCTTTACCTCCGTTTGTAACAGGTAGTGAAGTTGTTGTTGATACATTAACTAAAGACTTACCAGATATTACAGGTGGACAATTGATTATTGATGAAGAGGTTGAAAGTACTGCTGATAAATTAGAGGAGATTATCGTTGATCGCCGAGAAGGTTTAGGCTTAGAAGTTGAAGATGAAGAAAAGTCTGCTTAAATTTAAGGAAAATAGTTATGAGACAGATGCCTCATAACTATTTTCTTAGTGGGAATGAACTAATTACTATAAGTTATATTGAAAGGGGTGAGCTAAGCTGCTAATCTTTAGCAGCAGCAATTATGAAAAGAATTTATATTGACCAAGATCTATGTGAAGCCTGTAAGAATTGTGTTTTAGCTTGTATGGCTAACAAGTCCGATGCAGAGATTGCTAATTTAGATTTTAGTGATGTGAGTAATCAAAGTGCTAATGCTATTACACAGCCTGATAACTATGAAGATAATGCCCCCCTGTTTTGTCGGCATTGTGATGAACCAGATTGTGTAGAAGCTTGTATGTCAGGAGCTTTAACTAAAGATGAAGAGACAGGAATTGTATCTATTGATGAAGATAAATGTGCAGGTTGTTGGATGTGTGTGATGAGTTGCCCGTATGGTCTTGCCTTTAAAGATAAAAAGAGAAATGTAGCCTTTAAGTGTGATTTGTGTCAAGACCAAGAAAAACCTAGCTGTATTGAACAGTGTCCAACAGGTGCTATAAAATTAATTGAAGTCGAAGATAAGAAGGTGGTAGGGTGAAATATTTAATTATTGGTGCAAGTGCAGCAGGGATCAATGCAGCTAAAGAATTGAGAAAATTAGATAATAGTGCAGAAATAACTATTATTTCAAAAGATGAAAAAGTTTATTCTAGATGTATGTTGCATTATTTAATTGCTGGAGAACGTGATGTAGAAGAATTAAAATTTATTACTGATGATTTTTGGGAGCAGTATGATATTAATTGGATTAATGACCAAGAAGTTGTAGATGTTCAAGTAGAAGATAATCAGGTTAAATTGTCAGATGATTCTCAACATAATTATGATCAATTATTAATTGCTACTGGTTCAACTCCATTTTTACCTCCAATTGATAATTTAGATCAAGGTCAAGAGGTTTTTGGTTTGAGAAATTTAGAAGATGCTGAGGAGATTGAAGAATTAGGAACTGAAATTGATAAAGCAGTTGTTATAGGAGCAGGTTTAGTAGGAGTAGATGCAGCAATTGGACTAAATGAATTAGGTGTTGATGTCTCTATTGTAGAATTAGGGGATAGGATTTTACCTCAGCAGTTAGATGAAGAAGCTAGTGCTCGTTATCAATCTCGTTTTAATGAAGCAGGTATTCAAACAATAACTAATCGTAGTGCCCAAAAGTTAGTAATTGATGAACAAAATCATGTTCAAGGATTAAAATTAGATAATGGAAAAGAGCTTAAAACTCAATTAGTGATTGTTGCTACTGGGGTAAAGCCTAATACTAATCTAGTAGCGGATACTCCAATAAATATAGATCAGGGAATTATTGTAGATGAATACCAACAGACAGCTATAGATAACATTTATGCTGCTGGTGATGTATGTCAGTCTGAAGAAGTCTTTAGCGATGAGTTAACTCTAACTCCAATTTGGCCTCTAGCAGTTAAACAAGGCAAAATTGCTGCTCGAAATATGGTAGGTCAAAAAGAAGAAATAACAGAAAATTTTGCTTATCAAAATTCAATGCGTTTTCTCGATTTATCAGCAATAACTTATGGTTTGGTTAATGTTGATAACGATGATTATAGAGTTTATATTAGTCAAGATAAGGATAATTACAAAAAGTTAATTTTAAAAGACAATCAATTGCGTGGAGCAGTATTTGTAGGTGATATAGATAATTCAGGTGTTTATGGTAAATTAATTAAAGAAGAAATAAATTTATCAAATAAATTAGATAAATTATTTCAATTATCTTATGGTGACTTCTTTGAGGAAGAACCTAATGGACAATTTGTGTATTAAAAAGTTTTTAAGATTCCGGGATTCCCGGAATCTTTCTATTTTAGCATGATTATCTTCAAGTTTCATCATAAACTAAAGATTTCCTTCCATATTTAACAATCAAGAAAGCTATTAGTACACCTAGTAATAAATGTTCTGTTAAATTAACTACATTGGTACCTGGGTCAATGGGATCAATTCTGCCTACTTTCATTCTTAACATCATACCAAAAACTAATAACCAACTCAATAATCCGACTGATAGTCCTTTAACCCAAAAATAATCAGAACTTGTATAGTAGAGAACATACATTATAATAAGGCCCAAAATCATAGCTACTGCATAGTCAGTAAAGATACCAACTATTCCTGCTGCAATAGTTCTAGTGTCTTCAACTGAAAAATAAGCTGAGGCAGCAATATGATAAATTGCATGTTCAGTAATATTAAGCAAATAGAAGCCATAATCAACAATATTTTTAATTGTATTAGCAATGAGTGTGGCTACTATGGCGAGAGTGTATTTATCTAAAATAGCTTTCATAGTTATCATCCTTTCTTTAAAAGTTTATAGTTAAAATGATATAATTTCTTATTTTATTATGTGAAAAAATATATTATCTATTCTGATAATAAAAATTTCCTATTTAGATTTTTAAAATCTTAAAAGTAATTTTATTTTTTTGGATAAAAAATAGTCATTTGAATAAACTAAATTGTGTATAGCATCTTTACTTTAAAGCAACAATTTATAAAAAAATAAAATTTATATGTATAACTTCTATCACAGACACCGATGATATTAATAGAAAATAATGGAAAAGAGGTGTTGGTGATGAACCGAGTTGAGTTAAGTGGTTTAAATACAAATGATTTAAATGTTCTGTCACACCAAGAAATGAAGAAGTTATTTCATGAGATGAAGCAAGGTTCGATAGAGGCAAGAACTAAGTTGATTCAGGGAAATTTAAAGTTAGTACTTAGTGTATTAAAAAAATTTAGAAATAGAGATTATGCAGCTGATGATTTATTTCAAGTAGGGTGTATTGGTTTAATTAAAGCTATTGATAATTTTGATACCAATGTAGGAGTTAGATTTTCTACTTATGCGGTTCCAATGATTGTTGGTGAAATAAAACGTTATTTAAGAGATGACCAAGATATCAAAGTTAGTCGTTCTCTACGTAAAATTGCTTATGAGGCTCTGCAAATGAAAAAGGAATGGCAGAAAAGAAAATATAGTGAGCCTTCTTTGAAAGAGATAGCGGAGAAGTTAGATATTACAAAAGAAAGATTGGTTTATGCATTAGATGCTACTAAGACTCCAGTATCTTTGTTTAAATCTGTGTTTAAAGAAGAAGGCGATAGTTTATTTTTGTTAGAACAGTTAAGTGGTAGTGATAGTACAGAGGAATTAATTAATAGTTTAAGTTTGGAAGAGGCTTTAGAAAAGTTAAATTCTAGAGAAGAGATTATTATTAGAATGAGATTCTATGAAGGTTTAACTCAATCAGAAATAGCTGATAAGATTGGAATTTCTCAAGCTCAAGTTTCACGTTTACAAAGTAAAATTTTAAATAAGTTAAATGATTTTATTCAAGTTAAAAGAGAAAGGAGGATAAAAAATGAAAAGAATTAAAGTTATTTTAGGGGTGAGCATCATCTTAATTTCCTTAATTGTTTTTGCTAATAAATTTATTTTTGTGCAAGAATTAAGTAAGATTAAAGATGAAGATTTATTAAGATTGCATGTAGTTGCTAATAGTAATTCTCCGGCTGACCAATTATTAAAACGTAAAGTACGGAATGAAATTATTAATGCAGGAAATAAAATCTTTAGTGGTTTATCTAATCCAGAACGGGCTAAAGAAATAGTTAATAATAATTTAGATTATTTAAGCAAGGTTGTGAAACAAAAGATAAGTGAAGAAGGATACGATTATAAAATTCAATTAAAAGTAGGAAACTATAATTTCCCTACCCGCAGCTATAATAATTTAACTTTAGATGCTGGAGAATATCAAGCTTTAAGAGTTGAAATTGGATCAGGTCAAGGAGCTAATTGGTGGTGTGTATTATTTCCTCCTTTATGTTTTGTAGATTCGGTGGATAAAATGCCGCCGCAGATGATTAATAAAGGGCAAAATAAAAATAAAGAGCAAGTACAAGTTAAATTTAAATTAAAGTTTGCTGAATACTTAAAAGAAAATCCAGAAATAGTAAAGGCGAAATTAAATTTGGCTAAATTATTTGATTTTGAAGAGTGATTAAATAAAAAGATGGTTTTCGGGCTTGAAACATGAACTAAACCCGAAAACCTTAAAATTAAAAGCTAATAAATAAAAAAGTCCCAATTGGGACTTTTTTATTTATTTAGATGATCACGCACAATGTTTAAAGTTTCTCCAAAGCGTTGAAAATGAACAACTTCTCTTTCGCGTAAAAAACTAAGAGTTTCAATTATTCCTTGGTCATTACTTAGTTCAATCAAATTTTCATAAGTAGCGCGTGCTTTTTCTTCTGCTGCTAAATCTTCTTGTAGGTTAGCTATAGGATCTTCATGCGACTGTAGATAAGCAGCGGTAAAAGGAACTCCTGCTGCATCATGTGGATACAATGCTCTGCCATGTTGGGCATAATGAGCTCCTAAACCAGCTTGTTGTAATTTTTTGGGTGAAACTCCATTTACTAATTTATAGATTAGAGTAGCAATAATCTCCCAATGAGCTAATTCTTCGGTTCCTATATCGGTTAAAGTAGCTTTAGCTTCATCTGTAGGCATGGTGTATCTTTGTGTTAAATAACGAACTGCAGCACCAAGTTCACTATCTGGTCCTGCATACTGGGCATAAAGTAATTTAGCCATTTCTAAATCAGTCTTACTTACTTTCGCTGGATATTGTAAATATTTTTGATAACTCCACACTATTTTTTACCTCCTTTCCCTAATTCAATTAAATTACTTTGCTTAGTCATAATTAATCTGCCACGGCCAAGGCGTGCTATAGTACTCCCAAGGAAACTCACTGGGAAAAGTAGCAGTTAAAGGACCATATTTCTTCTGGTATTCAAAACATAAGTCTCTTAATTCTTTAACATATTTATTATATTTTTCTAAAGCTCCTCTGTCTCTAGGATGAGTATTCAAATATAAATTAAATTCAAGCACTGAAAAACGATAAGCCATAATTTCTTTTAATAATGATAATTGCTCGGCAGTCATTCATTCACCCCCTTCATAATGTAGTGTAGCATTTTTGGCTAAATTAGTTGTTTAATTCATAGTACTGAGCATAAATGTGAATTTACTGCCACCTGCTTATAATTGAAAACTGATAATGGAGAATTGACAATTAAATTCAAAATTATTAAAATAACTACTACTAACACAGATGATAAACACTTTAAATATGAAAACTATTTTAAATTTAGCCAAGAATAATCAATTAAAATGGATAAGCATTTAATAAGGTTCGTATAACTCAGGAAAGATAGTACCTTTAGATAATCCCTGTTGAGGAGAATAGTGTTCTTGATAAACCTGCTTAGGTACATAAGCATTTGCTAGTTTTATTGTCATTGGATAATTAAAGCTAAGGTTTTTTCGCTGAGACATGTTAGTAACCTCCCTTAAAGTTTTCTATTCTAATATATTCATTAGGAAGATAAACTGTTAATCATAAGCAGAAAAGCAAAAATATAATTAAAATCAGGATATAGATTGATTTTTTAGAAAAATTAATATAATATTTAAAATTGGAGATAGTGTATTTAATCTAATTTGATTAGCTATTTAGGGGGTAAATTATGGATAGATTGTTAGAAAAAGAACAGATAAAACTTAACTTAGAAGGAACAACTAAACGAGAAATAATGAAAGAATTAGTAGATTTAATTGCTAAGAGTGGAAATTTGACTTCTGTTAAAGAATTTCATAAAGATATTTTGTCACGAGAAAAAAAAGGTTCTACTGGGATGGGGAAAGGGATTGCTATTCCCCATGCTAGAAGTCATGCTGTAACAGAAACTACTTTAGCTTTTGCTAAGTCGAAAGAGGGAGTAGAATTTGATAGTCTAGATGATAATCTGGCTAAAATTTTCTTTATGATTGCTGTTCCTAAAAAAGGTTCACAAGAACATTTGAATATTTTAACACAATTATCTCAGCAGTTAATGCATCATGATTTTCGTAATAAATTATTAGCAGCAGAAACTAAAGAAGAAGTGATAAAAATTTTGAGTAATAATTAAATTGAAATTCCAAAACGGCGAATGGATACATTCACCTCAATATTTATGCTTGAGCGACTGAATTGTTGATTCCAGTAATTTTTGTGATAATATTGGGGGTATTTTGCCTTGGCCCTTTGACCGAGACCAATGACATCGCTTTGTTGAGTTTGTAATTGTCCTAATAATTTGTGCATTTCTTTTTTAAGAGCTCTAGCTAGGTGTCTTTCCATTTTATTTAAAGCAGCTTTGTTGCCAATTAATCTTTTTTCAGAAGTGTTTTCTGTGACGTCTACTTCTAATTTACTATCGATATTAAAATTAAAATGTTCTTTTGTATAATCAACATCAATCTTAGTTCTGACTTGCTGAACATAGTAATTAACGTGGTAGTCTTCGATTTTAAGATCTATAGGATCTTTAATAAATTTCTCTTGTAGTAATAAAAGAGCTCTTGTTTCAGGAATTTTAATTTTTCCGACCATTTTGTCTTTTCTAAATAGGGCTAGGCCGACTATTCTTATATCTCTAGTGCCGTATTTTAGTAAAGGGATTGTAGCCTTTCTACCTGAAGTTTTTAATGAAATAAAGAAGTCATTCAAACTTTTTTCTGGATAGAGAGAATTTTTAGAAGTAGTATCAAATAATTCGTCTAGATAAACTCCTATATCTTCTACAGGAGCAGGTTGGATATCTTTAATATCTACAGCTTGCTTATTAGTACAGATAGCCATAGTTATTGAACCTGGAACAATTGGTTCTCGCCATAAGGTATCTAAATGAGGTAATAATCCTTGGCGGGCTATTTGTTGATTGAAGATAATAGTACGCAGCATACCTAGAGAAATCCAGCCCATGGTTCTAGTTTGAAAGTTAGAAATACCACTTTTTAACGAAGGTGCAGTAGTAGCTAAAGTGTTTATCTTTTCTGGTGAACCTTCTCTTAAAATAGGAAATTGAATTGAAAATAAATAATTGTCAGGCTGTTCAGGTAAGGGGTCGACAGTAATATATTTAGCAAATTGAGTTTTTTTAATTTCATTCACATCCCAGCAACCACTAATCAGTAACAACAACATTAGATTAAGAATTATTAGCTTGGCTCTCATGTCCTAACCCCCTTAGTTTAGTAATTAACAATAATAGAGGTGGAATAACAAAAATTAATATAGTACCAAATTGAGCTACAATTTCTGTATATTCAAAGACTTCAATGATATTTTTAGGAATAAAAAACAAATAATAAATTATGGGCAGTAAAATAAAAGCGCTTAGTAATTTGTTTTTTAGAGAAAAAAATTGTGCTACACTATAACTGGCCATGTAATAAAAAGCTGCTATCGAAGTAAAGGCAATAGCTATCCATAGAAAAATTAAAAAGAATTCTAAACGTCCGAAAAAGGGAATTTTAATAGCTTTTAATAGATTAATTGTCGGCCATAGAATATATTGTAGGGTTTCTACTCCAAAGTACCCTATGGTGATAATAATTACATAAAGATAGGTTAAAGTTATAATCCCTAAACTAATTAAAGAAGATTTGAAGATATTCTTTTTTTCTTTGATATAAGGAAAGATCAATAATATTATTTCTGGTCCTAAAAAACTATAAGTAGTAATCAAGCTCCCATCAAAAATTTCTTTGATTCCTGTACCTAATATTGGTTTAAAATGCCACCAATTAGATTTTAAAATAGTAGGAATCATAACTAGATAGGCAGGTGCTAAAACAAAAAATAAAAATTCATCAAGTCGAGCCATAGTTTTTAAACCTTTACTGATTAAATAAAGACAAGTTATGATTATTATAGATAGATTAATTGATACTGGAGTTTTAGGTAAAATATAGGTAGTAATAACCATAATAAATATTCTAACGCTAAGGGCAGTAATAGTAATACTGTAAAGAACATAAGTTAAACTAAGTATTTTACCTAGTATAGAGCCTAAAATAATTTCACTATATTCAATGATTGTCTGCTGGGGAAATTGACTACCTAATTTATAAATAAAAAAGAGGCTGAAGACCCAATAACTACCTCCTAATAATACTGCTATCCAAGAATCTTGCCTGCTGACTAAAGAAATTTGGCGGGGCAGAGATAATATCCCCGTTCCAACAGTAATTTGGATTATAATAAATACTAATTGACGGTTAGCAATCATTTCTCGATCTGATTTTTTATTCTTCATCCTTACTCTCTCCTTTGCGAGTTTGTCTATCCTTTTGTTGATTAGCAGTAGAATGAGGACGCTGACCCATTAATCGCAAAGGAACTCTAATAATACTATCTTTGAGGTCTGTGACTTTAATAGGAGCAAATGGAGCAAAATAAGGTTGATTAAAGCTCTCTAAGCTACAAAGATGAATTAAAATAAATAACCAACCGACCATTATACCGTAAACACTAAAAAATGAAGCTAAAATCATCAGCGGAAAACGCAATAAGCGCAAAGGAATAGCAGCTTCATAATCAGGGATTACAAAAGAAGAAATAGCAGTTATAGCTACTACTATAACCATTGGTGGACTAACTAATCCAGCGTTAACTGCTGCTTCCCCAAGGACTAAACCACCAACGATACCAATTGTTTGTCCAATAGCTCCTGGTAATCTAATTCCAGATTCTCTTAGTAATTCCAAACTTACTTCCATAATCACTGCTTCTAAATAAGATGGAAAGGGAACTTCTTGTCTAGTAGTAGCAATTGTAAGTGCTAAATCAGTGGGCAATAGCTCATGATGAAAAGAAACTAATGATATATACAAACTGGGTAGACTAACAGTAATAAAGGTTGCAATTAATCTTAAGATTCTGATGGCGCTACCAACATAAAATATATCGTAGTAATCTTCTGGAGTTTGAAAAAACTGAATAAAAGTTGTTGGTATAATACTAACAAAGGGAGTACCATCCAGAACTAAAAGTATTTTACCTTCTAATAGATTATGAATTGCCTTATCTGGTCGTTCAGTATTTTGGAAAATAGGAAAAGGTGTTTTCCAATTGTCTTGAAAGTATTGATCAAGATAACCAGTATCGACAACCCCATCTAAATCAAGATTATTAATGCGATTATTTAATTGTTTTAAAATTTCTTGATCTGCTAAATCATTAATGTAGCAGACTCCTAAATCAGTTTTAGTTCGCGCTACAACTTTATGTACTTCAATCATTAGATTGTTATCCCGGATTCTTTTTCTAATTAATGAGATGTTGAGTTCTAAATTTTCAGTAAATGCTTCTTGCGGTCCTCTGGTTGCAGATTCTATTTGAGGAGTTTCTACACTACGACTAGCTAATTCTTTAATATCTAGGACAAAGGCTTGGTCAAAGTGATTAATAAATAATACTACTTTCCCTTCTAAAATTTCTCCGATAGCTTCATTTAGAGACCCTATAAAGGATGTTTGCCCAATCGGTAATGGTAACTGTTGGACTAATTGTTTAATATTCTTTTTTGTATCTTCCGGAGAAGTAAATTTAATATTTAACATTAAAGGTTTAAGTATTTCTTGCTGTAAATATTGTTGGTTAACAATAGAGACAATATAAGTAACAGTAGCTTTATAATTTTGATTGCCCCCTAGTAAAATATCTTTACTGTTAAAATCAACACTGTCGCTTAAATTAGCCTGAAGATTATTTAAATTAGTCTCTAAGTCTTCACTGATTACAATTTTTTCTTTAGCAATATTGATATGTTCTGTAGTTTCTTTTTTAGGTTGTGATATCCCAAAAAATTTATCTATTCTATTCCACATAATTGTAAGCTCCTTTGAGAAAAATAGCGTACCGGGTGTGGTACGCTAAAAAATAATGACTAAATATTATTTTTAAGTTGATTCAACTGCACTTGTAATTTACTAATTTGAGATTGTAATTTTTCTACACTAGGTGAGGAGCCAATAACTGCTACATCATCAGGAGATTGAAAGTTTTGTTCGTTTGTTGTGTCAATATCATCATAAGCAGTAGTTTCTAAATCCATTTGAGCCATTTTTTCTTTCATGTTTTGAGCTCTTTCTTTAATATCTTCGCTCATTTCTTCAATATCAAGTTCAGGCATATAGCGTAAAGTTAATAAAGTGGCACCTACGCCTAAGGCGAAACTACTGGTGTTGACAGATGGTAATAGGGCATCGGCTAGCATATTTCTCATTCTCATATTTTTCCCTCCTCAAAGCTTATTATGCTTAGTTTTATAAAATATATTCAGGATTTTTTTGTCAATACAAAGTATAACTTTATATAGATAATACTTAAATTCGGTTTTTCAAAAATGTTAATTGTGATATAATAAAAATATATCAGTAAGAAATCTTGGGGGGGAATATATATGTTAGATAAAGATTATAACCAGATAACTGAGAAATTAGTGGATTGGATTCAAGAAAAAGTTAAAGATGCTGGTTGTGAAGGTGCTGTTATAGGTTTAAGTGGAGGAATTGATTCTGCGGTCACAAGTGCATTAGCAAAAAAAGCGTTTCCAGACAATACTTTAGGTTTAATCATGCCTTGTTATAGTAATCCGCAAGATCAAGAAGATGCTAAAAAAATAGCTGAAAAATTTGATATACCTTATCAAGTTATAGATTTAGATTTTGTTTTTGACCAATTCTTAACTACTTTAGAAGGAAAAGAGAAGGTAGAAAAAGATAATTTAGCTGCTGCTAATTTAAAACCCCGTTTGAGAATGGCTGCTCTTTACTACTATGCTACTAAAAGAAATAGTTTAGTAGTAGGAACTGATAATCGCAGTGAATTGAAGATAGGATATTTTACTAAGTTTGGTGATGGTGGGATTGATATTGCGCCATTAGGAAATTTAGTTAAAAATGAAGTGCGAGAAGTAGCTAAAGTATTAGGAATTCCAGAAGAAATAATTAATAAAAAACCATCAGCAGGACTATGGGAAGGACAAACTGATGAAGATGAACTAGGTTTTAGTTATGAAGAATTAGATAAATATATTTTAACTGGAGAAGCAAGAGATGAAGTAAAGGAAAAAGTAGATGAACTTGCTGAGAAAAATCAACATAAATTAGAGATGCCGCCTATACCTAAGTTTTAATTAGCTGTCACTTATAAAGATTAAAGCTATGAGCTTTGATTCAAATCAAGCTCATAGCTTTTTTATTATTAAATAGGGTCTTATTGTGGCTGAATAGTTTTATCTGCAGTTTTATCCTGTAAATAGCAGTAGTCAAAGTCATCATTATCCTTTGTAGTTTCATATTCTTGATAAGCTTCTTTTTTACATTGTTTACAGGCGTTAAAAGGTATTTCTATAGTTTTAACTGTTCCATAGTTAACTGGACTAGCTTGTGATTGAGTGATTTTAATACCCGAACATTGAGAACATAAACGTTTTTTGATTTTTTGTTGATCACTGATTCTATCTGTATCATAAGTTATTCTTTTAGTTGTAGTTTTATACTCACCCTGGGCCAATTCTTTGCTAATTAGTTCTTCTCTCTGCTCCCATTTCTTAAGTAAAAACTCTACCTGTTGCTCTATCTCTTTAGTAATTTCAGGAGCTTGTTCTTTAATTTCTGGACTATAGTTTGGTTCTATGATATTGCTGTAATCTAAACCTGCCATTGCTAAAATAATTCCTAAGTTAGTATAGGGTAATGCTGTTTCAATAGCATATCCACCCTGCATAATAGCTAAATCTGGATCTAGTTTGTCATTGAGTTGGGCATAACCTTGAGCAGTAATTTGCATATTAGTTAATGGGTCACTAAAGTGGTTGTCTTGCCCCGCTGAATTAATGACTAAGTCAGGATTAAAATCATCTAAGACAGGTAAAATTAAATTATCTAGGGCATAGTGCAATCCTTGGTCTGTAGTATTAGGTGGTAGAGCTAAATTTAGTGTATAGCTCTTAGCAGTTGGCCCACCTAAGTCTTCTTTAAATCCAGTGCCGGGAAATAGTGTATGTCCATCTTGATGTAAACAAATATGAAGAACATTAGGGTCATCATAGAATATATCTTGGGTACCATCAGCATGATGAGCATCAGTATCTACAATTGCAATTTTAAGCTCCGAACCATATTCCTGCCTAATATAGTCAACCATAATTGCTTCATTGTTAATTGTACAAAAACCTCTAGTACCGTGAGTGATTTTAAAGGCATGATGTCCTGGTGGTCTAATAATCGCAAAAGCAGAATCAACTTCATCCTGCATCACTAAATCTGCTGCTTTAATTGCTCCTCCTGCAGAAATCAAATGTGGTTTCGTAACAATTTGATCAGTCTTTGGAATACAGAAATGCGTTCTGTTTACATCTTGTATACTAGCTATCTCTGGGTTATATTCTTCGATTCCTGCGATATCAAAGATACCTTCTTCCTCAATTTGATCTTTTGTATATAATAATCTTTCTTCCCGCTCTGGATGAGTAGGAGAAATAGACCAATCAAAGGCTGGGAAGAAGATTAAACCTAGTTTGTTTTTAGCTTCTTGCATATATAAATGCCTCCTTGCTAATTATTATCTATATAAAGTTGCACTTTCAGTGCAACTTTATAGCTAGAAGCTAGTAGCTAAGAGCTGGTAGTAAAAAACATAAAATCAAAGTCAAAACCTAAAACATTAAAACAATATTCCCTAGTTTTCTAACTACTAGCCACTAGCTTTTAGCTTCTAGCTAGTGGCACGATAGTGCCACTTTATATAAATCCGGTTTCACTTGCGCAGTAACTTCTAAAATTTTGCCCGTGGTGCGAAATCCTCGTACTAAATTAAAACTTTGGCTGTTAGTGATCTCAATATTGTCTTGCGGGTAGTTTTGTTCTGCTAACTGTTTAACTGCAGTTTTTTGAGCATCTTCTAAAGTAAAATTAGAATCTATTTCTTGTTGCTGACTGAATTGCAGAATATGATAATATCCTTGGTCAGTATCTGCATACAATGTACACTGTGTTGTTTTTCGGGCCAATGCTGCGCCAATAGCATTAGCAATTTTAGATTGTTCAGGAATAGTATAGCTAAGATTAAGTCTGTTAGCTAATTCAGGAATTAGAGCTTCAGCGGGACCACCAATGCCGACTAAATGATGTAAATCTAAAGTATAATCACTCAATAATTCATTGATAGTATAAACTGGTTGTGATTGTAATTCATTAATAATTTTTCTGACTTCAGTTTCTATGTTTTCACTAAACCGGCTGATTATTTTTTCTGCTATCTGTTGTGGAGATAAATCTAGTTTTTCGCTTAGTGTTTTGAGGCTATTATAAGCTTTGTTCCTATCTCCTAACTGAAGTTTATCTAAAACTACTAAGGCATCAGTAGGTGTAGGGGCTGGTCCTCCTAAAGCAGCAGCGGCACCTTTGCGCTGCGGGCCAATTGTCAATTTCCCGTCTTTTATCTGTACGACACTATCTCCTCCACAGCCAATGGATTTATTATAAAGTCCTCTGATAGAGGAATTATAATTATTAATTGTGATGCCGTCTGGTTTAAATAATGGTTCTTGATTAATGAATAGAGAAATATCAGTAGTTGTACCTCCAATATCAATGCCTAGAGTATTTTGCTGGGGCTTAGTTAATGCTAAGATCCCCATGATACTAGCGCTTGGTCCAGAATTAATCGTTTCAATTGGAATTTGTTTTGCTTCTTTTAAGTTCATTGTGCCGCCATCTGCTTTTAATAAATAGATCGGGCAATTTAGATTTAATTCTCTAAAACCGGATTTTATATTTGCTATAAAGTTTTGCTGTGATTCATATAGAGCTCGATTGAAGTAAGTAGTAACTTGGCGGCGGGGAAAATTTAATTTAGGAGTTAGTTGATGACTTAGTGAGATAGTTTCTAGCTCAGGAAAATTGTTTTTGATGATCTTTTTAATTTTTAATTCATGTTCTGGGTTTCTAGTGGCAAATTTACCACAGACTCCTATTTTTTTAACGCCGGAATCTAGTAGTTTATTAACTGCAGAAATAACTTCTGTTTTATCTATTGCTTGTACTTCTTGGCCCCGGTGATTAATATAACCGGAAATATTAGTTGTGCTAAAATCTGCCCAATTTTGGGTTAGTCCTGGTCCTGGAATCAATAATAAAGCAGTTTTTTGATAATCATTTTTTACTATAGTATTAGTAGCTAAAGTGGTACTGAGAGTAATTTGCTCAATTTCTTGTGGATCATAATTTTTAATTAACTGTTGACCAGTATTAAGTATAGTTTGGCTTAATTTGTTGTTGTTAGTGGTTAGTTTAACTGTATTAAGTACCTGTTCATTATTTACTAAGGCCCCATCTGTATGAGTTCCTCCAATGTCAATCCCTAATCGCATTTTAAAATCACCTCTATTTGAATTTTCTAGATAAACAGTTGAATTCCTGTAGTAGTAAAGAGTGGATTTTAAACTAGATGATAGATAGCTTTTTGAGGAAAGAAAAAATATTAATAAAAAACCTAACATGAACTTGACGTAACATAAAAACTCTGTTAATATAGAATTAAATTGAATCAAAACATAAATTCTTAAATAAATTTAAGACGTCTTATGTCAAGTAAAAGTTTTACAAGTTAAAAAATGGAAACTAATTTGACCTAGCAATCCCCAAAGCAATAATTATAGATTTTTTAA
>NZ_JAFBDQ010000013.1 GCF_016908315.1 Halanaerobacter jeridensis | reverse complement strand
GATGCAGTTATGAAAGCAGATAGCATTATATCTTCGCAAAAGGAATTAGTAAAAGAATATCACAGTAATTATAAATCTAAGGTTAAACAGGTTAAGCAGGAATTAAAAAGAGCAAAATCTAAACAAAAAATCCATGCTTTAAAAACAAAGTTAGATAAATATCAGCGTAAGTTAGAAGAATATCAAAAACATTTAGATGAAGGTACTATTCCTAAAGTTATTTTTGGTGGGAAAGAAAATTATAAAGCTAGGTGTGAAGGGAAGATCTCCAATCAAGAATGGAAAAAACTTCGTAACAATAAATTCTGTTCTCGCGGAGAGAAGACTAAAAAAGGTAATCTCAATACGCGTATTGTTTTAGATAAAGATGATAACATCTTTTTAAGGATTAATACTAGTATCAAGAAAAATAACAGTAGATATGAGTATATTAAAGTTCCTCTTTATTTACCGCAAAAAGAGAATTTAGAGGGAGAGGTTAACGGGAGAGATTATAAAAGTATGGTTCTAGATGTTGTTAGCAAAGAGAAACCGTATTATGTAGAAGTTATTAATAAAGATAATCAATACTACGCTCATATTACTATTGAAGAGAAAACGCCAGAAATTAAATCTGCTAATCCTGAACAAGTAGGAATTATAGGAATAGACACTAACCCAGATGGTTTTGCTTTAACTTGTCTTGACCAAGAAGGTAATTATAAATGGCATAAATGTATAACCAATCCTGAATTAACTTCTGCTAAAGGTAATAGGCGTACTAATCTTTGTGGTGAACTAGCAAAAGAAGTAGTTGAATTTATTAAAGGTAAAGGATATTCAGTAGCAATTGAAGATTTGGAATTCAAACGCAACAGGTATGGAAATAAGAAATTTGAGAGGATTTCGCATCAATTTGTATATAGAAAGTTGTTGACTTTTTTAGAGAGAAGATGTAAGCGTGAAGGAATAGAAGTTATTAAAGTGAATCCTGCCTTCACTAGCATCATTGGTGAATACAAATACCAGCATCAGTTTGGGATAAGTATTCATAATTCTGCTGCATTAGTAATTGGCAGAAGGGTTTTAGGTTTTAATGAACGAATTCCAAAACAATTAACCCAAGTTATGAGTAGTCATTTAAACAGATTTAAATTCACGAAATTCATTTCTAGTCCCCAATGGTCTAAATGGGGGAAGATTGATTATATAATTAAAACTTTGATTAAAAATATCAAAAAGGAAGGTGGTGAAAATCCTGCTTATAGCAAAGACTATGCATATTCCAGATACAGGAAAAGATTGTTGGAAATCGCTTAATAATTATGACCTGATAAAAAGAATCAATTTTCCAATAGTTTAGATAGGGCAAAGCATCACATAGAGAAAGGACTTTGCCTAGAATGTAAAACTTAGGGACGGGTAACACCTGTATTTTTCTAGTACCTTGATATTGTAAATATTAAGGGCAGTAAGGAAGATTATAATCAAGCGATTATACCTAACACAATCTAATCCTGTATGATTGTGGTCTATGTATAGTTTTGCATAGGTTTTGTATAAGCAGGTGATTGCTGATGAAAGATAAATTATTAATTATTTCGTTGCTCTTTCTATTTGTAGCAGCTTTTAGTGCCACAAGTGCGGCAGCATTTTCAGCACGTACGGTAGGACTTGGTGATGAATTTGTAGCTATAACTGGAACAGATGCTATTTATGGGAATCCAGCTGCAGTTAATGTAGCTCCGCATAAATTTACTTTTGAGTTTTCGGGTGGTGGACAAGCTTGGAATAATCTACTGATGAATGATTATATCAGTGATTCAGATAAAGATGATATTTTAGATGGTGATGATCTATTAGGTGGTTTCAACGGTAATCAAGGATTAAAAGTACTAGTCGGACCGGTAACTTTAATTGCTGAAGGTAGAGAATCAGCTATTATTAGTCTACCTCCTGATGCTGCAGAATTGTTATTAGACGGTAATGAAATTGGCGAGACTTATGACTTTGCAGGCACTAAAGGTTCAGGTGCTGCCTATGCTGATGCTGGTCTTAACTTCTCTACTGAAGCAGCTAAGGGTGTTGCTGAAGATTGGGGCGTTAAGAAAGTATATATGGGCTTTAGCTATCATCAATTAGCAGGTGTGATCTATCAACTAGAAGGTAGTGGAGAGACTACAATTGAATATGATGATGTTAATAATGAGCCTGATGCTAGAGGTAATGGAGAATTTGAGCTAAAATATAATGAAGATGATAATGCAACAGGTTCAGCCTTGGACTTAGGCCTCTATGCTCAATTAAATGATACCTATAGTGTGGGCTTAAGTGTGCTGAATTTAGGTTCTATGGAAGTTAAGGGTTATCATTATCAAAAGTATGTTTATGATACTGAAGAAGATTTAGATGAAGACGAAGAAGGCGATAGAGACGGAACTTTGAAGTGGGATTTACCGACAACAATTAGATTAGGTGGAAAGATGAATTATAGTGAACATGTTGACTTTTATGCTGATTATTCTAATGTAAGTTATAACGGCGGCCAAATGGAACATAAAGTGGCTGCTGCAACTGAATATACTAGATTAAATTGGCTACCATTAAGAACAGGAATTAGTTATTCAACTTTAGCTAAAGAATTTAAGTGGTCAGCCGGCCTAGGACTTTATTTAGGGCCAGTCAAGACTGATTTGGGAGTCTCTAACTTACTAGGAATGTTTAATCAAGCTAAAGGTGGTAAGTTCTCTTTAACAACTAAGATTGAATTTTAAACTAAATTCATAATTATTAATTAGGCTCCTAGCTGAAATTATCTTTAGTTAGGAGCCTATTATATTTAAAATTAAAAGGAGGTATTTGGCGGGCTGAATAGAATTATAAAATTAGGTAATTCATGAAATTTTGTTTAGCTTTGCAATAGATTATGTAGCAGGATGGAGGGTTAGATATGAAGGGGTATTATCGGAGAGGAATTATTCTATTTATTTTATTATTACTTTTTAGTCTATCGAGCATTACTACTGCAGCAGATACTAAAACAGTGGTAGTACAAGGGCTAGCCTCTCTGGAGGATAGCAGTCTAGCAGTAGCTAAAGAAAAAGCAGTTAATCGCGGGCTGCGTCGGGCTGTAGAACAAGTAGTAGGGACTTATATTGATGCGACTACTAAAGTCGAGAATGGTCAATTGATTAGTGACCGGATTTTGAAGGATAGCCGCGGCTATGTTAAAGACTATCAAATTTTAAAAGAAAATGTAGTAGATAATAACTATCAAGTCCAATTAAGAGTGGCAGTAGGTACGGGAGATGTAATTAATGATTTAGAAGCCCTGGAGTTAAATATTAAACAGCAGGGCAATCCCCGAGTCATGATTTTAATCGAACAAATGAAAGAAGGCTATTATGTCAATCTTTCACCACAGGTAGTAAACAATAAATTAATGGAAGAGTTCATTGCATCAGGTTATCGGGTTTTAGACCAAGAACAGATAAAGAAAGTGGTTGATAGTGAACAACGCCAAGCAATGATTGCTGGTAATTATTGCTTGGCTGCTAAGTTGGGTAGTCAATTACAAGCTGATTTAGTAGTTCTTGGTGATGCCAGAGCCAGTCATGTTGACCTTTCCGATGTGTATGGCGATAATTTAAGCAGCTTAGAGAGTTATAGCAGTAATATTAATGTAAAAGTGATTAATATTACTACAGCCGAGGTGATTACTACTGCTAATGCAGAAGCGAGTGGAGCAGGAGCCAATAAGGAAAGTGCTGCTCGTAAGGCTTTGACTAAAGCTGCTAATGACCTGGGCCAAGAGCTAATTGATGATTTGAGCAAAGAATTAATCCAAGCGGAGAAGACTGTTACTGTGAAGGTTAACAATCTACAATCCTTAGCAGAACTAAAAGAATTAGAAAGTGTATTAAATACTATGCGAAGTATTAAACGAGTCTATCTGAGAGGATATAATAATAATTTAGGTACTTTTGATATAGAATTAAAACAAAGGACTAAAGTTTTAGATGTAGCCCTAGAATTAGAAAAGAACTTAGGTTTTGAGTTTGAAATTAATAATCTGTCATCAGCCAAACTAGTATTGAGAATTCAGTAATTCTTGAGGGAGGTAAAATGATGAAAAATTTCAACCTTAGATTGTTCTGTTTTAGTTTAGGATTAATGATTATAGTAATTGGAGTAGGAGTTGTTCAAGCCGAAGCTTCGCTCTTTAATAGTCGTCAAGATGCAAGAACTGATTGGCAAAAGTCTGTAGTACGGGCCAAGGGCTATGGAGTAGTTGGTGATGAGATTCAAAATAAAGCCCAAGCTAAGATCCTGGCTCGAGAAGCTGCAATTACGATGGCCCAACGTCATCTATTAGAAGAGATTAAAGGTGTTAATTTGACTGCCACTCAGACAATCAAGAATGCCCAAGTAGAATCAGATGTGATCAAAAAGAAGCTAAATGCTACCCTCCGCGGTGCTCGTATCGTTGAAGAAAAACAACCTGCTAAGGGGACTTATTTAGTGATTATGGAAGTTAAGTTTTATGGTCGAGATGGAGTGATTAAGGCGATTTTGCCTAAGTTAAAAGAAGAAGCTGAAAATAACAATAGTGAGCAATTGCAGTTAAATAATAATCAAGTTCAGACAGCTAGTACATCTCAGCAGGAGAAAGACTATACAGGGATTATTATTAATACAATTAATGTTGATGTAGAGCCTGCTATTGCACCTAATATCTATAGTGCTCAAGGTAAATTAATCTATGGGATTAGTACTTTAAATACTCAAGAAGTAATCACTAGTGGGATTGTAGGCTATGAACGTAGTTTAAATGCTGCCCGGGCCAATCCTCGCGTCGGCCAGAATCCATTAGTAATTAAAGCCCAAGATGTGAGAGGCAGTACTAAATCTGATCTAGTAGTAGCAACTGCTCAGGCGAAAAAAATGCTGCAGGTCGGACGAAGCAATAATATCTTTAATCAATCTAAAGTAATTATTGTTCTAAACTAAAAAGGGGGCACTGGAATGAAGAAAGAAATACTTATAGTTTTGCTTCTGTTAATCTTAGTCGTAACCGGTTGTGGACAAAAAACGATGACTCTCCGGGGCCAAGTAGTCGATCACAAAACGGGTCAAAGTATAGCGGGAGTTAAAGTAGAAGTTGCTAATCAAACTGTTAAAACTAATCAACAAGGATATTTTGTGCTCAAAGAAATTCCTGTTGTAGACAATGTAGCTAAAAAGAAGCGGATGATTAATATTTCTGCCCCTGGCTATAAAGACTATCAGCAGACAGTGGCTCTAAGAGAAGGTGATCAATCACTAACGATTGAGTTAGAACGAAAGTATATGAACTTAAGTGGGCAGGTACTCGATAGATTCAGTGGTCATCCTTTAGCAGGAATTCAAGTAGAACTAGGCAATCAGATGGTAGAAACTGATGCTAATGGCTATTTTGCGCTGCAAAAAATTCCGGTGTTGAGTAAAGAGAAGATGCTTAAAGTTTCTGCCCCAGCTTATCGAACTTATGCCCAAGAAATTGCTTTGCAGGCAGGAACTAAAGATCTAACTATTAAGTTAGAAGGACGTCAAGAGACTAAATTCTTCTTTAGCAGTGACCAACGCGGTTCGCGTGATATCTATATCACTGATATCTATGGTCAACGCCTACAGCGTTTAACTACTCAGCAAAGTGATGAATGGGCTCCTGATTGGTCTGCAGCCCGTAAGGAAGTGTTGTTCTTATCTGACCGAGATGGTAGTACTAATATTTATACTATGGCAGCTGATGGTGGAGAGCAAAAACAGTTAACTTCTACAGCTACTGCTAAGGAAAATCCAGTCTGGTTAGATGAGAATAGAATTCTCTATGCTTCTAATCGTGATGGAGATTATGATTTATATATTACTACTGTTGATGGTAGTTACTTACGCCGCTTAACTGATAATGACTATTATGATGGTCAAGCTGTTTATTCTGCAAAGCAGAATGCAGTAGCCTATATTGCAGCAACTACTGGAGAGAAGAAACTACATCTGCTGAACTTAGATACAGGTGCTAAAGTACTGCTCCATAAAAGTGCTGGCGAAGACAGAGCACCGAGTTGGTCAGCTGCGGGCGATAAAATTGTATTTGTTAATTATCAGGCCGGTCGCTCAGCCTTAAAGCAGATTAATTATAATGGTAGTGGCTTAAAAGCATTGATTGCTTTAGAAGAAGAGATTAGTGATTACGCCTTAGGAGATCTAAAAAATCAGATGGGGCTTTATGTCAGTCAGCAGCAGAGTCAAAACATTAAACTTTTAACTACTAAGGGAGTTACTAGAGAAATATTAGTTAATCCCCAGATTAATGTAAGTGATCCAGCCTGGAAAAAATAAATCTAATTATTTGAAAAATTGAAGGAGTGATTTTGTTGCGACAGTATCAAAAATTAATAGCAATTATTATATTAGTATTTGTGATAGTAACTGGTCTAGGCATCGATTTTGCTCAAGCACAAGAATTATCGCTACAGGCTAATAATCAAAATGATGCAGGTTCTACTAATGATACTTTAACGATTTTAGGAGTAGTATTAGTAGTTGGTCTTACTGCTAAATTAATCGATAGTTTGCGTGATAAGAAGGCCTATCAAACACATTTAGAAAAGGGGCAACAGTACTTAAGTGATCAGAAATATGCTCTAGCAGTTACAGAATTAGAAACAGCGCGAGATAATAAGGATACTAAGCAAGTGCGCAGTCTCTTACAGCAAGCTTATATAGGCAAAGGACAGAGCAATTTAGAGAGCCAAAACTATAATCTAGCCCTTAGTAATTTTAAGCAGGCTCAGAGATTAAAAAATAGCCAAGAAGTACAAGAATTACTGCAGCAAGCGCAAGAAAAGTATCAGCAGCAGCATTATCAATTGGCTCTTGATTATAAAGAACAAGGACAATTAACAGCCGCCTATCAAGAATTTGAGAAAGTACAGCGCTACGGCAATTATTTAGATACTAATCAACTAGCAGAGCAAGTTTATCAAAAATTAAAGCAACTGAAATTAAAGCGTCTAGCAGTTTTAGACTTTGAAGATACAACTTATGGCTATGGTAATTTAGGGAGCAAAGTTGCATCATTATTTACAGGAGAACTCTTAGCAAAGAATCCTAAGTTTATTGAAATTATCGAGCGCGAACAGCTAAATTCTATTGTCAGTGAACAGAAATTAAGTGATGCCAGTGGTTTAGTCGATGCTTCAACAGCACAAGAACTAGGTAATATTTTAGGTGTTGATTATATTGTAGTCGCTAAGATTCTCAGCGCAGATGTAGATACTGATATCAGCAGTGAATATCAAGAAGAGTATGATGCTAGTGAGGGTGAATATGTAGATAAGAAGATTTATACTAAAAAACGAGAGGCATATACTCAGATCATCTTTAAATTATTAGATGTTTCAAACGCTAAGGTAGTCACTAGTAGAACAATTAAAAAGACAGCTATTGATAGTGAAAGTTATGAATCAGGTGGAGACCCAGATTTGATCTCTGAGAATAAGTTATTTGATGAAGTATTAACTGAAGCAGTATCTGATTTTGCAGATGTGATTTATCAAAAATACGAAATATAAGAATAGTGACAAGTGATGAGTGAAGAATAGTAAAGATAAAACAGTGACAAGTGATGAGTGAAGAATAGTAAAGAGTGAAGATAGGAAAAGCAATAAGAATAGTGAAGAGTGAAGAGTAAAGAAGAGTGATCAGTAAAGAGAAAAAACAATAATAAAACAGTGAAAAACATTTGTAGAGATTTGGCATTGCCAAATCTATCTTTTGAATTTATGAGTATTGCATCTAAATAATAATTTTGTAGTGCATGACACTGATATATTGATTGTCAATAATATTTGAGAAAGGTAGGGAGAAAATGAAGAGTGTTAGTTTAAAATTAACAACAGTTTTATTGGTTATGATAGTAGCGATTACTTTGACTGCTAATAATGTTGGCCCTCTGCCGTCACAGGTTTGTGCTAGTAGTGGTGAATCAATTGGAGTGGGGGCCTTAGTTGTTTTAGGTGCCTGGGGTGGTTATAAATTATTTACCGGCCATCAGCAGCAGAAATATGATGATTATCTAGCCCAAGGAAAAGAGTATTTAGAGAATGAAAACTATGCTTTAGCAATTAAGAGTTTTAAATCTGCTCGCAAGATTAAGGATAGTGTTAAAGCAAATCAACTATTGACTACAGCTCAAACAAAGTATCAACAATATCATTATCAGCAGGGTAAAGAATACTTAGAAGAAGAAAATTGGGAACTAGCCTATCAAGAATTTAAGAAAGTAGAACAATCTGCATCTTATTTAGATAGTAATTTAAAAAAAGAAGAAGCATATAATAAATTACGTCAGCAGAAGCTAAAAAGAGTTGCTGTGATTGAATTTGAAGATAACAGTTACCGTTATGATTTAGGTACGAGAACTACTGGATTTTTAGTCTCTGATTTATTGGAGTTAGAACCTGATTTTTTAGAGATTGTGGAACGGGATAAATTAAGTACAACTTTAACAGCACAGGAATTAGCAGCTAGTGGTTTAATAACTAGTACTGCTGCTCAAGAAATAGGGACAGCAGCTCAAACAGATTATCTACTAGTAGGTAAAGTGATTAGTGGAGAAATAGACCGTGATGAAAGTCGAGAGCTATTGACTAAAGAAGATGATGAAGAAGTAGAAAAGATACGAATTGAAAAGGCTGCCTATGTAGAGGTTCTATTTAAATTGATAGATGCAACTGATGGTGCAGTAGTAGTTAGCAAAAGTTTTGAGGAAACAGAACTTTATCAGCAGAGTTATTTCGAAGATGAAGCTCAAATCATTGTTTCAGATGAAAAATTATTGAATACTGCGCTTAAAAAAGTAGCTGGACGCTTTGCTAATCTACTAGTTAAGCAATATGGTTTAATTGAATAAAACTAAGGGAAGTGGGCTTTGGCCCACTTTTTTATTTTTTTGATATAAAATTATAATTTCAAGATATTAGGATAAGATAATACTGATGCTTTTAATATCTTTATTATTAAGATATAATAAAATTGTAAAAGGAATGATAATTAAAGTGAAAGAAAAACTTTTAGATCCCAAAGTTGATTTTGTTTTTAAAAGAATATTTGGGTCGGAGAAACATCCTAATATTTTGATTTCATTTTTGAATAGTGTTTTAGGAACCAAGGGAACGAAAAAGGAAATAGTAAAAGTAAAGATTGACAATGCGGAAATTAATAGAGAATGGGAAGAAGACAAATTATCAAGATTAGATGTTAAAGCAACTGCTGATGATGGTCGAAAGTTAAATGTGGAAATTCAGCTAAAAAATCAGTATAATATGAAGAGAAGAACCTTATATTATTGGAGCAAATTATATACTTCTCAATTAAATAAGGGAGAAAAGTACAGTCAACTAAGAAAAACAGTTGCTATTAATATTTTAAATTTCAATTATTTAAAATCGATGGAAGATTATCATAATTGTTTTTTATTAAAAGAAAAAGAAAACAATCAGGTGTTAACTGATATTGAAGAAATACATTTTATTGAGTTAACTAAATTAAACGAGGAAAAATATCAAGATCTTAAAAAGATAAATGATGATTTAATACCGTGGTTATTATTTTTAAAAGACCCGGAAAGCGAGGTGGTTAAAATGATTGAAGAAAAAGTTGAAGAATTAAAAGAAGCTGCCGAAAATTTAGAGATTATGAGTCAAGATAAAGAGGAAAGACAGAAATATGAAGCACGACAAAAAGCAATTCATGATTATTTAACTAACTTAGAAGGAGCAAAACAAGAAGGAGTTAAATTAGGGGAAAGAGGTAGAAATATAGAAATAGCAAAAGAAATGATAGAAGATGGAGAAGAGTTAGAAAAAATAATGAAATATTCAAAACTGTCGAAAGAAGAAATAAAAGGACTTCAAAAGAGTTAACTTTTCTTGTTTTCAACTTCAGATGAAGGTTGATAGCTTAAACCTAAAGTGGGCCAAAGCCCACTTTTTTTACTTGACAACTACTTCAATATATCGTAATATATAAATGTATTGAATAAATTCTGGAGGGATTTCAAGTGGAGAATATCACAAGAGAATTTGAGGATGTAAAAAACAAAGCAGATATAATCAAAGGCTTGTCTCATCCAATTCGCTTATGTATAGTTAAAGGGTTAATGAGTGATGAAGGTTGTAATGTTTCTAAAATGCAGGATTCTTTAGATATACCACAGTCTACGTTATCGCAGCATTTGGCTAAGTTAAGAAATTTAGGGATTTTGGAAGGACAGCGTAACGGGGTGGAAGTGAATTATTATGTAGTTAATGAAGACGCTAAAAAAATAATTGAGGCTTTATTTTAATTAATAGAGTCTTAATTTTTAAATTAAATATCCGGTTATTTAAATATGCTAATCAAATGAAAAAAAGAACAAGGGGGAGTTTTAATGTCTAATAAAGTTCTAATTGTTGGTGGGGTAGCTGGTGGCGCTAGTACAGCTGCACGCTTAAGAAGAATGGATGAAGATGCTGAAATTGTTGTTTTTGAAAAAGGAGATCATATTTCTTTTGCTAATTGTGGTCTGCCGTATCACATTGGTGAGGTTATTGAAGATAGGGAAAAGTTATTGGTGCAGACGCCGGAAGCAATGGAAGCGAGATTTGATATTGATGTGCGGGTTAAGAATAAGGTAACGGAAATTGATCGGGAGAATAAAAAGATTGAGGTTAGAGATTTAGATAACTGTGAAACATATGAAGAAGACTATGATTATTTAGTCTTATCTCCAGGTGCAGAACCGATCTTACCACCGGTGCCAGGAGCTGATGGTGACAATATCTATACTTTGCGTAATATTCCGGATACAGACCAAATTAAAGGTTTTGTCGATAATAATGAACCTAAGAGTGCTGTAGTAGTAGGAGCAGGTTATATTGGGGTTGAGATGGCGGAGAACTTACATGACCGTGGTTTAGATGTCTCTATAGTGGAGATGGCACCACAGGTCTTAGGGCCAATTGACCGTGAGATGGCTGCTCAAGTACACAATCATCTCCGCATGAATGGGATTAATCTTTATTTAGATAATGCAGTAGCTGGATTCGATGATGTCTCAGGACGTAAAAAGGTGGAATTACAAGATGGTACGCAATTAACGACTGATCTTGTGATTATGTCTGCTGGTGTGAAGCCGATGACTGAACTTGCCGAAGAGGCAGGATTGGAAATTGGTGACACGGGAGCAATTAAAGTTAATCACTATTTACAAACTTCTGATGAGAATATTTATGCTTTAGGTGATGCTATTGAAGTTACTAATTCTGTCACTGGTGAAGCAGCTCATATTCCATTAGCAGGACCTGCTAATAAACAGGGACGAATTGTTGCTAATAATATTACTGGAGAACCAGAGAAATTTAAAGGTAGTCAAGGAACTGCAATTGCTAAAGTTTTTGACCTAGCAGTAGGTGCCACGGGAGTTAATGAAAAGCAACTACAGGATACTGATATTGAGTATGATAAAACATATATTAATAAGAAGAACCACGCTGGTTATTACCCGGGGGCAGTACCAATGACAATTAAGGTTCTCTTTACTCCGGAAGAGGGTAAGTTATTAGGAGCGCAGGTTGTAGGTTATGATGGAGTAGATAAACGAGTTGATGTCTTTGCTACAGCAATTGAGTTTGAAAAGACAGTCTTTGACCTACAAGAATTAGACTTAGCTTATGCACCGCCATTTGGTTCTGCTAAAGATCCAGTTAATATGGCTGGTTTTGTCGCCGGTAATATGCTTAATGGCAAAGTAGAAATGGTTAATTGGGATCAGGTTGATGACCTAAAGCCAAGTACTCTATTATTAGATGTGCGAGAAGAAGTAGAGGTGCAGTTAGGTAAGATAGAAGGTGCTGTTAATATTCCGCTCAATGAACTACGTGATCGCTTGGATGAATTAGATAAAGAGCAGGAGATTGTAGTTTATTGTGCTGTTGGTTTAAGAGGATATATTGCTACTAGAATCTTGATGCAGAATGGTTTTGAGAATGTTAAGAACTTAGCTGGAGGATATAAATTATACGATGAAGTGAAGAAGGATAAAGAAGAAATTGTCGATGATACTACAACTCCAGAACACGAGAAATTAGCTAGTATTACTACTCCTGAAGAGAGTAAATATTCTCAAGATGAGATTGAAAGAACGGTTAAAGAAGGAGAAAAGTTTGAACTTGATGCCTGTGGTCTACAGTGTCCAGGGCCAATTATGCAAGTATCGCAAAAGATGCAGGAGATGGAAGATGGAGATATCTTAGAAGTAACTGCTACTGACCCAGGTTTCACTGCTGATATTAAGTCTTGGTGTGAAAGTACTGGTAATACATTATTAGATACTGCTAAAGATGGTACAGAATATAGTGCTAAATTGCAGAAAGGTAGCAAAGAAGTGCCTGCTGGCGGTACTGGAAGAGTAGTTGAAGAGAAAAACGGGACGACGATGGTTGTCTTTAGTGGTGATTTAGACAAAGCTATCGCTTCCTTCATTATTGCTAATGGAGCAGCATCAATGGGTAAAGATGTAACATTGTTCTTCACTTTCTGGGGCTTAAATGTCTTAAGAAAGAACAAAGAAGATATAGATGTTGAAAAGAGTGCTATGGATAAGATGTTCGGTAAGATGATGCCGCAAGGTAGTGAAAACTTATCCTTATCTACAATGAATATGTTCGGCATGGGTCCTAAGATGATCCGGAAGGTAATGGAGAATAAAGGTGTTGATTCTTTAGAAACATTAATCGAGCAAGCCCAGGAGAATGGAGTGCGATTGGTTGCTTGTCAGATGACAATGGATTTATTAGGATTTAGCAAAGAAGAATTGATTGATGGAGTAGAAGTTGGCGGCGTGGCAACATTCTTAAATTCTGCTGATCAATCTAATATGAGCTTATTTATTTAAAGCAAATAGAATAAAGTAGAGAGTTAGGTAAGGATGCTGTGAAGAACAGTATCCTTACCCTTTTTTATTTTTTGGTTTTAATTTTGGGCTAGAGTACTATATAATTAAGAACTACATATTAATATAAATTAATTTTAGATGCGTAATGTTGAGGTGAGAGAATGAAATCATATAAAATAATGCTTTGCTTGTTGTTTTTGCTGCTAATTGCTACTCCAATTGCTGGAGCTGAAGAGTCTAATTCTACTTTATCTAATAATATTCTAGTTAAAGAAGCACGACGATTACAGAAGATGGGCGAAAGAATTCAAAATGAAATAGAAAGACCACTGTCCTTAGGTGAAGATATTGATTTATCTTTTGATATTGATTGGAGTTCTGATTTTTTGGTGGATACTAAGTTGAGAATGAACAAAGAAAAACGAGAATATGTTTTAGAATACGCAGAATTAAAAGAAGAGGCAGATGGAGAAAATTATGATTATCAAACTACAGGCTATGCCACTAAATTGCAAGTTAATAATTTGATCAATGAAGAAGTAAAGCTTAATTTTGGTGTTATATATAGTGAAAATGATTATAGAGAAGCTAATGATTCCCATAGATATACGGTCTTAAGGGCGGAAAATATTTTAAAAGATAAAGATGAGAAGAGTAAGTTAAGAGTAGTTACAGATTATGCAATTGCAGTAAGTGAGCAGCAAGAAAATTTTCAGAAAATAAAATTAGATTGGCAGTTGATTAATGAATTGTCGAGTGATGAACAACTTATTTACAATTTGAAAACTGGGATTACTACTAAAGAGACGCCTCGGGCTTATCGCTTTAAAGTTGGAGGATATAATTATTTAAATCTGTTAGGACAAGAAGATGAAAAAGCGGGAGATGTTTTTGTAGCCAATAGTTTTAAGTATCAAAATAAATTATTAGGTGCCCACAAATTTGAGTACCTTGTGTTAGAAAAGATTTTAGGAGTTGCTTTTGTCAATATCTCTAAGACAACAACAAGAGAAGAGTTGTGGCACGGCGGTTTAGAAGTAGATATGGGATTAGGACTGAACACTGAACTAAAATTAGGTGAGATAAAGGCCGGATTAGAGGTAGATGATATTGATTCTAGCCCGCAATTTCATCTAAAGTTCAAAGAGGATTTTTAAATTTTCTTTAAATTCGATATAATAATGTTGTGGGAGGGGAAAACATATGTTATTACATCAATTTCAATCATGTCCGTTCTGTAAAAAAGTAAGAAGAAAGTTAGAAGAATTAGATTTGGATTATGAGACAAGAGAGGTACCGCGTGATAAGTCCAAGCGTAATACAATTAAAGAATTATCTGGTCAGTTGAAAGTACCAGTGTTAGAAGATGGAGAGAAAGTAATTTATGATTCAAGAGATATAGTTGATTACTTAGAAGAAAATTATGCTTAGTTGTCTTTCCTGAAGGTAGCAGAAGTAAATCAAGTCAATTAGGTGATTATTATGGAATTAAATATTATACATGTAGATATGGATGCCTTTTACGCTGCGGTAGAGCAGCGGGAACATCCTGAATATAGAGGTCAGCCGGTGATTGTGGGAGGGCAGAGCAAACGGGGAGTGGTGAGTACTGCTTCTTATGAAGCGCGGGAGTATGGAATTCATTCAGCGCAGGCCATGGCGAAAGCTAAGCAGCTCTGTCCAGATGGAATTTATCTGCGACCGCGTCATGACTATTATAAGCAAGTTTCTAAAAAAATTCGGGCTGTTTTTGCGCGTTATACTGACTTGATTGAACCTTTATCCCTTGATGAGGCGTATTTAGATGTGAGTACTAACGCAGAAAATAGCATCAAAATAGCTAAACGAATTAAGCGTCAAATTAAAGTTGAATTGGATTTAGTGGCTTCTGTAGGGGTTAGCTATAACAAATTTTTAGCTAAATTAGCTTCGGATTTGAATAAGCCGGATGGCTTTAAGATAGTATCTCCTTTTCAAGCTCAAGAATTGATTTGGCCAATGGATGTGAGTGAATTATGGGGGGTCGGTCCTAAGACGGAAGAAGAGTTAAAGGAATTAGGTTTAGAAAGAATTGCTGATGTAGCCCAAGCTGATCGCTTATTTTTGATTAGGGAGCTGGGTAAAAAGGGGTATCGTCTGCATAAATTGGCCCAAGGTCAAGACCCTCGTGAAGTATCAATTCCAGGCGATCCTAAATCGATTGGGAATGAGACTACTTTCAAACAAGATATTGCTAAGAGGTCATTACTACAAGAACATTTACTGCAGTTAAGTCAAAAAGTAGCGCAAAGATTACAGAATAAGGAAGTTAAGGGGAAGACAGTGACTCTTAAATTGAAATATGAAGATTTTGAAGTATTATCGCGTAGTAATACAATTCAGCATTATATTGATAATGGAGAAGAAATTTATGAGTTGGCTGATAGATTATTAGAAAAGATTGATTTGCCTAAGAAAGTAAGGCTGATTGGGGTTACTGTCTCTAATTTAGTTGATAAAAAATTCGAACAATTAAAATTATTTTAAAATTCCTTTTGACATTTGGAAAAATTATGATAAAATATATGTTATAAGAATCTTACAAACATAATATTAAAAAAATAAATGAGTCTTCTATAAAAATTTGAGGGCAATGTTACTCGCTTAGTAAGAACCCTGGTTAACTTAGAGGTGTTAATCATGGGTTCTTATTTTATTTTTTGTTAAGGTTGTAGTAAACTTAGTAAACAATATATACACTCTAAAATAAATTAATTAGAGATATTAAGGAGGAAATTAAAGATGGCTAAAGGAGAACCAAAGGTAGCGTATTTTTGTATGGAGTATGGGTTAGAATCAGATTTTAAAATTTATTCAGGTGGTTTAGGTGTCTTAGCAGGGGATCATATGAAAACTGCTGCTGATCAAGACCGCGACTTAGTTGGAATCGGTATCCTATGGAAGCAAGGATATAATGAGCAGGTGTTTAGAGAAGGTTATCGACCTTATAATGCTTATCCAAATGAAAAAATGAATTATGACTTCCTAGAAGATACTGGTGTTAAAGTAACTGTTGAGATTAGAGAAAGAGAAGTAACTGCTAAGGTGTGGAAAGTAACCGAATTTGGTAATGCTGACTTGTATTTGTTAGATACTGATTTAGAAGAAAATTTTGGTGCTGATTCTTGGATTACTGACCGTTTGTATGGAGGATTTGATGAGCATAGAATTGCCCAAGAAATGGTGCTAAGTATTGGTGGAGTAAGAGCACTAAGAAAGCTTGATATTGAAGCCGATGTATATCACTTTAATGATAGTCATCCAGTATTTGCTGGTGTAGAGTTATTAAGAGAGAAAATGAAAGATGAAGATATGTTTTTTGAGGATGCTATGGAGGAAGTACAAGAAGATGTTGTCTTTACAACACATACTCCAGTTAAAGCAGGTAATGAAGTTCATTCTCATAAATTATTAAGATATATGGGTGCTTATCAGCACTTAAATATTGAACAGATGGTAGCTATTGGTGATGCTCCATTTAGTATGACTGCAGCAGGTCTAAGATTTGCTAGAAATGCAAACTCTGTAGCTAGCTTACACGAACAGACTGCTAATGAAATGTGGGATCATGTTGATGGTGCTGCTCCAATTGTAGGTATTACTAATGGAGTACATCGCGGTACATGGACTGATGAGAGAATTACTTCTGCTCTAGAAGAAGGCGACCATGAGGAAATTTGGTCTAAGCACCAAGAAATTAAAGGTGAATTAATTGACTTTATTGCCGAGAGAAATGGTGTTGAATTAGATAATGACAAATTACTAGTTGGATTTGCTCGTCGTGCTGCACCATATAAAAGAAGTGACTTAATCTTTAGTGATCCAGATGTAATTGATGAGTATTTAAATAGTGGAAAAATTCAGCTTGTCTTTGCAGGTAAAGCACATCCATTAGATGATACAGGAAAAGAAATTGTAGCTAATTTATTAGAAATGGCCGAAAAGTATCCAGAAAGTGTTGTTTTCTTAAGAGATTATGACATGGAAATTGGTGCTTTATTAACTAGAGGTTGTGATGTATGGTTAAATAATCCTCGTCGACCAAAAGAAGCTAGTGGTACTTCGGGAATGAAGGCTGCTATGAATGGTGTGTTAAATGTAAGTATTCTTGATGGTTGGTGGCCAGAAGCTTGCCGTCATGGAGAAAATGGTTGGGCAATTGGTACTGATCCAAAGACTGCTGATGATTTTGAAGGCGATTATGATGAAAGAATTGAAAAACTAGATGAATATGACCTTGAAAATCTATATGATGTCATGTTAAATGATGTAGTGCCAACTTATTATGATAATCAAGATAAGTGGATTGACATGATGATTGAAAGTCATAATGATACATTTGAGAAGTTCTCTGCTGATAGAATGTTAAAAGACTACTACGAGTTAGTTTATTCTCCAGAAGAAAGTAAGTAATTTGCTCAAAACTCTGCATATAGCTTGCGCTCTTATTAAGCTCAAAGCAGAGCGTTTTGGGCTACACGGAGAGTCTTGTTTTTTAAGACTCGCAGGAAAGTAAGTAATTTGCAAAAAACTAAACAACACTAATAAAGAAGGGCCAACTTCGTCACAGAGGTTGGTTCTTTTTTTAGTTTAAATTCAGGTGAAAGTATGGCATAATATTTAAAAGAATAATGCAAAAGGTTATTTTTTTATACTTAAATAGATAATTAAATAAAAGCGAGGTGTTAGTGAAAATGAAGCAAGGTGAGGAAGGTTATCAAGGTTTTGAAATTGGCCCAATTAGACCTCCCAGTGAAGCAAATAGTTTACTACTGAGATTAACTAGAAATTGTCCTTGGAATCAATGCAACTTCTGTGGTTTATATAAAGGTCAAGAATTTAGTTTAAGACCCAAAGCGCATATTCTAAAAGATATTGATTTGATTAAAGAAGGAGTAGAAGTTTTAAAAGAGACTACTGCCCAAAATAATTATAGCCGGCGGGAGTTATTAGCTAATTTAAGAGAAACCCTTGGTACTGATGGTAAGCGGGCTTATCATGAGGTTTTAAATTGGTACCAAAATGGAATGAAGACTATTTTTTTACAGGATGCTAACAGTTTAATTATGGATGTAGATGATTTAGTAGAGATACTAAACTATCTTAACTCTAATTTTCCAGAAGTAGAAAGGATAACCTCTTATGCGAGATCACATACTATAGCTTTAATGTCTGCTCAGGAGCTGCAAAGAATTGCAGAGGCAGGGCTAACCAGACTGCATATTGGTCTCGAAAGCGGTAGTGACCAGGTCTTAGATTTAATCAATAAAGGGGTCACTCAAGAGCAGCATATTACAGCCGGACAAAAGATTAAAGAGACTAAGATTGAACTGTCTGAATATTTTATGCCCGGTTTAGGTGGCGTAGAATATTCTGAAGAAAATGCCTTGGAAACTGCTAAAGCCTTAAATCAAATTAATCCTGATTTTATCAGAATTAGAACTCTTGTTGTTACAGATAATGTTCCTCTTAAGCAGCAGTATCAGCAGGGAGTCTTTAGCAGAACTAATGACCAACAGATGGTTGAAGAAATATTGTTATTGATTAAAAATCTAACTGGAATTAGCAGTACCGTGAAGAGTGACCATATCTTGAACTTAATTCCTGAAGTAGAGGGAGGATTACCAGCCGATAAGTCCAAAATGATTGATGCACTACAGTGGTTTCTGGACCTCACTGAAGAAGAGCAGATGATATTTAGGCTTGGTAGAAGAACGGGGATTATGCAGGGCATGAATGATTTAAGAGATTCTTTTAAGCGCGAGAGAGTAAAAAACTATATTGCAGAAAAAAATATTAGTGCTGAGAATGTGGATGATGTAGTGGATCAATTGATGAAAAGATATATATAATTAGAGCTATTAGTCATGAGGTGTGAGCGGTGAGCCAGTCAAAAGCAAGAGCTCACAGCTCCCCCCAGTCTACTGCTAAATAGCCTTGGTCTATTTTTTTATTCATAATTGGAAAAATATAGCATATATATTTTAATAAATGACTCATAAAATAGTAATTAGAACTTAATAATATCTAATAGAGGAAAATTTAAGGGGGGCAATTATGACTAAAAAGAAGAAAGCAGTGCAAGATCCTAAAGTAGCGTATTTTTGTATGGAATATGGTTTAGATAGTAAATTTAATATTTATTCAGGGGGCTTAGGTATTTTAGCAGGAGATCATTTAAAGGCTGCTCAAGAGGCAGATTATCCGTTAGTAGGTATCGGAATGTTGTGGAAACAAGGATATCACAAACAGAAAATCACTGCCCAAGGAGAGCCGTATAATGCTTATTATAACTATGACTATAATTTTTTAGAAGATACAGGAGTAGAGGTTAAAGTAAAGATTAGAAATCGTCCTGTGTACTGCAAAGTATGGAAGGTAACAGAATTTGATAATGCAGACCTTTATCTCTTGGACACAGATTTGGATAAGAATTTTGCTGATGACCAGTGGATTACTGGGCAATTATATGGTTGGTTTAGTGAAGAGCGGATTGCTCAAGAGATGGTGCTGGGGGTTGGAGGAGTGAAAGCACTTAAGAAATTAGGGATTGAAGTAGATTTATATCATTTCAATGAAGGCCATGCTGTATTTGCAGGTTTAGAATTGATTAGAGATAAAATGGATGATAAAAAGGTGGAGTTTAATGAGGCCCAGAAGTCAGAACTTAAATCTAGCAAAACAGAACTTGATGAAAAGGAGAAAGTTAAATTTGCTGCAGCGTGGGAGGAAGTTAAAGAGCAGATTGTCTTTACTACTCATACTCCAGTGCCTGAGGGTAATGAGAAACATGCTCATCATTTATTGCAGTATATGGGTGCTAATTTGGGATTATCAATTGAAGAAATGGTTGAATTAGGAGGAGCTCCTTTTAATTTAACTACTGCTGCTCTACGTTTAGCGAATAAAGCTAATGGTGTTTCTAAGTTACATAAAGAAACTGCCCAAGAGATGTGGGAAGAAGTAGAAGAGAGGGCACCGATTATTGGCATTACTAATGGAGTGCACTCTAAGACTTGGGTTGATAAAAGAATGGTCAATCGCTTTTCGGAAGGTAGTGATGAGCAAATTTGGGGTACTCACCAAGAACTGAAATTAGAATTGCTTGATTATATTGAACAGGAGACAGAGACACGATTAGATGAAGAGAAATTATTAATTGCCTTCGCTCGTCGGGCAGCTGATTATAAAAGAAGCGATCTAATTTTTAGTGATTTAAAGATTATTGAACAGTATTTAGAAGAAGGTACAATTCAGATTGTATTTTCAGGCAAAGCTCATCCTTTAGACGATGCTGGTCAGCAAACAGTGGCTAAAATTTTAGAGATGGTAGAACAATATCCAGAAAGTATTGTCTTTTTAGAAGACTATAATATCGAAATTGCTAAATTATTGACCCGCGGTTGCGATCTGTGGCTCAATAACCCCCGCCGGCCTAAAGAAGCAAGTGGTACTTCGGGAATGAAAGCGGCAATGAATGGTGTTTTAAATCTCAGTATTTTGGATGGTTGGTGGCCTGAAATCTGTCGTCATGGTCAAAATGGATGGGCAATTGCAGTTAATCCTAAGACTGAAGCAGATTTTTCTGGTTCCACGAAAGAAAAAGTAGCTAAATTAGATGAATATGATACTAAAAATTTATATGATGTCTTGTTAAATGAAGTAGTACCAACGTATTACTCTGAGCAAGAACAATGGATTAAAATGATGAAGACTAGCCATAGAGATACCTATCAACCATTTTCTGCTGCTAGGATGATTAGAGAGTATTATCAACGTTTATATACCTAAAGAAATAAAAAATAGATAATAGTACTTTAACTCAGTAAAGTCAAAACTTTGATTTTACTGAGTTTTTGTCATTTTAAGCAGGTTAAAATACTTTTATGTAGAAAAAAGACATTAAGCTCAATAAGTATTTTAATGGAGGGGTGGTACATAAAATGGTTGATTTTATAAAAAAAATATCCCCCGAAGTCCCAGATGAAGATAAAAGTGAGTTTAAAGTTAAAAAATTTCGCGATAATAATCTGCGGATTTTAATTTTATCTGTTTTTTTAGTTTTTGAACAAGCTTACTATGGTTATTTTATTCAGCCTAATGGTAGTATAGTGGAGCAACTGTACTTTATTTCTGCTTCGTTAATGGTTATTTTTGCAATAATCAGTGCTTACTTTCAAGTCAAAAAACCAGAGCAGATTAAGTTATTGCATAAGATTTATGAAATAAGTATTGGACTAACTGGATTAACAATTGCTATTATGAGGATTCTTTTTTCTCCGCAGCAAGTATTTCGGCTGCCTACAATTTATATTGCTGTGTTGTATGGCATGGCAGTTTATTTTTATTATAATTATCAGCAGAGTTTTGCGCTCTATTTAGTAGCAATTTTAGCTTTGATTTATTTTGTACCTATCTTTAAACCTAATTTAAAACACAGTTATTATGTAGCAGATGCTATTTCTAATGGATTACTTGCTTGGTTAGTTTCGATCTTCAATTATCGTAAGTATGTTAAAGATTTTTTAAATAAAAAATTAATTCAAAAGAAAAATCAACAACTAAAAGATAAGAATGAGGAAATTAAAGAGATTAATCAGAAATTAGAAGAGTTAATTATTAAAGATGATTTAACTAAAATATATAACCGCAGGAAATTAGATGATGAGTTAGAAAAAATCTGTGCTCGGGCTCAGCGCTATGAGCAAATATTTTCTTTGGTTTTGCTCGATATAGATCATTTTAAATTGGTTAATGATCAGTACGGTCATAATGTAGGAGATGAGGTTTTAAAAGAGTTCAGCCAACTGTTATTAGATAATATTAGAGATGTTGATATTTGTGGTCGCTGGGGCGGGGAAGAATTTTTAATAATTTCTCCTGCTACAGAGTGTGAAGAGGCACTTGATTTGGCTGAGCGATTAAGAAGGACCATAGCTAGTAATGATTTTACTAAGGTTGATAATTTAACTAGTAGCTTAGGTGTTGCAACCTATAAAGAAAATGATGATATTGAGAGTTTAATCAAAAGAGTTGATGATTGCCTCTATCAAGCTAAAGATGAGGGCAGAAATAAGGTGATTAGCCAGAAAAATTTAAATTAAGTACAGCAGACCGCCATTTATTTGGCGGTTATTTTTTTGTAATAAAAAAGAAGGAATTGCCAAATATTTATAGAAATATTTGGATATAACTAAGTTGATTTAAATAGAAAAAGAGTTGTGGTTTATATGAAAAATACAAATGGTTATGCTTTAATAGTTGTACTATGGTCAATTGTTATTTTAAGTATTATTTTTGTTAATTTGATTGATGAAGCAAAGCTAAATAGTTTATTGCTTAGGAACAATTTGCAGCGGCGGGAGTTAAAAGAGGCGGCAGTAGATGGAGTTATGCGGGGGATTGATTTATTAGAAAGTGATAAAACAACAGCTGATACTAGAGATGAAGAGTGGGCCAAGACTTTAGAACTCCCCCCCCAGCGTCAAGTGAGGACTAAGGTCCAGATTAGTGATGTAGGTAGCAAATTAAATATTAATTATGCTGCCGAAGATGATTTACTGCAGCTGCAGAACTTAGAGTGGGCAGAGGTTAAATGGAATAAATTAGCTGCTAAATTAGTCTGGGAGGATGACCTTTCAGCAGCAGAACGGGAGAAGAAATTAGGGCTGCTCTCTGACTTTGTTGAGCTGAAAGCAGAGTTTGAAGCAAAAGCAGATTATCAGCAAGCGCAGCAGATATTTACTACTTATGGTCGTTTTAATCCCAATCTCTATCAGTCAGCAGCGTGGAAGAAGTTATTATTTTTTTTAAAAGAAAAATTAGACTTATCTGCTTTAAATCAAAGGATTATTGCAGCTTCAGCCCAGAAATTAGTGTCAACTGAAGAAGGTGCAGCTAAAGAATTTGCTACAGTCGAAGATTTTTTAAAACAAGCTTTTCCTACTGACCCTTTATTGCGAGAAAAGATTGCTCCTTATTTGACGGTAGATAAAAGAATTAATATCAATTTTGTTAGTCAAGAGGTCTTAGAATTACTGTTAACTAGGATTGAGCGCAGCAAGTTGAGCCATGATTATAAAAAAACTGCGGCTAAGATTGTAGCTTACTGCAGAACTCATGAAGTGAAAAAGTTATCTAAATTAAATCAAATCGGGGTGGGGATGATTACTAAGGAATTAAAAAAGTATCTAACTACCCAGTCTAGTTATTTCTTAATTGAAGTTACTGCAGTTAATCAGCAGAGTAAGCAAGAGCAAAAGATTGCAGCAGTAGTTCATAGAATTAGAGAAGATAAGAATAAATTTAAAGTGCAGATTATAAAATGGCAGGAGGATTAGCAGAATTGATTGAGGTAGGTGGTGTTATGTCTCTTAAGTTATTAACTGCAATTAAATATCTATTAATTCTAATCTTAGTTTTTAACTGTTTTCAATTTCTAAATTTGAGTTATCAATTAGTAGTTACAGCAGTAACTACGCCTGAGATAGAAATTAACCTGGAGACAATCAAGGAAGAGTTAAATGATGTTAAGGCAGCAAAGCAGGGTCCAGCTGTAGTCAAACGCCGAAGTTCGTGGCCGGAATTGAAACGAGATAATTTATTTGCTACTGTCAGTAGTTCTTCATCTTCGACTAGAGTAGGAAGCTTAAACTTTGTGCTGAGGGCTACTTCTGTCTTTAATAATCAAGCTAAAAATTTAGCAGTCTTAGAAGTAAAAGAGACAGGGCAGAGTTATTTGCTGAAAGTAGGCGAGGAGATAGAGGGGTATCAGGTGTTAGAGATTAAGTCCCAAGAATTAATTTTAGCGGGCCCTAAAGGAAAAGTAGCTATTCCTTTGCAGCCTAAAGTGGAAGGGGGCGTTGGAATTCGGTGAGTGATTATGAAATAGATGCAGCAGTGCTAGATAGTTTTTCGCGTCAGTTTTTAAAGGAACATCATTTACTGCCTTTAGAAAGGACTAAGGAAGAGATTAAATTCTTAAGTGCCGAGCCTCTTTCTTTGGCAGTGACTGATGATTTAAAGGTCTATTGTCAGCAAGAGATTAAGGTGAAGTTGGTTGATGCTGAAGTTATTGCTGAATTATTAAATGAGTATTTAGGTGCTCCTGTAGATACAGTGGAAGGCATGATGGAGGATTTAAATTCTTTTGAATTCAATCAATTGTCTGATTTTGATGTAGAGAGCAATGTAGAGAATTTAGAAGATTTGGCCCAGGAGGCTCCGATTATTCGCTTAGTGAATGTGATTATTACTAATGCTTTAAAGCAAGGCGCCAGTGATATTCATATTGAGCCCTTTGAAGATGATATTCGGATTAGATATCGAATTGATGGTCTATTATATGAAACAGAAGCTCCGCCTAAGAATGTGTTGCCGGCTATTATTACGCGGATTAAAATTATGGCTGATTTAGATATTGCTCAGCGGAGGTTGGCCCAGGAAGGTCGAATTAGAATTAAGGTCTTAGGGCGTGAGTTAGATATTCGGGTTTCTATTACTCCTACTTTGGAGGGGGAGAGTGCTGTTTTGAGATTGTTAGACCGGGCTGAAGTGTTGTTGAATCTCAATAATTTGGGTTTTGCAGAGCAGATGTTAGAGAGATATGTATCTGTAGTCGAACAGCTGAATGGAATTGTGTTAGTGACAGGACCTACAGGTAGTGGGAAAACAACTACCTTATATGCTACTTTAAATTATTTGAAATCGAGTGATAAAAAGATTATTACCATTGAAGACCCTGTAGAGTATCAACTAGATGGAGTTAATCAAATTCAAGTTAAGCCTGAAATTGACTTTACTTTTGCCGAAGGACTGCGCTCTATTTTGCGTCAAGATCCAGATGTGATTATGGTGGGAGAAATTAGAGATTTAGAAACAGCAGAAATTGCAATTCAGGCTGCTTTAACTGGACACTTAGTCTTAGCTACTCTGCATACTAATGATGCTGCAGGAGCCGTCAATAGATTGTTGGATATGGGAGTAGAAAATTATTTATTAGCTTCGACGTTAAATGGTGTTTTAGCGCAGAGATTAGTCAGAAGATTATGCGCTGAATGTAAAGAGAGTTATCAACCTGAGCCTGGCCGTCTACAGTCTTTGGGACAGGAACTACAGCCTCAAGACCAAGTGTATCAGGCGGTAGGTTGCGAGAGTTGTAATAACATTGGTTTTGCTGGGCGTTTAGGGGTTTATGAGCTGTTAACTGTAGAAGAAGAGATAACATCAGCTATTAGTAGAGCAGAGAGAATAGAGGCGATTCGAAAGTTGGCCCGTTCTAAAGGAATGGAAAGTTTATTTGCTGATGCCTGGCAGAAATTCAAAGCAGGTCAGACGACTATTGATGAGATTATTAGAGTAACTAGAAAGTGAGGTGTCAGTAAAGATGGCTCAGTTTGATTATCAGGCCATCGATGAGCAGGGCCAAGAGGTAACGGGAACAATTGAAGCTTTAGATACTGCCGAGGCTAAAAGAAAGCTACAAAGCCAACAGTTATATGTTTTTGAGTTAAAGGTAGCAGGAACAAAGCCAGAAAAAGAAGAAGTTGCTCTTAAAAAGTTCAATCTCTTGCAACAACAAGACCATGTATTATCTTTTACTAAGCAGTTGTCTAATTTATTAGCAGCAGGAATTCAATTAGGTGAAGCCTTAGAAATCATTGCCCAATTAACTGCTGCTAGTGAATTTAGTGGAGTGGTCAAAGAAATTTATAACTCTATTAAAGGCGGGCAGAACTTTGCTGAAGCCTTAGAAGAACATCCTGAATATTTTTCTAAAGCTTATATTGGGATGATTAAAGCGGGAGAAGAAGGTGGCTTTTTAGATTTGAGTTGTCAGCGTTTAAGTCAAGATTTAGAGAATAATAAACAGTTAAAGTCGTTTATGATTACTAGTTTAATTTATCCTATTGTTTTAATTATAGTTACTATTTTAGCTGTGATTGTAATGATTACTTATGTATTACCCAAATTCGTTTCTATTTATGAGAATTATGATAGCAGTTTACCTTATTTAACTGAGCTTTTGTTGCAGACAAGTCAATTTATGACTAGATTTGGATTGCTAATCGGATTAGGATTATTATTGCTAGTTGCTTTAATTTATTTTTATTATCAACAGAAGCGAGCTAAAGAAAAAATTGATGCTTGGCTGCTGCAGATACCTCTCTTAGGGAATTTATTGTCTTTAGTTAATGTAACTAAGATTGCTCGTAATTTAGGAACAATGTTAGAGAGTGGGGTACCATTATTAAAAGCTCTGCAGTTTAGTCAGCATGTAACTAATAATGCAGTCTTAAAGAAGGCTTTAGCAGAGTCATCGCAGCGGGTAAAAAAGGGCAGTAATTTAGCTGAAGCCTTAGAAGAGAGCAAAGTTTTTTCCCCGCTAATGATTCATATGACAGGCATTGGTGAGCGCACTGGTAAATTGCCGGCTATGTTGCTGCAGTTAGCGGATAATTTTGAAGAGAGTTATCGGGGTAGTTTGGAGAAAATAATGAAAATTTTTGAGCCGGTAATTATTTTAGTAATGGGAATTGTTATTGGCTTAATAGTAGTAGCGATGCTGCTGCCGATATTGAATATTAATACTATTTCGCTATAGGGGGATTTGTGATGATGGAGTGGAGCAAAGAAGAAGCGGGATTTACTTTAATAGAAATTTTAATTGTGGTAGTAATTTTGGGATTTTTGGCTTCGACGGTGGGCCCAGAATTATTTAACAAGGTTTCACAAGCAGAGCGAACTAGCGCTCGTAATCAAATAGATGTTTTTAAAACTGCACTTGATAATTATAGATTAGATAATAGAAATTATCCGTCGACAGAACAAGGGTTAAAGGCTTTAATTGAAGAACCGAGTGGAGCACCGGCAGCACCTCATTGGAATGGTCCTTATTTAGAAAAGAAGGAGATTCCAAAAGATCCGTGGGGCAATGAGTATCAGTATCAGTGTCCTGGTGAGCATAATGCACATAAATATGACCTCTGGAGTCGAGGGGCAGATAATGTTGCTGGAGGTGAAGGCAAAGGGGCTGATGTTACGAATTGGTAGTACTAAAGGATTAACGCTAATTGAGGTGCTCTTAGCTTTAGTAATTATGGGCTTAATAATAAGTATTACTCTACCTAACTTCAATCAGTTATTAGAAAGTGTGGACCAAAAGGCGGCGCGAAGACAGATGGTTAATCTCTTTAATAAACTACAGAGAAAGGCAGTCACTGCTGCCCAGATAGAAAAAGTAAGAATTGAAAATAATCGCTTGATTTATCGTAATTCAGCTGGAGAGAAAACTGTTTTTGGGCGCGGCATGCAACAGATTAAATTAGAAAAGGGAAGTAATCCTCTTTCTTTTTATCCTAATGGTAGTAGTTCAGGGGTTCAGCTGTTATTAATTACTAATAATGGGAATAAGATAAAAATAGAAGTTGATAAAATTACGGGCCAAACTACAGTGGAGGAAGTAAAATGAAGCTAGAAAAAGGTTTTACCTTAGTTGAAGTCTTAATTGCTGCAACGATTGTAGGAATTAGTATTTCTATTTTGGTCTCAGGTTTTACTGAAGTTAATGATACTTTGTTTAAGGGGGCTGAATATAGTTATTTATCTACTTTTGCAGCAACTAAGTTAAGGGCAGTGATTAATGGGATTGAGCTGTCTTATAGTGGTTATGTTGATTATCAAGGGCGAAGTTATCAGTGGTATATTGAAACGGAATATTTAGATAGTGAGAATTTAAGCAGACTGAAATTAACTATTCAATCGCCGCAAAAGCGCAATATTTACTCAATTCAGCGGCTTGTCTGGGCCAACTAATAGGAGTCGATTAAAATGAATGAAGCGGGATTTACTTTAGTAGAGATTTTGGCAGCAGTAACAATTACAGCTATTATATTAGTTTCTTTATTTGCTTTATTGCAGCAGAGTTTTGATTTATGGCGGTCGATAGGAGTTTATAATCACTGGGAACAGAACTTTAGAGTTTTAGAGGCCGAGTTAACGCGTGACTTGCATAATCTACTATCTTCGCCTTTAACTACTAGGAATTTGTTTCAAGGCAGTGACCACCAGATCAAATTTTATCAATTAAGCACCACTGGTGAGATGAAGGAGATAACTTACTCTTTTGATAGCTACCAGCAGCAATTAATTAAAGAGGTCACTTATTTAGGGAGTAAGGAGAAAGAACGCATAGAATTTTTTAGTGAGGCTACAATTAAAGATTTAGAATTTCAATTTTATGACCTAGAAACAGAGTACTTTAAATCTTATTGGTCGCAGCAGGAAGTAAGAGAAAAAAATGAATCAGAAGCACTGAGTAAGCAGTTAAAGAGATATTTACCTCAAGCTATCAGATTAAAAATTAAATTAACTACTGTAGATTTACCTCCGTTGTTAATTGAAAACTTCAGCGGTCAGGATTATGGAGGCTGAAAAAATGGGACTAGTAGCTAAAATTTTAGGGCAGAAAAGAACTTATTTAGAGTTTGGAGTCGAGCAGGTTAAATTAGTTCAAACTAAGGCTTCAGAAGTGATTTATGAACGAAGTTTTGAATATATTACAGATAATTTAAATTTTTATTTACAGCACCTTGATGTTACTCCGAAGTGGATTAGCTTATTAATTCCTACAGTTAATCTCTTCTTGCGGACTTTAGATTTTCCTCTAGAAGCAGAGAATAGATTAACAGAAATCATTCAAATTCAATTTTTAGAACAATTACCTTGTCCTCCCGAGGAAGTTTATAGTAGTTACTATATAGCCCAAAAGACAGAAGAGAGAATTAAAGTAGTGGCTTTTGCTGTGCTCAAAAATTATTTAGATGATCTTCATGACTTGTGTAAGCAATCTGGATTTAAGGTGAAATCTATTGTTCCCGTGCCCTTGGTCTTTTATTTACTCTATAGCCAAACAGCGGCGGGGACTAATAATATTTTGTATGTTGATAGTTGTTTAAACTATTTTAATTATACTTTTCTAAGTTCCCAGCAAATTTATTTAAGAAGTAGTCAGACTAAAGATATTCAAGAGACCAAAAATTATCTATTAGAAGAATTAGAGCAGCAAGTTGTTGATGTACAAGAGACTACAACTAGCGGAAAAGAGTTTTGGCTAAAAGTAAAGCAGGCGGCTGAAGGAATAGCAGGGCAAGATTTTATTGATTTATCAACTCAAATTAGACAGAGTGAATGGCAACAGATTGGCTGGGTTGCTAGTGGGATTATATTATTAGTGTTAATTAATTTCATCTTGCAGTGGAATTTAAAACAGGCGCAGCTAGAAGATTTAAAAACTAAGTTAAATCAAGTACAGCCGGTGGTCGAAAAACTGCATAAATTTGAGGAAGAAGTTATGGTAGCGCGAGATAGGACAACTCAACTAAAAGAAGAAATTACGTGGCAGAATAATTATTTACCGTGGTTGATTGAACTAAATAATATTCTAGGGCCCCAGGTAAAAGTTGAACAGCTTAATTTTTCTGAAACAAGACTGGTTTTATTGGCTGGAACTGCTCCTAGGGCGGGAGCAGTAATGAATAAGTTAGAACAATCGTCTTATTTTAAGAATCTAGATTTCACAGGGACTATTGAAACCTTAGCAGGAAGAGAAAGATTCAAAATTGAAGGTGATTTAAGTGAAAAAATTGAATGAGCGCGAGCTTAAATTATTGATTTTAGCAGTAGTGATTATTGGGGGCGGTTCTCTCTTTAAATGGGGCATTAAACCGGTACTGAATAGTTACCATGATTCAAAAGAGGAATTAGTGACTAAAAAACGTCAGTGGGCCAATAAAAAAAGACTGCTGCAAGAAAGTACTAGATATAAAAAGGCGTTGCAGCAGGCTAAAGGTGAGGTGCAAGAGCTGAATTCATTAATTTTTAGTAATGATTTAAATGCTGCTCAATTGCAGGGGTTAAATATTTTAACTACGAGTCTAGAAAAGAGTGGCTTAAAGGTTAAGAATAAAGGATTGCGATTTGAAAACAAAGAAGATGTTGATTATAAGTTACTGTATTATGATTTTACTCTGACGGGGAGTTTTATCCAACTAACAGATTTTTTAAAGGGATTAAATGAGGTTAAAAAGTTATTTATAATTGAAAAACTGCAGTTAAGAAAAGTAGAGCGTAGTTCGCAATTAGAAATTAATTTAATGGTTAAAGGGATAAAGGATAGTAATTAGGGAAGAGTGAAGAGTGACTGGTAGTGAGTTGAGCAATAATTGCTGTATATAGATTGCGGAAACACAGCAATTTGCAAAATGTATTGTATATTTATTGTGTAGAGTGATGAGCATTAAATTTAAGCGCTGTGTGCTACACGGAGAGTTTTGTATGTTTAAAACTCGTAGACTGTTAATAATGCGAAAAGTAGAGCGAATAGGGCTGTACGGAGAGCCTTTGAACTTTAAGGCTCGGAGGAAGAGAAAAAAGTAAAGAGTAAAGAGAGAAGAGTAAAGAGGATGTAGTGACTTGGCAGTGTCAAGTCTAAGCTATAAAATCAGCTGAATTTTGGAGAAGATGTGTATTTATGGAATATTTTAAGTTTGCAAAGGGAGCGGTTGTGGTGAGAAAAAAAACATTAATTTTCGTTTTGTTGTTATTAACTATAAGTTGTATGATTAGTGCCCAGGGTTTAGCTCAAAACGATGAATTAGTAACTTTAAAAGTTAGGCAGACTGATATCACTAATGTTTTAGCAATGATTACGGAACAGTTAGGGGTAAATATGATCCCTGATAAAACTGTGCAGGGGAAGGTAACTCTTAATTTAGAGCAGGTTAAGTTAGATGAAGTACTGCAGGGGTTAAAGATGGCCTATGATTATAAATTTACTAAAGTAAGTGATAAAATTTATTTAATTAGTAAGCAAGAACAAGAAAACATTGAAGTAGAGATTAGAGATAGTCAATTAACGCTTCATATTTTGCGGGGGGATATTCGCAAGGTTTTAAAAGAAATCTCAAGCCGGGCGCCTTTTAATATCATTATGGATCAATCAGTGACGGGGATAATTTCTATCAATTTTAAAGATGTACCGTTAGAAACAGGGTTAACTAGTTTATTACAGATTAATGGGTTTTCGGTTAGTAAAAGTAATAATATTTATCGGGTGACTAAAGCAGATAGTAGTCAGCCAAATAGTAATTTGTCAGTTTCAGTAATTAATGGTCAAGTGAGTGTAGATGTAGCAAATGCTAAAGTAATAGATATTATCAGACAGATTTTCAATTTAAATAATCAAGATATGGTGTTGTTTGGACGTTCGCGAGAAAAGATTGATTTAAAACTAAAGGAGGCTCCCTTAGATAAAGCACTGGAGATTATTTTATCAGGAACTCGTTTGGCTTATATGAAAAAAGATGGTACTTATTATATTGGTGATAAAAATATTAGCAATCCTTCTTCTTATTTATTTAATCAAACAAAATTAATTCCACTTGACCATATTAAGGTAACTGAAGTACCGAAAAGATTGCCGAGATCGGTCCGGCAAGTAGAAGTAAAGGTCTTAGAAAAACAGAATGCTATTTTAGCTACTGGGACTAAACAGGGATTAAAAGCATTGCAGGGTTGTATTGATAAAATGGATCATAAGGCTCCACAAATTGTGGTTGAAGCTTTGATAGTAGAAATTTCTCAAAATCAAAATCAGAATCCAGTTTATAAATTAGGTATGAACTATGATAATGATGAGCAGACTACTTTATTTGATACTGGATTAGGGAAATTGACTTATAAGTCCGTTTTAGAGTTACCATCTGATTTTCATGTTAAGCTACAGTCTTTAGTTAGTCAGGGCCAAGCTACTGTGAAGGCTAACCCTAATATTACTACTTTAAATGGTCAAGAGGCAAGTATTAATGTAGGAATGGTGCAGTATTATGAGGTTAAGGAATATGATGAAGATGATAATACAGAAGTGACAGAGTACCAAAGTATTAATGCGGGAGTTAATTTGAGTGTGACGCCTTGGGTTGGTAATGCTGGGGGAATTAATATGAAATTAGAGCCTTCGGTGAGTAATATTAGTGGTGCAGCTGCTGAAGGACCACCAGAGATTAGTGAAAGAAAAGTGAGTACTAATGTCAGAGTGCAGGATGGGCAGACAATTGTAATTGGGGGCTTAATCCAAGATGTAGGTTCAGAATCAACTTCTAAAGTGCCGCTGTTGGGGGATATACCAGTTTTAGGGGCTTTATTTAGATCTAAAAATAGTAATGTGGATCAGCGAGAATTAGTGATTTATATTACTCCTCATTTATTAGAGGATGGACAGCAGAAGGCTGGTAATGATAAAGAAAAGATGATTAAAAAAGCTGAAGAACGAATGAAAAATTAACCTTTTACTACGCAATTTAAATTCCTGCGAATAATGGTTTATAATTGAGCAATAAAATGGTAAAATATATGATAGCAAGGGGGGATAGGAAAAATGGCAAATAATTTAGACCAATTTATTGGCTTTAAACTAAAAGACCAGGAATTTGGAATTGGAATTACGGAAGTAGATGAGATAATTCCACCCGAAGAGATTACTAATTTGCCTGGTACGGAAGATTTTATTGAGGGTATGATTAATTTAAGAGGCGAAGTTATTATTATCGTAGATTTAAGAAAAAGATTAGATTTTGAAGTAAGCCCTCTAGAAGAAACACGAATTATGGTGGTCGATTTGGAAAATGCGAAGGTAGGCTTTATTGTTGATGATGCTTCAGAGGTGATTAAGATTGATGCTGAAAAAATTACTGAACCAAGTGGTGGTGTGGCAGGAATTAAAGATGAGTATTTAGATGGTATTGCTCGCTTAGAAGAGCGTTTAGTTATTTTATTAGATTTAAATAAATTGTTATCCACTACTGAACGGGCTAAAATTGCTGAAGTAGAAGATCAATTTGAATAAAGGAAAAGTCTTCCGGTATCCGGAAGACTTTTTTATTGTTAAAAAAATTAAAATTAATTAGAGGAATTGTCATATAAAAGTAGAAGATATAAAATAAGAAAATAAAATTATAAAAAAGGGGGGAGGAGTCATGAAGAAAGTAAAAGTTACTTTTCATGAAGGTGATACTCAGGTATTAGAAATTAGCGATCAGGTCTATCGTGAAATGATGAACAGTGATCAATCTAATCTGGTGTTTTTGAATGAGAAATATTTTGAAGACAAGAAGCTTAGTGAGTTTAAAGATGTCAATGTAACTTATTAAATTCAAATGCTCAGCTGGTATAAAAATAATAAAAATGGGCAGTTGGCATTTTTGAAGAGGACTCATTAAATAGTAGGGAGAATTCCTATTATTTAATGAGTCTTTTTTTGTTTTTTGCTTGGGTGAAGTGGTAGATGATGACTAGCCCTAGGTAATCTGCTTAGAGCAGATTAAGTGCCTACGAGTTTTGCGCTGCAAAACTCTTCGTGTAGAGCTGAGCTCTTAGCTTTGTTGCTAATTACTGTGCGCAATCAAAATAATATGCATTTTGCAAATTGCTGTGATGCCGCAATTAGTATGCATTGTTTTTTGCTTGATTGCCTACTTGGTAGGATGAATTCTGTATAGGTTTAGCTTCGCACTTGGTGACCCCTACGAGTTTCATAAAGGACATGAAACTCTCCGTGCAGCCGATAGTGCTCATTTGTACCAGAGTTAGACTGCAATTGTTATCTATTTCTCTTTTGTAGTTGCTTGACTGCTTGTATTATCCCACATAGTATTGTATAATTAAAACGAAATAATTCAAGGGAGGATTTCAGTATGGAGAAAAAAGAATTATTAGACGTGTTAGAGGATTATAAAGATAAGGCTTTGCAGCGGGAGAAGAATCATGATTTGCCGCCGCGGCCGTTGACGGATGAGGAAGCTGAAGCTGTTGTTGAAGGTTTGGCATTGGATGGATTGGATGAAGAAGAGTTTACTATTTTTGAGACTGAAGAATTGGATGAGTTATTAATTAGATTGATTTCGGAAGAAGTAAGACGGGGAACTTTCCCTTCTTCTTATGCTAAAGCAGAGGGATTAGGAAAGATTGCTCGAGGAGAAGTAGAGTCTGATTATTTATCTGAGCAAGAAGCGCTTGAATTGCTAGATGATATGAAGGGTGGCGCTGCTACAAGTGAGTTAATTCAATTAGTAGCAGAGGATAAGTTTGTTGAACAGGTAGTTGAGATTTTAAAGGATACGGTTTTAGTTAATCCTGATGAATTTGATAGATTAACAGAATTAGCTGCAGATAATGAATTGGTTAATGAAGTAATTAAAAGTTGGGCTAATCGTGAGTTTGCGGCCCAGTGGAACTTAGAGGATAAATATCAAGGTGTTACGATTAAGGTTGGAGATAATCTGACTACTGGTCACTTAAGTCCTTCTAAGAATGCTGACAGTCGAACTGACCATCCGTTACATGCGCAGTTTATTATGGATGGCCGTGCTGACGAGGAGGATTTCTTGGAGCGTTTAGAGGACTTAAAAGAGGATGCTGAGAATGTAATTTTTGTAGCAGGTAAGGCTTTAGGTGAAGGTTCGTCTCGTAAGTCTGCTACATATACTATGCTGCAGGTTTTAGGAGACCCAGTTGAAGGGGAACCTGAGAAAAAAGCAGGTGGTGTAGTAGTAGCTAAGAGTTTTGCGCCTATTTTTGAAAACTCACTAGTTGCTTCTGGAATACTACCAGTTAAGTGTGATACTGATAGCATTAGTGAGGGAGATGAGCTTGAATTAGATATAGCAGCTGAAAAATTAATTGTTAATGGTTCTGAAGAGATAGATGTTGAATTACCAGTGCAGTATAATTTAGATAAGATTGCTGCTGGGGGAATGACTTATTTTGATGCTGGAAATGAACTACAGCAGTGGGCTGCGGATTACTGTCGTGAACAAGGGCTAGATTTTGATGAAAGTAATCTACCGGATAAAGTTGAACCGGCTGATGAGAAGCCGCCGCAGACTTTGGCCCAAAAGATTGTAGGTAAGAACCGGATTGATAGTAAAGAGACTATTTTACCAGGGGAAACTGCTACTGTTGAAGTACGTGGTGCTTTTTCTCAGGATACAACTGGGCCCATGACTTTAGATGAATATCAAGCTATGGCTGGTGGTGACTTTGGTGCTGAGTTTGTAATTCAGTCTTTATGTCATACTGGTGAATGTCCATCTAGTGAAGAGCGAGATATGCACGAGTTTTTAACTGGTTTTGTGCGTGAACGAGGTGGAGTAGGATTAAAGCCTGGTGAAGGAATTATTCATACCATTGGTAATCGTTTTGTACTACCAACTGATGTAATTGTAGGTGGTGACTCTCATACTAGAACACCGACTGGAATTTCTTTCCCTGCTGCATCAGATATTATTGCTGGTGTGATGAAGTATGGCAAGCAGGATTTAACTATGGATGAATCTGTACGAGTAGTCTTTAAAGGAGAACCACAAGAAGGAATTACGGCTCGTGATTTAGTATCTACTTTAGTTACTTATGCTGAGGAGACAGTTGGCAAAGATGTTTATAATGGCCGGATTATTGAGATGGAAGGTGTAGAGTTCTTAAGTCAAGAGCAGCGTTATATCTTAACTAATGCTGTAGCTGAAAGAAGTGCTTCAGCAGGAATTGTGCCGGCGGATGAAAAGACTTTAGATAGCTTAGAGGATAACTTAGAGTATCTAAAATCTCGTCCTGATGCTGATACTTGTCCGTCAGTTAAGAAGACTATTGCAGCTCTTGAAGAATTTCTAGAAGATCCAGTTTTACCGCGGGCTGATGAAGATGCTGAATATGCTGCTACAATTGAAATTCCATTAGAGGAAGTGGGAGAACCATTAGTAGCAAAGCCGCATCATCCTGATAATGTAGCTCCTATTTCGGAAGTAGCAGGAGTAGAATTAGATGAAGTATTTATTGGTAGTTGTGTAGGAGGTAATTATAAGAGTATTAAAGAAGCAGCAGAAATTGTTGAGGGTCGAGAGGCAGACCCAGCCGTAAACTTTGTCGTCTCTCCAGCTTCTTTAGATATCTATAATGAGCTAGCTGAAGATGGTAGCTTAGCTAAGTTGACTGAGGCAGGGGCAACAGTAATTATGCCTGGCTGTGGTCTATGTATGGGTAACAAGCGGAGAATTGGCCCTGGTTCTGTAGCACTAACTACTACCACTAGAAATTATCAATCTCGAATTGGCCCGGCTGATTCTCAGACTTATCTTGGTAGTGCCCATGTAGCTGCGATGGCTGCTATTTTAGGTCGCTTACCTTCTACTGAAGAATATTTTGAAATGTACAAGTAGAACAGTTAAGAGTAAAGAGTGAAGAGAAAAACAGTGAAACAGTGAAAACAAAAGCAGTGATAAGTAAAGAAGTAATGAGTGAAGAGAAAAACAGAGAAAAGAAAAGTTCCTCGCTAGCGAGGAACTTTTCTTTTACTATATGTTTTTTGTTTTGAATTTAACTTTGTGGTTGCTTATAGTTTTGATTTAGTTTAAATTACACAGCTCATAGCTGAATTACCATGCGAATAGTTCCATAGCCTCTGGTTCTTTTTTCAGTTTGGTAATTAATCTTTCTGGTTTATGATTAGGGTGAATAGTAATTTGACAGTCATTATTAAATTCTAATAATAAACAATCTTCTCGACGGTGAACTTCAAATTTATCAGGTAATTTAATATGACTAAAATCAATAATAATCATTTCTGGATTAGTAGTAATTTTATAATAGTTTTTATAGCCGACTAAAGTTTTGAAGATTCTTTTAACTAATTGCTCATCATTCAAATCACTTAATGCTTCTTGCAATGAGTCTAAAGAATTAAGCTCAGTTTCAGTATCAAGTTTAGCACTTAACTCATGGTAATAAATTTTCTTTAAATAATTTAGTTGTTCCTTAATAATTAAATTAATATCCTGGGGATGATTACCTTCATATAAGGTTATTCTAAGGTCGGGATTTTTTTCCGAATCACTTTCATCGCTACTGAATCTGTCAACAATGACCTTATTTAAATCAGATATAACTACTTTGTTTTCCAGCCAGCTTATTATTTTTTTAGCTAATGATTTTTTTTCTAGTTTTATCAATTTAGGTAGTTCTTCAAACTGTCGATGTTCTTTTTGTTGTTTTAATTTTGTTCTTTTAGTTAGTTGTAAAATGAAACTTTTATCCAGTTGATTGGGTAAACTATTAATTTCTTTACATAAAGCATAGTTTAATAGATTAGGATGATTATTTTCATAATCTTTTACTTCATTAAAATATTCTTCAGCCTGTTCGGATAGTAAAACTTTATTATCTTGCTGTTTAGGGATTAAGTCTGTATTATCTTTTAATTGATTGATATATAGTTTAACTTTTTTAGGATGTAAGGTAAAGGAATCAGCTAATTGATTAATGCTAACAAGTTGCTCCATAATCAAACCTCCTTCTATATGTTTATCACATTCTGGATAACTAAATTAATTCCTTGTTTTAGAATTAATATTTTTACAATGAGATATAACATAGTTTATAATATATAATTAGAAAATACAACATAATTAGTGTTGAAAGGGTGATTAAAATTAGTATTTTAGCTTTATTTAAGCAAATTATTGTGGTTTTTAGGGAAAGTGCTACAATTTTTAATCAGACATTAATTTTATTTTTCTTATTAATGATTGGATTTACTATTCGAAGATTGCAGATTGTAGATCGTCATTTGAATGATAATTTGACTAATTTAATTATATATGTGACGTTACCTGCTCTAATTATTAATTCTATGGATTATGATTTTAGTTTAGAACGATTAAATCAATTAGGGATTGTCTTAGTTATTGCTGTAGGTGTTTTTGGAATTATGATTGCCCTCTCGTGGGGGATTAGTTCTCTCTTGACTGATAATAGTAGTGAACAAGCAATTTATCGTTTCATTTTGATTTTTGCTAATGTAGGGTTTATGGGCTATCCTGTAGTCGAAGTGATTTTTGGTCAGCAGGGGGTCTTTTTAGCAGCAATTTATAATCTGGTATTTCATATTGTGCTGTGGACTTTAGGAGTGCTGATTATGTGTAATAGTAGACAAGATGAGGGCCAAAAGGCTACATTGGATTTAAGTCAATTGATTAACCCTGGTATTATTTCGATTGGAATTGGATTTTTGATCTTTCTTTTTTCTATAGAGTTGCCATCAGCAATTAGTCATACTTTTGAGATGCTTGGAGAGACTACAACTCCTCTAGCGATGATTGTGGTTGGTAATGTCTTGGCCCAAGTGACTATTAAAGATATTTTCTCTAATTTAAAGTTATGGCTGGTCACGGCTATAAGATTGATTTTGCTGCCGTTAATAGTATTAGGTATTTTAGAGGGATTAAGTATCTTAATCCCAGCCTTTAATTTATCAGCTACCTTATTGGGTGTGGTAATAGTTTTAACCGGGATGCCTGCTGCTGCAAATACGGCTATTTTTGCCCAAGAATTTGGCGGAGATGAGGCATTAGCCTCAGAAGCAGTGTTTTTGACTACATTATTGTCAGTGTTAACAATTCCGTTGATTGTTTATATCACGCAAATCCAGTGAAACAGTGTTAAAATGATAACAATAAATATAACATTAGATTTTAGATATTGTATGTAGAGACTTGGCACCGCCAAGTCTAGGTTTTGATTTTATGTTGTTTGATTTTGAATTAGTGTTTTTGATTTTGAATTTAACTGATTACTATTTACTCGTCACTCATAACTAATATCTTTTTAGGGGGGAGTGAAATGGAAAAGAATAAATTAGGTTACTTATATATTATATTAGCAATGGTAACGTGGGGGAGTATTGGGTTAATAGTTCGTTTTATTGATTTATCATCACAGTTAATAGTTTTTTATCGAGTTTTATTTGCTTTTATATTTTTATTTCTTTTAGTTAGCCGCAGTCAAGAATTAAGTTTGATTAAGTTGTTAGAGCATACGATACTGCTTTTGGCTACTGGTGGAGCTCTAACAGTTAATTGGGTTTTCTTTTTTAAAGCAGTAAAAACTACGACAATTGCTAATGCTACTTTAGCTTATTATACTGCGCCAATTTTAGCTACTATTCTATCGGTTCTATTTTTAGATGAAAATTTAACTAAAGATAATTTATTAGCTTTAGCTTTGAGTTTTACGGGGATCATAATAATTTCTGATATTAGTCAGTTATCTTTTAGTGGTTTTAAAGGTATTGCTTATGGTCTATTAGCAGCTTTATTTTATGCTTTATTTATGGTTTTGAATAAATTTTTCAAAGATGTTTCAGCGCGGGTCTTAACTTTAGGTCAAACAGGAGTAGCAATTTTAATTTTACTACCTTTAATTTATAATTATTCGCAGCCAAGTAGTCTTAAAAGTTGGTTTTTACTATCTGTACTGGGAATTATACATACTGCAGTTGCATTAGTTTTATATGTGAAAGGGCTTAGTTTAAGTAAAGTGCAGGATGTAGGAGTTTTAAGTTATATTGACCCGATTAGTGCTATTATTTTAGCGGCTTTATTTCTAGGCGAAATTCCATCTATGATGACTGTGCTAGGCGGTGCTTTAATTTTATCTGGATGTTATTTAGTCTGGAGGTAAAAACTAACATTGATTTTAATGATTAAAATTCTAATAATTGCGCATTTTAACTTTAGAGGGGGATGATATAATCATGCAAATTAGAAACTTAATGACAGACCAAGTGACTACAGTTGATTCTAATTCTACTGTAGTTGATGCTGCTAGAGTAATGCGCGATTTAAATGTAGGTGTTGTACCAGTCTGTAAAGGACAACAGCCGATAGGGATGATTACAGACCGCGATATTGCAATCCGTAATGTTGCTGAAAATAAAGATTTTAATACACCAGTCAATCAGGTGATGTCGCAGGATTTAATTTATGGGTCTCCTGAGATGAGTGTAGAAGAAGCAGCACAGATAATGGGGGAAAGACAGATTAGACGTTTACCGATTGTAGAAAATAATAATTTAGTAGGAATTGTTTCTTTAGGTGATTTAGCAGTTGCTTCTCAAACAGATATGGAAGCAGGCGAAGCTTTATCAACAATTTCTCAACCGAGTCAACCACAGTAATAAGTTAGAAGCTAGAAGTTAGAAGCTAGAAGCTAGAAGCTAAAAGCTAGAAGCTAGAAGCCCTTGCCGCTTGCGGCAAGGGCTTTTCATGTTGGCGTATTTATTTGTTTTTAGCTCCTGGTTCAAAGTTTATTCCTTATTAACAATAGTTAAGTGATCGTATGGAATGCCAATTCCTTCTTCATCAAATCTTTCTTTAATCTTTTGTTTCATAACTCGTTCCATCTGCCACATTTTTGGTGCTTCAACCATTGCAATGACACGGATATTAACACTAGATGCAGCTAAATCCTGCACGCCCAAGACTTTTGGCCCTTCATTGATTACTTCTGGATATGTTTCTTTTAATTCATCAGAGATATCTTCTAACACATCAATTGCTTGTCCAATATCTTGTTCATATTCAATAGCAGCATCGACTTTAACTCGTTTAAAGTCTGCTGTTAAATTCGTTACTTGTTGAATATTACTATTAGGAATAATATGTACATCCCCATCTAAGTTTTGTAAAGTAGTAGTTCTTAATCCTACATTCTGTACAAAACCTTCTACTCCAGCAACATCAATATAATCATTAACTCCAAATTGATTCTCAAATAAGATAAAGAAACCAGTAATTACATCTTCAACCAATTTTTGTGCTCCAAAACCTATTGCCAGCCCAAATACTCCTGCACCAGCTAGAATTGAGGAGATTGGAATGCCTAATACTTGTAGTGCCATAGTGATGACAATGAAATAAAATAAATATTTGAGGGCACTCCTTAAAATAGTCTTTAATGTTTTATTGCGTTGAATAGTTTGACTGTCATATTCATCTTTTTCATCAAATAAATTATCAATTAAATAATTAATAAAGTTGAATAATAATTTAGCAATGATGAAGATTCCAATTAACTGTAGGATTACACTACCAGCTGTTTTTAACATATCTACTGTGATAAGTTTTTCAGTTCCAAAAATAGAATTTAGTTTATCCATTAAAAACCCTCCTTTTTATAGATGAATCTCTTTGTCTTAATTTCTTGATAAATAGTAGTAATCCTTCTTATTAGATATAGTTTTTTTATGTTTAGAAAAGTTAAGCCAATAAAAATCAAAAAATGGTTTACAATAATTTACTTATATTGTATAATCTGTATGAAAGTAAAAGATAGAATAATCTTTTACTACTAAAATTCTATAAGGAGGAATTTTTTTAAAGTGGATACATCAAAAAAGTTCTATAAGGGTGGTCTGTTCTTAAGTCTTTTATTCTTAGTTTTGGCAGGTGGAGTTATTCTTTCAACAGCAGAGGCGGCAGCTAACGCAGTAGAGTTATCTTCTGCTAAAATTACTCCGTTGTATACTAAAAGAGGTGTCTTAGAAGGTTATAAGACAACTGGTTGTGTAGTTATTAAAGAGAGTGGTTATAATGAAGAAGTAGTAGTTCATTATAGCTATGGTTATGATAATTGGAAACAGGTTAAAGGTGAATTTGTAGGTACAAATAAAGAGGGACATCAAATTTGGGAGTTTGAAACTCCTGCTAATAAGCCAAGTTTCCATTATTATAAGTTCACTACGGAGTTTGCTGTGAATTATAAAAAAGATGGTCAGAATTATTGGGCTAATAATGGAGGAGAAAATTATTTTCTTCGTATGACTAATGTCCCTAATTTTTCTAATCGACCGATTATCATGGGTTCTAACAATGTATTATTAGAAGATTCTAGATACCATCAGTATAATGATAGTGCAACTTTATTAGGGGAAATAGTAGTCAAAAATTTAGACTATAATAAAAATGTGCAGGTAGTTTATACTACTGATAATTGGGCTACTACTGAAACTATAACTGCTAATTATTATACTAGTTATGATAATCAATTAGAAAAGTGGGGCTTTGTTGTGAGAAATCTTCCTGCTGATGCTAATGTAAAATATCGTATTAAGTATAATGTTAACGGTAAAACTTATTGGGATAATAACTTTGGTAGAGACTACCAGACTAATTAATAACTAGAATGAATAAAAAGCCCCCGGGATATCCTAGGGGTTTTTTATTATTTAATGATTCAAAAAAATATACTCGATAAAGAATAAGTTGACAATTAAATTAACATTAGCCTATTTTTATTGCATAATTCTAAAAAATAAGTTATTATAAGAAAAGAATATAATAGATGAGAACAGAATAGCATAGAGGAGGAATAAGATGAGTGTGAATGAAAGAGAGACGTGGTCTAGTCGGATAGGATTTGTATTATCGTGTGTGGGAGCAGCAATTGGTTTAGGTAATATTTGGCTTTTCCCCTGGCGCTTAGGTGCTTATGGGGGCGCAGCATTTTTGATTCCTTATCTATTTTTTGTGATCACATTAGGAAGTACTGGATTGATGGAAGAGTTTGCCTTTGGCAGAGAAAGAAAGGCAGGAGCAATTCAGGCCTTTAAAGAAGTTTATGCTGAACGAGGAATTGATTGGGGCGATAAATTGGGGGTTATCCCTGTTTTAGGAGTGACTGGAGTATTTGTATTTTATGCTATCGTCGTAGGGTGGATTTTGAAGTACTTTGTCTTGGCCCTGCAGGGTCAATTTGCAGTGATTGATAAATTACCAGCTTATTTTGGCTCTTTTGCTGGGACTCCTAAAACTATTATTTGGCATTTGCTAGCAATAATAATTACTATCTTAGTTTTAAGATTAGGAGTTAAAGATGGAATAGAGCGAATTAATAAAGTAATGATGCCGACTTTATTTGTGATTTTATTTATTCTCTTGCTCCGTTCGCTTACATTACCAGGTGCTTTAGAAGGAATTAAATTCTTATTAGTACCAGAGTGGTCAAAATTAGCCAATCCAAAGACGTGGATTATGGCTTTAGGACAAGCTTTCTTTACTGTATCTTTAGGTGGAGCAGCTATGTTAGTTTACGGAAGTTATTTAGATGAGGATGCTGATATTCCTGCTTCAGCTTTACAAACTGTTATCTTTAATACAACGGCTTCGTTTTTAGCAGCTTTTGTGATTATTCCAGCTGTATTTGCTTTTGGATTGGACCCTAAGGCAGGGCCGCCATTATTATTTATTACTCTACCTAATATTTTTAAGCAGATGCCCGGAGGTTATATTTTTTCTGTCTTATTCTTTTTAAGTATTATTTTTGCAGCTTTGTCTTCAACTATGAATTTGATGGAAGTACCTGTTGAGGCATTAATGCAGCGGCTGAAGATAAGTCGAAAAAAGAGTGTTATATTAGTGGGAGGTTTAACTTTTGCAGTGGGGTTACCCCTTGATTTGAGTATGAAATTATTTGGTCACTTTGCAGATTTTGTGACCATTTATTTGATACCAATTGGAGCTGTAATGGCTGCTGTTACTTACTTTTGGGTTTATGATATTACTAAAGCCCGGCAGGCGATTAATCAAGGTTCAGACAATCCCTTAGGAACTTGGTGGGAACCTTTTGCTAAGTATGTATTCACTATTGTAGCGGGAGTAGTCTTGATCTTAGGAATAATTTTTGGCGGCATTGGGTGAATACTTTTATCTTAACTAGGGGACCATATTCTTGTAACTAAGAAGGGATGGTGTCCATATAAGATGAAAGTAAAAGTAATTGCTGAAGATTGTATTAGTTGTGGATTATGTGTTAATAATGTGCCTGAGGTGTTCTCTTGGGATGATGATGAAAAAGCAGAAGCTATTACTGATGAAGTGGCGGTAGACAAAGAGGCGGCTACTGAAGATGCCCTTAATAGTTGTCCGACTGATGCAATTGAAAAGGTGTAAATTATTTTTAGCGGTCCTGGCTGGGCCGCTATTTTATTTTGTTTTTAAGCAGTTAAATAAGCAGGAGTCCATTTTTTATTAAAAACAGGAATTAATTTTAATTTGTTGAAATTGATAAATAGAAGAAATTATTTTTTGTTGAATAGTCTCTAAGTCAGTAGCTAAAGATGAGTTTTTCTAAATTTTAGAAGCAAAAAAATAATTAGAGGTGGAATTGTGAATTTAGCAAAAGATATTAAAAATTATGGAGCAGAAATTTCTTTGGATGAAGTTAAGATTACTGATGCTGATGATTTAGATGAAGTAGAAGAGTTTTTAAAAGAGCGCAAAGAAGCAGGAGAATTATCAAAGTTTTTGAAAAGTGATTTAGACTTAATTACTAGTCCACGGGAGGTACTTCCGGAGGCTAAATCAGTTATAGTAGTAGCTATATCTTATTATCATCCCCCACAGCAAAAACGTGGTTCCTTAGAAGGAAAATTATCACAATTTGCTCAAGGAAAAGACTACCATCAGGTATTAGAAGCAAAATTAGAACAGTTAGCAGATTTTGTAGAGCAGTTGCAAACAGGAGTGGAAACTTATCAGTTTGTGGATACTGCTCCTACTGTTGACCGGGCTTTGGCCCGTAAAGCTGGAGTAGGATGGCAGGGAAAAAATTGTAGCATTATTCATCCTCAGTATGGGTCATGGATTTTTATTGGTGGTTTAATTACTAATTTAGAATTAGAGATAGATGAACCACTAGAGAATAAATGTGGAGACTGTAGCCGTTGTTTAGATAATTGCCCTACGGGAGCCCTTAAGGATAACTATACATTAAATGCTGAAGAATGTTTAGGGCAAGTTACTTTAACTAAAGGATACTTAAGTATTCAAGAGCGAAAGAAAATAGGTGTCAGAGTCTGGGGCTGTGATACTTGCCAAGAAGTGTGTCCTTATAATCAAGATGTTAAAGTGAGTCATCAGCCAGAGTTTAAAGCGCAAAATCTAGGGGTTTATCCCAAATTACTACCTCTATTAAAGTTGACTAATCAAGATTTTAGAGAAAAATTTTCTTCGACAGTGATGAATTGGAGGGGGAAGAGACCGATTAAAAGAAATGCTGCAATAATTTTAGGAAATTTAAAAGCAGTAGCAGCAGTACCAGATTTGATAACTACTTTAAAGGAAGACCCTCAGGCCATAGTGCGTGGTCATGCGGCTTGGGCGTTAGGAGAAATTGGGACTGCTCAAGCTAAGCAAGCTTTAAAAGATGCATTAGATTTTGAGCAAGATAAAAAGGTAAGAGCAGAAATCAAACGAGGCCAGAGATAAATCTGGTCTTTTTTTATTTTTTGGCAGTAAATTAAAAAAAATACGGCTTAATACCACCTACAAGAAATTTTTTCCAAAAACCTATTGAAAAAAATGGTATTTTTTTATATTATATAACTGTAGGCAGAAATAAAAACTAATTAGGAGGAATTTATAAGATGAAAAATTCTAATCTTACAGTTAGGGAAGTCGCACAATATTTAAATCGTTCTGAGACGACAATTTATAATATGCTAAATCAGGGAGAAATTCCTGGTATTAAATTAGGAGGGAAATGGATAGTCAGAAAACAGGATTTAGATAGTTTTTTAGATAATAAAATGGCTGAGCAGCAGAGTTCAATGTAATTAGGAATGTTTTGAATATTCTATAGGAGGGCGAGAGATGCGAGGAGAAAAAATTGATGTACTTGGTGTAGATTTAGGCTATGATTCAGTCAAAATATTGGCTAATGGCCAGCAATTATTATTTCCCTCTCTAGCTGAAATTGAAGATGAGGGAGTCTTATCTGATACTTCTTTTGAGGTATTAAAAAGACAGAGCAATTTAGTAGAAAAATTTGATCCTGCTAAGATGATAGTTAAAATTCAATCAGATTTGATTAATGGACAAGATAGTGAAGAGTTTAGTGCTTATCGAGTAGGAGACTATGTATTAAATCAAAATTCTTCTTCAGTGGGATACTCTTTAGCAGTTGATAAGTATGAGCAACCAGAGGAGTTTGCTAAATTGTTAGCTGGAATTAGTCTTTTATTCCCTAAAGCAGATATGATTAATATTGACCATTTAGTCACGGGATTACCGATTAAATATTATGAAAATCATAAAGATACATTCAAAAATAAGTTAACTGAAACCTTTAAAGTAAAATTAAAAAATATTAATAACAACTTTGTTTCTAAAAAGATCAATATCAAGAAAACTACAATTATTCCCCAAGGTTTAGCATCTTATTATGATTTCATCATGGATGAGAAAGGACAAGTTACTGCCAATATAGAAGGTGGGTTAGGTATAGTTGATTTAGGAGGCTTAACTATTGATTGTGTAGCCTTTAATAAAGGAGAGTTGATTAAAGGATCTCCTATTTCTTTTAGTGAGGGCATTAGGAAAAGAATATTTAAAAAGATTCAAGACTATTTAGATATTGATGTATCGCAAGATATTATTAAAAAACAGATTTTAAAAGGCGAAGATTATATTGAGGTGCGAGGGCAAATTTATGATTTTAAAGAAGTCAAAGAAGAAGAGATTAATAAGTTGGCCCGAGATATTGCTCTACAGATTCAAAACAGGTGGGAATCCTATTTAATGATTGATAAAATTTTGATTACAGGTGGTGCTTCTATATTATTATTTGATTCTTTAGAGGAGCATTTAGCAGGATTTCCGTGTGAACAGATAAATCTTGAGCCTCAGTTTAGTAACTGTCGTGGTTATGTTAAATTGGGTAAAGCTCTACAGCGTAAGGTTAAAGCTAAATTAAAAGAAAAATTAGATCAAAAAAGAGAAAATGCTAAGGATAAAAAGCAAGTAAAGAAAAGTAAGAAAGAAATAGCAGATAGTAAAAAAGAAGCAGCAAGCAGTAATGGAGATTAATTATTATGACTAAATTATTATTTAGTGTTAGAATTACAGAGAAATATTTTTCAACTGCTCAAATAGAATGTTTAGAGCGGGAATTAGACTCTTTTAATAGTAAATCTGAATTCATGCGTAAAATAATTAAATTTTATTTAAAGCATAATAATTGTGATGTAGAATTAGAAAAAAATAATGTTTCCACTGCAGAATTAAAAAAGCTGTTAGAAGAAAATAATTTTCTGCTGCAGCAAATAAGCAGTGGTAGAACAAAAAAAATTGAAAGTAATCAGGTGGCTACAGCAGCCTACCAAGGAGAAAAGCAAACTAATAAAACTAATCAGGCGCTTAGTTTATTAGAACAGTTTTAATTAATTTAGTTATGCCAAACAATATGTTTGGCATAACTTTTTATTTTTCATCTTCCTTAGAATTATTAGGTTCTGATTTTACTGGTTCATTATTTGCTTCTTTTTTTTCTGTATTGTTTTTTGAGCTAGAAGAGCTTTTGAATTGGTTAATTAGATTCATTAATTTTAATACTAGAGTAGGGTCTAAACTATTATTTTGGCTGTTATTTGCGGAAGAAAACAAATTATTTAAGCCCGAATTATTATTGGAGTTGTTAGTAAGAGAATTAAGTGCCTCTTGTAATTGATTATTATTTTGTGACTTGAGGTTATTAACTAAAGTATTAATAGTTTGATTATCGTCCATTAAAGGGTTTGATTGCGAACTAGAGCTAGTGATATTTAATAAGTTTAATAAGCTTAAAATATTAATTACTTTATTAGGCTGTAGTTGTTCTTCTGATTGAATATTAAAGACACTCAGCAATTTATCTACAGTTTCACCTTCAGGAAAAAATAAATCATTATCTTGCCCCACTTTATCGTCCCCCTTTCAATCATATTATTAAATATATTAATTAAAAGGTGATATATTGATTAAAAAGTAACATTTTTTTGATTTTTTCGTATGATATAATAAATAGAACTATCAGAAATTTAATTAATGACTGGGTAAAGAAGATGATACTGAGGGGGGTAAGCAATGGTTGAAGAAGATTTTTCAAATGAAGAAGAAGGTACAGAGCAGCAAGAGGGAAATAGCTCGCGAGAACAAGGAATAATCCCGAATGGTTTTATAGATCAAGAGTTATTATTGTTATTGTTTATTTTATTAATATTTTTTTCTAAGCGAGATATATTTTCTGAACATTTGCAGTTTTTAAATCAACAAGCTAATAATGTTAAAACTTATTTAGAAGCTGCTGATGCTACCTTACAGGCATTAGATCAAGCAAGTCAAATGCCTAAGCAAATTCTTAATTAATTCTACAAATATTTTAAATTTACTACCTTTTTGTGCAGGAAAATAGAGCCTAGATGTGGAAACAATTTAAAGGAGCAGGTAAAGGATAATTTCATGATATTTAATTAAAACCTCTTATAAAGAAGGTGAAAATAATGACTGATCAAGAACAAGAATCAACACAGCAAACAAATACAGAACAAGAAGTAAATCAAGATAATAACATAGACACTAATCAAGAAGAAGAATTTTTGGTGATTAGGGGTCGTTATAAGTATGGTGGTAGAAACAAGACCTATGGAATTTTTGAACTGATATCTGAGCCGGCTGCTGCTAAATTTAATTATGTAGATTTGGGCTCTTCTAGTACTGATGAGATCTATGATCTTTTTCTTGATTTAAGTAATCAAGAATTTCGCGATGAGTTACAGCAATTAGTGGACATTGCTAATAGCCAGGATAAGAATATAACCAAGAAAATGAGAAAAAGATTAGCAGCTCCAGAAGTGATGGAGTTATTAACTGAAGGTCAGGAAGAAGAAGCTGAGGAGTTAATTAAAGAAAAAATTGAAGATGAAGTTCAAGAAGAAATTCAATTAGAGTTAAATTGGGGCTTTTTATCTCGTTCTGAGTTGATAAAAATTTATCCTGATCGCTTTGAGTTAGATGATGCTGAAGATAGTGGAGGAGATTTATCTGATGAGGAATTAGAAGGTTTAAGTGATTATGAAGGAGTGGAAGAAGGCCTAAATGCTGAAATTAAGTTAAATTGTTCGCCGGTTATTTCAGCTATTAGTGGAAAATTAATTACTTCTTTTGATATTGGAGATGAAATTTTAGTTAGAATTACAGATAGACGTGATTTAACTGGGGAATTAGAAAATAAGATTAAAGTTTCTAATGGTTTAGGAGTAGGAACTATTGAAAAGATTGAATATAAAGAAGAAGTCGACCGTTATAAAGTATTAGTAGAATTGGGAGATAGAATTTATGGCCAGTTAGTAGTAGGACCGAAGGTAATGCTGTCTTTTCCTGAAGCTAAGGGCGATGTGGCAGCAAGTGATTTGAATAATGAAGTAAGTTCTAACTCAAGAGATAATAATGACACTAAATTAATAGTTACTATAGTAGGTTTATTTCTTATAATTATTATTTTACTTCTGTTGTATTTATAATTAATAATTTAGATTTAAACTCCTATTATTAATAATAAATTTGCTGCTGGTATATACTATATAGTATATACTTATAGATAGGAGGAAAACAATGAATTTGTTTTGGCTCTTAGTTGTTTCTTTTGTGCCGGGATTATTATGGGTCTATTTCTTTTACCGCAAAGATAAGTATGACCCAGAGCCTATTGCTTTAGTTTTAAAGTCATTTGTATATGGTATATTAGCAGTTTTTCCAGCTGTTTTATTTGAATATCCCTTTCATAATCTAATAGCCAACCCACCTAATTTATTGATGTTGCTAGTATTGACTATTTTGGTAATTGGTTTAGTAGAAGAAGTAATGAAATATGTAGTGATTAGATATACAATTTATAAATCGGATGAATTTGATGAAGTTGTAGATGGTATTATCTATTTAGTTTCAGCAGCTTTGGGTTTTGCTGCCTTTGAAAATTTACTCTATTCTTCTGTGTTGGGGTTTAAAGTAGGGCTTATGAGAGCATTTATTACTAGCTTAGTTCATGCTTCTTTTTCAGGGATTTTAGGTTATTATTTAGGAAGAAGTAAATTAGAATCTCGCCCCAATTTAGTTTATATTGGTTTAGTCCAGGTAATAGTCCTGCATGGCTTATATGATTTTTTAGTCATGGGCGGATTAATTTCTACTTCTTTTGTAGTTGTATTAGTAGTTCTACTTTACTTTTATTTAGCCAGGTTGATAAAAAAAGCTTTGCAAGTTTCTACTTTTAAATAAAATTAAATTATTTCTTAAGGCGGGCAACCGTCTTTTTGTCTTTGTTGAAGTCAGCAAGAGCTGGCTTTTTCTTTTGGTGGAATAAGATTCAGATACGATAAAAATGAACTATTTTTGTTTTTAATAAGATTTTGTTCAGGTTTAACTTGATATTAACTATATAATATGGTAATATTGTTAAGGCTTTGTTGAGGGATTAAGTATAAGTATTAAGTTTGAGTTTAGCTTAAGTATAAGTTTAAATTCAGAATAAAACTCAGCCTTAGCCTTAGTCTTAGTCTTAATTTTTAAATTTAATTCTAGAAAGGACTGATTTGATGTCAGAGAATTATGATGTAGTGATTGTAGGTGCTGGGCCAGCCGGAATTTTTACAGCATTAGAACTAACAGACAAGAGTGATTTAGATATAGTTATTTTAGAAAAAGGTAGAGATATAGAAGATCGAGAATGTCCTAAAAAGACCCAGGGAACAGATTGTATTAAGTGTAAAAATTGTTCTATTGTTTGTGGTTGGGGTGGTGCTGGAGCTTATAGTGATGGTAAATTAACTTTATCACCTGAGATTGGTGGCAATTTAGATGAATATATAGGCAGAGAAAGATTAATTGAGTTAATTAGTTATGCTGACCAAAAATACTGTAAATTTGGAGCCCCAGAAAAAGTTTATGGTCCAAGTGATGAAAAAATTGAAGAGATCAAAAGTGATGCTGCTTTAGCAGAGTTGAATTTTATTCCTTCGAAGATTAGACATTTAGGAACTGGTCATAGTAAAAGTGTTTTAACTAAGATGAAAGAACATTTATTAGAGCAGGGTGTAACAATTAAAACTGGAGCTAAAGCTGAGCAAATTTTAACTGAAGCTGGCCGGACTACAGGTATTAAAACTGGCCAAGGTGAGGAAATTTTGGGTGATAAAGTAGTTGTAGCACCAGGACGAGAAAATGCAGAGTGGTTATCAGGAGAGGCAGAAAGATTAGGTATTCCAATGGCTATTAATCCGGTAGATATTGGAGTAAGAGTTGAACTTCCTGCAGCAGTGATGGAAGAGTTAACGGATGTAGTCTACGAATCCAAATTTGTTTATCATTCTCCGACGTTTGAAGATAAAGTTAGAACTTTCTGTATGTGTCCTAATGGAGAAGTAGTTAATGAAAATAATAATGGTTTAATTACTGTTAATGGTCATAGTCATGCTACAGAAAAGACAGATAATACTAACTTTGCTCTCTTAGTCAGTAAAACTTTTACAGAACCATTTAGAGAACCAATTACTTATGGTAAAGATGTTGCTAAATTAGCGAACTTATTAGGAGCGGGAGTAATAGTGCAGCGTTTGGGAGACTTTTTAGATGGTAGAAGGTCTACTCCAGAACGAATTAAGAGAAGTATTGTGGAACCAACTTTAAAAGATGCGACACCTGGTGATTTGAGTTTGGTCTTACCATATAGACATTTAAAAGCAATTGATGAAATGCTAGAAGCTTTAGATGAAATTTGTCCAGGAGTTTATTCGCGTCATACATTATTATATGGAGTTGAAGTTAAATTTTATTCTTCGCGCTTAGAAGTTCAAGATAATCTAGAAACACAAATAGATGATTTATATGTAGCCGGAGATGGAGCAGGGATTACTAGAGGATTAATGCAGGCTTCTTCTTCAGGTGTTGTAATTGCCAGAGATATTTTACTTAATTAACAATTTAAGGATTAATATGCTTAAAATTGCTTAAAGCCTCAAATTAAACATAATTAATATTTATTTTGGAAAAAACTTGACAAAAGTTGACATAACTGATACAATTCATTTATAGCAATTGTCGAATGATGTCAAACTAAAAAAATAAATGTTGAAAGGGGTTTTGAGCATGAAGTCAACAGGTATTGTAAGAAAAGTAGATGGTTTAGGACGAATGGTTATTCCAATTGAATTAAGAAGAACGCTAAATATTGATACGAAAGATCCATTAGAAATCTATGTAGATGGAGATAAAATAATTTTGAAAAAGTACGAGCCGGCTTGTATCTTCTGTGGTAACGCGGGGGACACGATTGAGTTTAAAGGTAAGATTATTTGTGAAGAATGCTTAGGCGAAATGGAAGAAAGTTCTGAAGAATCAGCGTAAAATTAAAAACAGTACTTAAAAGTAGTGACCGGGAAGTGCAATTTCTAGTCACTACTTTTTTTATTTTTTTGTCTAAAAAAATTGTCGAAAAAAATAGAACAATGTAATAAAATATTTTTTAATTGTTTGCTATTAATTCCTGCCTAATGCTTTTACTGAGAGCTTTTTCCTTAGATAATCCTTCCTTAAACTTTAGTTTTTTACTGGGATGGTAAAAAACTAAAGTAGGAATTGTGGAAATCTGTAATTTTTCGGAAAATTGAGCTGTAGTATCAATTAAAAATGTAAAGTGAATATCATCCTCTTTTTTTAATTGTAGTAGTTTATCAGTTTTAATATCTCCAATAGCAATTGCTATAATTTTAAGCTGTGGTGATTGTTGTTGAAGTTCAGATAAAATCTTTAACTGCTGCTGACAAGTAACAGATTGAGGTAGATAAAATAAAATTAGAGTTGGCGTTGAAAGTTGATGGAGTGATGTTTTTTTGCCTTCTAAAGTCTTTAATTTAATTTGGGGTAGTGTTGTTTTTTTAGCAGCAGTTGATTGACGATGCATAACAAAATTAACTGCACTGCTAATTAAAAAGGAAGAGATTAAAATAAAGATGAAAAAGAAAATAAATAGCTTTTTGATATTATCACCTCTTTTTCTATATAAAGTTGCACTAAAAGTGCAACTTTATAGCTAGAAGTAAGTAGCTAGGAGCTAGTAGTTAAAAACATAAAATCAAATTCAAAACCTAAAACATTAACCTAGTATTCAATAATTCCAAGCTATGAACTGTTTTTTGGTTTTGAATTTACTACTAGCTCCTAGCTTTCATCTATTAGCTAGTGGCACGATAGTGACACTTTATATAGATATATTTATGAGTGATAAAAATATGATTATTTAATTAAAATTAAGCTCTTGTGTGATTAGACAAGTGTAGTAATTTAATATATAATTAAGACTGTATAAGTATTGGAAACTGTAGATGAATAAATAAATTTCAATTACAGATAGTGACTAAAATAAAATCTGTAACAGGAGGCAAATGATGGATATTTTAAAGGGGTTAAATCCTGAACAAAAGAAGGCAGTTAAACATAATCACGGACCACTGTTGATCTTAGCAGGCGCAGGGAGTGGAAAAACACGAGTTTTAACGCACCGGATTGCTTATTTGATTCATAATTATGGGGTTAATCCGGCGAATATTGTGGCAGTGACGTTTACGAATAAGGCTGCTAATGAAATGGAAGAGCGAGTTAATAAATTGATTGAAAAAGATAGTGACCCAATTTGGATGAGTACTTTTCATTCGATGTGTGTGCGGATTTTAAGGAAGGAAAGTCCTAAATTAGATTATGATTCTAATTTCGTTATTTTCGATACTAATGATCAAAAACAGTTGATCAAGGATATTTTGCGAGATTTAGATATTGATGTTAAGAAGTATGCTCGAGATTGCTTATATCGGATTGCTAGTGCCAAGAATGAGTTAGTTGGCCCGGATGACTTTACCCCGGAAAACTTTATGGAAAAGAAGGTTAAGCGAGTTTATCCAATCTATCAAGAACGACTACAGGCTAATAATGCCTTTGATTTTGGCGATTTAATTATGAAAACAGTAGAATTGTTTTTAGATAATGATATGGTACTTGACCATTACCAAGAAAAGTTTAAATATATTTTAGTAGACGAATATCAGGATGTTAATCATGCCCAGTATAAATTAGTTAATCTCTTATCACAAAAGTATAATAATATTTGTGTAGTGGGCGATGATGACCAAGGGATTTATGGATTTAGAGGTGCTGATATTAGCAATATTTTAGAGTTTGAAGAAGATTATCCGAATACTGAAGTGATTAGATTAGAGCAAAATTACCGGTCGACTAAAAAGATATTGGATGCTGCTTATAATGTAGTAGTTAATAATCCTTATCGTAAGGAGAAGGAATTGTGGACTGAAAATCCTGAGGGTGATGATCTTAAAGTCTATCAGGCGAATAATGGTAAAGATGAATCGCGTTATATTGTCAATAAGATTCAAGAACTACAAGATGAGGAAGGACATAGTCTTGATGATTTTGCGATTTTATACCGCACTAATGCCCAGTCGAGAAATTTAGAGGAAAGATTATTGAATGAGAATGTTCCTTATCGGATTATTGGCGGATTTAAATTTTATGAACGTAAGGAAATTCAAGATGTATTGTCTTATTTAAAGGTGTTATATAATCCTGATGATGATGTTAGTTTAGAGCGGATTATTAATGAACCGAGCCGAGGCATTGGCCCGGCTACTTTAGAGAGATTAAAGAGCTATGCTAGTCTGCACAATATTAATTTATTAGAAGCAGTCTATCAAGTGGAGCAAATTGAGACGATTAGTACTCGCTTTAGCAATAAAGTTAATCAATTTGCTGAGATGATTAAATATTTGGATGATAGAAAAGAGGAACTTTCAGTAGCAGAACTAACTAAAGAACTATTAGATGAGACAGGTTATTTACAGAACTTACGTGAGAAAAATACTGATGATGCCCGTGATCGAATTGAAAATATTAAAGAGTTATTATCTGATATGGAAGAGTTTACTGAAGATAATGATGTAGCAGGATTGGGAGAATACTTAGAAAAAGTTGCTTTGATTGCTGATGTAGATAACTTAGATCAATCCCAAGAAGCAGTAGTCTTGATGACGTTGCACAGTGCTAAAGGACTTGAATTTCCAGTAGTCTTTTTAGCAGGGATGGAAGAAGAGTATCTACCACACGGTCGTTCAATTGGTGATGAAGAAGAACTGGCTGAAGAACGGAGACTTTGTTATGTGGGGATTACTAGAGCAGAAGAAAAATTATTCTTAACTCATGCTAATACGCGCAAAATTTATGGACAAGTTAAATCTAGGCTGCCGTCTAGATTTTTAGGTGATATACCTGATAAATTGATTTCCAAAGGAGAAGAAGAGCCAGAGTCTGAAGAGATGGATGCAGTTGATTATAAAGCTGGTGATAAGGTCTATCATCCTCATTGGGGTGAGGGCACTGTAGTAGGTTTTGATGAAGATAGTGGTATGAAACAAGTTACGGTTTCTTTTCCGAATCAAGGGATTAAAAAGTTAGCCTTAGAATTTGCCAATTTGCAAAAACAGTAAGAAGTAAAGAGTAAGAAGTAAAGAGATGGAAAAACAAGTAAAAAGAAAATAGAGAAGAGAAAAAACAATTGAAGAGGAGACAGTGAAACAGTTAAAATAATGACAATTAAAATATAAATCAATTATAAATTAAAAAATGGAGGGAAATAAAGATGAGTACTTATGTAGTAGGACATCAGAATCCTGATACGGATTCAATTTGTGCAGCACTTACATATGCTAATTTGAAGCAGGAGTTAGGTGCGGATGTAGAAGCAATTAGAGTAGGAAAGATTAATGCAGAGACGGAATTTATTTTAGATGAATTTGATGTTGATGAACCTGAGTTAGTAGAAGAGGTAACTGCTGATGATCAAGTTATTTTAGTCGACCACAATGAAAAGAGTCAGGCTGTGGAAGGAATTGAAGAGGCAGAAATTTTAGAGATTATTGACCATCATCGGATTGGTGATGTTGAGACAGGGAATCCAATCTATTTCCGTAATGAACCAGTAGGTTGTACTTCTACAATTGTGACTAAGTTATATCAAGAAAATGATGTAGAGATTAGTGATAAGATGGCTGGGCTATTATTATCTGCTATTTTATCTGATACAGTTATTTTCCGGTCTCCAACTTGTACAGAGACTGATAAAGAAATTGCTGAAATGTTAGCCGAACAATTAGGAGTAGATATTAAAAACTATGGTGTGCGGATGTTTAAAGCTGGCTCAGTAGTTAAGAAATTAGAGCCAAAAGAACTAGTGACTAATGACTATAAAGAATATCAATTTGCAGGCGATACAATTGGTGTTGGTCAAATTGAAGTTATGGATGTTGATGAAGTAGACGGTATCAAAGATGATATCTTAGCTAGTATTGAAGAATTGGTAGAGGAGAATGACTATAAATTCTTAGTTCTATTAGTAACTGATATTTTAGCAGAAGGTAGCCTGCTAATGGTAAGTGATAGTGGGATTGAAGTAGTAGAAAATGCTTTTGATGTGACAGTAGAGAATAATGAGGTTTATTTAGATGATGTGCTATCAAGAAAGAAACAGGTAATTCCTGTATTATCAGATTATTTAACACAATAGATGATTGGATGAGGACCGGTCCTTGTAATGAGGGCTGGTTTTTTTATTCCTTGCGACAATTATCCTAACATATAAGGTATTTAAATAGTGGTATTAAATCCTGAGAGTGAGGTGGTAGAGATGATTGAGGAAAGAGTTGCAGAGCTGAAAGAAGCTGCCGAATCTCTAGAAGTGTTGAGTCATGATGAAGAGGCTAGGGAAGAATATGAGGCTAGGCAGAAGGCTATCCATGACCATATCAGTAATCTAGAAGAAGCAAAACGAAAAGGAAAAGAAGAAGGTAGGGAAGAAGAAAGGAAGAAAGCAGAAAAAGAAAAGAGAGAGATGGTCAAGAATATGTTGAAGAATGGTGTAATAGTAGATATAATAGTCAAATCAAGTGAACTATCAAAAGAAGAAGTCAAGAATGAAATAGGATAGTAGAATTAGTTTTCTGAGAGTAGCATTATTTTCAAGACCACAAAAGAAGAAGGGATATTAAACTGAGCCAGTGCTGGGAGACCCTGCTGGCTCTTTTTTATTTTTTGTTGCCAAAAGAAGAGACAATTTTTTAGTTTGAATTATATGGTTTAGGATTTATATGAGATTATCGGAAATTATTGCTAAGAATTGCTATACTATCTTTTATTTAATCATGGTATACTAATAATTATCACAGCTAATAAAATCAAATAATTAATTAAGGAGAGATAGTATGGGAGTTAGAATCACATTAGATATAATTCCAGAAGAAATTGATGATGATGAATGGGAAAGTGTGTATGAAGAAACACTTCTTTTGCTGCAGGAATATGATTTTATGGACGAAATAGTAGATGAAGAAAAATATGATTATAAGTGGTCTTATACTACCCGTAGCAAGGAACGGGAGTTTGCTTCTTATGACAATCGATTAGGCTGGTATACTTTTGGTGATATGACTACAATGAAGAGTGCTGAAGATTTTATGTTATTAAGAGATTTGAGTTATTATGATAGATTTAGGGAAGAATCTGACTGTGATGATATTTTAATTTCACGGATTAACTGGCAGTCACAAATGAGTGAAGAGATTCAAAATTTAACTGTGGGAAAGATAAATGTATTTGATGCAAAAACACAGGGCTATCCTTATCATATGTATATTTTAGCTATTGCTTGTTTGATCGAAAGTCGTTTTCCTCAATATGCATACGTCAATGGAGATGTGACAAAAGCCCAAATGAAAAAGTCTATAGAATGGGTTAATAGCATACTAAAGAAACCAGTTAACCTGACTGAGCGGGCTAATAATGAGAAACTTTTAAAAAGATTAGAGAAACAATTAGAAGGAGAATATAGTAAATTACAGGCTTTTTTTGAGTTAACTATCAATCAAGAAGATAAAGAATTAGGGGATTTTGTTAGAAATCATTTCACCACTGCAGCAGTCAGGAAATATTATACTGCAAAAATGAATAGTTATGAGATAGGGCAGATAGGTTTTGGTAATTATCTTGAAAATTATTTAGAGCTCGGTTTTGATTTAGAGATGCTTTGCGACATATGTATTTTGGATGATGATGGCTGTAAATATGATGCGGCTGCTTTTGTTGAAAGAGTGCTTAAATTTATTAATAAGAATGAGAAAACAAAAGACGGTGGAGTTAATCTTGATATTAATGATGCTGATTCTGAGGCGCCTGAGACAATAGATTCGCTTTTTGGAAAGACTTTTCTAAAGATGTCTGGCCTCAGTAATAGTGTTAAGATAGATATATCTTCAGAGGAAGCAAAGAAAGTTTTTAAGAAGAAACTTAATCATTTATGTAATCTAGAAGAGATTTACAATGAGGTTGTATCTTCTGATGATGAAGTTGAAATTAATAATGAGATGTTAGAGATGATGGAGGAAATGAAAAATGAGAGTCAAAAGCAGGAATATGACATTGAAGATTTAGATGGTTTAATGCTTTGGGAACCAGGAGAGACGATTCATCCAAAAGTCGAAAAAATCTTAACGAAGATTAAGGATTTTGTAGAAGATTCTGTATCTAAACATGATATGATATTTGAAGATTATTCTAAGTTAGATAGAATGAGATTATTAATGCAAAATAATAGGTATTTTTATTTATCTAAAAACACCTGGGAGTTCATTGAAAAGAATATTGATAAGCAATATATTTATGATAGAGTATGGGGATTGCTTATTATTAAAGCAACTAATGAATCAATCAATAAAACATGTAAAGCAATATTAAATAATTTAAAACTATTTAATCATTTATGGGAGAGGAATCAAGAATAAGTAATGAGCTAGTAGGAGTAATCTTGCTACCTTTTTTAGAGCACATTGTAAATTGTGATAATAAATAAGATCCCATTTTTTCAAAAATGGGATCTTATTTATATATAATTAGTGCTGAGATTTTTTCTTTATCCTCATTATTTGTTCTTTTGATAATTCGCTGGCTTCAACTATTTTATCCAGTTCTACATCTACTGCCAATAAATTTTCAACTATCCTAACATATAGGGTAAAGCTAAGTTGGAACTTAAAGCATTGACTAAAGAAGTAGGGATAAGTGTAGCAGCAGATATGGTATCTAATAGTGTTCCGGGTGGTAGAGTAAAAATTTTAGAAGAATTAGGAGCTAAAGTTAAGGCTAAATTAGAGAAAGCTATTAAGAAAAATATTTTAACTGAGGTTAACGCTCGGAAGTTTTCATTTTTTGCTATGATTTTCAGGTATACAAAATATATTTTGAGGTAAAATAAAGAATATAGGATTTGTAAATGACCTTTTAAAACCCTTAAGAATAAGGTATAATGTAAATACGAGGAGAATTTAATGAATAAGATTATAATAGAAGATAAAGAAGATCAAGAATTAATGGATCCGAAGGTTGATTTTGTCTTCAAGAATATATTTGGTTCTGAAGAGCATCCTAATATTTTAATTGCTTTTTTGAATGCAGTATTTGCAACTAAAAACACAGAAAAAGAGATAGTGAAAATAGAGATAGATAATGCTGAAATCAATAAGACTTGGGATGATGATAAACTATCCCGTTTAGATGTCAAGGCTACTGCAAATGATAAAACTAAGATCAATGTAGAGATACAGCTAGAGAACCAATTTAATATGAAAAGAAGATCCCTTTTTTACTGGGCGCGATTATATACTTCTCAAATAAAGAGTGGAGATCCTTATCGCAAACTAAATAAGACAGTAGCAATCAATATTTTAAACTTTGATTATCTAGAGGCGATGGATGGATATCATAACGCTTTTTTACTCAAAGAGAAGGATACTAATCAAGTTCTAACTGACTTAGAAGAGATACATTTCATTGAATTGACTAAATTTGATGATACTGAGTATCAAGAGATAGAGAGTCTAGATGAGATTGAAAATGATCTAATACCTTGGCTGCTATTTCTCAAAAATCCTGAGAGTGAGGTGGTAGAGATGATTGAGGAAAGAGTTGCAGAGCTGAAAGAAGCTGCCGAATCTCTAGAAGTGTTGAGTCATGATGAAGATGCTAGAGAAGAATATGAGGCTAGGCAGAAGGCTATCCATGACCATATCAGTAATTTGGAAGAAGCAAAACGAAAGGGAGAGGAAAAAGGCAGAAGAGAAGGTAAGAAAGAAGGTAGAAAAGAAGGTAGGAAAGAAGGTAGGAAAGAAGGTAGAAAAAAAGGCAAGGAAGAAGGTAGAAAAGAGGAGAGAAAGAAAGCAGAAAAAGAAAAGAGAGATGGTCAAGAATATGTTGAAGAATGGTGTAACAGTAGATATAATAGTCAAATCAAGTGAACTATCAAAAGAAGAAGTCAAAGAACTCAAGAATGAAATAGGATAGTAGAATTAGTTTTCCGAGAGTAGTACTATTTTCAAGATCACAAAAGAAGAAAGAATATGAGATTGAGCCAGTGGGAGAGGTCCTGCTGGCTCATTTACTATTTTTTGGGTGCTAATAAGGTGACTAATGACCTACCTGAAGGGCAAGCCCGTTCAGGTTTCTTCATTCATTAAAACGAGCCTAATCTGAACCTACCATAAATGGCAAGACAAATCAGGTCTTACAGTTTCTAGACCAGCCAAAAGACTGGTTGAGGCAACTTACAACGCCTCCAGAAGCTTTAATTCCCGTCAGCCCGACGGTAATGTATTATATTTTTTTTACCCTTTGTGAATTTATAGAGCAGCTTGGTTGTCGCTTGCTCTTTATCGTAGGGGTTCATTTTTTTGACTTATATTTAGTATATCTTATTTTAGAAATAATATTCAATTATTTCTAAAATGTTGTCATTCAGCCCAAAGGCAAGCCCATTAAGGTTTTCTGACAACTAATGCAATAACCATGAAAAGATAGAAAAATATAACAATTAATAGCAGGAAAATGTAAGCAAGTTATATAATAATAAATAGAGAAGGCTGCAAATTATTAATTAGTAGAGGTGAAAAAGGAATGGGGAAACTAAATTTAAAACCTGCTATATATGTTATATTAATCATTTTAATCCTTCCTTCAATTATAGGAGATGTGACTAGCTATTTTGGATATCATAATAAAGAAGATGTGAGAGCAAAAATGAAGAGTCATCTCTATCAGAAATATGGTAAAGAGTTTATGGTAGATAGGATAGGAACTAGAAGCAGTCGAGGGCAAGTATTTTACCAAGCAAGAATTTATCCCAAAGCAATTATTGGAAGCAAGAAACAGTGGGATGACTATTATTATGCTAGTGCAACAGTAGATAAATTATCGTATGGTAGATTAGGAGAAGTAGGAGATAGTTACAGCTATGTAGCTCGAAATATAGATCTGGAAAAGTACTTACTGCCGCAAGTTAAAAGTCAATTTGGAGAAAGAGTTCTGTTAAAAGTTGATGTAGAACACAAAGTCACCGGAGACGGAAGTTGGTGGGCTGGTTATAAATCAAAAAGCTTAAAAGAAATGAGAAAAGAAGTAAATAATGACCCTGAGCATAATAGAATTGAATTAAACCTTGATGTATATGTGTTTGATAGGATAGAAAATCAAACCGAAAAAGAAAAACGGAGAAAAGATATATTTGAATTCGTGCAGTATTTGAAGGACGAAGGTTTTTTTGAGTATTTGGAATTAGGAATAATATTTGTGGATGAGAGAGTATTAGCACCTAGTTATGAAGATTTCAAATATGAAATAAAGAATACTTATCAAGTAAAGGAAGAGATAGATGAGAAAGAAGTTGTGCTCCCGCCAATGAAATTGCGTAAAGAATTTTCAAAGAAATTACAGAAAGAAATAGATGAAATGAGTCAAAAGGAATTAGTGGAGAAGATTAATCAAATTAAGAAAAGTAACGCAAATAATTTAATTGAAAATAATGGACAGAAGGCAACATATATTTATTCCTGGGGTATGATTAAAGAAAAATATTCTTCATCCATAGAAGATAGAGACAGGAATAGAGACTATAGCAAGTTAAAGCATGTCAGATTAGGGAATAATTTAAAATACATTTATAAAAACTAGAGAGGAGATTATTAGAATGGATAAAGTTAGAGTAAAACATAAAGAATTATTAACTTTTAGCAATTTAACAAATTTAGAATGGGAATTTGTTAAATTGAAACAGGAAAACAATATGGAATTAGATAGTGAAGAACCCGAATATTATAAACTCGAAGACCTATTAACCCCAGAACAATTTGCAAAAACAAATGAAGAAGGAGAAGTAGAGCAATACTGTTACATAGAAGAAGTCAAAAAAAGGGAAGAATTAACTAATGAAGATATTGAAAACGGTTTAGTTCAAATGAGAAGTCAAGCCGGAGTAGCAATGGAATATAAAGAAAAGATGGAAGCGGGAAATGCAGAAGGTGACTTTTTAGGAGATTGGGAAGTAATTTATGGAGCAGATAAATATAAAATTATGAAAGAATATATTGACCAACGCTGGGAACCGATTAAGAAAATATTAGAGAAAGAAGGACAGAAAGTTCCAAATGAACCACCGTATGCTTCGCGGGATGATTTAAAAGAAAAGCATGAAGCTAAGTTGGGTCTTAAAGCGTTGACTAAAAAAGTAGGGATAAGTGTAGCAGCAGATATGATATCTAGTAGTGTTCCTGGCGGCAGAGTAACAATTTTAGAAGAATTAGGAGCTAAGGTTAAGGCTAAATTAGAGAAAGCTGTTAAAAAAATATTTTAACTGAGGTTAAAGAGATTAATGTGAATTTGTATTTGATTGCAAAGTTGTTAGAAGCGCCTGAAAATTTAGAAAACTTACATAATGTAGTTCAAGAGTATAAGAAACTTGTAGAAGATAATGATGATTTTCAAAATTTAAATCAAATTCTAGCTGAAGATAATGTTGAAGGAATTAATTTAACTGAGAAAATAGATTTATATGATGCAGAAAGATACAAAGATGAAAATTATGGACAGGAATTTAGAGTTTTAGTGTTAAAAAAGAGACTAGCGGAGAATGATCAAATAGTAATTGCCTATAATGGTCATAAATTAGGCTCTGAAAAAGTTTTACCGGACGAATTCACAGGTTTGCAGATCGTATATGCTCAAATGGCAGCAAAATATCCTCATGCAGAAATAACATTTACTGGTTGTAATGGTGGAGCAGATTTAGCTTTTATTAATACTTTGTTTTCTAATCAGCGGAGGGAGTATCAAATTAAGTCTGGAGATACTGTCATAGACGAAGGGAAAAAGTTAATTGGTAGTGATTGGCAGGGGAAGCTAAAGAAGAAAGATGGAACTGCTTTTACCCGAGATGATAATTTGATTTATTCGGGCGAAAAAATGTATTATGATCCTTTAGAAGCTAATAAAATTAAAGCTGCATTATTTTATGATCAAGCAAGTAATATGAAAGAGTTTTTGAGTTTTAGTAAGCACAATTTAGATGCGGATTATCAACCATGGATTCAATTTGCTATAAAAGGAGTAAAAGGGAATCTTAAAAATACTGCTAAAGGTGCAGTTAGTCTTTTACTTACTTCTATGTTGGGAAGAATATTTAATAATGCGCTAAGAAATAATAGGCTGCTGACTTTTATAGTATTAGGATATAATAGTCTTAGTAGTTTATTAGCTTGTTCATATATTCCAGGTTCGTTGTTAGAAACAATATTAAAAGTGAAATCTTTAAGTTTAGCTACCTCAGCTGGAAATATGTTGGTGGTGGGTTCAATTGCGGGTTTGATATTTAGCAGTGTTGTTTTAGGTTTGTTATTAGGACTGAAAATTTGGAATAATCAACAGCTACAGGAGTATTATCAACTTTTAAAAGAGCTTAAACTACTTAGCAGAGATGAAACTAAAGAGGGAATTAAAGGCTATATTACAGATTGTTTTTTAAAAGAGAATAAAGCTAGGCTAACAACTTATCAATTGCAAAATTATGAAAAGAAGGCTGTAAAAGTAGATATTGAAGCCAAATATGGAATTTATATTACTGACAGAAATTTACAATCCAAATTAGATCTATCCACAGCCGAGTCTACAATTTTTGTGAGAATGATAGGGGAGCGAAATAATTTTTTAAGATTTATTAAAAATGAAGACAATAATGTGTATCAACTAAAAAGTATTATCAAAACTAATAAAAACTATGCTACTGAATTTCCGCAAGCTAAAGAACTTAAAAAAGCAAAAGAAAACTATAAAGAATATTTAGCAGAAGTGCATCCTGATATCATTGATAATCAAGGTGTTTCTGATACTGTGATTTTTTATGAAATTGATTTAGAACCTTTATCTGAGATAAATAAAAAAATCAAGCAGTTAAAAGAGAATAGTGATTTGAATAAGCAGGAAAAGAAAGACTTAGAGCAATATTTTAAAATAAAAAAAGATGATTTTAAAAGAGTACAAGAAAAATTAAAAGAGTATGAACTACTAGGAAAGACTTTACGTCTATTTGGAGAAATGCAGCGGGTATATCAAATGCAGCATGAAATTTTCGAGATCATTTTTCCTATAGAGAAAGGGATAAAAATTGCGAAAAATATTTCTTCAGTAGAGCAAGAAGATACTAGAATTGATGATTTAGGAACAGTTAATGAATCTATATTTATGCCTTATATTAAACAAGGGAATAAGAATTCCCAAGCAGCAGGGGATTTAGGAAAAAATATAAGAGAAGATTATATCGCAAGTATGGTTAAGAGTATGTTGCAGAAGTATAAAGAAGTAAAAGATGAAGGGTATTATAAATCAATGTCTTATGATCGTTCTATTTCTCCTTCGCTGTTAGGGTCAACCTCGACGGCTAAAAATAAAAATGCAATTTCAAAAGTTAAGTATGGTGTAGAAGACTATAAAAAAGAATACAAACATGATTTTGAGGTAGAATTAAAGAATATTTCAGGAGAAAAGAAAAAGATTAATCAAGAATTTTTAAAAATAATTAATCAAGTGCAGTGTAGGGAAATTAGAAATGCTGCTTATGCTGGTAGTATTAATAAATTTGATAAGACAGTTTTTTTTAACTACTATCAAAGAGTAATGCAGCAGATAGAAAATAATCCTCAATTATTAGAAAAATGTTATCAAATTAAAGAAGTACAAGGGAATAAAGAGTATCCTAACGCTACTCACTCAATTACTTTTAATAGGGATTATAAAAAGAAACTAGAGTATAAATATAATCCTTGTGATGAAATAATAGGCGGGAATTTAAAGTTGTATGTTAAAGAAAAAGAAAATAAAGAAAAAATAGCTAATACAGCTCGTAAAGAACAACCTAAAACCCAAAATAATATTTCAGAAATCCAAAAGGAAATGTTAGCCGAAAGAGAAAAGAAAATTATTGCAGCTCAAAAAACAACACCGAGCCCTAAATTTAGCAAGAACAAAAAGATAATAATTTCTTTAAATAATAAAAGCTCAGTTGACGAAATCAAAGAAGCAGCCCAAATAGTGATCAGTGAAGCGAAGAGAAAAAAGAAGCCGATAATAGCAGAAATGTTAGAAGACTACTTGTCCGGTATGTATAATCAGAAGCGAGTTGATGCTAAAAAATTAAGAGGGTTAGATGCAGTTAAGACTGCTGAAGTAGAACTTAAATTAAAAATTGATAAAAATTTGGTCTGGGAAATAAATCGTAGAGTTTTTTCTAAGCCAAATTTTAAGCCGGGTGAAAGACTAACATTTGATCTTAAAGAATCAATGTTAGTTAATCCTTATAATAGCACTATAGAAGAATTTTTAAACCCATCAAAGCAATCTAGATTAACTGTTGAAGCCAGTTTTGTATTGGAAAAGATGGTAGATCGCGATAAGTTAAAACTCAGGGGAAAAATGAACTATAGTTGGAGGAATAACTATCGTTGGTTAGCGGGGCGAAAAAAACGAATTGGTGACTATGGGTATATTGATGATTATTTATTAAAAAAATTAGCAGATGAGAAGGTAGCCAAATCTTATAAAGTATATTCAAATTGGAATTATTACCTTGAAGATAGTATTAGTCTTTTAACCTCAGGAGTGGATTATTCAAAACACTGGTATTGGAAGGACTTTTTATTTTTAGTTTAAAAGATTGAATTGAAATATATAAAGAAGAGTGAATATGATGATCAAGGTGCGAGTATAGTCCAAGAAAAAATCGAGAAAGCTAAAGAGCAACTATTAAAATATAAGCAAGCAGATGAATTGAATTCAAGAGAAAACTTAAAAAAAGATAGTATTAATTTTTGTGGGTGACAAGTGTGTGAAGCAAAAGGAATTAGACTGAGTTAGTGGGAGAGATCCTGTTGACTCATTTACTATTTTTTGTAGCAAAAAAAGAGACAATGGTTTAGTCTGAATTATGTAGTTTAGGATTTATATGAGATTATTGGAAAGTTTAAAATTAACTTGTGTTTATAGTGGACAGATTAAAATTGTTGACCCGGCCAGAGCATTCTTGAAGAATAATCTATATAAAGTGTAGCTTCGAGATGCCTGAGCAAGCATTTCTTCGTTTAGAAATTTAGGATGATTCGTCTAAAATTCGTTCAAGAAAAAATCAATTCCACTTAATTTAAATTGGAAATTAAGTAATACAGAATTGATTTTTCTTTCACTTCATTAAGACTCATTAGCATCCTAAATTTAATGCCACTACGAAAAACTTACTCAGGCATCTAATGATAGTTTTACTTTAAGTGTGGGAGCAGGGAGATACCATTTTGGGGTTGCTTATTTTTGATTGTGCATTTGGGTTTGACTTTAACTGTCTTACTGCTTAACTATAAAGTGAAACTTAATATAGATTAATCTCACCAACCTTAAGTGGTTGTTTTTTATTTTTTTTGCGTTTGTTTCCTATAGTTGAATTAAATTCAAAATAATGGTAAAATAATCAATGGAAGGAGGAGAGAATTATGAATATGCCTGGATTTATAATTTATTTAGTAGGAGATAAGAAAAAATATAGAGTTGGAGTTTCACAATTTCCAGAATTAGACGCTAAGTATTATTTAGAGCAAGGGATGTTAGAAGATAGTTGGGATTTGTTTTTATTGACTGAGAAATTAAGCTTATTGAAAGCTGATTATATATATAGAAAGTTTAGTACTGAAGAAGAAAGGCAGTGGAAGCATTTTGATAGTGATTTTTTTGGATTAAGGATATTTAATTTTTTTATCAAAATGGATAGTTTAGGTGGAGTATTAGACCATAAGAAAAAACAGCTCAGAAAGTTATTAACTCAATTAGAGTTAGAGGACAAGCTGGCTTTACAAAAGATTGCTGCTGAAGAAGTAACAAAAGTTAATTTAGCTGCGCGAGAAGAATTAAATCAAGTTTATCATTTAATTCAGGGGCGTAAATTATATAAGACTGAAATTATAAAATTAGTGAGAGAGAATGATAGTGTAATTGATAATTTAGATCAAACCTTACTGCAGTTGCGTTTAACTAATAAGTTAGCTTTAGTTCCATCAGTTAAGTATCGAGGTCAGGAATTAATCTGCCAACGTTGTGGTAGTACTAATATAATAGAAGTAGAATGCAATTATTGTTATGCTCAAGATTATTATTGTCAAGATTGTACTTTATTAGGTGAAGCCAGAGGTTGTCGGGGTTTGTATTTAATACCAGGCGACAACCAAATTGAATTTAAGAGTATTCAATTACAATTGAACTTTCAATTAACAAAACTACAGAGTAAGATTTCAGAGCAGTTGGTTGATTTTTTGTGGAAGCCAGGAGAAGAGATGATGCTGTGGGCGGTCTGTGGGGCGGGGAAAACTGAAGTGAGTTTTAATGTAATTGTGGAGTGTTTAGCTCAAGGGGGGCAGGTATTGTTTGCCATTCCTCGCAAAGATGTAGTGATTGAATTAGCTCAAAGATTGAAAGAAGCTTTTCCAGATATTAAAATCAAGGCTTTATATGGGGGCACTACTGAACGCTATCAACAGGCGGATTTGGTAATTGCTACTACTCATCAATTATTACGCTATCACCGAGCTTTTGATTTAGTTATTTTAGATGAGATGGATGCCTTTCCTTATCAAGGTAGTGCAATGCTGCAGCGGGCTTTATATCAGGCCAAAAAGAAATTGGGGAAATTAATTTATATGACAGCCACTCCTAAGCAGGCGCAGCTTGATTCTCAAATGCCGATAGTTAAATTACCCTCGCGCTATCATGGTCATCCCTTGCCGGAGCCAGAATTAATTACGGCTGATTTAGAATATAATCAAGATAGTGGGGAAATATACATAACAGAGGAAGTAATTGCTCGCTTGAAATTATCTGTGGAACAAGACTTGGCCCAGGTGTTTTTATTTGTACCGACAAAGAAGTTAGTGCGGTCAGTGACTCAGTTTTTAGAACCTCGATTTCCAGTTGTCAATGGTCAAAGCTGGGTGCAGGGTAGCCACTCTCAAGATAAGAATCGTGATGAAAAAAGAGAATCATTTGCGGCCGGAGAGTATCCGATTTTGGTGTCAACTACGATTATGGAACGAGGGATTACGGTTGAAAAGGCGAATGTGATGGTTTTATTTGCTGATTATGATTTTGTGTTTAATGAGCAGACTTTAGTGCAAATGGCTGGTCGTTCAGGTCGGTCGGCTAAGTATCCTCAAGGCAGAGTCTGGTTTATAGGAGAGGAAATTAGTGAAGCGATGGAAATAGCTAAGAGACAAATTATGACGCTTAATGAAGAGGCCAGAAAAAAAGGGTATTTAAGGACAGTTAATAATAAGGAGTAAAGAGGAAACAAACAGTGAAGAGTAACAAGAATAAAGCAGTAAAGAGAAAAAAAGTAAGAAGAAAAAAGTGATGAGAAGAGATTAAAGAGTAAAAATAAAAGATAAAAATTAAAAAGCAAGAAGTAAAGAAAAAAGAGAAAAACAAAAAGGAAAAAGATAAAAAATTGTAGGGACTTGGCATGCCAAGTCCAGGTTTTGAATTTGATTAAAGGTTTTAGATTGTCTATTATCAATTGATAAAATAGAGGTGAATAATGATGAATTGTGCACAAGATTTGGAATCATTTAAATTGGCCCATGATCTGACTTTGGAGATTTATAAATTAACAGCGGAGTTTGTTGGTGAGCAAAGACAAGGTTTAGGTTCTAAAATTCGTGATAGAGCTGAAGATATTAATGCTAACTTATTAGCGGGGAGTCAATTGAACTCTCCGGAATTATATAAAGAAGCAGTTAATAAGTCAAAAATTTTATTAGGACAGTTAGAATATTATTTAATGTTAGCTAAAGATTTAGAGTATTTAGAGGAGCAAAAACATGCCGGACTGCAGCACCGGATTAATCAATTAAATCGGATTTTAAGTGGAATGAAAAAAGCGCTGTAAAGCAATTTTCAATTAACATTAAATGAGGTGATTGATGTTTTATCAAGATTATTTAATGAATTGTGTGATTTGATCTATCCTGAGTTTCCTAAATGTCCTGTTTGTGAGAATGAATTTGAAGCACGGGAAGTAGAATTATGTGAAAAATGTATTGAGAAGATAAACTTTGTCTATGAAGATTACTGTAGTAAGTGTGGTAAGGTTGTAGATGAGAATACAGAATTGTGTGTGGACTGTAAAAGCTATGAGCGATATTTTACTACAGCAAGAACAGTTGGAGTTTATGATGGGGGATTAAAAGAGTATATTAAGTTCTTTAAGTATCAGAAACGGCGACGGCTGGCAAAAAGCTTGGCCCAGTTGATGATTATTTATATTGAGCGCTTCTATGACCCACGGGAGTTTGATTTAATAACTTATATTCCCTTACATAAGAGTCGGATGCAAGAGCGGGGCTTTAATCAGGCTTATTTGTTGGCTAAAGAAATAGCCGATTATTTCAATTGGCCCTTGCTAAGTTTGTTAATGCGAGAGCAAGCTACGGTTAAGCAGAGCAAATTGTCGAAGTTGGCCCGGAGAAAAAATTTGAAACAGCAGTTTAAAGTTATAAATCATCAGCAGATAAATCAGCAAAAGATACTGTTAGTTGATGATATTTATACTACGGGAGCAACAGTTAATCAGGCTAGTAAAGTTTTATTGAGGGCAAAAGCAAAAGAAATAAAAGTAATTACTCTCGCCACTGGAAAAGATTTAAATTTAAACAAGGGAATTGCGGAATTTTGACGAATAATTTAATATAAGTATGAGTTTAAGTCTAAGGCTAAGTATAAGGTTGAGTCTGAGTAAAAGTTTAAGATCTTAAACTTAAGTTAAAATATTAGTTTGAGCTTAAGTAGATTATTGGAATTAAATTTAAGATCGTAAATAAAATAATCAGCAATAAAAAATAAGATTAAGACTGAGTATCAATTTGATCTAGATTTGAGATTAATTCTTTTTTGAGTTTTTACTTTTGTTTAACCTTAATCTTAGTCTTAATGCTTCCGGGGGTGGGATAATGGATTTAAAAAAATGTACTAACTGTGGGCAGATATTTGCGGCTGCAAAAGGACAAAAAATTTGTCCAGACTGTTTAGCTGAAGAAGAGGCTAAATTCGAAAGAGTAAAAGATTATTTATGGGATCATCCAGGAGCAACTATTCCTCAAGTGAGTGAGGCAACAGATGTGGGAGAAGCAATTATAAAGAAGTTTGTTCGTGAAGGACGATTAGTTGAAGTGCAGGGTTCAAATATAAAAGTAGAATGTCAAAAATGCGGCAAGCCAATTAGCCAGGGTAAATTCTGCAGTGAGTGTAGTAATGAACTTGCTAATGATATTCAAAAAAGCAAATCTAAAAAGAAGAAAAATAAAAGTAAAAGAAATAAACAAGAAAAAATGTTTACAAGAGATTAAATATAAAATGACGGGTTTAATGCAGAATAGTCGATTATAGTAGACTTAATCTGTTTTAAACCCTTTTTTTTATTTCAAATGACAATTAAACAATTTTTGTTTTCCTCGATAACAGTAATGTGAAATTATATTATTATGTAATTTTAACCCTTTTAATAAAATTTTAAATCGAGGTAGGTGGGGAAGATGAAAATCGATTCTGTAGGAGTTTCCAAATTATTGAGTAAGTATAATAATCAAAATAAAAATGATAAGACAGACAAAACTGAGGCTGGTTCTAAAAAAGATAGTTTTAGTATTTCTGAAAGTGCGCAGCAATTACAGAAGGCTAAGGCTGAAATGAATAAGATTTCAGAAGCACGTCAAGAAAAAGTTAAAAGGCTAAAAAAAGAGGTTGAACAAGGAACTTATAATGTTTCGGGAGAAGAAGTAGCAGAAAAGATGTTAAACCAGGCTAAATTAAACAAACTGGTTTAAGGAGATGATGTGATTGCAACAGTTGGTTGATATTTTAAAGGGAGAGTATACTTTATACCAAGATTTATATAATTTAGCAGATAGGAAAACAGATTTAATAGTAGATGCAGAAATAGAAAAGTTAGAAAATGTGATTGCTAAAGAAGAAAAATTAGTTAAGCAAGTAAAACAGTTAGAAGCTAAACGACAGCATTTGACCGGGGAACGTAGTTTAACGGAATTTATACATGATACTAACCCTCAGTCTAAGGAGCGTTTAGAAGATTTAAGAAATAAATTATTAAATCTAACTACTAAGTTACGAGAAACTAATCAATTAAATAATAAATTATTAAAGAATGCTCTGCAGTTAACTAATTTGAATATAAATTTATTGACTAACAATAGCAAGCAAGGAACTTATGGTAAAAAAGGTTCTATGGCAGAAGAACAAGGCTCTGAATCAATGTTGAATCATAAAGCATAATTTAGAAAATTTGAAAAGAATTCGAGGTGATAAGATGGGATCAACTTTTAGTGGATTAGAAATTGGGAAAAAGGGCTTATGGGCTCAGAAAAAGTCATTAGAAGTAACAAGTCATAATATAGCCAATGCTAATAATGATAGTTATAGTCGGCAAGAAGCGATTCAAACAGCTACTAACCCACTTAGTGTTTCAGGGGCAGGACAGATGGGAACGGGAGTAGAAGTTAGTGAAGTTAGAAGAGTGCGAAGTGACTTTGTTGATGAACAAGTAAGAAAAGAAAAACGGACTAAAGGATATTGGGAAGTTAAAGAAGAATCCCTTAAAGAAATGGAACTTATTTTTAATGAACCTTCTGACCAAGGTGTACAGCAGACAATGAGTGATTTTTGGAATGCAATGGAAGATTTAAATAATAAACCTGAAAGTAAAGCAGTGCGGGCTACAGTTAGACAACGTGCTTTAGCAGTAACTGATACTTTTAATCATATTGATGAACAGTTAAATGATTATAAATTATCAGTTGATTCGCGAGTACAAACAACAGTTCAAGATATTAATTCTCATGCTAAAAGAATTGCAGATTTGAATAAGCAAATTGTTAGAGTGGAAAGCGATAATCAAGATGCTAATGATTTGCGAGATAAAAGAACTCAGTTAGTTGGTAAATTGTCTGAATTAACTAATATTCAAGTCAGTGAAAATGAGGTTGGATCAATGAGGATCAGTATCAGTGGTCGAGGACTTGTGCAAGGTGAGAATGTTACAGAATTAGAAGTGAAATCTAATCCTTCTAATGATGATTTATATAAAGTTCAGTGGAGTGATGGAAATGATGTTACATTAAAAGATGGAAAATTAGAAGGATTGTTGGAAGTGCGGGATAAAGATATATCTAAGTATAGATCTCAATTAGATGAAATGGCTAAAACATTAATTGATGAAGTTAATGCTCAGCATCAGCAAGGTTATGGATTAACTGATAACGTCCAACGTGACTTTTTTACTGGTTCAGATGCAGGTAGTATTGATTTAATAGATGAATTGAAAGAAGATGCTGGAATTCAAAAGATTGCAGCAGCAAGTCAATGGGCAGATAGTAATGGTGATGGAACGAATGATTATGCTGGTGATGGTAGTAATGCATCTGCTCTGTCTGGATTGCGTAATGCTGGTACTATGAATTCTGGGACTACCACTTTTAGTGATTATTATGCCTCTAATATTGCTCAATTAGGGGTAGAAAGTCAGCGAGCCCAAAGAATGATTGATAATCAAGATACTCTTATAACTTCTTTAGAGCAAAAACAAGAATCAATCTCAGGTGTTTCTTTAGATGAAGAGATGAATAATATGATTAAATATCAACATGCTTATAATGCAGCAGCGAAAGTTGTTTCTACAATGGATGAGATTTTAGGAACTGTAATTAATGGTTTAAAGAGATAGAAGGAGGGATGATTGGTGAGAATTAGTAATGAATATATGGCAAATAATTTAATAAAAAATTTGAATGAAAATAGAGAAAAATTGAATGAGTATAATGAACAGCTGTCTACTGGGAAACAGTTTGATTTGCCATCGGATGATCCAACTGGTGTAGCTACTAGTATGAACTTGGATTCTAAAATTGAGCAAAATAAACAAAATATCAGGAATATTGATGAGGGAATTGGATGGAGTGAATCTACTGATTCTGCTTTAGGTCAAATGACTGAAGTAGTGCAGAGAGCTAGAGAACTAGCTTCCCGAGGGGCTAATGGTTCTTTAAATGAAGCTGATCGTCAAGCCGTAGCTGATGAAATTCATCAATTACGAGAAAATGTAGTGGAGATAGCTAATACTACTTATAATGATCGCTATATTTTTAGTGGTCAAAAAACACAAATTAAACCTTATAAAGGAATTAATGATTTTTCAGCTCATCCATCTGGAGATGGATATAATGGAGATAATGGAGATATTAACAGAAAAATATCCTCTCAGTCTAGTCTTAAGATTAACCAATCGGGAGAAAATTTTGAAGATATATTAGATCACTTAAATAGTTTGGAAAATGATCTGCGTAATGATGATGCTAAATCTATTTCTAATAATAGAATTGATGAATTAGATGAAGATTTAGATACAATTTTACAAATGAGGTCTGAAAATGGGGCACGACAAAAAAGAATGCAGTTAACTAAGAATAAATTAGAAGAAGATAAAATTAAATTCCAAAAGCTATTGTCTCAAAATGAAGATGTTGATATTGCTAAGACAATTATGGATTTGAAGATGAGTGAAAATGTTTATCGAGCAGCATTATCTTCAGGGGGAAGAATTATTCAGCCTAGTTTGGTAGACTTTATTAAATAGAATAAAAAAGCAGTAATTAGAAATTAGTAATGAGTAAAGAGAGAATAGAAGCACTAAAATAGATGAAGTTTTGATAGTAATTCGGGGGTGCTAATAAGAAAAGTATGTAGTTGAAGGGAGGATAGAGAAGTGAGAATTAATACTAATATTTCAGCTTTGAATTCTTATAATCAATTACGGCAAACAGATGATATGATGCAGGATTCACTTGAAAAATTATCGTCCGGGAAAAGAATTAATAAGGCGGCAGATGATGCTGCAGGTCTTGCTATTTCTAAAAAGATGAAGTCGCAGATTAAAGGACTTAATCAATCAGCCCGTAACATACAAGATTCTATATCATTGGTTCAGACGGCTGAGGGTGGATTGAAAGAAGTCCATTCACTATTACAAAGAGGTCGGGAATTAGCAGTTCAGGCTGCTAATGATACTAATACTAAAGCAGATAGAGAAGAAATCCAAGCAGAAGTTGACCAGATTAATGAAGAAGTAACTAAAATAGCTAATACAACTGAATTTAATAATCAGAAACTATTAAATAAAACGTCTGCTAATGCTGATTTACAGCAAAAAATTACTGATAAATTAAAAGATGGTTGGCTGCGGCAGGGCGAAGATTTAGTGTCTAGTGCCTATGGTCTAAGTGGAACCGGAACAAAAGACTTAAATGTTAGTTTTAGAGAAGGGTCTGAAGGTGGGGTGGCTGCTCTTGTTAATCAGCAGTGGAGTGTTGCTGGTGATTCAGCTACTTTGCAGGATTTAACCTTGGACATCGAATTGGCTGATTTTGACCCTAGTACTGGTGATAGTGGTGAAAACTCTATAACTCAAAATGGAGGTTCAGTCTATAACGATCGTATTATTGCTCATGAAATGGTGCATACAGTGATGGCTGATAATATGGGTGATGATTTCTTTGATATGCCGACTTGGTTTAAAGAAGGAGCAGCAGAATATGCTCATGGTGCCAATGAACGATTAGAAAATGATGTTGCAAATGCTGGAGATGTTCAAAATATTGTAGATAGAGCAGTTGACTTAATTAATGGTGCATCTTGGAATGGCACTAGTGAAGATTATTCTGCATCTTATTTATCTGTGAAGTATTTGCAGGAAAGTGATGGTTCTTCTATGCAAAACATTATTTCAGGTATAGATGATAACAATGATACAACTGATAATACAATTGGAGCAATAGTTGCTGAAAGTAGTAATTATTCTTCACAGGCAGATTTTACTTCAGATTTGCAGGCAAATGGAGCATCTTTTTATAGTAGTGATGTGACCTCTGAAACTGGAGTTGGTGCTATAGGTAATAATAATACTTCGGCTGAAGATATTTCTAGTGGATTAATGGATGGTTCAGATAATAATATGAATAATTTTACTGCGATCTATCCTGAAACTGATGAAGTCGACCCTTTTAAAATGCAGATTGGGGCTAATGGTGGTCAGACAATGGAGATTGGAATGACTAGTGTTACTTCAGATAGCTTAGCGATAAGTGATATTGATGTAGTCAACTCTGCTTCAGAAGCAATTGATAAGTTTGATACAGCAATTAGTTCTATTTCTTCGACTCGGTCTAGATTAGGAGCAGTGCAAAATAGATTAGGACATGCTCTTAATCAGAATAATAATACAGCTAAGAATTTAACTGCTAGTAAATCACGAATTAAAGATACTGATATGGCACAGGAAATGGTTGATATGAGTAGAAGTCGTGTTTTGAAGCAGGCGGGAACATCAATGTTGAGTCAAGCTAATCAAAAATCACAAGGAGTTTTGCAATTATTAAGTTAATATTAGAGAGGATAACTTTTTAGGAGGTGTGATGTATGTCTACTGAGTTAAGGATTAATCAACAGTTTGCTAAGCTTAAATTAAATATTAAGCCTCCTGAAATGTCTTTACAGACTGATACTTCAGCTGAGTTTAGTATTGATAAACAAGAGGGTAAATTAAAGATTAATACTAGACATGCTAAAGTAGAGATCAATTATGATCAAACTCGAGCCGTACTTAATCATAGAACTCAGCCTATGTATAGTGATAAAATTGCTAAAGAAGGTTATCAAAAGTCTATGCAAGGGATTAAGAGGTATGCCCAGCAAGGAGACCAACTAGCTAGAATTGAAAACAATGGTAACCCTTTAATTAGTCAGATAAAATCTAACTATAAAGATAGCAAGAAAGAACTAACCTTAAAGTGGAAGCCTAGTCCTCAAATAAAAGCATCTCTTGGCGAGGTTAAGACCGATTATACACCAGCAAAATTAAAAGTTAACACGCAATCTAGCTGGCCGAAAAGTAAATTAAATTGGGGGAAAGTAGAAGGCTATTTAGACCCTGAGCCTAAATTAGAAGTACAAGCAGTTGATGTTAAAGCATAAATTATTTTAAGTAGGAGGCGGTAAAGTGAAAATAGGAACAAATAAGTTTGGTGAAATAGAAATAAATAAAGAAGAGATTGTTGAATTTATAGTGGGGCCTTATGGTTTTGAAGAACTAACTGATTATGTTTTATTAGCCGAGGAAGATTCATCGTTATTTTGGTTGCAGTCAGTTGAAGACGAAGATTTAGCATTTGTAGTTAGTGAACCATGGACATTTTATGAAGACTATGAATTTGACCTTAATGATAATGTTAAAGAAAAATTGAATTTAGATAACAAAGAAGAAGTTTTAGTAGTTAATATGATTACAGTACCTAATAATAAACCAAGAGAAATGACAATGAATTTAAAAGCTCCAATAATAATTAATAAAGATGATAAATTAGCTAAACAAATTATTTTAAATGAAGGAGATTATCCAGTTAAGTATAAATTATTAGATGATGAAGAAGCTTTAGCTTAATTAACAAAAATAATAAACAGGGAAGTTTAATCATCCAAGGAGGGATGTAATGATGTTGGTTTTAACTCGTAAAGAAGAAGAGAGTATCATGATAGGTGATGATATTAAAATAATGGTGTTAGAAGATAGCGGCGGACAAGTAAAGTTAGGGATAGAAGCTCCGCGGGATATAGATATCTACCGCGAAGAAATATATGAGCAGATTAAAGAAGAGAATAAGAAAGCTTCTGCTATAAATGTTGATAATCTAAAAGATTTAACTAAAAGTATTAAGCAAGAAAAATGAGATTTTAAGTCAAAAGGGGTAATAAGCTAGTAAATGAGTGTTAAAGCTCTATAAATAGATTTAATTAGATTATTTGGGTTTTAATCAATTTTAAAAGATCAAGTTATTTGTCGATAATTAAAATAGAAAGAAAAATTTTAGTAATTGGTGGTGCCTTGAATCTATTTTCAAGGTAGCAGTGATTACTAAAATCAATTTTATCCCGGCCGGGTAAGGTTGATTTTAAGTCTAAATTTTCAGCAAAGAAGCTGAAAAGAATCGTTTCAGGTTAGGTATTTGCTTCAAGTTAAACAAAGGGCTGATATATATGAGGATAAATACAAATGTAGCAGCTTTGAATGCTTATAATCAGTTGAAGCAGACTAACGAAGCGATGAATGATTCACTAGAAAAGTTGTCTTCTGGTCAGCGAATTAATCAAGCTGCAGATGATGCAGCAGGTTTAGCAATTAGTGAAAAAATGAAATCACAGGTTAAAGGGTTGGCCCAAGCGCAGCGGAATGCCCAAGATGGTATTTCAATGATTCAAACTGCTGAAGGTGCATTAAAAGAAACTCATTCAATTTTACAACGGATGAGAGAGTTATCTGTGCAGGCAGCAAACGATAGTAATACAAATTCAGACCGAGAGGAAATTCAAAAAGAAATAGGTCAATTAACGCAGGAAATCAATCGCATTGCTAATACAACAGAATTTAACACTAAAAACTTACTTGATGGATCGCAAGAAGACAAATCAATTCAGCGAGATGTAACTGATGGTGTATCTGCTGCTGTAACATTTAATGGGCAGGTAGAATTTAATGCCACATATACTGTAAAGTATGATAGTGCTGCTAGTGCTACCACTGTTTTAAATAATAATGGGGAAATAGTAGCTCAAGGTGAAGGTGGTGTTTCAGGTGGCGTTGCTACTTTTGATGGCATGACTTTTGATGGCAGCGGCGGAAATACTGGAACAGTCACTATTCAAGCAGGACGAGCAGATACTAGTGGTACTGATGATGCATTAACTTTTCAAATTGGAGCTAATGGTGGTCAAGATACTAGTTTAGGTATTAGATCAATGAAAGCTGCCGATTTAAATGTACAAACAGGAACAATTAATGTAGAAACTCAATCTGCAGCAGAAAAAGCAATTGGAGTTATTGACAATGCAATTGGAAAAGTATCAGGTGAACGTGCTAAATTAGGAGCTAAACAGAATCGTTTGAATAGTACAATTAATAACTTACGTGCTTCAGAAGAAAATTTGACAGCAGCGAAATCAAGAATTAAAGATGTAGATATGGCACAAAAAATGATGGAATTGAGTAAGTTGCGTGTCTTGAAGCAAGCAGGTACTTCTATGTTAGCTCAAGCAAATCAGAAGTCACAAGGAGTACTTTCTTTACTTGGATAATTATGATGTTAACTACTAGCATTTAGCAAGTTAAATGGTTAAATGCTAGAAAAATAAATTCCAGCAAGGAAGCTGGAGAATACAAACTACCTCAAGGAGGAATTCATAATGAGAATAAATACAAATGTAGCAGCGTTGAATTCGTATAATCAATTGAAACAGACTAATCAAGCGATGGATGATTCATTAGAAAAGTTATCATCTGGTCAAAGAATCAATAAGGCAGCAGATGATGCAGCAGGTCTAGCAATTAGTGAAAAGATGAAGTCACAGACTAAAGGTTTGGCCCAAGCACAAAGAAATGCTCAAGATGGTATTTCAATGATCCAGACAGCAGAGGGGGCAATGAAAGAGACACACTCCATTCTGCAGCGCATGAGAGAGTTATCTGTACAAGCAGCAAACGATAGTAATACAGATGCTGATCGAGGAGAAATTCAGAAAGAAATGACTCAGTTGGGTGATGAGATCCAGAGAATTGCTGAAACAACAGAATTTAATACTAAGAATTTACTTGATGGTTCACAAGAGGATAAAAGTATAAGTGCTACTATATCTGACACTGGTGCTGCAGCAGCATCTTTTAGTGGAGCATCTACAGTAGAATTTGATGGTACTTATGAAGTAAGTAGATTTGATACGGCAGGTAATGGAGTAATAGTGAAAAATGAAAACAATGAAATTGTAGCTCAAGCTAGTGGTAGCGCTACAGTTGAATTTGATGAAGTTGTATTTGATGCTAGTGGTGTTGGAGGAACTGCTACATCTGAAGTAGAAGTTACTGCTGGTCAAGTTTCAGGAAATATAAGTTCTGATAATTCCTTGACTTTTCAAATAGGGGCTAACGGTGGACAAGATACTAACTTAGATATTCAAGCAATGGGTAAAGATGATTTAAAAGTAGCAACTGGTGATATTAATGTAAAGAGTCAATCTTCAGCAGAAATAGCAATTGGTGTCATAGATAAAGCAATAGGAAAAGTATCAGGGGAACGTTCAAAGTTAGGTGCGAAGCAGAACCGCTTAAATAGTACAATTAATAACTTAAGTGCATCTGAAGAGAACTTGACATCAGCGAAGTCAAGAATTAAAGATGTAGATATGGCCAAAGAGATGATGGAAATGAGTAAATCACGAGTCTTAAAGCAGGCAGGTACTTCTATGTTAGCGCAAGCTAATCAGAAATCGCAAGGAGTACTTTCTTTACTTGGATAATAATTAATATTAATTATAGCGTTTAGCTAGTAAATTTACTAGCTAAACGCTATAAGATAAATTCCAGCAAGGAAGCTGGAGAATACAATACCTCAAGGAGGAATTTATAATGAGAATAAATACAAATGTAGCAGCATTGAATTCGTATAATCAATTGAAACAGACAAATCAAGCGATGGATGATTCATTAGAGAAGTTATCATCTGGTCAAAGAATTAATAAGGCAGCAGATGATGCAGCAGGTTTAGCAATTAGTGAAAAGATGAAGTCACAGACTAAAGGGTTGGCGCAAGCACAGCGAAATGCTCAAGATGGTATTTCAATGATCCAGACAGCAGAGGGGGCAATGAAGGAGACACACTCCATTCTGCAGCGGATGAGAGAATTGTCTGTTCAGTCAGCAAACGATAGTAATACAGATGCTGACCGAGCAGAGATACAAAAAGAAATGGGACAATTAAGTCAAGAAATTGACCGAATTGCTGATACAACTGAATTTAACACTAAAAATTTACTTGATGGTTCACAAGAGGATAAAAGTGTAGCTCGAAGTATTAATACAGCAGCTTCTAACCATACTAGTGGTATTAGTGGTGGAGCAGTAGCTTTTAATGAAGAAGTAGAGTTTAATGCAACTTATACTCTTGAAAGTGTTTCTAGTACAGGAACTATTGTTAAGAATGAAAATGATGAAGTAGTTGCCAAAAATACAGGTGGTACTGCTAGTTTTGATGGTATGACTTTTGATGCTACTGCTCAAAGTGGAACTGTAACTATTGAAGCAGGTAGAGCAGATACTAGTGGCACTGATGATTCTTTAACATTTCAGATAGGTGCAAATGGCGGTCAAGATACAAGTTTAGGCATTAGGTCTATGAAATCTGAAGATTTAAATGTAGGAACAGGAACAATTAACGTAAAAAGTCAATCCTCAGCTGAAATAGCAATTGGAGTTATTGATAATGCAATAGGCAAAGTATCAGGAGAACGTTCAAAGTTAGGTGCTAAACAGAATCGATTAAATAGTACAATTAATAATTTAAGTGCATCTGAAGAGAACTTGACATCAGCGAAGTCAAGAATTAAAGATGTAGATATGGCCAAAGAGATGATGGAAATGAGTAAATCACGAGTCTTAAAGCAGGCAGGTACTTCTATGTTAGCTCAAGCTAATCAGAAGTCGCAGGGAGTACTTTCTTTACTAGGATAATAATTAATATTAATTATAGCGTTTAGCTAGTAAATTTACTAGCTAAACGCTATAAGATAAATTCCAGCAAGGAAGCTGGAGAATACAATACCTCAAGGAGGAATTTATAATGAGAATAAATACAAATGTAGCAGCATTGAATTCGTATAATCAATTGAAACAGACAAATCAAGCGATGGATGATTCATTAGAAAAGTTATCATCTGGTCAACGAATTAATAAGGCAGCAGATGATGCAGCAGGTTTAGCAATTAGTGAAAAGATGAAGTCACAGACTAAAGGGTTAGCGCAGGCACAGAGAAATGCTCAAGATGGTATTTCAATGATCCAGACAGCAGAGGGGGCAATGAAGGAGACACACTCCATTCTGCAGCGGATGAGAGAATTGTCTGTTCAGTCAGCAAACGATAGTAATACAGATGCTGATCGAGAAGAAATACAGAAAGAGATGACTCAATTAGGTGATGAAATCGAAAGAATTGCTGATACAACTGAATTTAACACTAAAAATTTACTTGATGGTTCACAAGAAGATAAGTCTGTTCAATATACTGTTTCTGGTGCTGCTGGTTCTTATGGTACTGGAAGTGGAGCAGTGGAATTTGATGGTGATTATACTGTGCAAGCAATGGATGTTGACGGTGATGGAACAAAGACTAGTGGTACTGTAGAAGTTTTAAACGAGAATGATGAAGTTGTAGCAAGTAATACAGGTGGAACTAGTGTTACATTTGATAATGTAGAATTTACTGCTAGTGCTTCGGGTACTACTCTTGATGTTAATGTAACTAGTGGTACTTCTGGAGGTGCAGGTGCTGATAATTCCTTGACTTTCCAAATAGGTGCGAACGGTGGACAAGATACTAACTTAGATATTCAAGCAATGGGTAAAGATGATTTAAAAGTAGCAACTGGTGATATTAATGTAAAAAGCCAATCTTCAGCAGAAATAGCAATTGGTGTTATAGATAAAGCAATAGGAAAAGTATCAGGAGAGCGTTCTAAGTTAGGTGCTAAACAGAATCGATTAAATAGTACAATTAATAACTTAAGTGCATCAGAAGAGAACTTGACATCAGCAAAGTCAAGAATTAAAGATGTAGATATGGCCAAAGAGATGATGGAAATGAGTAAATCTAGAGTATTAAAACAAGCAGGTACTTCTATGTTAGCACAAGCAAATCAGAAGTCACAGGGAGTACTTTCTTTACTAGGGTAATTATATTAAATTTACAGAATGGCCGGCCGGTTTTCCGGCTGGCTGTTTTATTTAAAATTCAAACAGGAGGTGAGTTAAAATGGTTGATACTAGTTTAACTCAATTAGGTATGAGTTCGAGTGGTGTTAATACAGATCAGATCATAGCTCAAATGAGATATATAGAACAAAGACCCATTCGGAATATGGAAGATGATATTTCTCAAATTAAAACAGAAAAAGATGCTTGGAGAGACGTTAATTCTCGTATATCTAAGCTTGATAATTTACTTGATAATCTTAAAAACCAAGAAACTTATAATAGTATGACAACTTCTTCAAATGATGAAGAAATAATGACTGCTAGTGCTGATCCTGAAGCTAATACAGGTAGTTATGATATAACCATAAATCAAAAGGCCCAAGCACAGCGAGTAGTAGGTAGTACTAAAATAGCAGAAGCTGTTTCTAGTGGCACTGAAGATGCTACAACTGCTGATGGTGATGCCAGTGATATTGCTATGGTGGACGGTAAGACCTATGATGTAACAAATATTACTGATGCTACAATTGATGGAACTACCTATCAATATGGTCTAACAGATAATAGTGGTAATGTGGTTGCCGTGAGTGAAAATGGTGATAAATATACTTCTTTAGAATCTTCAAGTGCTGATGATGGGAGTATAAGTAGTTCTAATCTTACTACAGAAGAATATGATTTTGGTTATCAAGTCAGTATTGGAACTACTTTAAAGATGCATGGTACTGATGGAGACCAACAAAATACTTTAACTCAAAATAGTTTATATGATACTGTAGGTAGTGACCCTACAATTAATGGAACAACCATTGATATGACTGCTAATGATACTCTATCTGATTTAGTAAATAAGATTAATGAAAGTGATGTGGAAGTTAATGCTTCTATAGTTGATAATCGCTTTGTTTTAGAAAGTAATAAAACTGGGAAAGATAATGAGATGAGTTTAAATGAAAATGGTGGTAATTTGTTAGATGATTTAGGGGTTTATGGTGATGGTCCTGGAAATGTAAATAATTGGGGAACTGATGGAACAGAAGATACTACTGCTGATGATGCAGAAGATGGTTACCAACCAGCTCAAGATGCTGAAATTACTGTTAATGGAATTAGTGGTATTACTAGTTCTGATAATAGTTTTGAAAATGCAGTTAATGGTGTAACTTTCAACATTGCGAGTTCTGCTAACGCTGGTGATTCTGTTACAATAGATGTTAATGCTGATACAGGAAAAGCAAAAAAAGCAATTCAAAAAGTAGTAGATCAATATAATAGCGTAGTAGATTTTATTTCTAACAAGACTAGTGTAACTGGTTCAGGTGAAGATGCAGAAGGAAATATATTACAAGGAGATGGAACAGCTAATAGAATTGCTGGTAAGATGAAGTCAACCTTATTAGATACTATTCCTACAGGTAATGAAATTGATTATATGTCAGAAATTGGTTTAGAGTTTGATGATAGTAATTATAACAAATTAACTCTTGATAGCTCAAAGTTAGAAGAAGCAATTAAGAATAAACCAGATCAAGTTCATGAATTTTTGGCACCTGATGCTAGTGAAGATGATAATTACACTTATGATGGATTAGCAACTAAATTAAAAGATTATACTAATTCATTAATAGAATCAGAAGGAATTATTCCTAATCGAACTGATAGATTAGGAGATGAAATTGATCGAATTAATGAAGATATTGAAGATCATCGAGATAATGTAGAGATGAAAATGGAACGTATGAAAGAACAGTTTACTCAAATGGAAACGATAATGCAGCAATATAATAGTCAAAGTTCGTGGTTGAGTTCTCAAATATCTAGTATGGGATTAGGTCAGTAATTATTGCTACTTTTAAATAAAATTCACAATAGGAATTATATTTGATATCTAGAATAAAAATGTTAAAAGTTTAAGAAAGGAGATTGGAATGAATCAGATTTATAAGAATAATTTAGCAGCATTGAATAATATTAATCCCAACTTAGCTCGAAAAGTTAATGAATTAGAAACAAGGCAAGATGATTTTGTAGTAGAACCTATTCAAAATGGACAAGATTATACTTTGAAGATAATAGAAGATGATCAAGAACGATTAGTTCATAGTTGCTATAATCCCAGAATACAAGCTCAGAAAACAATTAATAAATTGAAATTAGGTTATTATAATTTAATTGGAGTAGCTGGAATAGGTTGTGGTCATTATATTAGAGAAATTTTAGAGGAATTCAATTCTGAATCTCAAGTGGTAATTATTGAAAATCGCCTTGATATTTTAAAAGAAGTAATGAAAAAGAAAGATTTAACTGATATTTTGGATCAAAAGAGAAATATACAAATATTTGATGGTTCAGATAAAAAATACATTTCTAAAATGAAAAATAATCTGAGAAGAATAGATTATTTAGCTTTGGTGGCAGGCAATGTAGATTTTTTTAAAACTCCAGTACTCCAAGATGTAGAAAATGAAAAGTATATTGAATTTAGGAAAAAGTTTTTTTCTACTCTTAATTTCATAATTCAAATAATGGGTAACGATCCTGGAGATAGTATATTAGGTTTAGAACATGCTTTCTCGAATTTAGAATATGTTCTCCAGAGCCCTACTTTGGATAATATCGATTATTTTGAAAATAAGCCTGCTGTTTGTGTAGCTGCTGGACCTTCACTAGATAAAAATATAGATATATTAAAGAAATATCAAGATAAAGTATTAATTATTGCAGCTGATACTATCTTAGAAAAATTGCTTAATTATGGAATAACTCCTGATATTGTAGGAGTATTAGAAAGAACAGAATCTGTTTATAATTATTTTTTCAAGAAGTTAGCTGAAGAAGATAGATTACCTGAAGAAACTACGTTAATAGCCGAGGGAGTTATTCATCCTAAAATTTTTGATAATTATCCTGGAAAAAAGGTGACTGTATTTAGAGATACTGTTCATTCTGAAGATTGGTTTTCAAAAGCAGTAGGAGATATTACATCATTTGATACAGGTAATTCAGTAGCTAATTTGAATTTCAGTATTGCTTTGCGTTTAGGATGTGATCCAATTGTTTTTATAGGTCAAGATTTAGCTCTTTCTAATGATGGAGAAGGACATGCTACAGGAACAGGTTATGATGAATTAGGAGAAGAAAGAGACAAATGGAAGATAGTAGATGTCGAAGGGTATAATGGAGAAAAACTAAAAACAAGAAAATGGTGGAAAGTTTTTAAAGAGTGGTTTGAATATAGAATTGTAGAAGTTGATGTTAATTGTATTGATGCGACTGAAGGTGGTGCTTATATTGAAGGTACTGAAGTGAAAAATTTACAAGAAACTGCTAATAAATATTTTATAGAGGATCTACCTAATTTTAGTAATAAAATAAATGAAGTTCCAGAAGATAAAATTAAAGAACGAATAAGTAATTTAAACGGAAAAATAAAAAAGAAAATAGATAATTTGAAAAAAATTCAAGATAAGATAAAAGACATACTTGATATATTGAAAAAAGATAGAGAAAAAGTAGAAAGTATATTAGAACCTGGAAGTTTTGTAGAACAAGAATTTGGTAATATAAATACTGAAATTGCTAAAATGTCTCAGATGGATAATGTGCTGTTCTTTATTTGTCAAGCTATTATTGTTCAAATAGAAAGATATAAAGTACAGTTAGGGGATTTATCAATTAATACAGTAAATAAATTCAAAAAATGGTGTAATTATGAAATAGATAAATTAAACGATATAAAAGAGATCACAGATATTTTAATAAATCTTTTAGATCAAGGAAAAGAGGACTTAAATGAATATGATGATTCTAGTAAGATAAATTTCGAGAATAAATTAGATAATTTATCTAATTTAATTGAAGAAATATAATAAAGTGCATATTTAGAGGAGTTGACTTGTCATGGAAGATATAGAAGTTGAAAAAGAAGAAATTTTTGATCCATTAAAAGGAGCAGTAGATTATTTGGATAAAATTTTATTAAAGAAAGAAATAATTTCTGATGCATTAGATAGCGAAGATTATGAAACTGCTTGGCAGGAATTCGAGAATTTAATTGATGGAATAGAAACCCTAAACAATTTGTTATATAGTATAGAAGGCATTTTAGATTTAGACTATAGTCAATTAGAATATCAAGGGGAAAAATTAGATAATTATATTAATCACCTAAATGACTTTTTATCTAATAAATTAATAACTGCTATAGAGGATAAAGATTATTTAAGAATTTCTGATTTAATCAATTATGAATTAGAGATTCATATTAAAGAATATAAAAAAGTTTTTAATTTTCTTTTAGAATATTTAAATAACAACAATTAGATTTTAGCAAATAGGAGGGATATATAATGGTTAATAATTCATATCAACAATATAAAAATACTCAAATTGAAACAGCTAGTCAAGAAAAATTGTTATTAATGCTATATAATGGAGCAATTAAATTTACTAAACAAGCTATTAAAGGAATCAAAGAAGAAAATTATGAATTAAAAAACAATGCTTTAAATAGAGTTCAAGCTATTCTATCTGAATTTCAAGCTACTTTAGATCATGACCAAGATCCTGAATTAACAGCTAATCTTGATGCTTTGTATGATTATATGAATCAGCGTTTAATTGAGGCAAATGTGGAAAATGATGTAGAACCAATTGAAGAAGTACTAGATATGTTAAAAGAATTGCGAGAAACTTGGCAGCAGGCAGCAAATAAATTAAAGAAACAGAAACAAGAAAGGGGCCAAGGAATTAGTGTTGAAGGATAAATTGAACTTAGAAGAAGAGATATCTAATTTATTAGATCGATATAATAGTTGCTATGATAATTATAAAAGGCTATTAAATTTAACTCAAAAACAAAATGAAAGAATTGTTGATGAAGATTATATTAATTTAGAAGAAATCACCGATCAAAAGCAGAAAATCATTACTAAAATAGAACAAATCCAGAAAAAGATTAATACTTTACGCAAAAAATTATCTGATGAATTTGATTTAGTTAATAATGAAGAATTTATTCATAATTTATTAAAAGAGGATATTCCTTATAAGTCAGAAATGAAACAATTGAGAGATGAAATTGTAGAATTAATTGCTAAGTTGCAAAAATTAGATAAAGATAATCAGGAGCTATTACAAGAGAAAAAAGATAAGTTGCAACAAGAATTGAATAAATTAAAGCAAGGAAAAAAAGTTTATAATTCTTATAATATTAAGAATAATAATAGAGAAGGAAAATTCTTTGATAATAAGGGATAAATCATTTAAAAGGAGATATAGCTATGTTAGATAATAAAACTATTTTAATCACAGGCGGGACTGGTTCGTTTGGAAAGAAATTCACTCGTTTGATTTTGAATAAATGTAATCCTCAAAAAGTGATTGTTTTCAGCCGGGGAGAATTGAAGCAAGCTCAAATGAAAGAAAAATTTAATGGCCACCCTAAATTAAGATTTTTTATTGGTAATGTAAGAGATAAAGATAGATTATATCGTGCTTTTGATGATGTTGATATAGTAATCCATGCAGCAGCATTAAAAAGAGTGCCTGAATGTGAATATAATCCATTTGAAGCAGTAAAGACAAATGTATTAGGAGCCCAAAATATAATAAATGCATCGATTGATCAAAATGTAGAAAAGGTAGTTGCGTTAAGTACTGATAAAGCTGCTAACCCAATTAATTTATATGGGGCTACGAAATTATGTTCAGATAAATTATTTACTGCTGGTAATGCTTATGCTGGGGGTAAGAAGACAAAGTTTTCAGTAGTTAGATATGGGAATGTAATGGGCAGTAGGGGTAGTGTAATCCCATTATTTCAAGACCAAAAGAAAGAAGGGAAAATTACAATAACTGATCCTAGAATGACAAGGTTTTGGATTACTTTAGAAGAAGCAGTGGAAATGGTACTTTTAACCTTGGATGAGATGCAAGGAGGAGAGATATTTGTTCCTAAAATTCCTAGCATGAAAATTACTGATTTAGCTAAAGCTATTGCTCCTGAAGCTGAGCAGGAAACTATTGGAATTAGACCAGGAGAAAAATTGCATGAGGTCTTAATTAGTAAATCAGATGCCCGACATACTATTGAATTTGAAAGTCATTATGTAATTGAACCTGATTTTGAATGGTGGAATGATGATAATAATGCAAGTGGAAATGAATTAGAAGAAGGGTTTAAATATAGTAGTGATAATAATAGTCAATGGCTTGATATAGAAGAAATGCGTAATCGAATAAAAAAATTATAGTATAGTTTGGGAGGATTATTTAAAACATGAGTAAGATTATGAATTTGCTAGATAGGTTATTTCCAATTTGTCGAAGTATTACTGGGGATGGAGTAAGAAAAACTTTGGATATTTTAGATGAGATTGCTCCTATTAAACAGAAAGAATATCCGACGGGGATGGGATGTTTTGATTGGACTATTCCAAAAGAATGGAATATAAACGATGCATATATAAAAAATAGTCAAGGAGAAAAAATAGTAGATTTTAATGAAAGCAATTTACATGTGTTAGGGTATAGTACTCCTGTTCATAAAAATTTATCTAAAGAAGAATTAATGGGCCATATTTATACTAATCCAGAAATGCCTGATGCAATTCCTTATCTAACCTCTTATTATGAAGAAAGATGGGGGTTTTGTGTAGAACATAATAGGTTAGAAGAATTTGAAGATGATCAATATGAAGTGTCCATTGATTCAACGTTAGAAGATGGATATTTAACGATTGGTGAGGGTTATATTGAAGGGACATCTGATAAAGAAATATTACTTTCAACATATATTTGTCATCCCTCTATGGCTAATAATGAACTGTCAGGGCCAATTGTGCAAACTTATCTTTATAAATATTTGCTAGAGAAAGAAGATTTAAAGTATAATTATAGATTTTTATATTTACCTGAAACCATAGGATCTATAGCCTATTTGAGCAAAAATGGTGAGCAATTGAAAGAAAAATTGGTAGCTGGTTATGTTATAACTTGTATTGGAGATGATGCACCTTTCACCTATAAAAAGAGTAGAAGAGGGGATACCTTAGCTGATAGAGCTGTATTAAATGTTTTAGAAAATTCAAATAGAGATTATGAAGTTTTAGACTGGTTTCCAACTGGTAGTGATGAGCGACAATATTGTAGTTTAGGTTTTAATCTTCCAGTAGGAAGTTTAATGCGTTCAATGTATGGTACTTATGATGAATATCATACCTCATTAGATAATAAAGATTTCATTTCTGAAAGTGCTTTAAAAGAATCAATAAAGACTTATTTAGATGTTATTGAAACAATGGAATTAAATGATACTTATACCACTGATCATAAATTTTGTGAGCCAAAACTAGATAAATATGGTCTCTATCCAACTTTAGGAAGTCAAAAAGAAAATGAAGATAGAGTAAAAGAGATCATGCACCTATGGGCTTATGCAGATGGAGAAAATGATATTATTGATATAGCCAATAAACTTGGAGTAGTTGCTAATGAATTAGATGAGGCACTAGATAAGCTGATTAATTCTGGATTATTAAACCCTCCAAGTGATAAATAAAAAGGAGGGCTGAATAATGCAATCTAATAAAAAAGTTTTAATAACAGGCATTAGTGGGATGTTAGGTAAAGATATTGCTAGAATAATTAAAAAAAATTTTGATTATGAAATCTATGGTATTGCTAGAGATAAGCCAAATTATTTAGAGGGATTAAAATTAATATCATTAGACTTAACTAATTTTCAAGATTTAGAAACAGTTTTAGCTAATATTAATCCTGACTTAATAATAAATAGTGCAGCCAATGTTAATATTAAAGAGTGTGAAAATAATAAAAAAGCAGCATTTAAAATAAATGCTGATGTTCCTAAAATATTAGCTTCTTATCAACCTTCTAAAACTAAATTAGTACATATTTCGACTGATTCAATATTTGATGGTGATAAGGGCAATTACGATGAAGCTGCTAGAGAGAATCCTCTAAATAATTATGCTAAAAGTAAGTTGGCTGGAGAAAAAAAGATTTTACAGCAAAATAAAAATGCGATTATAGCAAGAACTAATATTGTAGGATTTCATATTCCTTGGGGCTCTTCATTAGTGGAATGGGGATTAGATAGTTTGAAAAACCAAGAAACGATATATGGTTTTACAGATACTTATTTTAATCCAGTTTATACTAAACAATTAGCTAGAATAATAATGAAACTAGTTGAAAATACCAATTATAAAGGTCGAATTAATATTGCTAGTGACCAATTTATAAGCAAATATGAATTTTTAGTAAAGTTGGCCCAGTTATTTGATTATAATTCAGATTTAATAGAGCCTTCTTCTATAGAAAGATTGTATACAAATTTGAAGCGACCTAAAAATACTACTTTGAATATTGATAAATTAAAGCAAACTTTGGATGTCGAAGAAGATATTAATTTAGATTTGGGATTAAAAGAATTAAGAGATGATTTAAAAAATTATCGCAAGGAGGACTAATAAAAATGAACAAATCAGAAATTAAAATTGGTGATAAAATTATTGGTGAAGGGAAACCATTATATTTTATTGCTGATATTGCTTCTAATCATGATGGTGAATTAGAGAGAGCATTTAAGTTAATTGAATTAGCTAAAGAAGCAGGAGCAGATGCTGCTAAATTTCAAAATTTCAAAGCTGAAAGAATCGTAAGTGAAAAAGGATTTAATTCTTTAAATGGCAAATTATCACATCAGTCTTCGTGGGGGCAGTCTGTTTATGAAGTATACCAAGAAGCTAGTGTACCTTATAATTGGACAGAAAAATTAAAAGAAAAATGTGATGAAGTGGGCATAGAATATTTAACTAGTCCCTATGATTTTAAATCTGTAGACCAGGTAGAAGACTATTTAAATGCGTATAAAATTGGTTCGGGGGATATTACTTGGACGGATATTATTGATTATATAGCACAAAAAGGCAAACCAGTTATAATTTCTACAGGTGCATCTGAGATGGAGGATGTAGAGCGTGCTATGACAACTATAAAAAAACATACTGATGAGATTGTTTTAATGCAGTGTAATACCAATTATACGGTTGATGCAAAGAACTTTAACTATATAAATTTGAATGTATTAAAAAAGTATGCTCAAAAATATCCTAATACTATTTTAGGATTATCAGATCATACTAAAGGTTTTTCAGCAGTATTGGGAGCAGTTGCTTTGGGGGCAAGAGTAATAGAAAAACACTTTACTGATGATAATAATCGAACAGGGCCAGACCATAAATTTGCTATGACTCCTGACAGTTGGTCAGAAATGGTAAAAAGAGCAACAGAACTTTATAAATCTCTTGGTGATGGAAATAAGAAAATAGAGGATAATGAAAAAGAAAGTGTAATCGTTCAACGCAGAGCTCTTAGATATTCTAATAATCTAGAAAGCGGTGCTGTTATTAAAAAAGAAGATCTGTTTCCATTACGACCTATTCCTGAAGAAGGAATTCCTCCTTATAAAATTGATGATGTAGTCGGTCAAAAACTTAATAAATCTGTTAGTGAAGATGATTTAGTAAGATGGAGTGATCTTGACAATGATTAAAGGGTCTAAGGTAGGTCTACGAGCAATTGAAAAAAATGATTTACCTAAGTTGATGTACTGGAGAAACAAGCCTGAATTCAGAAAATATTTTAGAGAATACAGAGAAATTAATTCGACTATGCAAAATGAATGGTTTAGTATGATTAATGATGATGATTCTATTATCATGTTTGCCATAATAAAATTAGATACTGAGTCACTTATTGGCTGTTGTGGGTTAACTTATATTGATTGGGTTAATCGTAATGCTGATTTATCTTTATATATAGGTTATGATGATCTATATATTGATAAGCAAGGTTATGCTAGAGAAACATGCGATTTGCTATTAAATTATGGATTTAATAATTTAGATTTGCATAAGGTTTGGACAGAAATATATGAATATGATCATAAAAAGAAAGAATTATATTTTGATATAGGCTTTCAACAGGATGGGGCTTTACGTGATAATAATTATTATGATGGTCAATGGTGGGATTCTTTAATGTTATCTATTTTGGAAACAGAATTTTAATTATTTGATTACTTTATAGATTGTAATTTATTTATTAAAAGATTATGGAGGGAATATAAATGAGTAAAGATTATATATTTGTTTCGGGAATGGTGCGCTCAGGGACTACATTGATTTCTAGGGCTATTGATGCACATTCTCAGCTTGCTGTTCCGACTGACCCTTATTTTGCTTTTTTTAGGGAGTTTAGAAATGAAATTTATAAGGATTATATAGATTGTTTTGATGATGATAAGGCTTTAAACGATCATTTTTTTGATTCTAATTTGGAGCCTAAACATAAAATTAGCAATACTGCTTTAAATCATGAGATAAAAAATCAAGATTTACAAAAGATAAAAGAAAAAATCATAGATTTTGCTGAACCTAATTCCCCGTTAGTAATTCCTTATGTAAGAAAAATAGAAGCTAGTACTTATAAAGAATTATTTTCTGAAATGATGAAAGTTGTAGATAAAGCTTATGGTGATCAAGATACTAATATGCTAGGGTTTAAACAGACTTGGGTAGAAGAATTTGTAACACCACTATTAAATACTTTTCCTAAAATGAAAGTGGTTCAGATTATTCGAGATCCTAGAGCAGTAATGGCTTCGCGAACTAAAACTACTCAATTGACTCATAATTATCCGCTATTATTTATGATTAAGCATTGGAGGAAATCTTTTGCTTATGCATTATATAATTCTTATCATAATAGTGATAATTTCAAGTTAGTTAAGTATGAAAATTTGACTTCTAAACCAGAAGAAACTATGAAAGATATCTGTGATTTTATTAATATAGATTATGAGGAAAAGATGATTAATCCTAATTTTTATCGTGATGGAAAAGGTGATTCTTGGACTGATAATTCCGCTTATTCTACTACAAATAAGATCACAGCTAAATTTAAAGATAAATGGAAAGAAATTTTACCTGCTGCTAAGTTACAATATATTGAAGACTTGTGTCATTTAGAAATGATGAAATTAGGCTATGAGCGCCAAACTAGTCTTTCTTTAAAAGAATCTGTTTTTTCTAAAGTTAAATTTGAAGATAAATTAGATACTGATTGGATTAAAGCTCAAAGTAAAGAAGAAAACCAAAATTTAACTACAATTAAAAATGAATTACTTCGCTATTATGTTTATCAAGATTGTGAAAGTGAAAAGATAGATGATGAATTTCTAGAAATGTTATTTGTAATACCTGATTTTTTAGATCTAATTAAAAAAGTAGAATTTAAATAGGTGGTGAAATAATGAGTCCAAAAATAGTTTGTATTATTCAAGCTCGGATGGGATCTACAAGACTGCCTGGTAAAGTATTGAAAGAAATAAAAGGGAAACCAATGATTCAATATACATTAGAGAATCTAGTACATTCTAAATATATAGATCAGATTGTGCTAGCTACTTCAGTTTTAGACCAAGATGATGCTATAGAAGAGTTTGCTACTGAATTTGGGATTAATTTATTTAGAGGTAGTGAAGAAGATGTATTAAGTCGTTATTATCATGCTGCTAAAGAATATGATGCTGATATAATAGTGAGGGTTACAGGTGATTGTCCTTTGATTGATTATCAGATTACAGATAAAGTAATTGAAACTTTTTTAGATAATCCAAAAGCAGATTTTGTTGCTAATAATTTGAAAAGAACTTTTCCTCGGGGAGTAGACACTACTGTATTTAAATTTTCTGCTTTAGAAGAAGCTTATAAAAATGCTGATAAGCAGCCAGAAAGAGAACACGTAGTTCCCTATATTCAGACTACTCATCGCGATAAATTTAATATAATGAGTTATGAAGCTGAAGGTGAATTTAGAAGACCAGATATTAGAATAACTGTAGACGAAAAAGATGATTTTAAATTAATTAAAGAAATAATTACTAGAATTGAAGATGAGCCAATTAATTTAGAACAAGTGATTGATTTGTTGAATCAAAATCCGAAGCTATTAAAAATTAATGAGCATGTAGAACAAAAAAAGACTAATCTTTCTGTAAATGAGGAGATAGAATAATGAAAAAACTTTTATTAGTTTTTCCGTATCAAGTAAAAGATGAAACAGAATTTAATAGAATAATTGATAAATTTGATAATGAAGGATATGGGATAGTTAATTTTAATGGTATCGATTCAGAATTTGATATTGGTCAGTTGCCTTTATATATAGAACATGCTAAAGAACAAGTAAAAAATAAAGTTGAAAGAATTACTATTTTATCGAATGTAAAAGAGATTATTTTTTCCTGGTATCGTTGTTATAATAGTTTAGTAAATGAATTTGTTTATTGTATCGATGAAGATAAAGATTTTTTAAATGGTAAAGAGATGTATACAGATTTTTATTACCGTTTATCAAATTTCATAGGAATTGATAATGAATATATTCAAGGGAATATATATATAAATATTGATTTTGAAAATTATAGTTCATTGATTAAATTTTTATTGATTAATAACAACTTTAAATATTTTGATGAATTAACTAATTTTGATTTTAATAAAGAACTAAAAAAAGAAAAAGTCAAGAAAAGGTATCATTATAATAACCAAAATATAGTTTTTGAAACTGATAAAGAAATTAAAAAACAAGATATGGTAGCTTTAACTAAGAGAAAAAAACACGAAAATTTTAAATTGAATAATAAATTAAAAAGGAAATTATTTAATGAAGATAATTTATATTTTGTTCCTTTTTTAGTTATAGAATTGTATAAACAAAGTAATAA
>NZ_JAFBDQ010000012.1 GCF_016908315.1 Halanaerobacter jeridensis | reverse complement strand
TCCTAAATTTAATGCCACTACGAAAAACTTGCTCAGCCATCTAATGATAGTTTTACTTTAATAGTGGGGTCAGGGATTATCTTAAAGTGAGGTTATTTATTTTTTGATTGTGCCTCTTGGTTTTGATTTTATGTTTTTAACTACTAGCTCCTAACTACTTACTTCTAGCTATAAAGTTTCACTGGAAGTGAAACTTTATATAGATTATATCACACAAAGTCAAGAATCCCAATTTGATGACTATGATTTGTATTTAAAAATTTATGTTCATAAGTGACTAACTAGTAACTGAACATAAATTGATAGAAGTAATCATTATTTAAATAATGATTACTTCTGATGATATTCTTTTTCACATTCTCTAATTAAAATTAATCTCTAATGAATAAAAAAATTAAATTTATCAATACTATTAATAATCACAAATTATAAACGAATAGGAGCATAAATATGTCCTTTTTAAAAGAGCTATTAGGTGTTGAAGACACATTAAAAAAGCCACATACTCGAATCAGTTCGCAGGAAGCACATCAATTATGGAATCTCAGTCAAATGCATCATATTTTTCTTAACAACATTAGATTAAACATAAACTTTGTTCATGATAAAGATTTTAAATATGTTCTAAAAAAACACTGTGACTACTTTCAAACAGAAGTAGAAAAAATTGAAACAATCATGGAAAAGTACTCACTTAAAAGTGCTAAACCAAGTCCTCCAAACATTAATCTACCAGAAAGAGTAGAACTTATGCAGGATGAAAATATAGCCAATTTATTATATGTTTTTCTCAAAGCAAATATATCAGTACAGATTAAAACCATTAATGATGCTATCTTTAGTGATCAACTTCGTCAGATTTTTATTGAATTTATTAAAGAAGCAGTTAATAAACTTCATCAATATATAGAATATCTAAAAAGTAAAAATTGGATTGAATATCCACCTCTTTATAAAAGCAGTAAAACTGGAGAAGAAATAGCTGCTAATGAAATCTATCATTTATGGGAACATTTAAATTACCGCTATGTTCACATTCATCAAACCAAAATTTATACTGGCTTCGTTAGTGACAATGACTTTAAACTTATTCTTAATAAAGGCATTACTGTATTGCAAAAACAAACCGCAGAACTAGAAAAACTACTCTCAAAACACGGTGTTACTTTACCCACTAAATTTCCGAACAGCATTCCCTACCCCCAAACTACAGAAATATTAGGAGATGAATATATTTTTAATATGGTCTTAAACGGTATGCAAAATGCTGCTTTTCTACACGGAGCTAGTATTCAAGAAATGATAGTTGATAAAGAAGTACGATCTTTTTTTAAACAACTATTATTTTCTGAAATTGAAATGATTGATCAATTAATTAAATATGGTAAAACTAAAAACTGGATGTCTAGTCTTCCTAAATTAAAGCGAACTCAAGAATAAATATTATTTATTAATTACTCTTTCAATCTAAATCCCAGTTGGAAATCAATTTTTCTCTATTATTAGCCATTCACCGTTTTTTAGATAAATAATACTCTCGAGTATTTAACCCGAGAGTATTAGCTAACTATTATACTTCAAATTGTTCGACCAGACCTTTTAGTTTCTGTGCCATCTCTGCTAATTCCTGGGAAGAGCGTGATATTTCATTAGACATTTCATCAATATCCCCAGTACTACTTCTTACCTGTTCACTCTTTTCAGCTAAGTCCTGAGTAGCATTAGCAGTTTCTTCTATTTGCTGAGCAGTTTGATTACTAGCTTCTCTAATTTCTTCAAAAACCTGCTTAGTTTTTTGGGCCACCTCTTCACCTTGATTGGCTCTTTCCTGTACCTCTTTAACAGCTTCTAATCCCGCATCTGATTTATTTTGCGTCTTATTCACTAACTGTGTAATCTCCTGCGTAGCATCATTGGTTTCTTCAGCTAATTCTCTAATTTCTTCTGCTACTACTGCAAAACCTTGTCCAGCTTCGCCTGCTCTTGCTGCCTCAATAGCTGCATTTAAAGCTAAGAGATTAGTCTGTTCAGCAATATTAGTGATCATTTCTACTATTTTACCTATTTCTTCTGCCGTATCATCTAAACTATCAATAATATCTAACGCTTCATCAGCAGAATTATTAATAGCATCTATACTTTCAAGGGTATTTTCAATATCTTCACTGCCTACTTCAGTTTTAGAGCTTGATTCTTGAGCAAAACTAGTTACTTCTTCGGCACTAGCAGATATTTCTTCTATATTAGCCGACATATTTTCTACTAAATCATTAGTAGTTTCTATGGTAGCATTACCTTCTTGGGCTGAGGCTGATAATTCTTGACTATAAGCAGATAAATCACTAGAATTCTCTTTGATTTGATGGATCATATCATCTAAAACATCCATTAGTTTATTAAACCAAGCCCCTAGAGTAATGATTTCATCAGTACACACCTGCTGATAGACTTCACATTCTTCACATGATTCATATTCTCCTTCAGAAATTTTAGGACATTCAATTTCACGGTCAAAATCTGGAGCATAACTCCCTACGTCAAACCAACATAGAACACCATTTTTGCCATAATCAGAACACTCTTCTTCATCACAGTCCATAATCTCTGAACAATTTACTTCTTCAATCGGATAGCGTACCGTAAAGTCACCTAAAGCAGCTTGGGTAAATATTTCTTGGAATTTCTTAATAGGTTTAGTAATATAGTGATTCATAAAGAAATAAATACAAATAATTAATACTATAAAGATAGCTAAGAAAGAAAAATAAAGAGTATAAATTATACTTTGACTTTCTTTTACTTCACTTAATACAGACTCCCTACTTTTAGCTAAAACTGCTATTCCAATTTTATCTCCTTTAAAGTCAGTCAGCGGTTGGACAATATTTAAGTAATTATTATCAAAATAATAATTACTTAAAGCTTTATCTAAGTTCAAACTTTTCTGTACATGCCCTAAAAAATCTAAATCAATATCTTTCTGACTTAGAACATAATCCCCCAGTTCACTTTTCCCTTTTAATTTTTCAGCTACATCTAAATAATTATTTTTCAGTAGATATAAAAATTCAATGTTATTGCCCTTTAAAGTTCTTTTGATAGAATTTAATCCACCTTCAAAATTAACTATTCCTACAAACTCACCTTGATATTCGACTGGATATAAACCTTTTAATCTTAATCCTTGCGAAGATTCTTCTATAGTAACCATCCCTTGTTTAGTCTCTTTTACTTTTTTATACGCATCAGAGTAACTAAGATTATCACCATAATCATTATAAGCCCAAGATTTAACAAAAGAATTTAGATTAGCATCAATTAAATGTACTTTAATATTATTAAAGCCTGTATTTTCTTTAAAAACTTTACTATAATTTTTCAATAATTCAATCCCTGCTTCTCTATTTTTTTCAGCCATAGCCTGTTTTACACCTGAATTTTTAGCTATCTGAAGCGCATTTGTCAACCACACTTTCTTTTTAGCAGCTAAAACATTTTCGAACTCCTGTTTTAGTTGTTGGGTATTTTTATCCAACACTTCTTCGCGCAAATCTGATATTTTAAAATATCCCATTGCTGTAGTAATAACAATAAAAACAATGGCTAAACTAATTAATAATAAAATAACTTTTTTCTTAAGACTTAAACTTTTTAATTTCATTCTTATCCCCTCCCCCTAAACAAATAATTTTCAAACACAACCTTCATAAATATAGTTTTGTCTAAAATCATTCAAAACCCTTCATTTTTCTACAACTTTCTACATTCTTAACGATAATAGTCCCTCACAAGAATGAGGGACAAAATATGACTTTCACTATAGTTTTTTTACTTTAATTTGATTGCGACCATTTTGCTTAGCCTGATACATTGCTTGGTCTACTGCATCAACAAAGTCATCTCTAGAAATATCATCATGTGGAATAACAGTACTCACACCTAAACTCACTGTTACATACGAAGCCACTTTAGAATCTTTATGCTCAATCTTTAGGTCAATAACAGCCTGCTGTATCTTTTCACCTACCTGCTTTGCTCCCTGAGCTTTAGTTTCAGGTAAAATTACTATAAACTCTTCTCCCCCATAGCGAGCAACTAAATCACGCGGCCGATTAACATATTCTTCTAGTGTTTCAGCTATCTGTTTTAAACAATCATCTCCGGCTAAATGACCATAGCGATCATTAAATTCTTTGAAAAAATCTAAATCAAGCATAATTAAAGATAAGGGATATTGTTCTCTTTTACAATGTTTCCATTCTTTTTCTAATATCTCATCAAATTTGCGCCGATTAGGAATCTGAGTCAAACCATCTATATAAGACATATTTTTTAATTTATTATTAGCTTCAGCTAATTTTTGATTTAAAGACCTTAATTTTTGATTGAATTTCTTCAGTTCATATTGCCGGTATAAAATAAATAATCCTATTACTCCTATTCCAGCTAAAATTTTAAACAGTAATGAATAATTAAATCTCTCTTGATACCTTATTGTTAACCAATTATTAAAAAGCTCCTTTTTCTTCTCTTGCTCGACTTGCTGCATCGCTTTATTCAAAATATTCAATAACATTTCATCTTCCGGATTAACACCAATCCGCAAATCCATTTTTGCTGCTAATTCTCCTGATATCTTTAAGTCAAACATATTTTTTTGCTGAATGATATAACCCAAACGCGGCGCAGTATTGACCATGCCAAATAATTCACTGTCTTGTACTTTTTCTAATCCTACTTCAGAGTTTTTTACTTTGACAAAATCAATTTGCGGGTATTTTTCCTGAACTACTTCAAATAAAGGACATCCTTTGCTTAAACCGATCTTTTTATTTTGTAAATCCCTTAAATTACTCACGTAAATCTCATCTTGTCTCGTAGCAATTACAAAAGGGTAGTCAACATAAGATTCAGTAAACGCTAAATTTTCATCTCTTGGCTTAACAGCAGTAGATACAATATCACTCTTCCCTGCTGCAGTTCGTTCTAATGATTTCTGCCAAGATTCTGTTTCTTTAACGTTTATTTCAACCTTCAACTGTTCTTCTAAGAGCTCAAAAAAGCGTGCAACTGTACCCTCATATCCTCCTTGCTCATTTATTTTTTCAAAGGGCATCCACTTAGGATTAACAGACATCGTAATCTGTTCTTTATCTTCTAAATATTTTCTTTCCTCTGCTGTTAAATAGCTCATCTCTTCTTCCTTACTCTGTACCCACTTTTCCTCTAGTTCTACCATTTCAGCAGGAGATATACTAGCTAAAGATTTTTCTAACATGCGATGTAATATAGGCCAATCATCACGCACCATAAAATGTAATTTTCTAAATTTATCTTGCTCATAACTTTTAAATTTACCGGCAACCTTAATATCAGTAACTAAATTCTTCTGCAGAAAATATTTAACTGTAGCAGAATAACCTATCACTGCATCTGCTGTTTTCTGTTCTAGCTGAAGAAATGCGTCTTTCATGTTATTTACTGCTAACAACTTTACCTGCGGATGATTAGTTCTTAAATATTCTTCGTAAGCCCAACCTTTAGGAACTGCTACAACTTTGCCGTATAATTGCTCTATTTTAGAAACATCTGTTGTATCTGTTCGTGTTATAAATACAGTCCGGCTATTATAATATGGAGTAGTATACAAAGCAAACTGCTGCCTATTTTCAGTTTTATAAGCTGAGGGTAAAACATCAATTTTTCTTTCTCTTAATTTATGCAATAATTCATTCCATGACCCATTGACATATTTTATTTCTATACCTAATTTATCAGCTAATTCATTAATTAAATCAACACTTAATCCAAAAGACTGACTTCCTACAGTATAGGCAAAAGGCGGCCAATTTTTATCAATACCAACTTTAATTACTTCTCGTTGCTCAACAAATTTTTTTTCACGAGAAGTTAAATTTATAGTATTGTTATCTCTTTTTACCGCATTATCTATCCATTTTTTCTTTAATCTTGTCCATTCTGTTTCCGTAATTGCATTTAATCCTTTTTCTATAATATCTTTTAATATTACAGGTTTTTCTTTTTGAATTCCAATTCTTAGATCCTCTTTAGTTAGCTGAGAACTATTATATTCTCCAGCCAACTTTATATTTTGCAAAACATTCTTTTGTACATAAAAATTACCAATTGACAAATTAGTAATTACTGCATCTATTTCTTCATATGCTAAAGCTTTAAGTAACTGTTCATTATTCTTCATCCCTACAATTTCAGAACCAAGTTCTTGTCTTAAAGTATCTTTATAGTATACATCTTTGGTAACCCCAATCTTTTTATTTGACAAATCTTGAGAAGTTTGATACCAATTATTATCTTTACGTATGTATACTACTAACGGAATTTTATAATAAGGTTCAGTATAATAGGTATATCTTGTCCGTTCCTCCTTATAAGAAATTCCAGATATCAAATCTACTTCATTATTTTTGAATTCACTTAAATTTTCAGCCCAAAAACCTGTTTCAAATTTAAATTCCAATCCTGTTTTTTCTGCTAATAACTTAAATAGATCTACAGAAAAGCCTTGCAAATTTTCATCATCTGACGATACATAAGAAAATGGAGGGAATCTTTTCATCATTGCTACTTTAACTTCTTCATGTTCTTTTATCCAATTTTTTCTTCATCAGTTAAATTTATATTTTCAGCTGCAGCATGAACACTAAAAAAACTAAATAATACAAACAATATTAAGACTAGTATTATGCGAGGGTTGTTTTTCATTTTACCCCTCCTCTATAATTATTTATTTTTCTCAGTCATAGTTTTTTAATATTACTAAAATTTATCATTTTCTCTTATCTACTTATTTCGACATAAACTATTTTTCCCCTTTTTAAAGATCAATTTATTAGACAAATACTAACAAATAACCTAAAATTGCAGAAAAAACTATCACAATAATGGGATGTAAATCTAATTTAACTAATAAAAATAAAACAATTACAGCTACTAAAACTTCTTTAAAACCAGTAATTGCCTTTTTCCCTAGTGAAATCACTGCTGCTAAAATCAATCCTACCACAGTCGGTCGAATCCCTGCCCAAGCCCGCTGTACTAATTTATTATCAGCAAATTTATTAAATACTGAAGCAATGATTAAAACAATTATCAAAGATGGCGATATCACTCCCAAAGTAGTAGCCAAGACCCCAGGAACCCCTGCTAATTTAAAACCAATAAAAGTTGCATTATTAATCGCTATTGCTCCTGGTGTCATCTGAGACACTGCAACAATATCCATAAACTGCTCTACAGTCAACCATCCATGTTGAATCATCTCTTTTTGAATCAAAGGCAGCATCGCATAGCCACCGCCAAAGGTAAATAATCCAATTTTGAAAAACGTTATGTATAATTTAAGTAGTATCATTGTTATACTCCTTATCTCGATTAACAATTAATCCAATTATTCCTGCTGCTGCAATTAAAATAATTGGTGATAGATCAAAATATAAAATACCGACTAACATTCCTACAGTATATAAAATACTTTTAGCTTCTATAATTGCTTTTTTGCCCATTTTAAAACCAGCCCAAAAGATTAAAACTACTACACAGACTCGAATCCCCATAAAAATACCACTAATATATTGATTATGCTGTAAATTTAATAATGGTTCAGTAATTAAGCTAATAATTACAATCGAAGGTAAGCTAATTCCAGTCACAGCAGTTAAAGCACCTAAAACTCCTTTTAATTTATAGCCAATAAACAAGGCAGAATTAATAGCAATAATGCCAGGTATTCCCTGCACTATCGCAAATATATCTAAAAACTCTTCATTACTGAGCCACTCTCTTTCTTCAACTAGCTCTGTTTCTAATAACGGCAGCATCGCATAGCCACCACCAAAGGTAAAGCCACCTACTTCTAAAAAAATTTTAAATAAGTCCCTAAGTTTGATATTCTCCATCCTTTTTAACCCTCCAATTTAAACTTAATTCAACCTGTTTATAGTGTATCAAACTTAAGTATTTATTTCTAGTTTCAAAAACAGTTAGATTATTATAATACCAGTCTTAACTATAAAGACTAATACTAATAATTATACTCCCGGGCTAAAAATCCGGGAGTATAATTATTAGCTATAGTTTTTACTTCTTTAGCAAAATAAGTCATGACGACAATTAATCTCTGAATTTTATTAAACAGACTTGATTCCCCGCCTCATTAAATTCAACTTGGTCATAACTTTGTTCTGCTATTATTAATCCTCGCCCCCGTTCAGCAAGTCCAACCTCTTCAAGCTTAGTGTCTAACTTCTCTGACCAATTAAATCCACTGCCCTCGTCAGCAATTACAAGTCTTATATATTCCTCACAAACAACAACTTTAACCTCTACCTTCTTTTCTCTTTGCAATTGATTCCCATGTTCAATAGCATTAGTGATTATTTCATGAAAACCTATTTGTAAAAGATCAATATCAGCAGTATATTCCACTAAAAATTGATATAACTCCTCTTCTAGTTGATTCATTTCTTCAAAATCACTCTTTATTTCTTGAGAAAATTCTATATGAAACTCCTTTTCAAATATTAAAAATGTTATATCATCTTTAGTGTTTAACCCACCCACAAAATCTTTTAAATCCTTCTTTATTTTATCCAGCAAAATATTAGTTGGCATAGAGTAATATTTTTTTAATATTCTTTTTAGTCGTTCTTGCCCATAACGTTGACCGTCATTATTTTCTTCAATTAATCCATCAGTAGTAATAAATAATTTTTCTCCAGCATGTAGTTGATACTTTTCCTTAGAAAAACCACCATAATCATTTTCAAGATTAGTGATCGGCAAATGAGAATTCTCTATTTTATTCAATTGCCCTTCACTAGTAATTACAAAAGGTAAAATATGAAATCCAGCATTACTATACTGTAACTGCTGTTCTGTTAAATCAAGCACCCCAATTTGTAGACACAAAAAATAATCTTCAGGAAAACTTTGCTCCAAATAATTTTTTAAAATTTCTTCCATCATTCGTTCAGGCGTCAAATAATTATTCTTTTCGTCATTAGTTTGAGAAGCAATTTTAGTTTTATTAATAAATTCATTAATCTGGTCTCTAACTAACAAATTCAACATTGCCCCATCTAAACTATGTCCAACTACATCAGCTACATAAAATACTAATTTATCATTAACTCGTTCAAAATTATAAAAGTCCCCCCCTAATTCATCAGCAGGTTGATAATATGTATTAATACAGAACTCTTCAAATTGAGCAGAATTTTGTGGTAAAAAATATTGATGTAATTTACGAGCTTTGTTGAGATTTTGGTTTAATTGTTGATAAGCTCGGTCTAGTTCTTTTTCTTTTTTTCTTCTCTCAGTGATATCTAGCATTGATACAATTCTTTCTTGAGTTTCAGGAATAATTTTAACTTTAATTAATACATCCTTAATTTGTCCATATTTATCTACAATTTGAAATTCATATTTTTGGGGGATCTGATTTCCTTCTCTACTTTGAACCTGTGCTAAAATTTCTTCTAATTTTTCATTCGAATTAGCTAAATGATCAAAACACATCTTTTCTTCTACTTCTGTTCCTCTATAAGCAGTTAATAATTCAAACTCTTGATTAACTAATGCAATAGTTCCATCATCTTCTACAATAGCTGTAGCAGTTCCTGTATTTTCAAATAAAAGCTGGTATTTCCTTTCTTCTTGCTGTAATTGCTTTTTGAGTTCTTTTTCTTCATTAACATCTGTCACAATCAAATATATCAATTCTCGTCCTTGGACTAAAATGATAGAACTATAAATCCTCACTTCTCTCTGCTCTCCATTAGCTAAAATATGGAGTGCTTCAAAATAATTTTGCTGATTTGATTTAATTTCTTTAATTCTAGCATCTAATTCTTTAGAAGTGGTAGCAGTAATTTTACCTACTTTTTGGCTAATTAACTCATCTTTATTATACCCATAAAAAGATAAAGCAGCTTGATTAGCATCAACAATAGTTTTACTTTGCGGATGAACTAATAATAAGACTTTAGGATTTTCAGTAAATAAACTCTCATAATAATTAGAGTTTTCTTCTAACTTTTGCTTAGCTACTTCTAATTGTTGAGATTTATCCACTTCTTTTAAAGTGTTTTTTATAACTTCTGGTAATAAATCGAGAAAATTATAATCTTTAATCAAATAATCTGCTGCTCCTAATTTCATCATTTTTACTGCTATCTTCTCATTACCATTTGCAGTCATAATAATAAAAGCTGGCGGATTATCCAACTCCTTAATTATTTTTTCAGCTTTCATATCAGGCAATTGATAATCTAATAATAATAAATCATAACTCTTCTCTGAAATTAATTCTAATGCCTCTTGCCCTGAATAAGCTATTTGATTCTGATACCCCAAAGCAGTTAACTTCTTTTCAATTAACCTATTTAATCCTTCGTCATCTTCTATAATAAGTATTTCATCTTCTGTATCAGCAAACTTATAATTCATATTAATCATCTCCTATAATACTCATTTACATTAATTTTGCCAAAAATTCAACTTAGGAATAGCAAAAAAGAAGATACTTCCTACTTTTTCTTTAGATTCTAACCAAATTTTCCCCTGATGCAAATCAATTATTTCTTTAATTAAGGCTAGACCAATTCCTTCACCAGATACAGAGGCTTGATTAGTAACTCGGGTAAAAATATCAAAAATTTCTTCTTGCTCACTAGCAACGATTCCTATACCATTATCTGCGACAGCATAAACAACTCGTTTATCTAAATTCCAACCTTTAATTTCAATTCTATTTTCTCCACTCTGATTTAAATACTTAATAGCATTATCAAGCAGATTGGAAAAAACACGTTTGAGTTGTTTTTTATCTCCATAACAATCAGGGAGTTGGTCTACAGTTAAGTTAACATTTTTTTCTTCTAGCTGATAAGCAAAATTGTCTTTAATACTCTGTATCAACTGATTAGTATTGACTAACTCTTTATCTAAATCTTTAACTGTTATCCGCGATAATTTTAACAACTCTTTTAATAAATCATCCATCCGCTTTACACTCTTCAAAATATAATCAATATCTTCAGGCAGACTTTCTTCTAAATAATAGTTTAATTTATCCTCATTATTTGTTTGATTATTGATTAATCTTTTAACCACCTCAAAATCATGCTTGATTTCCTCGCTAAATCCTTTAATATTGAGCAGAGGTGAACGCAAATCATGAGATGTACTATACAGAAGTTGCTCTAATTTACGATTTTTCTCTTCTAATTGATTTTGACTTCTTTTAATCGAGGTTCGAAAGCGACCCTTTAATTTAGTAAAAGAACTTATATTTTCAATCCATTGTTCGACCTCTTCTTGCTGGGAATTAAACTTCTGTGGTTCAATATAATAAGGATTAGACTGCACTTGCTCATTCAAAACTATATATGGGTGAACTTTTATCACATTCTTTATCATTTCTGGTGTGAATTTATTAAGATTATAACGACATAGAGCTATCACTGGATAATCAGGAAATAACTTTTGATTTAACTTAAACTCATATTCAATAATCTTCTCTTTACCTCGTTCATAATTTAAAGCCCAACTAATTTCTCCCGTCACTCGCAGTGAATCATATCCATCAGCTATAGCTCTATTTGCCTCTTTTTTCAAAAAATCAATCATTTTATCAGGTATAAACTCTTTATTTTGAGCATAAGAATCCTCTTTATCTAGTAGAATTAGTTGCTCACTCTCAATTTTATTTTCAACAGCTACTCCTGCTTCTATTAAATATTTTTTCACTTTAGTCGTACTATAAGCACCACTAATATATAAACATCTGTGATTTTGCCTTAATCCTGTTTTTAAAAAGTCAGTTACCGCTGACTTCCATTCTTCATGTCCTTCATAAAGTAAGCATAAATGGTCTTGAGGCTTTATTTCATCAAAATTTGAAGTAACTTTAGTCATTAACCCCCCCCTTAAAGTCTAATTCTACCTTCAACTCTTAATTTTTCTAAATTTTTTATCTTCATTTAGTTTATTCTACTTTGAAATAAAAATTCCTTTAATTTTGTCAATTTTTGTCTAAGTTATTGCAAAAAAAACTCCTGAGCAACAGCTCAAGAGTTTTAATTCATCCAAATTTTAATTTGATTTTTCCCTTCTTCTTTAGCGGTATACAATACTTGATCAGCTCTCTTCAGTAATTGATCATTACTCAAATGATTGTCCGGATCATTTTCTGCAATACCAATAGAACAAGTTAATCTTTTTTCAGGAGCAATATTTATTTCCTCTCCTAATTTCTCTTCAATATCTACTTTAAATTGCTCTACTTCTACTAACCTACTTTGTATTCTTTTAGCTACATTATAACTACAGACAGCTTTAGTTTCTGGTAAAGCAACTACAAATTCATCTCCACCAAAGCGAGATACAAAATCAACATCACGAGTTCCATGTTCTAATAACTCAGCAAATTTACACAAAACTAAATCTCCTATATCATGTCCGAAATGATCATTATAATATTTGAAATTATCAAGATCAATGTACATTACCGAATAATAATTTGGATCATAATTTTGATAACGCTCTATTCTACTTTTCTCTTGATTCAACTTTTTAATTAACTCAAATCTATTATACAGACCTGTCAAGAAGTCAGTTTTAGATAATTTTAACACTTTACTATAAGAATCCTGTAACTCTTCATAAGCCTCTTTCAATTCTACATCTTTTGCAATCTTTTCTAAAGCATTTGCTAATTGCTGACCCAAGATAGATAAAATCTGTAAATCATCAACTGTCAATTCTAAATCTCCACTCACAGTAAAACAGAACAAACAAGCAATTATCTCGTCCTTTATTTTTAAAGGAATAAAGATCAAAGTATTAAAATCACCAACTAAATCTTTGATTTCACAATTATCTTTACGACCATCAACTAATTTTTCTTCTCCAGCAGCAGTCATTTTGGCAATTAATTTTTCTACTTCGATTTTTTGTACAAACTTTTGCTCAGAAGCAAAATAATTTTCCCACTCACCATCTTCTTTTAAAAACAAATTACTATACTCAGCTAAAAAATTATATTCTATTAATTTCATTATTTTATTGATTAATTCTTCTTTTTCTTCAATTTTAACTAGCATATCCTGCACTCGATTCAAAAATTTAACCCGACTCATTTGGTTGTGAAACTTATTTAATGTCTCCTCTAATTCAGCTGATTCAGCAATCCAATCAAAGTCAAACTTAACTTCTTCAAAATAGAATTCATCTATTTCTTTCTCAATTCCTAATTGCTGTAAAATTAATTTTTTATAAAAATTATAATCTAGTTTTTCACAATATTCTAAACCTAATTTTAATACCTTTTCTGCTCTTTTTGGCTGGTCAATCTTTTTATACATTAATCCGTATTCATAATAAAAATGAGGATAAATATATTCTACATCATAATTTATATTATTTAATAAAACTAAAGCTTTAGAAAAATATTTCTTAGCTAGTTGATAATCACCTCGAGATTTATAATATAGAGCAGTAAACAATTCTACAAAGAATGGTTCTAAAATATCTCCACTACTCTTATCAACACCTTCAAACTTTAATTTTAGCATACATTCTTCCGCTTTAGCAAAATTACCTATTTTTAAATAATTAATACCTAATAAGGAATATAATTTCCCCTGTGATTGATACATTAAGATTTCTAATTGCAGCACACGCAATATTTCTAACAACTCCGTTAAATAGATAATAGATAGTTGATGTTCTCCAGCAAAATATAAATTCAAGCCTTGATTTAAACAAGTTACTGCAATTTCATGATAATCTTTAACTTCTCTTAAACATTGTAAAGCTTGATTATGATAATCATAAGCTTGTTCATAATTTTCGCAAGTAAAATAATGATGCCCTAAACCATTATAAATATAAGCTAGTTCACGTTTGATATCTAACTCTTCTTTTATCTTTTCACTCTTCTTGTAGTACTTTAAAACTTGTTCTTTATCCCCTTTGCCCCCATAAATTACAGCCTTCAATTGATAAGCTGCTGCCAGACGATACTGATTATCATAATCTTGAGCAATTCTTAAAACCTCTTTATAGTAGGTATCTTCCATTAATCTATTATTGTTATCTTTTGCATTTTTATTTTCATCTACTAGCTCTTGTAAATTTTTCATTGCTTCCTGGTTATTTTGTTCTACTACTTCAATATAGTAAATATAATGAAAATGAGTATAAAAACAGGCTAAAGTATTATATAATTCTAATTTTTTTCCTAATGAGACAGTTTTATTATATAATTCTTGCCACTGTTTAGGACTATACTCCTTTTTTCTCTCTTGGATTAGACAAATTAAAAAATAAATTAAAAACAATTGCTGCTCTGTACCATCATTTTGGGCTAATTTTAAACTTTTATCTATTAAATCTTCAGCAGTTTCTAAATTATATTTCTTAAAATGGACCACAGCACTTTTACGATAAGCAGTAGCCAATTCTTTACTTCGATTCTTAGTTTTCAAATAATCAGCTAAGGCTTGGTAAATAAGTAACGCATTATTATCTTCATTTAAATAGTTATAAGTATCACCTAATTTATTTAATAATTTAATATAATTATCACTATCTAAGTTCAAATTTTGCTGTTGATAATAATTATATACTTCCTCTAAATATTTTTTGGCTTCATCTAAAGCTAAAAAACTAAAGCAATGACTTCCTAACTCAATTAATTCTTCGCCAACTAAATTTTCTTCTTCCTCATTACTTAATCCTTGTTTTAGTTCTTCTTGCTGATTTAAATTAATGATCATATTTTCTCTTTCCACAGTCTTAATAAACTGATCCCACTTTTTCTTTCTGCCTCCAGACATTAAAACTCGATATCGTTTATCAAAAGAAACTAAAAACATTAATTGAACTTGGTAGTCTTTTTTTATTATATGTTGGATTATGTTCAAAGTGGAAGCACTGGATTGTTCTAAGTTTTTAATAACAATTAGCACTGGCCCCTGTTCTTCAGTCAACTTAATTAATAACTTGATAATCGACCTTAACATCTGCTGTTGTTCATATTTAAACTCTTCTAAAATTATTTCTTCTTTTCTTTGAGCTTGTTTAGAATTAAAAAAATCAATGAACAAAGGTTTGTGGAGTTGATAAATATCTGTTTCTTCAATATATTTTTCAATTTCTAAAGGAGAATAATCCTGCAAATACTCTGCTATAAACTTTAAAAAAGGCTGATACGGTGGATTATAATTATTATCTATTTCTTCCTCTAAAATTAGGCATTCATCTTTAAATTCTTTAATATAGCGAGGAAATCCCTCTTCAAATTCTTCAGCTTCAATATTAAAAAAAATAGAGTTTATATTCTTCTTTCTAACATTATTCCAAATACTATTTAAATAATTAATAATAAATTGTTGTTGCGTAGAATCAAAATCTTGTTCATGGTATAAACTCATAATTAATCCTGGTTATAAAATCACATTCAAATATCCATATATAACCAGACCTTCACCTCCTCTTTACTATTTTTTATTATCTTTTGTAAAAATATTCTTATACATATATTACCACAACACCAGCTAACATTCCTTCTTTTTTTTCTAAAAAATATAATTAGATTTAAAAAATAGAGCAATTTATACATAGAAAAACCCTAGGCTCTTAACCTAGGGACTTAAATATGAATTTTAATTTTTTTCCACCTTATCATCCCAGGCTCTAAAACCGCCTTTCATACTTTTAGCTTTCTCATAACCTGCTTCATTTAACAATCTAGTAATTTTTTTGCTAGATGCTCCTATCACACAATTAACAGCAATTTCTTGTTCTTGATCAAGATTAGCTAATTTAGGATGATCTTTTTCAAATTCGCCATAAGGAATATTAATTGCCCCAGGAATATGTCCTTGTTGATAAGCTTTTTTCTTTCGCACATCAATTACTGGAATATCTTTATCTGCTACTTCTTGAGGAGTAATCTCTTCTACTCCCTTGCCAAATAAACCTGCAATCATATCTTTAATCATTTTAATATTCTCCTTTCCTTATTTAAATACTACTTTAACTAGATTAAATATTATAAATTATGCTTACTTTTATTAATTAAATATTAGTACTATGAATTCCTGCTTAAATCTCTATCATTAATTTAAAACAACTACATTTCACTTTTCTAAAAAATCTAATTTAGTAATTAATACTATCACTAGTAATAAGGAAATTAGAACAAGAACTACATTGAAAATATATTCCCAATCAATTTCTTCTCTTAGCTGTGAAGACTCGTCTTTTACTTCTTCTCCTGCCCTACTCGGATAACTTATTAAAAGAACTAAGAACAAAATCAAAACCATTATAACTTTAATTTTTCTACTATTCCTCATAATTTTCTAAAGCTTCTTCCATCTTTTGATAAATGAATGAAATAGTCAATAATACTACTCCAAAAACAAAATAAGCCACTATTTTAGCTCCTGAACTTAATAAGGATAAATCATAAAGAAATAATTTCCCAGTAGCAAATAACGCTAATCCTAAACCTAAACGTCGTTGATAAATCAATTTCTTTTTAAAGCCATAACTAATAAAAGCTAAAGCTAAAATTAAATAAAAGATACTAAATGATAGATTATGTCGCCCTAATCTAAATTGAATAGCTAAAAAAGTAGTAATTACCCCAAACAAATATATACTTAAGATAATTGATAACCATTCTAGAGAAAACTTCTTCTTCTTTAATACTGTAGTGAGTAATTCCTTAAAATTAAAGAAAACAATAATATTGTAAGCTATTAATATTAACAAAGATACCCACTTTAAAGTCATATTTTGGGGCTTAAGAAAGACTGGAATTGTTAAATTAATTCCTATACAGATGGCATCACCAAAAAGATAAAGGAAAAGACTAAAATATTTAATGAATTCATCATAAATTAATTTAAATCTTTTAATTAATTGTCCATAGCCAATCGAAATTAAAGCTACTACTACAGACTGATAAAAATAATAATTAGCACCAGTACTCACTAAATTATTATATAATTTCCCACTTTGATACAATAAATAAATCCAAGTATGGATTACTACAAAATATTTAAATTTATTAAGCCACCATCTTGACTGACTATCTTCATTTCTTTCATCCGTTTTAGTATCAAATAAATAAAGTAATAGTAACACAATTTGGCCTAAGGTAAAAGCTAAGTATTTAAGACTAAAGTAGTGAACATCTCCTAAGAAAAATCCTACTATTAAATCTACTTTAATAAAGATAAACGCACTACAAATTAAAAGTAGAATACCACTGAATTCTAATACTTCAATTTTCTTAAGATGACCATAAACTATTAAAATTAAAGCTTCTATTAGCCATCCTAATGATAAGCATTTAACCCCAAATTGTAGTGGTACTAAAACCACTGCTAAAATTACAGCAACCCCATAAAATAAAAAGGCAGTACTTTTCTCATTGGGTATCCTCTGCTGAACAAGTTTTCCTAATAGCCAATAAATAGCCCCCAAAATTAAAGTAATTATCCCCGCTAAGTTATCCAATCCTGCTTTGAGTACTAAATTATAAAGCAATAAGCTATTAACAACAGTATTAACACCTAATAAAGATACATCAAATATACTAAGGCTCATTTGATGTTTGAGGGGATAAGCTAATATTATAGCTAAATACATAATAAAGGTAACCCCAGCATAGATAATAGCAAGTAATTCACTATTTACCTGCCCTGTTAAATAGAGTAATGCAGGTAAATTAGCAAAGAAACTAATATAATTTAATATAATCCATCTTTTTTTAAATGATATAGTCAAAACTGCCGCTGTTAAGCTTAAAAGATAAATCATCGTCCCATATAAACTAGCTCCTGATAGTTGATAATTAATTGCATAAGTTATAAAAGTTAGATAACCACCAATCAAACCCAGCGAACAGATAGTTTTAGAATTATATCGTAGTGAAGCAGCAACTACAGTAAAACTAATTAATATCATCATTAAAAAGGCAGTAACTAGATTAATTATTTCTAGCAAAAAATAACTATAAAATACAGAAGCATATAAAATAGAAATTCCGCCCCCTAATAATCCTAAAGCAAATACCTGCTTATCTTCGCGATAAAACCATTCGCCTCCGCCAATAAATAGTCCGCCTAATAAAAAGAAGAAACTTCCTTTAACATAATTGTTGACCCAGCGACTAATCCAATGTGAATAAGAATATTTAAATCCTGCTATAACTCCAAATAAAATCAACAATACTCCAATTTTATTAAGCAGATGTAAACCAATCTTTAATTCCCAACTACTCTTTTTGACCTGCCTTTGTTCTTGCTCAACTTTTTCAGTCTCATTGCCCACTATTAATCAACCCCTAATTAAGATTTCTTGTAGATAGTTCAATAATTTAAAAAATTAAAAGCAATACCTTAAATAAATTATATCATATTTTATGTAAAAATAAAACAATTTTAGAATTATATAGTAATAAATCAGTGCTTATAACTGTAATAAAATTTATTCTAATTTATTTTTAATTATTACGATTCATAATAAATAACAAAAGACCGAGCCAATTTTATGGCTCGGTCTTTTAATTGCTCATTATTAATTTTTAAGCTTCTAATAGTTCAATCATCTCTGCTACAGGAAGGGGACGACTATAGAAGTATCCCTGATATAGATAACAGTTGTTTTGAGCTAAAAATTCTAACTCTGCTTCTGTTTCTACTCCTTCAGCAATTACAGATAACTCTAAATTATCTCCCATCACAATAATTGTTTTTACAATTGCTTCATTCTTTTGTTTATGAATAAAAGCACGGTCAATTTTTAAAGTATCAATAGCAAATTCAGTTAAATATTCTAATGAAGAATAACCTGTCCCAAAATCATCAATAGCAATTTTAACTCCCAATTCTTTTAAATCATTCAGTATATCAATTGTATATTCAACATTTTCAATTACTGTCCGTTCAGTAATTTCTAACTCTAAATACTGAGGTTCTATTCCCGTTCTTTCTATAATAGAACTTACTTCTTCGACAAAAGCAGAGTTCTGAAATTGTTGAGGAGCAATATTAACTGACATCATTAAATCATCATAACCTTGCTGCTGCCATTCTTTTAACTGCCAACATGATTCTTCTAAGACCCAATCACCTATTTCAACTATCATGCCTGTATCTTCAGCAATAGGAATGAATTGTCCTGGTGAAATCATTCCTTCTTGGGGATGATCCCAGCGAATTAATGCTTCAACCCCTACTATTTCATCTTTACTACTATCTACTAATGGTTGATAGTGAAGTAAAAAGTCTTCTCTAACTAATGCGTTACGTAATTTAGATTCTAGGTCAACTCTATCAGATAATTGGCCCTGCATATCAGAACTATAAAATAATACTTCCTTAGCATTTTGATTAGCAAAATGAAGAGCTAACTCTGATCTTTTAATTAACCGGTCACAGTTAGTCTGACCGTTTTGCGATTTAGCTATACCTAATTTGGGCTCTGCATAAACTAATTGTTCATTAAAATTATAAGGAGTACTTAATTGCTCAATTATTTCTTCCCCTAAAGTTTCTACTTCAGCCTCTTGGGCTTCAGACTTAAAATAAAGTATAAATTCATCACTCTTGCGAGCAATAGTAGTCTCTTTATCAATAATTTCATCTAAGCGTAAGAAAATTTGTTCTAATAATTCATTACCCAAATGATAGCCATAATTACTATTAATCAAACTAAAATTACTAATTCCTAGCGTCAATAAATATAATGTTTCTTCTTCATCCTGGATGTTTTTTAACTCTGAACCAAGACTTGTCTCTAAAAAATTCATATTAGGTAGACCAGTTAGGGGGTCACTATAGGTTAGATTATTAATCCGCTCTACCATATAATTAAAACCAGCCACTAACTTTTGAAATTCATCATCATTATCATGTTCTAATTTATAATCTAAACGACCATTAATTACTTTCTGAAATCCAGTCAACACTTTATTGATATGTTCATTAATATAATTAGAAATTATAAGAATTACTTCAAAAATAATTAGCATTACTAATATAAATCCAAAAATTAAAAAATAAAAAGTTTGATCTCTGATATTAGCTACCTTAGTTTTAATCTTATCAACTATTGAATCAAAATTAGATTTATAAGTCCCCGCCCCAACAAAATAATTAGTCCCTTTAATCGGTTCTATATAACCATACTTAATTCCTAATTCACCAGTATTATGATTAGTGTAGGGGTATTTGATTGCCCCTCCACCCTGTTGAGATAACTGACTCATTTCTTGCACTAAATTTCTACCTCTGACTGTTAGGTCCCAACGATTGTCTCCTTCTAAATAAGGAGTAGGAGGGAGAGATATAGTTTCACCACTATTAGTGTAAATGAAAAAATAATTTTTATCTAAGTCAGCCTTCTGATTAATTTCAGCCAATAACTCCTCAATTTCTTGCTGAGATAACTCATCTCGATGTCTATTATACACTTGCTCTAAAATTTTAGCTCGAGTTTGAACCAAACTTTTAATTCGGACTTTTTCTCTATTCAATAACTGTTCTTCTAAAAGGTCCTTACCTTCTGATGATAAATTATTATATTGATAAGATACTATCCCTATCAACAATACCATTAACACCAGAAAGCTTAGACCAATTCCAATTAATATTTTCATACGCAGATTTAAATCTTTAAATTTATTGAAAATACTATATCCCTCCCAGCTTAAAAACTGACCTCAAAGCAACTAAAAACTTCTTTACTTAATCATCTAATTGTTCAGTATGCTTACATTTAGGATAATTACTACATCCTAAAAAAGAACCTCGTTTAGTGGTTATTTTCCGTAATAAACCTCCACATTCAGGGCAGTGACCATACTTACCACCTTCTTCTTTATACTTCTCTAAGTCAGCTTTAATTTCAATTTTTTCTCCTTTTGGTAATTCAAATCCATCAGGGATACTAACTGTATCACCACAACCACAGTTTGGAAATTCACTACAACCTAAAAACTTACCTTGTCTCCCTTCACGGACAACCAGAGGATTACCATTAGAACAAGTATAATCTGTTTCTACTATATTCTTCTTCTTTTCTTCTGCCTCTTTGCGTTTTTTCTCAATTCGATCTTTAACTTTTAAATAATTATCCTTAATCTGACGACTATCAATTCTAATTCCATCAGGGATATTAACAGTATTATTACAATCAGGGTAATTAGAACAACCTAAAAACTTACCTGTTTTACCTTCTTTGAGCACCATATCTGCACCGCATTCAGAACATTTCATATCAGTTTTAATTTGATACTCAGTTTTATCAACTTCTTTTTCTTCTAACTCTTCTAATTCTGGTTCAAATTGTTCCCAGAATTGCTGTAAATACTCTTTCCAGTTCTTATCACCTTTACTAATAGCATCTAATCCTTCTTCCATTTCGGCCGTGAAATCAATATTAATTAGATTAGGAAAGTGATCAACTAAAAAATCATTAACAGTAATCCCTAAGGTAGTTGGATAGAACTTCCCTTTACTCACTTTAACATACTTCCGCTTTTTTAAAGTAGAAATAATATTACTAAAGGTTGATGGACGTCCAATATTTTCTTTCTCTAAGGTTTTAACCATTCTACTTTCTGTATATCGTTTAGGTGGTTTAGTTTGTTTATCTTTGATATCTAATTTAGATAAATCAACTGTCTCCCCTTCTTTTAAGGTAGGAAGCTCGCTCTTATAATTGGAATTATCACTATTTAAATTACTAAAATAGCCATCAAAGGTAATCTTATTAACTAATCCTCTAAATTGATAATTATCTTTTTCAGTTAAAATTTCTAATTGTTGATATTCCATCGGAGCTAACTGTGAATTTAAAAAGCTATTCCAAATTAAATTATATAATTTATATTGGTCTTCTGTTAAACTACCGCGCACCTTCTGAGGAGTTCGATAAATAGAAGTAGGTCGAATAGCTTCGTGACCATCTTGAGCATTCTTGGATACACTACGAGAATAACTATAAGTGTATTCCTCACCAAAACGATCTTTAATATACTTCTGCGCTTGCCCTTTAGCTTGATTACTAACTCTTACACTATCTGTACGCATATAAGTGATCAAACCTACTGTTTCCCCATTTACTTCTATACCTTCATATAACTGCTGTGCTAAATACATCGTTTTCTTAGAAGAAAAACGCAGTGTCTTATAAGCAGTCTGCTGTAAAGTAGAAGTAGTAAACGGCGGATAAGGATATTTTTTCTTCTGTTCAGTATTTAAGCCCGTAATTTCAAATTGATCCCCCTGGGCCAAGTTCTCCTCTAGGGTATTTACTTTCTTTTTTTCCCACAATCTAGCCTTCTTTATCTTCTCATCAGCTACTTTGTTTAATTTAAACCCTTCTAAATTATCTGCAAAATCTCCTTTAATCGTCCAATAATCATCAGGCTCAAAGGCCTCAATTTCTCTTTCTAATTCCACTACCATCTTCAAGGCTACACTCTGCACTCGCCCCGCTGATAATCCTCTTCTAATAAACTTCCACAACAAAGGTGACAGTTTATATCCTACTAAGCGATCTAAAATTCTTCGGGTCTGCTGGGAATTAACACGATCCATATCTATATCACGAGGATTTTCAATCCCTCTCTTAATACCAGTTTTAGTAATTTCATTAAATGTGACTCGTTGATATTCACCAGTATCCAAATCAAGAACTTTCTTTACATGCCAACCAATTGCTTCTCCTTCTCGATCAGGGTCACTAGCTATATAGACCATATCAGCATTTTGATAATGTTCCTCTAAATTATTTACTGCCTTTTTATTGGTAATTACATAAGTTGGTTCAAAATTATTTTCAACATCTACTGCTAGTTCTTTTTTAGGTAAATCTCTAAAGTGACCTAGACTAGATTGAACTTGATAGCCCTGCCCTAAATATTTACCTATAGTTTTAGCTTTAGCTGGACTTTCTACAACTACTAAATTATATCCCATTACCACTTAGCTCCTTTCTCTAAACTTTAATCTTTATTATAAGATAAATTATAGCATAAATAAAATAAATTAAGATTTATATAGTTATTTATTATAGACATTTATCATATTTCCTTCTTTTTTTAACATATTTATCCTTTTATCAACTAATTAATTTTATTTTCGCTACTTTCTTTAGCTCTATTATAACATAGCTAGATAAAATCTGAAGCTAAATTTTATGCCCGCTAAATGTAAATTGACTCTGCTCCATCTTCAGATAATTTTCTTCCCTGTCAGTACGAACTTCAGCAATCAAATTACCACACTGAGGACAATATAATTTATCATTCTCTAATTCACCATAAATTTTACGGATTTTACTCTCCCAACACCGTAAAACTTGCCCTGAACCAATTTTTTTATATTTTAATAATTTACTTTTACATTTAGCACACTTAATTGTTAAGATAATTTAACCCTCCTTATAGTTCCTAACTATATTAGCAAGGCTATTAACTGCTTTCAAGACTAAAGAGCTTAGTTCCTGCTTTAATTAAGAGAAAATTGTTCTAATAAGTTCTTATTTTAAAAATTTTATCAAATTAAATAATCAAGGACCACTTTCCAATAGTCCTTGATTATGATGAAATTAATATCTATTTAATATTTTCTAGATTATTTCAGTTTATACACTCTAGCTTCATAAGGCTGCAGCAGGAAGTGTTCAATACTTTCAGCTTCATCTACATCATAATTGCTAATTAACAATTCTTTTTCTTCAAACTCAATTTCTGACGGTAAATCAAATTCCGGCTCGCCGTCAAAGAAGTTAAGTATAACTAATAGTTGTTCGTCTTCTAAAGTTCTCGTATAAGCATAGATTTCTTGGTCATCATCTAAAATCAATTCATACTGCCCATAAACCAAAATAGGATACTGATCCCTCAATTCAATTAACTGCTGATAATAATGAAAAACTGACTCTTCATCTTCTAAAGCAGATTCCACATTGATTTCAGTATAATTAGGATTAACTTTTAACCACGGTTCTCCAGTAGTAAACCCAGCATTCTGACTATCATTCCACTGCATTGGAGTTCGGGCATGATCACGACTACGATAACGCACTACTTCCATTGCTTCTTCGTAACCTCCAGCACTTTCTTTAATATCCTCAAAATTGTTCACAGTTTCTATATCATCTACTTCCTCAATATCTTGAAAAGGACAATTAGTCATGCCGATTTCCTCACCTTGATAAATATAAGGCGTGCCTTGTAAAGTATGAAGAAAAGTAGCTAACATCTTCGCTGATTCACGACGATATTCTTCATCATCTCCAAAGCGAGACACCATCCGCGGTTGATCATGATTATTTAGATACAGGCTATTCCAACCATCTCTTTCTTCCATCTCATACTGCCACTTGCTCATAATCTCTTTTAAATCTGTTAACTGCCATTCATCAATTTTACCCCATTTCCCATCCGGACCAACATCAATATCAACGTGCTCAAATTGGAAGACCATATTTAATTCATCTCGATCTTCTCCTACGTATTTAGCTCCTTCTTTAGGACTAACTCCCGGCGTTTCTCCTACAGTCATAATATCATAATTACTCAAAACTTCTTGATTCATCTCTTTTAAATACTCATGAACCCGTGGACCATTCACAAATTGGTCAAAGCCATTTACACCTGGACCTTCTTCTCCATCTGGCAGACCATCAGGTTTGGAAATCATATTAATCACATCCATTCTAAAACCATCAATCCCTTTATCTAACCACCACGTCATCATCTCATAAACTTCTTCGCGCACTTCAGGATTTCGCCAATTCAAATCAGGCTGTTTTTTAGAGAATAAGTGTAAATAATATTCTTCCGTTGCTTCATCATAATCCCAAGCTGTATCATCAAAAAATGAGCCCCAATTATTAGGTGGATTCCCATCTTGCCCTGGACGCCAATAATAATAATCACGGTAGTCACTATCTTTAGATGATTTAGACTTTAGAAACCATTCATGTTCATCAGAAGTATGATTAACTACTAAATCCATAATCAATTTAATTCCACGCTGGTGTAATGCTTCTAATAACTCTTCCCAATCTTCTAAAGTACCAAAATCATCCATAATATCTTGATAATCACTAATATCATAACCATTATCATCATTTGGCGATTGGTAAACTGGATTTAACCAGACTACATCAATTCCTAATTTATTTAAATAATCTGCCTTTTCAATAATTCCTTGCAAATCTCCAATTCCATCACCATTTGTATCATTAAAACTCCGCGTATAAATTTGATAAACAACTGCTTCTTTCCACCATTCTTTACTTACATTCATCTTTTTTCCTCCTCAAAATTTAGTATAATACTCTCAGCTATGTATCTTTCTTTTTCTCTATTAATGTAATTCTTTTGCAACGATTCAACTTAATTATAAAGAACTCAATTACTTTTATCAACTATATCACTAAAAAATAAAATAGATCTCAGGATTTAATCCTGGGATCTATCGATTAGATTATACATTTATTTTGATTTTTATCACAGTTCAACAAATCCAAAAACACATCAACTACTTCTGGCGCAAACTGAGTTCCCTTATTATCTTTTAATTCCTCAATTGCTTTAACTCGGGATAATTTTTCACGATAAGGTCTATCAGTCCGCATTGTATTCCACGTATCAGCAACACAAATAATTCTTGAAATTAATGGGATTTCTTCTCCTGCTAATCCTTCCGGATATCCACCACCATCCCATCTTTCATGGTGATACCTTATATAATTAGCAATTGTCCTTAATTCTGAGGAAGAAGATTCCTTTAAAACTTGATACCCATAATTAGAATGATATTTTATCTCTTCATATTCATCATCAGTCAATCTAGACGGTTTGTTCAAAATATCTTTATCGACTAGTATCTTACCAATATCATGCAGCATTCCTGACCAGTAAGCTAAATTAACAGTTTCTTCATCTAAACCCATGCCTTCTGCAATTTCAAAACATAAATTAGCTACACCTTGTGAATGACCTTTAGTATATTTATCATATAACTCTAATAATTTAATGAACGACATAATTAACTCTTGCTGAAATTTCTCATGTATATCGCGATGATTCTTCATGGTTAAAAAAGCAGATGCTAAATTACCAAAAGCAGTAATACTTTCTATTGCTTCAGCTTCAAACTCAGCTTCACTACCCTCAGCAATATCAAGAGAAATTCCACCTTTCCATTTATCATTAACACATAATTTGAAAATAAGCGATGATTTCATCTTCTTAGTTGCATTATAGAATTTATTCTCAGTCTCAGAGTCTAAACTTAGATTTTCTTCTTCTGAAATATTATCAATAATTACTACTTCTTCATTACTAATTTCAAAATTTTCTTTATTTAAATCTAACTCTTGCAATTGTTCTAAATTATGACCAATAGCATCAATATAATTTATTTTACCCTCTTCCACTAAATAGATACTCCCATAATCTGCTTCAGAAATCAAACTATTTGCTTTTTCTAATAAATCATGTAAAAATTCTTCCTTCTCTTCGGCAAAAACCGAACTACTAAGTGAAGAGGATAAGGAGATAATCTCTTGTAAATTCTTATTAACTTTCTCTACTTCTTGATAAGATTGATTTAATCGTTCAGTTTTAGCATCCAATTCCTCAAATGCAGCTGCTAATTCTCCTACCATCTCTTGATATGATGACAAGAGCATATCTACCTCTTGCAGATCTGTTTTTTCTATTCCTGTGGTTAACTTTTCGGGGTTATTAAAGTCCAGCTCATGGATATTATGGGCCAACCTATTTAATGGTTCAGTAACCATATTAGAAATAATAACTATAATAGTAACCATCACAATATAAATCGCTAAAGCCCATAATAATAAGTGGTTTCTCATCTTATCGATACTTTCTTCTAAATACCGAGTAGTAAAATAAACTTCAATCAGACCAATTTTTTGATTTTGATAATTAACAGCAGCTTTTTTCTTAATTACAGTTTTAATATTATATTCTTTTTCTAAATCTATTACCTCTGCACCACTGTGGTCAAAAACAGAAATTCTAACAATATCTGGGTCTTCTAAAAAACTATTCAAATTTTTCTTCATTGTCTTATACTCAACATTCCATAGAGGAATTTGATTAATTGTAGATAATGCTCTTAAATCACGATTAATTTTTTGTTCTAACACTTTCTTTTTATTCCGTTTTTGTAACTCTAAAATTGAATAAGTAAATAAAGAAGTTAATAAAAATAAGATTAAAGTTACATGAATTATAAACTTATCTCTTATTTTTAATTTCATATCTTATTTTAATTCCTTTCTATATCTAATCGATTATTTTATAGTTGCTTCTCTCTAGTAGATTTACTTAAATATATTTTAACATCTATATATTAATAAAAAATTATCTTTAAGTTAAAATCTCGTTAACAAAAAATAAAACAGGCTCAGATAAAATCTGAGCCTTTAAATAAATCTTAATATAATTCAAATTCATAAACAGTATAATAATAAGAATTATTTTCCTCTGCTATTAAGCAAAAATGTTGAGCATTAATAGCCCGGTCAAATTTAATCTCATCCCAATTACCATCGCCACGATTTACTTTTGCAGCAAGCTGCCAACCGTTATCATAATAGTAAATTCCATAATTTATAGCATAATTTTGAGCACTCCATTTAACTCGTACCTTATTAACTCTTTTTCTTTCTCCCAAATTAAGCATTAGCCAATCTGAATAATAATCAGCTCTTGTAGCCCAAAAAGTATCATTAGTATTACCATCATTAGCATTATCAGGTTGATAAGAAGAGTAACTATCTGAAGCAGAAATTGCTTTATTCAAAGCAAGATTTCGACTAGGACTCGGGTCTGGGTCTGGAGAAGGCTGAACATCATCATTGTCATCATTACCATTATAGACAGCATTTACTGCTTGATAAGCATTAACAATTCCTTCGCCATAATAAGTACTGCTACCTGCATTTTGAGCTGTATTGTGTAAAGCTGAGCGAATTTCTCCTACAGAAGCATTAGGATTGGCGGCTCTCATTAAACCTACTACTCCAGCTACGTGAGGGGTAGCCATTGAAGTTCCAGACAAACTATTATATCGATTACCAGCATAAGTACTATAAATATTAACTCCAGGCGCTACAACCTCTAATCCTGAGCCATAATTAGAAAAGTTAGCTTTATTCCCTCTAGAATCTACTGCTCCTACAGCAATAACACTGTTATACCGTGATGGATATGCAATACTAGAGCGACCTTCATTCCCACTTGCAGCTACAACAACTGTGCCTCGATTAACAGCAGTTTGACAAGCATCAGCCATAGCCCGCGAATAACCACCACCGCCAAGAGACATATTAATTACATCTGCTCCTATATCCGCAGCATACAAAATTCCTTTTTGAATAGCACTTAAGCTACCCCCACCTTGGTCTCCCAAAACTTTAACAGGAATTAAAGTAGCATTTTGCATTACTCCTGAAACTCTACCTTGACTAGCAATCGTACCTGCAACGTGAGTTCCATGTCCATTACCATCATTAAAAGAATAACTGACAAAACTTCTACCTAAATTGCTATCAACTAATCTTCTTAAACTTTCGTGGTCATAATCTATTCCCGTATCTAATACAGCAATTTTAACCGAACTAGATCCTTTAGTAATACTATCCCAAGTTTCAGGAGCTTTAATCATTCCATAATTCCAGGTTTGACGATTATTAATTGCAGTCGCCTTAATTACAGAACTGCTAAGCTGTTCTTGACTTGGAATCTTTGGAAACTTTTTAACTCCAATTGCATAATACTTAAAATTAGGTTCTATATACTTGATCTCTTTGCCTGACTTTTTTAAAGATTCTTGCAAAGCAGTTTTAGCTCGTGTATAGGATTCATATTTTTCTTGATCATACTCTACTGTATAAACAAATCCCATTGTTTTGACCATTTCTGCTTTTGTTTCATTACTAAGAGTAGTCATTGAATCTGAATCACTAAAATCATAGACCGAATCTATAACTTTAAAACCATCAGTTTCAATACTTTGTTGATGATGATTAGCTTGAGTAGAAATTAAATTTTCAACATTTTGCGTACTTATTCCTGTTTCTTTTTCTTTAATCCCTACTATTAGCTGTCCTTCTTGATACTGTGCCAATTGTTCTTGACTATCCTCACTCATCAATTCTTCATCTTGAGTACTTGAACAACCTAATAAAGACACTATCAATATTACACCTAAGAGGAACATTAAAACTTTCTTCATTCAGCACACCCTCTTTCCTTTATTTAGTAATATAATAATAATTTTCCATAAAATAGTCAAGGGATATGTGCAAAAAATAAAAAACCCGGGCCCAAAAGACCCGAGTCAGAGTTTAAGCTATAATTTTTCTTTAATATCTGCAGCAATATCTTCTGCTATGAAACCAAAGTGCTCTCCAACTTCTGCACCTGGTCCGCTAGCTCCAAATTCTTCCACACTCACTACATGATATTTATCATTTAATAGTTGATACCATCCACTGCTGACTCCTGCTTCAAGTACCACACGGAAAGTATCTTCACCTAATACTTCATTAATATAATCTTCATCTTGAGCTAAGAATTTCTCACGTTCAGGTACAGATACAATTTTACTTTCTTCTTCTAACTCATCTGCAACTTCCTGAGCTAAAGAAACTTCACTACCACTAGCTAAAAGTACAATCTCAGCATCTTCAGTGCCTTGTACCACATAAGCACCTTTATCAAAATCAGCTAGTCCATTTTCTTTATCTAAATGAGGTAAATTCTGTCGAGTTAGAACTAAAGCAGTTGGTCCTTCAGTTCTATTCATGGCTTCTAACCAAGCTTCTTTTGTTTCTTCTTCATCTGCTGGTCTTAGAACCTCTAAATTAGGAATTACTCGTAATGCTTCTACATGCTCTACAGGTTGATGAGTTGGTCCATCTTCTCCAATATAAATTGAATCATGAGTAAAGACATAGACCACTGGCTGTTCCATCAAAGCAGCCATTCTAATTGCTGAACGCATATAATCACTAAAGACAAGGAACGTAGCAGCAAATGGTCTTAATCCAGCATGTAGAGAAATACCATTTACTATTGCTCCCATAGCATGTTCTCGTACTCCAAAACGGAAATTGCGTCCTCTGAATTCTCCTGGCTGAATTTCACTATATTTATTTAAATATGTCTTATTAGATGGAGCTAAATCAGCAGAACCACCAACTAAATAAGGTACATCATCTGCTATAGCGCGTAGTGTTGGCCCTGAAGCTTTTCTAGTAGCACGCGGAGTATCTAATTCTACAGCATGAACTATTTCTTCTAAATCTTGTGGTAATTCTAAATTATGAGCTTGGTCCCACTGTTCTTTTAATTCTGGATTAGCTTGAGCCCAAGCTTCAAATTCAGCTTCCCATTCTTTTCTCTGTTCAACTAATTGTTCTTTTCTTTCCGCAAAGAAATCTCGTACAGCATCAGAAACATAAAATTCTTCTTCTACTGGTAGATCAAATTTCTCTTTTAATCCCTTAATATCTTCTGTCCCCAATGGAGCTCCATGAGCATCACTTGTTCCTGCTTTATTAGGCGCCCCATAAGCAATTGTAGTATTAGCATCAATTAAAGTCGGCTTATTACTCTTTTTAGCTTCTGCAATTGCTTCTTTAACTGCATCGATATCATGACCATCTACATCTTCAATGACATGCCAACCATATGATTTGAAACGATCAACTACTGATTCAGTGAAAGTAATATCGGTTTTACCTTCAATAGAGATATTATTATCATCATAAATTGCAATTAACTTATCTAATCCAAGATGACCAGCATAAGATGCTGCTTCAGAGGAAATCCCCTCCATCATACAGCCGTCACCTAAAATAGTATAAGTATAATGATCAATAATTGTATGTTCATCTGTATTATATCTTTCAGCTAACATCTTTTCGCTAATTGCCATTCCTACTGCATTAGCAAAACCTTGTCCTAAAGGTCCTGTAGTAGTTTCTATCCCTTCAGTATCATTATATTCAGGATGACCAGGTGTTTTGGAACCTAATTGTCGAAAATTCTTTAAATCTTCTAAACTCAAGTCATAACCTGTTAAATGTAAGAATGAATATAACCACGCTGAACCATGTCCCGCTGAAAGAACAAATCGATCTCGGTCAGGCCATTCAGGACTTGTAGGATCAAAATCCATCACTTCACCATATAAAACTGCCCCAATATCAGCACATCCAACCGGCATCCCAGGATGTCCAGAACCTGCTTTTTCTACTGCATCAACTGATAATCCTCTAGTTATGTTTGCTACTTCTTTTAACATTTTATTCCTCCTTATTGATTTTATAACTTTTAACTATTTACTAGCATCTAATATTTCGGTTTACATTATACCATAAGTCCTAATTGAATGCCAACCTTAATTAGTTTTAATCGATTTATTCGCTACTTCAAATTAATCTTTATCTATAAAGACCTTCTCTTTCATAAATTTAGGTAGTAAAGAAAGTAAAACAAACACTACTGCTGCTACTCCAAGATAAAATAAAGTACTTTTAATACTAGTAGTTCCTTCAACAATAGACCCAGCAGCAAAACAATAAGCAATTGTAGCCGGTAACATAGAAACCCAAGAAACTACTATATAAGTTAGTAATTTTATATTAGTTAGACCATACAAATAATTTTGTAAATTAAAAGGAAATACTGGAATCATTCTAGTAATCACTAACATTCGCCAATTATGCTTTTCCACACCTTGTTGAATCTTTTTAAAATGTTTACTAGCACCGAATTTTCTTTTAATTAGTCCGGCAGCTAAATAGCGACTAACTAAAAAAGAAACCGTTGCCCCTACAGTTGCGGCTAGAGATACCCAAATAGTCCCCCAGACTGGCCCAAATACTACCCCTCCTAACAGAGTAATTGGAAAACGAGGCAAAAAAAATAAGCAAAATAAAGTATATAATAATATATAAATAATTGGAGCCCATAACCCAAATTTATCAATCAATTGGGGAAGTTCTGTAATATTATCTAATTCTATATAATATATTAAATCAAAATATCTAATTAAAGCGACAATTATAGCAATAATTATTGTAGTCATAAACACCTTCGTTCTATTTATCATAATTATCAATCCTTAATTGATCACTCAGTATTGTCATTAACAGGAATCTCTTCTGATAAATCCAACTCACTAATTTTTTCTGAAGAATTAACACAATTAATCACTTCTTTAACTTCTTCCTTATTAGCACCATTCCATTCTGCTTCTTCACAACGCTTTAATAAAATAGATTTAACTTGTTCTTCTTGATTAGGAGTAATCATAATATCACCCTCAGCAACTACTTCATCAATTAACTGATCAATCTTCTTATTTAACATTATAATCACCCCTGTTATTATTTATTAAATATATTACTATCTTCTATTATAATAATAACATATTAAAATTAATTATTAAAGACTATGAAAACTGTGCTAACGATTTATTCTAATCATTCTCTTATTTTAAAATACTAACAAGAAAAATTAAAAAAATGCTAATTAATAAAGGAAATCAACCTCATATCTAGAAAGAATGTTAAATGAGAAATCATAATCTATTAAGGGGGGAATCATATGAGACAAAATAATACTAAAATGTTGGTTATGACAATTTTATTAACTAGTTTATTGCTTTTAGTAGGATGTAATCAAGACTTAGGAAATCTTAGAGTCGAAGTTAAGGATGAAGCAGGGCAAAATCTAAATGCAACAATCACGGCCAGCCGTGGGGGCCAAACTAGAGAAAAAGAAAGCAGTAATGGGGTAGCTCAGTTTAAGGATATTCCCACTGGAACATATAAGTTAAATGTTAGCAAAGAAGGTTATCAAGCCATTACTGAATCAGTTACTTTAGAAGGAAAAAATCTTAGCTATGAAGTAACTTTAAAAGAAAAAACTTATAATCTTAAGCTTAATGTTACTAATCAATCTGGTGAGAACTTAACTGCGACAGCAAAATTAGAAGGTACAACAGCAACTCACACTAAAACTATTACTGATGGTAGTGCTACAATCGAAGGCCTAAAAGCTGGTGACTATCAACTTTCAGTAACTAAAGATGGTTATCAAAGTGCTACTAAAAACATCACTATTACAGACCAAAACTTAAGAACTAGCTTAAAATTAGCTAAAGTTAAATCTGAAACTGCAGAGCAAAAGCAACAGCAGAAAAAAGTGGATTTAAACGTTAAAGTTGCAGACATAAATGAAAATCCATTACCAGCTACAGTACAAATTAAAGCTAATGGTTCAGTAGTAGAAGAAAAAACTGCTGCTCAAACTAGTTTCAAAGATTTAGATTCTGGAAACTATACTGTTACAATTAAGCATCCAAGTTATGAAAATTGGACTAAAGAGGTTAACTTAAAATCTAATACTAACCTTAATGCTGTTTTAAAAGGTGGTCCAATTGGCCATAATATCTTCTCCGCTAAGCAAGGTAGCCAAACAGTTCAGCTTAGTTCATTAGCTGACAATGAAGAACTAATTGTAGCTTTAACTAAGTTAAATTGGAAGCAAATTAATGAAGAAAATATTTATGAACCTCGTCGTAAAGAAAATCAATTAGTTAAAGAACACGGTACTAACTTTGCAAATGCCGAGAGAAATTATCAAGTTGGTGATACTAAAGAATTTAAGCTACCTGAAAAGGTATGTAAAAAAGGAACTATATCTGCGGAATTAGCTAAAGCAGGAGAGCATATTTATGTTTTCGTAGGAGAAGACTCTTATGTTAAAGAAAGCGATTTGAATGATTTAGTAACTGAGTTTGATAATAATATTTTCCCTTCTTTGACAAATAAAAAGAATATTAATGGTAAAATCACAGTACTATTATCACAGTTTACTGATTATCAAATGACAGGATACTTTGATGCAGCAGACTTATATCCGGAGTTAGGTAATGAAGAACCTATGTTCTATATTAATGCTAGACGTAGCGGAAACACATTATTAACTTCTGCTGCTCATCAATATCAACATTTAAACTTCTTTGTTGATAAAGCAAAAGCTGGTCGTGTTGCTAATGATGCTTGGATTAACCAAGGATTATCTCAATTAGCTCCTCAACTATTAGGATATATCGGACCTGCTAGCGAAGGTTGGTCCCCAGAAAAAGGTAATGGTTGGGTTTATGACCAAGACTTTGGATATTTAAATAATACTTCTGAAGTTAATTTATTAGTTCATGATGGTAGCCTACCTTTCACAGGTGCTGCAGGACTATTTACTAACTACCTAGCAGATCATTTTGGTACAGAATTGATTTACAAGTTAGTTACTAGTTCTAAAGGACCACGAGAAGTTATTGCTGACCATACTGGAACAAACTTCAACCATATTTATCTTAACTGGGTAACTACTAATGTAACTGATTCTATAGAAGAAATTGATAATCCAATCTATAATTACTCTCAATTTGATTTAGCTAAAATGCCTAAGCTAGCAACTGAAGAAGCTAGTAATTATGGTGTTAACTACTTCAAAGTAGATCAAAGTGAATTTAGTATTTATCCACCAGAAGGATATGAAGGTAAAATAGGAGTTGTAATTATTAAGCATCAAAAATAATTACAGCATTAAAAAAGACCTACCGGTTTTTACGGTAGGTCTTTTTATTTTTATCTCATTTTAAATCAATCAAAAGAATCTAAAATATCTTCAATTGTTGTCTCTTCTAGCTCTTTTAACATTGTCTGATAAGCATCATCAATAGCAGTTAGCATTTCACAATGAGATGATTTTTTAGTACAACCTCTTTTTTCAGCTAAACAATCTAGTACATAATCTTCTGACTCAAAAATTCTCATCACATCTGCAAAAGTTATTTCAGATGGATCTTTCGCTAAATCATAACCGCCCCCGGCTCCTACATATGATTTAACCAAACCAGCTTTTGATAATTTCTGCATTACCTTAGCTAAATAGCTTTTAGAAATATTTTGGTCCTCAGCAATTTCATCAACTAAAATCACATCTGGACTCTTATAAGCTAAATATAACAAACTATGCAGAGCATATTCTGTTTTTTGTGATAACTTCATTACTCACCCTCCATTATTTTCTCTTTAATTTTCTTTAGTTCTTCTGCAGTGATTAAGCCGCGTTTAATATATTTAATTCTTCCTTGCGGGCCAAGGAAATAGGAAGTAGGGATTGCCGATACTCTATATCTAGATCCTATTTCTTTATTGTGGTCTAGTAATATAGGGTAGTCATATCCTTCTTCATTCATTAACTCTCTAACTTTTTTTGTTTTATCAGCTAAATTAACTCCCACTACAATAAATTCTTCCTTGTTTTCTTGATGAAACTTATTTAAGTCCGGCATTTCAGCTCGACAAGGAGGACACCAAGCTGCCCAAAAGTTAAGCACTACATATTTCCCTCGTAAATCTTTCAAACTAACTTCTTCTCCTTTGAGGTTAGATAAAGTAAACAAAGGAGCTAACTTTCCTACTTCCAAACCATATTCCCCGTCCGGCTTACTTTTATTATTGCCATTTGCACTTTGCTCCTCAGATTGAGGCTCACTACTCATAGCCTGCACTGGTGTATTATAAATTACTACTCCACCAAGCAAGCCCACAATTAATAATCCTAATATAAATTTTTGTAAATATTTTTTCTTCATCCGCCTCCACTCTCCTCTCTTTAATGATTATACTCTTCATAAATTTCTTCTATTTCATCTTTCATCGCAAGAAAGTATTTTTTTATAAAACCAAACTAAGTTTAAGATACCATTAAGTATTCTAGCAAATTCATCTCTAAATTTCAACTAATGCAATAACCAAATAAAAACACCATAATGAGCATAATTAATCAACCATAACACAATTGGAGGTACTAATAAAAGCACATCATCAGCTTCACCATGATATCTAACTATTGAATTCATTGTATTCATACAAGCTACAGGAGCACTTAAAGTGAAAGCCCAACAAGCCCCCATCAGCACTAAATCATGATGATCTTTTACCAATAATTTAGCCAATATAATATGAATAACTGTAATAATTATAATTTTGATTATTAATAAATAAAGCAAACGTAAATTCCAATTAGTTACAACAATATTAGTAGATTTTAATAACATTGATACTATAAATCCATACAAAGATAATAAACCTAATTCTCCTATACTAGTTAACATTTGATCTTGCTTATCATTTGCAAAATGATCAATCACTAATCCCACTATAATGCCTAACCACATAGCAATAATAAAACTAAATAAATAAGGAATTCCGGCTAGAAAATTAGTCCGCATAAAAATTGCAGTTAGAGCTAAAAATAATGAAACAATGACTACTCCCCAATGCCAATCACCTATTTGTGGTCGAGCCGGATTTTGTATTTCCTCCACTTCAAAAAATACAAACATCTTCACTACCACTGGAGCAAGCAAAAAAGCAGCTAATAGTGAAGCATGAAAATAAAATTGAATTGTAGTTAAATTAGGAAACACTTGCTGGATAAAGTTTAGCCACGCTCCATTCCAAGCTAATGAGCTACTGCCAAAAGCAAACAATGATACTGAATTATTAGTAGTCATAATTGCTACAGCATCAATGATGAACATAATTACAACAGTAATCCAAAATAAATTAAACAACGAAATTAAATGCTTTTTACCGTAAGTTAAAGCTATTTTAACTCCAATTGAAAATAAAAATATAGTTATTAGCAGCTGCGGGCCAAATTGATGTGGAAGCCACATTGAACCTGTCATAGCATAGTTTACTAAATTTACTATAATTCCAATTACTCCTCCTGCTACAGGAGGAGTAATATATAAAGCAGTTAAATTAAAGTAATCATCTAACATATAACCGACTGCAACTAATATTAAAACAATTATTACATCAATAATTAACATCATATTCACCTCTATTCTTCTTCAAGCGACAGAGCAGCATCTATGCCCTCTGAAATGATAACTCGATTCTCTGCAATCGGCTCACTTAACTCTTCTACTTGGTCACTTATATTACTCATTTCATCCGCCTTATGATAAACTTCCTGATTATTATTCTCAAGCTGAACTATTCGTTCTTGAATGGATTGGAAAGTATCTTTAGAATCTTGCACCTCTTCTTTACCTTCTTCAGCTTCTTCCGCTGCATTTTCAGCCGCAGTAGATAACTCCTCTATTTCTCCCACAATTTTATGGATTAATTCCTCTACTTCTTCTGAAGATTTAGAACTATCCTCAGCTAATTTTTTTACTTCTTCTGCTACTACTGCAAAACCTTTACCAGCCTCTCCTGCTCTGGCTGCTTCAATCGAAGCATTTAGAGATAACATATGTGTTTTAGAAGCAATATCCTGCAGCACACCAATAATATTCAAAATTTCATTAGAAAACTCCTCTAAAGCCTCCATTCTTGCTTCAATATCTTGCACATGCTCATTTATTTCTTCAATTTGCTCTACTGCCTCTTCAATTTGTTCTTCTCCCGACTGGGATAAATCACTTGTTTCTTCAGATAAATCTTTAATATCATCTACTACTTCTAAAACTTCTGTCGAATAGCCAGCTACATCTTTTGAAATATCAACCAACGATTGAATATTTCCTTTTTGTTCATCCATCGTATATTTCGCTTCTTCAATCTGTTCAAAAATTTCTTCATTTTCTGCCGACATATTAATTCCCCCTTAGATTAAATTAACGTTCTCTAACCAGTCCTATAATTCGGATATTTATTATCTGAATTATAAGCTAAATAAAAACATTTTTCATTTATTAACTTAAATAAAAAATTACCTTGTACTATTTATTAATTAAACATACAATCTCTTTTTCCTTTTATTTAGACAAATTTTTACTTATCTTTTGGGCAGCTTGACGAGCTTGTTCTAAAACCTGAGGTTGCTCTTCAATTTGATTATATTCTTGCTGTTTGATTGTTTCTTTATCAGTCGACCTAATTGCACAATCAGTTCCATAGCCGCAGGCTACACAAGTCGAAGTTCCTTGGGCTTTAATAGAAGCCACTACTTCCATCCCTTCATGTTCGGCAAAATTATTAATTTGTTCAATCGCTTGTTGGGCACTATTACTTTCTGGTTGTCCAAGGGCAATGCTAATTATTGCTTTGCCATTATTCAATAGTTTTTGATGCCGCAGGGCATACATTCGCTCTATAAAAATCTTCGTATGAGCATCTAATATATCATAAGGGGCATAACTTCCAATTACAAAGCCTTCTGCTTCTTTTAGCTTAGGTTCTAATTCCTGCCAATCATCATTCTGCTTACAGATATTATCCTCCACACAACCTAAACAAGCTTGACAAGGATGTAAATCATAATTAGATAATTTTATAAATTCAGAATCTTGTTCTGTTTCTTCTAAAATTAATTTTATCAACCGATCCGTATTACTATTTGCCACTGGGCTACCGCTGACACCTAAGATAGTTGCCATTATATCACTCCTGTTTTAAAGATCTAATTGAACCTCTAAAGTATCTAAAAATATATTAAAAGATGTAAATAAATCAATTACAGACACTAATTCTACTATCTCAGCATCTGTAAACCCTAATTCTTTAATCTGATTAAACTCTGCATCAGAAATTTGATGGGGATTAGTTGTTGACTGGACAGCAAAATTTAAAATTTTCTTCCTCTTTTTACTAATATCTGCACTATCAATATCTGTTAATACTTCATTAATTGTCTCTTCCTTTACTCCCAATTGATTTAAAAAAGCTGAATGAGCACCTACACAATAATCACAGCCATTAGCTTCTGAAACTACTACTGCTACCATTTCTTTTAAAGTTCTATCTAAATCTCCTGTCATCATTATACTTTTAACTTTTTCTAGATTGGCTTTTAAAATACCCGGTTTCACAGCTAATGCCTTAAATAAATTTGGGACTCCACCAAAATCTTTTTTGATACCGCCATAAATTTCTTCGACTAATCCTTCTGCCTCTTCTTCACTAACTAGTTTAGTTCTATTCATACTATCTCCCCCTTTAAATTTCTTCTATTAATCTTTGCAACTTTTGTGCCATCTCGGTTAATTTTTCAGCCGAACTAGCAACCTCATCTGACATTAGTTTAATTTCTTCAGTCGCATTATCAACTTGCTGACTATTTTCAGCTAGTTGATTAGCAAAATCAGCAGTTTCATCAATGCGGACTGCAGTCTTTTCAATTGCTGTTTCTATTTCAGAAAAAGTCGTTCCTGTTTCTTTAACAACTTTTTCTCCTTGTTTAGTTTTTTGTTTTACTTTTTGGACAGAACTTAATCCTTTTTTAGATTGCTTTTGTGTTTTAGTGATTAAATTAGAAATTTCATCTGTGGCTTGGGCAGTTTCTTCTGCCAATTGTCGTATTTCCTCAGCTACTACTGCAAATCCATGCCCCTCTTCGCCTGCTCTCGCTGCTTCTATCGAAGCATTTAACGCTAATAAATTAGTCTGTTCAGCTATATTATTAATCAAATCTACTATCTCTTCAATTTCTTGAGCATTATCATCGAGTTTTTCAATTATATCGACTGTCTCTTGAACTGCACGGCGGATTTCTTTAATACTAGTCACCGTTTCATTAATGTTTTCTCCACCTACATCAACTTTTTCTGATAAACTTTCTATATCTTCTATGATGCGAAAACAATAAATCGGACTCCATCTAATACACCTCCTCTAAATACATTCCGTTTTTCAGACTTTCATTATCCGAATTAATCTAATTAAAAAGTAACTACTTCCCAATCGCCTTTAATGCACTCCGTTAGCGGTTGGCCCATATACTTAACATCAATTCCTAGCTCTTCTAATTTAGAACTTACTCCATATTGGTCAGCACAAGCTTTACAAGCTTCTAATTTGATTCCTGCTTCTTTCATTTTAGCTAATTCTTTTTGCAATTCCTCATCTTGACTTAACAACTTAGATGAAGGACCCCAAATAACAAAGCGAATATTATCCCACCAACCATTTAATTTTGCAGTCAGCGTATACATGAATACCATTTTTTTAGCTACTTCTTTATCTCCGCTAGTCCAAACCACTGTTAACCCTGCTAAATCTTGGCTCATTAGCATCAACTCCTTTAATTGCGATTTTAATCATCCGAGTTAATTCCAAAAAAATACAAAACTCAGAGTTTATAACTCTTATTTAGTTGTTATTATAATAACTAAATATTCAAAAGTCAAACATTAACCAACATCTATCGCTAAAATTATACTAATTCTTTATTATAAACTTATTTCGTACAATTTTTATGGTTATTTCTCATTTCCAAATTTAAAAAGAAACTTAATATAGTTCTAATTAGCACTATTGCTCCTAAAATTATTAATTCCTCTCGACCAGGATGTAAAATGGTGTGAATTACATCTGCGGCTACTAAAAATTCTAGTCCCAATAAGAGATAAGAACCCAAATGATGACGCAAATTATCACGTTTCGAACAAATAGCCATCCCGTTAAACCGTCCAATTTCTAATTTAATTAAAGCAATTAAAGCCATGATCACGCCCCAAATAATAACTGCTACACCTGCCAAAGCAATAAATAAAGCCAATGTTTCGGTTAACTGCTCCATCAACATCACTCCTCGATTTAAATATGACTGATGCCCATTAGATTATGAGCATCAGCTATATTTGTGATTTTTATCTGTATTCTGGATTAGGATGATCAAATCTACATCCCGCATCCCATTTGCTACGTTGATTACCGTGAGCAGGAATCCCACCTTGCTCTTTAATCATCTTTGCCATGTGCATTAAATTCCAAGTCATAAAAGTAGTATTTCGATTAGTAAAATCATTCTCTGGTCCGCCAGAATCTTCATCTAAATAAGATGGACCAGGTCCTGCTTCTCCTAACCAAGCTGCATCAGCTTGCGGTGGAATCAAAAATCCTAAATGCTGTAAGGAGTACAAAATATTCATAGCACAGTGTTTAGCCCCATCTTCATTACCAGTAATGATTGTCCCGCCCACACGATCATAATAAGCATACTGTCCTTCTTCATTTAAATCACCTGAAGAAGCATATAATCTCTCAATTACTTTTGTACAAACAGATGATTTATCTCCTAGCCAAATCGGCGTGCCTAAAATAAGAATATCAGACTCTTGTACCTTTTCATAAATTTCCGGCCAGTCATCTTCCTCCCAACCGTGCTCAGTCATATCAGAATAAACTCCATTGGCTACTTGATGGTCTACTACTCTAATCACTTCGACATCAACATCATTCTCTTCCATAATATGCTTCGAAACATCCAATAAACCTCTAGTATGAGACTGCTGCGGCGACTTCTTCAAAGTGCAATTCAAAAATACCGCCTTCAAATCACTAAAATCTAAATCCACTATTAACGCCCCCTTGAATTAGTTTATTATATTCTCTCTACTACTTAAAATTAATTAATAAATCATTATTCAAAATATTAAGATAATTCAGAAAAAACATCTAGTTAATCTCGCCACCACATTAATTTATCTACCCAAGAGAACTTCTCTTTTAAACCCTTAATTTGTGCTTCTTTCCCAACTTGCTTATTTAATTCAGAATAAGTAGGGTAAGCATGAATCATTGCATTTAACTTAGTAAGCGGCTGATTCAAATTCTTTAAAACCTGACTTTCGTGAATTAACTCCCCAGCTCGGGCACCTAAAATATGAACCCCAATAATCTTATTTTTCTTATCACAAATGAATTCAGCCTTACCTTCACCGTTAGAGTCTGTTTCTGCTCTATCTAATTCGGCATAATCATACTCATAAATTTTTATTTGCTCTCCATATTCTTCTCTAGCTTGAGCCTCAGTTAATCCTAAATGGGCCAATTCAGGGTCTGTATAAGTAACCCATAATAAATTAGAATAATCAACTTTTCGTTTGATTGGTAAAGGCAGCACAGCATTCAAAGTAGCAGTCACTCCTTCATAGTTAGACACATGGCTAAAGCGATAAGGACCTACAATATCTCCACAGGCATAAATATTAGGGACTGATGTTTTTAATGTCTGGTCGACTACTATACCTTGCCGCTTAGTTTCAACACCTATTTCATCTAAATTAAGAGTTTCTGTATTAGGTTTTCTACCTACAGCGACCAATAACTTCTCAGCACTAACTGTTCTTTCATTTTCTGCTTTATCAACTGCTGTTACCTCAATTAATTGCTCATCATTCTGTGCTACCTGCTCTGCTTTATAACCAGTCAGTAAATTTACCCCTTCTGCTACTAACTTATCTCTTAAAATATTAACTAGTTCTGGTTCTTCGCGGGGTAAAATATTATCCTGCATTTCTACAATTGTTACTTCTACTCCTAAACGATTTAAAGCTTGGGCCAACTCCACTCCAATTGCTCCCCCACCTAAAACTATCATTGAGGCAGGCAGTTCACTTAACTCAAAGAAACTTTCATTAGTTAGATAGTCTACTTCATCTAGCCCCGGGATTGGCGGCACAAAAGGTTTACTCCCAGTAGCAATCATAATCTTATCTGCTGTTATCTCCTCTGTTCCTACGTTAAGAGTCTGACCATCTACAAATTCTGCTCTCTCTTTAAAAACAGTAATGCCTGCTTCTGCAAATACTTCTGGGTTTTCCTTTTGATAAACCTTCTGGATAACTGAATTTACATAATCTAAAACTTCCTCATCATCAATCTCTACTGTTGTTTTAATCCCGTATTTGTCTGCTGTCTGACTCTCGTGTGCTACTTTACTTGCTTTAATCAATGCTTTACTCGGGACACAACCAGACCAAGTGCATTCTCCACCTAGCTTATTTTCTTCAACAATCGCTACTTTCTTTCCTAATCCCTGCGCAGTAAAAGCTGAAGTTATGCCTGCAGCTCCACCACCAATTACTATTAAATCATATTCATAATTAGACATTATTATCCCTCCTCACTTCTCATTGAATTAATTGTAAAATGCATCCATATTATAGACTTTTATTATCCGAATTAGAAATAAAAAAATAGCTCCAATCAAATTTGAAGCTATTTTTCTTCTACTTTTATCTGGTCAGCAAAAGCAATATATTCTTTTATCTGTTGTGCTTTATCTTTAGGTTCAGGATAAGACCAAGCTACATTTTCTACAGAAGTGCGCTGTGCAACTAAATTATAATATTCAGCTCTACCTTTCCAAGGACAAATTGTCTCTTTATCACTAGAAACTAAGTATTCTTTTTTTACATCACCAGGTGGAAAATAGTGATTACCTTCTACTACAATACAATCACTACTTTCAGCGACTATTAATCCCCGCCAAATAGCCTGTTCCGTCATATTTTCCCTCCTCAAAATTATTTTTATATTCTAAAAAGTGCAGCATACTATCTCTAGGTACTGGCTTAGAATAATAATACCCCTGTAATCTCTCACATTCATTTTCTTTTAAAAATTTAATTTGCTCATATTCTTCTACTCCTTCAGCAGTTACTGTTAAATTTAAAGCATGAGCTAAATTAATAACTGCTTTCGAAATAGATACTTTCTCTTCATCTGCAGGAATATCCATAATGAAAGACCGATCTATCTTCAACTCATCTAGCGGATAAGTACTTAAGTAATTTAAAGACGAATAGCCAGTTCCAAAATCATCAACTGAGATATTAATTCCTCTTTCTTTTAACTGCATCAAAGTTTCAATACTCTGGTCTATATCTTCCATAATTATACTTTCAGTTATTTCTAAAGTTAAATAATGAGGAGCCAAACCACTCTGATCCAAAGCATTATCTACTTTATCAATTAATTCTTTATCTTTAAACTGTCGCGGTGATAGGTTAACTGCTATCTCTAAATCCATGCCTGTTTTTTCTTGCATAAATTTTGTCTCACAGCAAGCACGCTGTAAAACCCAATTCCCAATTTCTAATATTAGTCCTGTTCTTTCAGCCAAAGGAATAAATTGTCCTGGAGAAACTAGCCCTAATTCATCATTATCCCATCTAATTAAGGCCTCAACCCCATCAACGGTATTTTCTTGAATATCAATTTGTGGTTGATAATAAAGAATAAATTCTTTTCTATCTAGGGCCCGACGTAATTTAGCTTCTAGCTCTAGTTCTTGCAAAAATGATTCATTCATTTCTTGGGAGAAAAATCTATAGTTATTTTTGCCTGCCTGTTTAACCTTATGCATAGCTACTTCAGCATTCTTAATTAACTGTTCTACTTCAGTACTATCCTGGGGATAAAGTGAAACTCCCATACTGACACTGACAAATACTTCTTTACCTTGGTCACAAAATGGATCAGGATAAACAGTAAATGGCTCTTTAAATTCATCCATGATATCTTCTAGTATTTGATTTAATCTAGTGATATCGTTCATACCATTAATCAAAATCCCAAATTGATCGCCACTTAAACGGGCCAAAGTATCACTCTCAGTAATACATTCCTCCAATTTATTAGCCGTATCAGTCAACAATTTATCTCCTGCCTGATGACCAAAAGTATCATTAATCTTCTTGAAATCATCAATATCTGCGAATAAAACCGCAATCAGCTCATCAGCCTCTTTGGCCTTAATAATTAATCTCTCTAAGCGGTCAATAAACAAATTACGATTAGGTAATCCTGATAACAAATCATAATTAACCAATTGTTCAATATGTTTATTAGCCTGCTTTAAGCCCGTTATATCCTGACCGTAAAGATACACACACTCATGTTTAGTATAGGCAGCAAAAGAAAAGAGATAAATTTCTTCTCCTAATTGCACAGTAATTTCTCTACTACCATTAGTAGCTAGTACTTCATCCACTATTTCTTGATATTCTTTAGGAACCTTGTCATTTTTAGAGACCCCTAATTCCTGCATTAGTTCTCGACTAGCCTGATTAGCATATAAAATAGTACCATCATGATCTAACTGTATTACTGGATTAGGACTTTTATCCGGTAAAGCAGCTAAAATCTCAGTTTTAGTTTTAACTTTTTGCCGTTCTTTAGATTTAATTAGGCAAACCTCAATTATTTCTCCTTCTTCTTCTTTAATTAAATTAAATTTCAAATCAACTTTTTTCTTTTGTTGATTAATATTTATAGTAACCTTTTCTAATTTTTCATTATGATTATCAACAATAACTTTTTTTAATATTTCTTCCACTTTTATTTGTTCGCTTTCACTAAAAAAGGAAAAAAAACTATCTCCTAGTATATCAGCAGTAGGGACTGCAAGTAATTCCCCTACTCCAGTCCCAACTCCTATAATATCTCCGCTTTTATTAATTAAGATTCTATAATTATCTATATCTTCTATTAAAACAATTTCTTCCATAGTAATACCACCCCTAATTACATAAATAGTACCCATTATCAATTTAATAATTCTTAATTTACCAAATATAATTATATATTACTATGGTTATATTTCAACAAAAAATTTAATTTCCCTTTTATTTTGACATTTTTCTACTTTTTATCCTCTCAACATTCCTTGGATTATAACGTCACTCGCTTCTTCTTCGTCTAATCCACGGGCCAAAAGAGTCTGTAATTGGGTACTATCAATACTACCAATTGCTGCTTCATGGGTCACTTTTGCTTCTGGGTGGCGAACATCAACTACTGGTACCGCACGAGCATGAGCATTATCTTTAATAACCTCAGTACAGTCAACATGTCCCTGTGCTCCCGGAGCATAAGCAGTCATTTCATTTAAAATATCTGCTTTGGCTTCATCTTGAAGAGCTATTCTAGTCTCTAACAATCCTCGGGCATTAGCCCCTTTTAATTCCGCATTCTCTTCAATCTTTATTTCATCATCTTCATAACCGCTTATTTTAGCAATCATTTCTACTTTAGAATCAGCACCTATTTCACTTTCATAAGAGATATCAATCAATCCCGCTCGTCCTTCAAATAAATTAAAGATCGTTTTCAATAAACTATTCTCCTGCATCACAATATCAGTATTAGCAATTACTTCAACTCCACCATTACTACCGTGATCATGCACTTCACGATAGATATATTCGCTATTATCTCCTACCTTGATTTCAGCATCCATCTTATGAGTTACATCTTTAGCATTAGGGAACACACAATGGGCTAAAATTTCTACAGCAGCATTATCCTCTACTGTAATATCCATATCTATTTGCTGTAATCCTTCTTCAGGCAGTACTCCAAAACAGAGGTGCACTGGTTTTTCAATCTGCTGACCTTCTTCAATTACTATTTTAGCTTTAACCAAGTTCTCTTCCGTATCCACATCAACTGTCAATCCCTCTACTAAATGAGAACCTACTACTTCATCTTCTTCAATCACCAAATGAGCTACATCACTATTGGAAAAAATATCTTTATCGCCGCCAGCATTATCATAAGCATCTACCATTTGTTGATAATCATTTTGTGCCATTATCTTCCACCTCCACTAAACATTCAGTATCTTCACAAGGTAAACAGTCATCTCTAAAATAATCTGCTATCCGCTGCGGTTCTCCTCGTCTAATTATCTCTCCTTCACAAATCAAAGCGGCTTCATCAGCTAAATCTAACATCTCATCAGAGTGAGTAATTAAGACTACCCCAGTTCCTTGCTCTTTAAAATCATTAATAACATCACTAATATTATTTAAAGCTACTACATCTACACCAGAATCAGGTTCATCTAAAATCACTAAATCAGGCTCCATTAACAAAATTGAAGCTAATTCAATCCGTTTTCTTTCCCCTCCACTTAAAGTCTCATCTACTCTTCGATCTAAATATTTGCGCGGATTAATCGCTACTTCATTTAAAGCCCACTGCAATTTTTCTTCTGTTACTTCTTTTTCTTGTCCCTCTAATCCCAGTGATAAAAACTTTCTGACTGTAACCCCCTCAAAGCGAGCTGGCTCCTGCCACGCTAAAGTCATTCCTTTTTGCGCTCTAGATTGAGTAGACCAATCAGTTATCTCCTCATCTTTAAATAAAACTTGTCCATTACTCGGACTATAACCTTCTAAACCCATTAAAGTATAAGCTAAAGAACTCTTCCCACAGCCATTGGGACCAATTAAAGCACATACATATCCCGAATCTACTTCCAAAGTCAAATCATCAAGTATTTTCTTATTGTCTAACACTAAATCTAAGTTTTTTATTTGTAGTAATTGATCAGACACTTTTATCACTCCCCTTTATTTAATTCCTTCCGACACCAACAAATCCTCCAACATCTGTACTCCATAATCTGCTGTTAAGGCCAGCAATGCCGTGGGAATTGCTCCTGACAACATCAACTTAGTATCTAAAAAACTAATTCCAGTAAAAATCTGTTCTCCTAAACCTCCTGCTCCTACTAAAGCTCCTAAAGCAGCAGTACCAATATTAATTACTAAAGCCATTCTAACCCCTGTTAGAATTACTGTTAAAGCATTCGGCAATTCTACTTCCCACAAAATGCGCCAATTTGGAAGTCCCATGCCGCGCGCAGCATCTAGCAAATCATCACTTACAGCATCTAAGCCCGCCAAAGTGTTACGAGCAATTGGCAGCACAGTATAAATCGTTAAAGCAAAAATAGCTGGTTTGATACCTATTCCCAAGACACTCATCGTCAACGCTAATACTGCTAGAGAAGGTATAGTTTGGCCTAAACCAACAATATACATTACAACCCCCTGATACTTCTTTAATCCAGGGCGACTGAGAATAATTCCAATACTAATTCCTAAAGCAGAAGCTAAACCCATTGAAATAGCTACTAATAATAAATGCTGTTGGAGTAATTTCAACAATTGGCTAGCATTTTCTATCATATATTTCGTTAATCCACTCCAATAGGAGTAAATCAGCAGCACAGCAATTAAAAGTATTAAAGCTCCCCGATATATCCGAGCAGTCTGTTTAGTCATGTTGTTGGCCCTCCTTTAATCCAGCTGGAGTAACCAAATATTCAACACCATAAAGTAAAGCTTCAACTACAATTGCTAATAAAGCAACTAATAAAGCCCCAGCCATAATCTGTTCTTCATAAACTTGGTCAATCCCGCGTTGAATGAATTTACCTAAACCACCTGCTCCTACATAAACAGCAATAGTCACAATTCCAATATTCATCACTATTGCTATTCGCAGTCCGGCTATGATGACTGGTAAAGCTAACGGTAGCTCTACTTCAATTAAGCGCCGCCAGGTGGAAAGCCCAATTCCTTTAGCAGAATCTACTACAGCAGGATCAATATTTTGAATAGCAGTATAAGTATTACGAATAATTGGCAATTGCGAATAAAGAATTAACGCAATCACTACTGGCACGGTTCCTAAACCAGCATTAAAGATTGATAGTAAAGGCAGCATAATACCAAATAAAGCAATACTAGGAATAGTCATAATAATATTGGCTACATTAATTACTACTGGGGCCCAATCTTCTTTAGTTGAAATCAAAATCCCTAATGGAATCCCAATTGCAGCAGCTAAACTAGTCGCTACTAAGACAATAAATAAATGTTCCCCGGCTAGTACTAAAGCTTGATGCCAGTTATTAATCAGAAATTCAATCATGCTTTTTTCAACTCCTGATGCTCCCGTCGGTAATTTTTGCTCAAATAGTCCTGCAAATCAGCAAATTTAACAACCCCTACTAAAGCCCCTTCTTCTACTACACATAAAGTAGTCACTTCATTAGTTACCATCACATTCAATGCTTCTTTAAGGGTATCCTGCGGATGTAAAACAGTATATAAATCTCGAATATAATCATCAATTACTGCTTCAGCAGCATAATCATCAACTAAATCTTGATGACTGACATAGCCTAATGGTTTTTGGTCTCGGTTACAGATTAAAAGATATTCATTATTCTTTTTTCTAAACCAAGTTAAAGCATCTTGAACTGCTAAACCTTTATACTTATATTCTACCTCATGCATTATTTCTGTAACCTGTACCAAATCTAAAGCCTTCATAGCCCGTTCAGTACCAACAAAATCTTGGACAAAGTCATTAGCTGGTTCCAGCAAAATTTCTTCTGGAGTACCAAATTGTACTACTTGACCGTTATTAATTAAAGCTATTTTATCGCCCATCTTTAAAGCTTCTTGAATATCATGACTAACAAATATAATCGTCTTTTGCAATTTATCCTGCAGATGCAGAAACTGATCTTGAATTTCTTTGCGATTGATAGGGTCAATAGCTCCAAATGGTTCATCCATTAACAACAACTCTGGGTCTGCTGCTAAAGCTCTAGCAACACCCACTCGCTGTCTTTGGCCCCCTGATAATTGGGCTGGATAACGGTCTTTAAATAAATCAGCATCTAAATTCATCATTTCTAATAATTCCTGCACTCTTTTTTCAATTCTCTCGGCTGACCAGCCAATTATTTTAGGAACCATTCCTATATTTTCAGCAATAGTTTTATTAGGGAATAACCCTATTTCCTGAATCACATACCCAATTTTCTGCCGTAGTTTAACTTCATCTTGTTCTAATATATTTTGCCCATTAATTAAAATTTGACCCGCAGTTAAATCTTCTAGGCGGTTAGTTAGACGTAATAAAGTCGTTTTCCCACAACCAGAAGGACCAAGTAAAACTACTAACTCGCCAGATTCCACTTGCAAAGACAAATCATCAACTGCTTTAATCAATGCTCCATTATCTTGGTATTCTTTAACTACATTTTGATATTCAATCACTGTTTTGGCCCCCGATCTAAATTAAGCCTTGTTTTTTCAACCATTCTTTAGCCACTTGATAAGCTTCTTGGTGTTCAATAGCTACTTTAGCATTTAACTTCTGTACTTCAGCTGTAGTTAATTTTTTAGTTAACGGCTTTAATATCTTTTCTATTTCAGGATATTCTTCTAAAACTTCTTTTCTAATTACAGGTGCTGGATTATAAACTGGAAAAAAGTTTTGGTCATCTTTCAAATTAACAAAACCAAACGCTTTAATGCGCCCATCAGTTGAGTATCCCATCCCTGCATCTATCTTGCCCTCTTTAAGAGCTTTATAAACAATCCCAGCTGACATTTTCTTAATATCACCAAACTCTAAATTATAACTCTTCATTAGCGCCTGTAAACCATCAGGACGTTGATAAAATTCAGAATCCGTCCCAAATGTAAGACCTAACTCTTTAGCTTTAGCTGCTAAATCAGATAATGATTGAATATTCCATTGTTTAGCATCTTCTTCTCTCAACATCACAGTATAAGTGTTGTTATATGTAATTCTATCTAGCCAAAGCAAATTTTGCTCCTTATCTTTCTTCTTCACCCACTCATAAACTTTCTCAGGATTAGTCATAACCTCTTTGTTAGAAGCTTTATGATAGACAGTATAAGCAGTGCCGGTATACTCATAATAAAGATCTACTTCACCAGTTTCCAAAGCCTTACGAGCCAAAACTGATTTAACTCCTAACTTAGTTTTAACTTTAAATCCTTCTTCTTCTAATAATACTTTAGCCAAATTTGCTAAAACATAAGCCTCAGTTCCTGCTTTACCCCCGATTTTAACAGTCTTTTCTCCTGCATCATTACTTCCACCACAACCTGTTACTACTGAACCAATCAACATTACGATTAATAATAACAAACTAAGCTTTTTCATTTTTTCTCACTCCTTTTTTTCTTTTTACTCTTCACTGTTTTTTCTCTTCACTCATCACTTCTTACTCTTTACTTCTTACTCATTACTTCTTTTTCCTTACTATATAATTATTACGCATATTTTTATTTTCTCCTGCTAATAATAATCATTATTTTTAATTAATATTAATTGCTAAAATTAAAACCGTATGCTCAACACATACGGTTACTATTACTAATTACTATTTTGGTTTAAACGCTGCATAACTTCCATCTGATAACAACTATGAATCCGGCTTAATACCGTTCGACCTTGGTCATCAGTAGCATCTAATTTAGCTCCTGCTTTCATTAACTTCATCATTAATTCCTCCTGCCCTTTCTCAGCAGCCCAAATTAATGGTGTCCTACCTTCTTTATCTTTAATGTTAACTTCTACTTCTGAATTAATCAGTTCTTTGGCCCGAGTTAAATCTTCTGCTTTAATTGCTTCAATCAATTCCTGCCCTGTTTCTCTCTTCTTTTTATTTATCGAAACCCTAATTAAATCTGTCAATAATTCAACAATAAAATGAAAAACATCTAATTCTTGCTCTAAATTAAAATTAGCTTCTTCACTTAAATAATTATTTAGAATTTCTAAATTGAATTCTTCTTGATCATAATCAATTCCTAAACCATTCATTTTATCAACTATCGTTTTACATAATTGATTATTATTATTAATTAATTTGTCTAATTCTATTAAACCACTAACTAACGGCATATCAACAACATCATATTTATTGTATTCAGACTGAGCAATATTAGAAGTGAATTGAACGCATAATTCTGAATTATTGTTTAAATATTTATAAAAATCCTTAATCTTAAATGCTTGGTGAGGGTTTAAATCTAACTCCTGCAATTGTAATTTAATTAATAATAAATCTTTTTCTTCTATTTTTTCTTCATACTGTTCCCATAACTTAAAAACTAAATTGATTACAGTTTCTACTTCTGTAGCACAAGATTGATTCATAACATAGAGCTCATTTTCAATTATATTTATCCGCTTAGAAAAATACGATATTAATTGCTGTTTCAGATTAGAATTTAATCCTTCCCCCTGTAGATAGTTTAATTTATTAATTAACTTAATGAGAAAATTATAAGTCCAAAAATTATCTTTATCTGCTGTTTCTAATAAATCATAGACTATATATTTGATTTCTCCTGCTTCTAACTTATCGCAACTAAGCTGTTCCTTAAAAATATCTTGAAATACTTCTGCAACTATTTCTGAGGAATAATCAGTGCTTAATAACAAATTAATAGCCTTTAAGATTAACTGCTCTATTTCTGAGCGACTTTTCAATTCAAATTGTAAATTTATTCTTTTATCAATCTGCTTCAATTCTGCTGCTGAAAATTTATGTTGGCAAGAATTTTTTTCTAACATACTACCGCTCCCTTTTCTCTATTAAAAATTTATATTTTATAAATCCGTAACTATCTTTATAGGTTGTGATTTTATGGTTTTATTATTTTCTCTTCACTCTTTTATATCACATGATTTCATATTAGCGCTTATTTTTATTTGTTATTAGATAGACTTGGCAATGCCAAGTCTATACTTTTCTTTCTTGTTTTTTCTTTATACTCATTATTACTCTTTATTATTTTCTGTTTTCTCTTTACTCTTCACTAGTTACTGATTTTTACTGTCTTTTCTATTTTCTCTTCACTCATTACTCTTTACTGTTCTAATCGCTTATTATTTATATTTAGACATTACCCTTTTAATTTCCTGTTTATTTTACTTTTTTTAATAGTTTTTTATTTCTTTTTTCTTTTTAGTTAAAAATTCTATTTCTGCAGCATTAAAATCATATAACTGATAGACTAATTGATCTATCTCTTCTTGTAAATCAATGATTTTTTCTTGAATTTTACTTTTACTTTCCTGAATCTCTTCCCAATAGTCAACAATTGTCTGAACTCGACTCACCTCTTGATAACCCGGGATTTCAATTTCTAATACTCTATCTACTAAAGCAGAATTAGAATTATTATTTATTTCTTCTAACTGCTCTGTAGTTAATGATTCTAAATAAAATTTAAGATATTTTCTTAATTGATTATTAAGTACTTCAAATTCAAATAATCTATAATAACCTGTACTAGATTTAGCACTATAAAGCTCTACTTTTTCTTCTTTTAGAACAACCTTTATATCACGCACTATCTTAGCTTGTCCATGATAATCAACTTCAAATACTTTGCTATCATCTATAATTTCTTTTAAAGTAGATCTAGTAGTTAAATTAACTTTATTTTTTATTTCAGCAAATGTAATAGCTTGATATTCTATTAATTTTTCTTTCTTAAGCTCTATTTGTTCTACTAAATCAATAAAGATCTGCTGTTGCTCTAAACTAATTACTTTAATCGGTACTTCAGTTAACGGCTTTTGGTATAATTCTAATAAGTTCCCCTTTTTCTTCCCTTTATAATAAAACCACAAATAATACAGGGTAGAATTCAACAAAGCCAAGATATATTTCAATTTAACTCCCGGCTGGGGCTGGGTAATATAATAAACATCAGCACTAGCATACCAAGAATCTTCAGTATAAGCGAAAGTATTGATTTTGCTTCGCTGCGGCACAACTAATTTTGGCTCTTCAAATATTTCTTTACTACGCGGCCACTGTAATTCCCACCACTTAATTCTATCTGCTGCTACTTCTCGTCGCGATTCAAGAATAGCACGAAAAGGCCTTAAATGATCTTTTAGAGCAGTAGTTAATTTTGAAGTACCCTGCTTCAAATATAAGATATACTCGCCTTTGTTCTCCTGCTGACACCAATATTGTTTAATGTCTGAATTTTTAAACCACGGTTTCAACACTTCCTGCTTATCTTGAGATAGATTTAATTCCTCTACTTCAGCAGCAGTTAAAACAAAAATCCCACTTCCTTTAACTTGCTGTGGCAGATCATATCCTTTAATATGGCGGTTAGAAACTCGATCACAACCACTTACAATACCTTGATTGACATTACACAAAGTCCCTAACTCTTCACTTTTTTCTGCTACAACAGTTAAAAAGTCATCAATTTTATCTACTTCTAAGCGTAAATATTTTTCTGGCCCTTGATATAATTTTTCCTGCGGCACTGTATAATAATTACTTTGCTCGTCAGTTTCTGCTAGTATTTGCAGTAATGTTTCTTCATCAGCATCTCCTTCACGATAAGTAACTATATTTTCAGCTACAGCACTTGCCTGATTACTACTATCTTTTTGCAAAATAGTTATCAAATTGTGCTGCCCAATAGCAGCAGGAAATAATCTTAAATTATTAAAATTAATTAACTTTTTAATCACACCCCGCTGCTGTAAATCTTCTCTTAATTGATAACCTCCAGTAGCAGTCAAATAATAATTAGTAGTAATTAAAGCAACTGTTCCCTGCTCACAGACAATATCTAATCCTAAGTGAAAGAAGAAATAAAACAAATCCATCTTCCCACTATAAAATTGACCTAAAGAATACTTTTTAATTTCTCTAAAGATTTCCTTATTGCCCTTTTCACCAACATAAGGTGGATTAGAAATTACAATATTAAAGCCACCCTGCTTAAAAACTTTAGGAAAATAATCAACTAAGGAAAACACCTTTCCTAACTTTTCTTCTTTCAATTGCTCATATCTCTGCTTATATTTTTTACGTTCTCTTAAAGTAGATTGCTGATAATAATCATTGCGGGCAGCTTTTAATTCAGTATCCTGCTGCTCTAAATTACGTTCAATTTTCAAAAGAGGATTGGATTCTATAATTTGATATTTTAAGTCACCTAAGAACTTCTTTTCAGCAGCAGTCCATAACCATAATCTTAATTTAGTTATTTCTACAGCTCCCCTATCAATATCTAAACAATAAAGAGAATCTTTAACTGTATTAACTTTCAATTCTTGGCTCATTACTTGATCGCCAATTAAATAAATAACTATTTCTTTAATTCTAAATAATTCTTTAGCTATTCCTAAGGCAAAAGCACCTGAACCTACTGCTGGATCACAAACTTTAATTTCGCTCAAAGATTTATAAATTTGCGGCAGCAGGCTCTTGTCAATATTAGCAAGCTCTCTCTCTCTAACTAAATTCTTAACTTGTTGATAATCCAATTCAGGAATTTGACTTAACAGATGCTCAATAATACTTTGCTGACTCATATAATGCACAACTTGTTTAGGAGTATAAAATACTCCATTTGTCTTACGCTGATTTGCCCCCAATAATTCTTCATGCACATCAGCTAATATTTCAGGGCCAATTGTTAAAACTTTGGCCCAAGGTTCATCTTCTGTTATAGATAAATCATAGTCATTTAATAACTCCCATACTTCTTTTACTAATTCAATCTTTTGGGGCAAAATTATCTTATTCTGATCTTTGATAAAAAGATCTAGTATCTCTAATTGAGCTAGGTCAACTAACTTTTTTTGCTCAGAAGTTTCTAAATGATCCCTAAACTTTACTTCAAGTAATTCTTTCTTAGTTAGGATATAAAATAAAATTAATTTACTCAATAACTTTTCTGCTAATTCAGCTAGGTTTGAGCTCAACTCTTCTTTTAGACCTGCACCTAATGATAAAGTTAATTTATCTTCTAATAGTTGATGATACTCTTTACAATCAGCTACAAATTTTTTTCTCAAAGCGGTACCAAAATCCCTTGTCAACTCTTGCAAATCTTTATTTTTTAGTGACTGTTGTAATTCATCCCAGTTAGCCCCGCTCATATTAGGACCTACAGGAATAGAATAACAATTTAATAAATAAGGACTTAATTCAGTTCTATGTACTATAGTCCAATACCAATCTTGTTGCTGGGGATTAAAAAAAGCAACTAGCCCTTGTTTTAACTGATGTTCAGCTAAATAATCAGCCACTAGTTTCCGCAATTTAAAATTCCACTTCAGTTCCGTAGTTGTTTCTAAAACTAAAACTACATTTTGCTCATCTTCAGCCTTTAATCTTAGAAATGAATTAACATTCTGCTCTGCAAAATCAATTTCTTCTCTTGCTATAGGTGACTCATATATTTCAGCTATTAATTCTTCTAAGTTATCTAAATCAAATTTAGTACTAAAAGTAGATTTCAACAATTCCTTCCGCATACAAATTGCAACTCCTTTTCTATATATAAAGTGCCACTTTCGGGATTAAGATAAAATGATTTCTTCACTTATAAATCTAGTTTGATTCGTCTAAATTTGTATAATAAAAAATAATTTAGTTTTGACGAACAGGAAGTTTTAATGTCCCGAATATCACAGGACGTGATTGTTATGAGGGACGAATTAAATTTGAAATTAAACTCCCAAAATCATTTTTTATTATACTTCATTAAGACTTATTGACAAACTAGATTTGAAGTCGCTGCGAAACAATTTTATCTTAATCCAAGGCAGCTTTACTTAAAGTGTGGAGGCAGAGATATACCATTTTGGGATTGCTTATTTTTTGATTGTGCCTTTTGGTTTTAATTTTAATTTATCTAATAATTAGTCAAAATCAAAAACTTACAATTAAAACAGAACTATCTTGATAAGACAGTCCCTGCTCCCGCTATTAAATTAAAACTATCATTAGATGGCTGAGCAAGTTTTTCGTAGTGGCATTAAATTTAGTATGTTAATGAGTCTTAATGAAGTGAAAGTGAAATCAATTTTGTATTACTTAATTTCCAATTTAAATTAAGTGAAATTGATTTTACTTGAACGAATTTTAGACGAATCATCCTAAATTTCTGAACGAAGAAATGATTGCTCAGCCATCTAGAAGTTACACTTTATATAGATATTATATTATCTGAGCTAAAATTAAGCAAATATCTTAGCTACATCATTTATCATCCCACGCTTGATCATCATATAAATCTACATACAACTTCCCATTAGTTCCTAAAGCAGCAAAAGTAACTTTTTTACTATCCGTTATATTACGTTTATCTAATTCTTTACTTAACCACTCTTCTGATAAATTGTTTGCTGCTAAATTACTTTTTAGAACTTGGCCTTCTAAAATCAATGTTGTAGATAACCCTTCATAATTAGTTTCTAAACCCAAGTCGCGAGGAGTTACTGGTCGATATTGTGATTTCAACTGCACACTCAGTTCTCCATTAGGTTCTAATAAAGCAAATTCAATTTTAGACAAATTAAAGATTTGTTCTTGGCGCAATTGTTCCAATAAATAATCATAAGAATAGTTTAATTGATGCATCTTTTCTTCTCTGATTTTACCATTCTCGATTAATACTGTTGCCTCTCCTGCTATTTTTTTACGCCAAAATTTAGATTTAATTGCCCCATAAGAAGCCAATTTTATAATTATTGTAATTAATACCATAGCCAATAGAAAATCCATAATTTCTATTTTGGTATTAAAAGCTAAGTTACCAGCTAAAGTACCTAAAGTTACTATTGCAATATAATCAAAATAAGTCAACTTGGCTAAACTTCTTTTACTTAATAATTTAGTAAAGATAAATAAAAAGAACAGAGCTAAAAACACACGAAAGGTAATCATTATTCCATTATTCAAGTAACCACCTCAAATCAAAAATATTATATGTTAATTTATCAGTCTTTCTCATTAATAAGTTCAGTATGAACTCCTTTAATTATTGTGCTATTAAGCTAATACTATTATTCATTCTTTCAAAAAAATGAAATCCGCCAGGTAGGTTAAACCTGGCGGTAAAGGGGTTTTCAAACAGGTATTACATCAAATACAACTTAAAATTCTCCATTAAATCCTTTAATATATAGTTCTTTCAATTCACTAATTAACGGATAACGTGGATTTGCAGCCGTACATTGATCATCAAAAGCTAATTCTGACATATGATCAAGTTCTTTATAGAAATCATGTTCAGAAACTCCAGCTTCTTTGATGCTATTAGGTAAATCTAATTCATTTTGTAACTCATCAATAGCATCAATTAAAAGTTTAGTCTTCTCTTCATCACTATTCCCACCTAATCCTAAGTGTTCAGCAATTTTAGCATATCTTCTCTTAGCTAACGGATACTTATACTGTGGGAATGATGCCTGTTTTTGTGGTACATTACTTGAATTATATTTAATTACAGGTTTAATCAACAGTGAATTAGCTAAACCATGCGGTAAGTGGAACGTTGAACCTAATTTATGTGCCATCGAGTGACAGATACCTAAGAAAGCATTAGCAAAAGCCATTCCCGCTGTTGTGGCAGCATAATGAATCTTTTCTCTTGCTTTTCTATCATCGGCACCATTTTTATAAGATCGAGGCAGATACTTAAAGATTAAGCGAATTGCTTCTAAAGCTAATCCTTTAGTATATTCATTTGATAAGACTGATACATAAGCCTCAATTGCATGAGTTAAAGCATCAATTCCAGAATAAGCAGTCAATTTCGGCGGCATACTTAATACTAAATCAGGATCAACAATTGCCATATTAGGAGTTAATTCATAATCAGCAATTGGATATTTTATCCCTGTCTCATCATCAGTGACTACTGCAAATGGCGTTACTTCTGATCCAGTTCCTGAAGTAGTAGGTATTGCTACCATTTCTGCTTTATTTCCTAGCTCTGGGAATTTATAAATTCTTTTTCTAATATCCATAAAAGTCATTGATAATTCTTTGAATTTAGCTTCTGGGTGCTCATACAATAACCACATGATTTTGGCAGCATCCATTGGAGATCCGCCACCTAAAGCAATAATTAAATCTGGTTCATAAGATCTCATCTTTTCTAAAGCTTTATTAACTGTAGATAGTGTCGGATCCGGCTTGACATCAGAGAAAACTCTAAAGTCTACATCGTTTTTATCTAATTCATCAGTAATTCTCTCAGCATAACCTAAATCATATAAATCCTCGTCAGTTACAATAAATGCTTTTTCTTTATCATCTAATTCTTTTAAAGCAATTGGTAAGGATCCATATTTGAAATAGATATCTTCTGGTACTTTAAACCACAACATATTCTCTTTTCGTTCCGCAGTTGTCTTAATATTCATTAGATGTTTAACCCCCACATTTTCACTGACTGAATTCCCACCCCAAGAACCACAACCTAAGGTTAGAGATGGTTCTAATTTAAAGTTATAAATATCACCAATTGCTCCTTGAGATGAAGGCATATTAACTAGAATTCTTCCTGTTTTCATTTCAGTATCAAAGTAATCTATTCTATCTTCATTAACTCTATCTGTATATAAAACTGAAGTATGACCCATGCCACCAAATTCAACTAAATCTGTAGCATTATCGACTGCTGAATAAAAATCTTCAGCTCGATAAAGAGCCAACGTTGGTGACAATTTCTCATAAGAGAATGGTTCCTCTTCTCCTACTTCTTCAACTTCAGCAATTAAGACTTTAGTTTCTTCTGGTACTTCTAACCCAGCTAAATTAGCAATCTTTGCTGCTGGCTGTCCTACTACTTCTGAATTAATATGACCATCTTGTAATAAAATATCATCTACTTTCTCTTTTTCAGCAGGTGATAAAACATATGCTCCACGACTAATAAATTCTTGCTTGACCTCTTCATAAACTTCATCAACTACAGTTACTGACTGTTCCGAAGCACAAATAACACCATTATCGAAAGTTTTACTCATTAAAATTGAGCTAACAGCCATTTTCAGATGCGCTGTTTCATCAATTACAGCTGGAGTATTACCTGCACCTACTCCAATTGCTGGCTTTCCAGATGAATAAGCCTGCTTGACCATACCTGGTCCTCCTGTAGCTAAAATCATAGCTACCTTCTGATGCTGCATTAACATCTGTGACATTTCAATTGACGGCTCATCAATCCAGCCGATAATATTTTCAGGTGCCCCAGCCTCTACTGCTGCTTCCAAAACAGTTTTAGCAGCTTCAATTGTACATTCAGTAGCATTCGGATGAGGAGAGAAAATAATTGCATTTCTTGTTTTAAGCGAAATCAACGACTTGAAAATAGTTGTGGAAGTAGGATTAGTAACAGGTACAATCCCAGCTAAAACTCCTATTGGTTCAGCAATCTTTTTAACTCCATAAGATTCATCCTCTTCTATTACACCACAAGTTTTACTGTCACGATACTCATTATAAATATACTCTGCAGAAAAGTGATTTTTAATCACCTTATCTTCTACTACTCCCATTTCAGTATCTTCTACTGCCAATTTAGCCAAATCAATACGCTTGTCATTTGCAGCAACAGATGCTTTTCTAAAAATTTCATCCACTTCTTCCTGCGAATATTCAGCGAATTCTCTCTGTGCCTCTTCTACTTCTGTAATTAATTCTTCTAATTCTTCAGTGTTAGTCACTTTTTTAATTGACATTTTGATTCCCCCTTATAGACTTATTAATCTTAATATTGACTTAAATATCATCTTTTAAACTACTTAATTATTACTTTGTTATTTTTTTCACTTAACCACTAAAAAAATAGTTAATATTATATCAAAGATATTAGTATTATAGATTGGATCTAATTACTATAATTTTATAGATAACTATTAATTTAGGGTTTTATAGCTAATATGAAGTCCTCTCTTTCTCAATCTTCGTTATTATTATAACAAATATTTTAACAGCGTCAAGAAATTTATTAGTTTTTTGTTAAAAAAATATCTAATTAAACTACCTGCTTGATCAATTAAGACCAAGCAGGTAGTTTAATTTCTTAATTTTTTACCATTCCATTCCTCCAGTAAATAATACTAAAATAAGTATCAAAAATATCCACATTATGTTGCCGCCGCCATGATCTTCATAGCTATAATCCATTATAATCCCCCTCTCTAACTTAAAATGACTACATTATAATATATAAATTAAATAATCAAATTGTTAAAGGAAAAATATGGTGGGTGGAGGAATCAATTAACGAATTAACAACAACCTGCATAGTATAAAGTAAACCTATAAAACAAAGGGGGCATAATTAATGGGAGACTTATTTGGTGGATGTGGAGATAGCTGTGTTTATATCATCTTCTTAATTTTGATTCTATTAGTCTTAGGTGGAGGTTATGATTGTTAACTTAGCCACCTAACTCTAAAGCAGCCAGGAACCTGGCTGCTTTACTCATTAGAGATGAATGGTTTAGAGTTCTGTTTAACAAAATAGATTAAACTTTCATAGTATAGAAATAAAAATACTGTAAAAGAGAGGAGGGAACATAAATGGGAGACTTATTTGGCGGTGGTGGAGATAATTTAGTTTATATTATCTTCTTAATTTTGATTTTATTAGTTTTAGGCGGCGGTTATGATTACTAAAATTAAGAAAAGAGCAACCGATTAAATCGGTTGCTCTTTTTACTTTATCACAAATCAAAAATCTGCTGTAGAGTTTTTACTTTAGAACGACTCACAGGTATTTTTTGATTGTTATTATCAGCCATTACCACTTGATACTTACCCTTAAACCAAGGAATTACCTCTTCTATCTTAGCCAGGTTAACGATATAACTGCGGTGTACTCTAAAGAAATCTGAACTTAATTTTTCTTCTAATTCTGTTAAGTTGTTATCCACCTCATATTCCTTATCTTTAGTTACAGCATAAACTTTTTTAGCTTTAGTATGAATATAAATTATCTTTCCATACTCCAATAATTTAATTCGACCCCGATTAGTAGTCACTGGTAGCTTGTCTACCTCTTGTTGTTGATTATCATCCGATAACTCATTCATCACTGCCGTCAATTTTTCTTCTAATAATTCTTGTTCAGGATATAACTCCTGTACTCTTTCAATTGCTTCATAAACTTCAGCTTCTTCATAAGGCTTCAAAATATAATTAATTGCATTGACTTTAAAAGCATCTAGAGCATATTGGTCATAAGCCGTCAAGAAGATTATCTGCGGTGGTTGCTTCATCTTTTGTAATTCTTCAGCTACCTCAAGGCCATTCTTCCCCGGCATTTCAATATCTAAAAATACAAGGTCTGGTTGTTCTTCCTTAATTAATTGTAAAGCTGCAATCCCATTATCTGCTTCAGCAATTAATTCAACTTCATCAATTTCAGTCAATAGATAATCTAGTTCGTTACGCGCTGGAGCTTCATCATCAACAATAATTGTTTGTAGTTTAGCCATCTTTCTAACACCTACTCCTTAAGTGGTAGAGTAATAATTACTTTTGTCCCTTTATTTAATTTGCTCTTAATTTCAACTCCATATTCATTACCATAAATTTTATCTAAACGCTGATCAACATTACTTAAGCCAATCCCCACATCTTGACCACTACCTACTTCCAAAATATCTTCTACTTTATTGTCAGCAATTCCTACTCCATCATCTATAATTTCAATTATTAGATTAGAATCCACAATTTCTGCCTTAATCTCTACTGTACCAGCTTGAGCCTGCGGTGCTAAGCCGTGTTTAATAGCATTCTCTACAAGCGGCTGGAGTGTAAAACTAGGTACTTTATAATCTAATAATCGATCTGGAATATCTATCTCAATATTTAGTTTATCTCCATAACGTGCTTTCTCAATCGTCATATAATCCTGCATATAATCTAATTCTTGTTTGAGGGTCACAATTTTACTATTTTGCGTCAAAGTTTTACGGAAAAATTTAGATAATCTCATCAATAACTTCCGTGCCTGATCAGGGTCAGTCCGACAGAAAGAAACAATTGTATTCAAAGAATTGAATAAGAAATGAGGGTGGATCTGTGCTTGTAACGCCTTTAACTCTGCTTCAGTAGTTAACTGTGCTTCTTTCTTCAACCTTGATAAATAAAGCTGAGTCGATAACAATTCACCAATCCCGCGGGCCAAGACAATATCAACATCAGTAATACTCTGTTCGGTTCTTTTATACAATTTTAAGGTTCCAATTACTTCTTGATCCTGCTTTAATGGTACTATTACTGCTGACCCCAAAGGACAGCCATCAACTGGACAGCCTACTTCATCTGCTGTTGAAACAATATTCAACTCTCCTTGATCAAGAGCCAATTTAGTAGCATCAGTCAAAATACCTGCCCCGGCTTGATGATGATCTTCTCCTGCTCCACAATGGGCTAAGACTTCTTCTTGATTCGTAATAGCTACTGCTGTTACTTCCGTAATCTCTAAAATGATTTTTGCAGTTTCAGAAGCCGAATCATGATTTAATCCCTCACTTAAATAACAGAGACTATTATTAGCAATTTTCAATGCTTTATGTGCTTGTCGAGCTTTAGCCTCTTCTTTTTTGCGAAAACTTTTCTGCAAAATATCTATAAATAATACAATTCCTAAAGCATTACTTAAAATCATCGGTAAAGCAATTGTTTCAACTAAAACTAAAGCCTCAGAATAAGGATTACTAAAAATCAAAACAAAAGTCATTTCAATAACTTCAACCACTACTCCTACAGTAAATCCTTCTCTTAAACTAATTCTATTTAATGGACGATATTTATACACTATACCGCCAATCAATCCAGCTAAAATCGTTGATAATGCACAAGCAAAAGCAGTATAGCCGCCTAATAAAAAACGATGTAGCCCACCAATTAATCCTGCCAGTATTCCGACCATTGGACCACCTAATAATCCAGCGACCACAGCTCCGATAGCCCTAATATTAGCATAAGCACCTTGGATCTCTATCCCTAAATAAGTACCTGACAGGGATAGAATACCAAAAAAGATAACTAAAAAACCTTTTGTCTGCCATTTAGGACGTTGGTTAAATAATTTATTAAAGAGATTGGTTTCCAAGCCCAATAAATAAGCAGCTACTGCAATTACAGACATACTTTTAATTAGAGTAAATAATAAATTATTAATTTGAGCTAATTCCATAGTTACCATCCCTCTTTATAGTTTTAAAATTCTTTCATTTCTCCCGCCTGATTAAGCCCATACTCTGTTGCTAAAGGACCTAAAATTTCGGTAATTGCAGCAGTGAATAAGAGAATATTAAAGACTAACATACCTAATTTAGCTTTTTCACCAGCTAAATGAGCAAAATCTCTTTCTACTTTATAAGCCAAATCAATTGCTACCCCAATCTGTGGTAATAATCCTAAGCCAATATATTTTTCTACTTTCTTTGGAGCTCCCGATAATTTAGCACCTAAATAAGAACCGCCTAATTTTCCAATTGTTCGGGCTACAAAATAAGTAACTGCTATAATCAAAAAACTAACAGAAGTTATACTAGCAATCTTAATCTGCATCCCTGCTAAAATAAAGAAAATTGCATATAAGGGAATAGTAATCGTATCCATATGCTCAGCTATTCCTAAATGCCGTTTACAGAAATTACGATAAGCAAAACCAACTGACAGATTAGCTATCAAAGGCGAAGCATGAAAAAAGATTGCAATAGCTGAAACTCCAAAGACTGTTGTTAACAATAATAATACCTTTTTTACTTTACTATGATAATCAACCATAGCTTTTTGAGAAAAATAACCAGCAAGTAAGCCCAAAGAAATTGCCCCTAGAACTTTAATTAGTGGAATTAAAAAGCCATTAGTAAATGTTAAGCTCATATGTTCTGCTCCACAAGTTAAAGCTATTGGTTCGGCAAAACTAAAGATAATCACCGCCAAGGCTTCATCTAAAGCTAAGACTACTAATAAGGTAGCTGTTAATTCACCGTGAGCTTTGTACTCTTTTAAAACCATTACTGTAGCTGCTGGAGCAGTAGCACAAGCAATTGCTCCTAAAACTAAAGCTAAAAATAATGGTTGCTCTAATAATAACATACTTCCTGTTACTAAAGCAAAAGATCCGATCGATTCTAAAAAAACAATCAAAGCAAATTCTACCTCTAATTTTTTTAATACCTCAATGGAAAGCTCAGTTCCAATCTTAAAAGAAATAAATGATACAGTCAATACAGTAACATAGCTAAAAGAATTAATTAAATAAGCATACCATTCTTTAGCCTGCCCCGATAAAAAAGGAACGCGATTAACTGTACTAACACTAAATAAAATACCAACCAGCACATACCCTACTACCTTTGGTATTTTTAATTTTTTTGTAATTGAAATTATTATAAATGAAAAAAAGACTAAGACTCCTATCACATACACTACTTTATGGTCCACATGATTTAGTAGAGACCACTTTCTTAAATCAGCTAGGCTATTAACTGTTGTTAAGTCCATTATTTCACCTCTGAAAATTTATGGTATAAGTTTAGCTCAGCCACTAATTAAAGGACTGAGCTAAACTATCTATTATTAATTTTTCCTTTTATATTATAACTACTAATTTAGAAGTTGTAAAAGGTATTTTACAATTAATCTTCTGAGACTGCTAATCCAGCTTCAGAACCTACTGTATCCTGCTGCCCTTTGAATAAAAATAATCCTAAAGCTCCTAATGCTGCTAGTACACCAACAATTGTTGGCAATGAACCTTGAATCCCGAATCCTTCTGGTGCAGTTAAAATATAAGTGATAGAAACTGCAGTCATGAAAGTAGCCGGTAAAGTGGCAATCCAATGGAACTTTTCTTCTTCTAATAAATAAACTGCGCCAGCCCATAAAGCAATCATAGCTAATGTTTGGTTAGACCAAGCGAAATAACGCCAAATTACACTAAAGTCCATTTGTGATAATGCAATACCAACTGCAAACATTGGAATAGCCAATTTGAATCGATTAGCATTATCTTTTTGATCTAAGTTAAAGATATCGGCTAAAATTAAACGAGCACTTCTAAATGCTGTATCTCCTGAACTAATTGGCAGTGCTACTACTCCAAGCATTGCTAAGATACCGCCAACAACACCTAGCATATTGTCACTAATCAATTTAACAATTCCAGCCGGTCCACCATGTTGAGCCATTGCTCCAGATAAGCCTTCTGTACCGCCAAAGAAAGTCATTGCTGCTGCAGCCCAAACTAAAGCAATTACTCCTTCAGTAATCATCGCACCGTAGAATACTTTTCTCCCATTCTTTTCATCTTTTAAACACCGGGCCATCAAAGGAGACTGCGTAGCGTGAAAACCACTAATCGCTCCACAAGCAATGGTTACAAATAACATTGGCCACATTGATAATTCTTCCGGATGCATATTAGCCAAAGTAATATTAGGAATTTGATAGTCGCCAATAATTAAGCCGCCACCAATTCCTAAAGCCATAATTAATAGTGAGCCACCTAAAATTGGATATAATTTAGATATAATCTTATCAACTGGTAAAACAGTGGCAAAGAAATAATAAACTATAATCGCACCTAATAATAAGTTAACATTCCAACTTGTCATATTAGCCAATAAATCAGCCGGTCCTCGCATAAATACTGTTCCTACTAATACTAATAAGACAACTGAAAATACTCGCATAAACTGTCGAGCACCTTCACCTAAATATTCACCGACAACTTCCGAAATTGTTGCGCCTCCATTACGAATTGATAACATTCCAGATAAGTAATCATGAACACCACCAGCAAAAATAGAACCTAATACAATCCAAATAAATGCTGCTGGACCAAATAGTGCTCCTGCAATCGCTCCGAAAATTGGCCCTAATCCCGCAATATTCAATAACTGAATCAAGAATGTCCGCGGCCAACTTAAAGGAACATAATCTACACCGTCTTGTTGTGCATAAGCTGGAGTTTCAGCCTCTGAACTAACACCAAAAATTTTCTCAACAACTGTCCCGTACAAAATATAACCAACAACTAAAGCAATTAATGAACCAATGAATGATAACATATATTTTTTCCCCCTATAGATATAAATTATTGTGGTTAACTGCTTATAGGGTTATAAGATTATTGCTAACTTGTTACTTATATTATAAGGGAATTTCTTATGTTAGTTATATATTTTTGCTGAATTGCAGAAATTGAATACTGAATTGCATTATATCTATATAAAGTTGCACTTCCAGTGCAACTTTATAGCTAGAAGTAAGTAGTTAGGAGCTAGTAGTTAAAAACATAAAATCAAATTCAAAACCTAAACATTAACCTAGTATTCAATAATTCAAAGCTATGAACTGTTTTTTGGTTTTGAATTTACTACTAGCTACTAGCTTTTATCTACTAGCTAGTGGCACGATAGTGCCACTTTATATAGATAATTTTTACAGTATAAGTACTCAAACTTTATAGCATAATAAAGATAGACCTCTAAATTCAAGGAGGGATTATTATCAATAATCGTATTAGAGAAGGATCAATTCCAACTGCTTTAGGAACAGTTGTGACAGGCTTAGGTATGAAGATTAAGAACAGTAACCCTAGTTTAGGGTGGGGAGTAACTGGTTTTGGCTTGGCCCATATTTTATTAGGCACCATTGATATGATGGAAAGAAAACGAGATAAAAACAAATTTATTAACTTTTAATTAAGTACAATGAAGAGAAAGTGCTATCACTTTCTCTTCTACTTATCTGCTTTAGCAAAATAACAAATAAACTCAGTTCCTACCTCTTCTTCACTTTTAATCTCTAATCTACCATTTACTTTATTTAAAATATCCTGCACTATATACAATCCTAAACCTCGATTTTCACCTTTACTAGAGACTCCTTCCTTTAAAATTTCTTTTATTTTCTCCCTTTCAATGACCGGACCACTATTGTAAACAGAAATTATATATTTTTCCTCTTGCTCCTTTCCTATTACTTTAATTTTTTTCTCTCTATTAAACTTTTTAGTAGCATCAATTGCATTATCAATTAAATTTAATAAAATTCTCATAATTTGATTAGTAGAAGCATTAATTTTCTTAAACCCCTGCTTTAATTGATAACTAAAATCTATATTAGCCTCTAAAGCTTTCTCTTTCATTGGTAATAAGGTTGCTTCAACAATCTGCACTTCTGAATGTTTACTATCTACTTTAACCTTTTGAAAATCTTCAGTTACACCTTCTATGTAATTTAGTAGTTCTTTTTTCTTGTCTAGTTGAGCCAAGCTATAGATCGTTTGTAAATTATTCACAAAATCATGATGCTGCCTTTTTAATTGCTGCATAGCCTGCCTTTCTTCTTCTAGTCTAAGCATTTTAATCTCTAATTCAGCTTGAGAAGTAATCATCCGATATAATCTGAGCACCAGCATAATTGATAAACAGGAAGAAACTATTACTATAAAAGCAATTACAAATCTAGTAGAACCATTAAAAAAAGCTTGCCGCATTTTGCCTTCATTAACAGTTACAATCATTATTAACAAAAATGATTGTACTAACAACATAGTGATAACTAATTTTAGTTGAGATTGATTATCTTGTTGATTCATTTTGACCACCTGCTAGATCAATTAATTTAAAATCATAATAATAAATCAATAAGCCCAATACTAAAAATAAAACTTTCGATAAATAAGCAATCAATAGAAAATTAACTAAACTATCACTTATAAAATCAACAATTGCCTGCTCAAAAGTTAGTCTCCAACCCAAAAATAATAAATATTCATTAAAAAATAATAATATGTATGTGATTAACATTGCTGTTGTAGCAACAAAGAAAGTTATTCTTTTGATAAATTTAACTGCTATAATCAGATAAACCATTGTAACTAAAGCATGAAGTCCATATAAATTTAATCCAGAACGTAAAGCCCAGACTACAATTGCTCCACCAGTAGCTACTTTTAATGCATTATTAAAATTTATTCTAATATCAATTAAACCTAAGCCAACATACAACATTAATATCTGTTCTGGTAGCACCACTAAAATTGTTTTTAAAAAAGAAAATGGAATCAACGGTCCCCTCCTTAAATTCTTATAATTTCATAAACTTATATTTATATTTTTTCGTAATTTGGCTATACTTGTTATATTTCGTCAATTTTCTTGTTTTACCTTCTTTATTCGCGGAGTATTTTAAAAAATGTGAATTAATTTAACAAAAAAATGAGTTTTTCTTCTTTTAGTCATTAGCAATTGTTTTAAATGACAGTATAATTCTAAACAATTAAGCTATACTATTAATTAAGAAAGCCAAAAGAATATAATGCTAAAAAATTCTATTCAAACTTTGTTTTCTTAAAGGAATGATCATTGATGTTTTCTTTTGAAAATAAAATTCCTCTTGGAGTTTTTGCTGGAGTTAGTAGCAATTTGATTAGAAATGTTTTCGGGTTTATTCTTTATTATTTTGACTATAAAGAACATACTATTTGGGAATTTGCTACCTCTGCTGTTGTAGCAAAAAATAAAACAGGGGAAATTTCTGCGTTAATAATTGGAGCTTTTAATGATTTTGCTATTGCTAGTATCGTAGGAATTATTACGGTTTATTTTATTTACTTTACAGGCAAAGATAATTTTATATTAAAAGGCTTTATTGTCGGTTCAGCTGCTTGGATGTTAATTTTTATTCCTGTTACTCAACTTGAAATCAGCCGTATTCAACCAGAATCAATTAGTTCTAATATAATTTATCTATTAGGTCATTTGTTTTTAGGAATTTTAACTAGCATTATTATTGTTCAATTAGGAAAAAAGGCATTAAAAAAAGAGAGTTAGTGATATCACTAACTCTCTTTTAATAGATTATAATTTTGGATTTACTATTTGACCCATAAATAAAATATTAGCTGTTTTTTTATCTTTAATTATAAACAGAAAAGGATGATTAGCATTAAACTCTTTTATTGCCCCTGGGGGTCTTGCTGTTGGCATTTTAGCATCTGTTGCTCCAGCAGCTTCACTACCTTCTTCATTTACTTCTAAAACTGTCTTATGTTCAATAGCACCTAAAGTTACTTGAGGTGCTATTTTACTTAAATCTCCACCATTAAATAAAATCCCTAATCCCATTTTAGTTAGTACTCCATTAAGTTCTTTGCTTCCATAAGACAATTTAAATTTAGGCAGTGCCACTTTAACTTCCTCTGCACTTAATTTATTCATTTTATCTTGTAATTGCTGAGGGGTTATATCTTTGAGCCATGAATTAAATTTGATTTCTTTATTTGCTAATACAATATACATAGCTAATCGTTGATTACTATAAGGTAATTCTAATAATTTTAAATTCTTATCTTGATAATAATTAAATTTATTTTGCTGTCCCATCATTGCCACTTGCTTCTCTTGTCCCGACCCTGTCGTAAATAATTCTTGTCTTGTGTTAGACTTAGGAAACTGTGTCTGCCAATCAGCCTTGAAATACAAAGCATTAATGAGCATCATTTTAACACCAGTCAAACTATCAATCATATCTGGAATTTTACCTTGTGTTTCTTCGGCAATCCAGTTATTAACTTCAGCTACAGCACTAGATTTAGAAAAATCAGTCTGAAAAGCTTGGCCCTGATAATACTTATCCATATTGTCCATAAACTCTTCTTTTAATTCCAAATTATCATCAGTCCAAATAGAATTTGCAAACTTTAATTCTACTTTTTGATTAGGCTTTGAGAACTGTGCTTGTAATTTCTCATAATAATTATTAACTTCCGCCAAAGTCAGTCCCTGCAATCCTAATGTTTCTGCTAAAGCAGTCTTTGTTTCACCATTAGCACCATTATAAATCATCGTTAAGACAGTTGAAACACTGAGCGGTGAAATAGCGACATTTTTTTCTCTATCATTATTAGAAATTGTTTTAAATAATTGATAACTAAATTGATAGTTCTCTTTAATCAACTTATTTTGAACCTCCTTATCTAGCTTTACTGGAGCACTAGCAAACTCTTCTTTAGAATTAAGACAGCCACTAAAAGAAACTACTAATACTAAAATTAAAGTAATTATAACAATAATCTTTTTCACTTTATCCCCCCCTCAATTTAATGTTTATTTTTAACATTATATAAATATTATAACAATTAAATAACTGTTCAGCAATACTAAAACTATCTCTAAAATTTCATAAAATCAATCACCGATCCTGATAATATAGATAATTTCTTAGATAAAAATAAGGGGCCAACTCTTTTCGAGTTAGCCCCTTATTCAATATATTATATAATTTAATTTTCTAATCTGTTAAATAATGGTCAACTTCTTCGGCTACTTCTTGACCTTCTTTAATGGCCCAGACAATTAGTGATGCACCTCTACGCATATCACCAGCAGCAAAAACATTATCGCGGTTCGTTTGATAATTATTATCAGCAATATTACCTCTATCATCTAACTCTAAGTCAAGTTCATCGACCATCCCGTCATGCTCCGGATGAACAAACCCGACAGCCAAAATAACCATATCAATTGGCAGAGAAAATTCACTATTAGGTATTTCTTCCATTTCTCTTTCACCATTCTCATCTTCTTTCCACTCTACTTGTGCAGCATGATACTCCTGCACATGATCATCTTCATCTCCAGTAAAGCGCTTGGTTAAGACAGACCATTCACGAATATCAAATTCGTCCTCACCAGTATCAATTAAATTTTCTGCTTCCTCATGAGAAGTAGATGTCTTTAAAGTCTGAGGAAATCGCGGCCAAGGATTATCTGGTGTTCTTTCTGTCGGTGGTTTATCTAATAATTCAATTTGATAAACTTTCTCTGCTCCCTGCCGCACAGCTGTACCAACACAGTCAGAACCAGTATCCCCACCGCCAATTACAATTACTCGCTTGCCTGCTGCATCAATTTTTTCTTCCTCAGGGATATCTTGGCCCTGTACTCGTTTATTCTGTTGCTTTAAATAATCCATTGCATAGTGAATCCCATCTAATTTTCGACCATAAACAGGTAGGTCCCGAGCTTCACGAGAACCTCCTGCTAAAACTACTGCATCATAGTCTTCTTCTAGCTCTTGAGCTGGAATATCAGTACCAATTTCTGTATCTAAAATGAATTCTACTCCTTCTTCTTTTAATTGATCAACTCGGCGGTTAACAACCCACTTTTCTATTTTAAAATCAGGAATACCATAAGCCAACATACCGCCTGGTTTAGAATCACGCTCATAGACTGTAACTTGATGTCCTTTGCGATTTAGTTCTTGAGCAGCAGCCAAACCTGCTGGGCCAGAACCAACTACCGCTACTTCTTTACCTGTTCTTTCTTCAGGAGGATGCGGCTTAATCCAACCTTCCTGCCATGCCTTTTCTGAAATAGCATACTCAATATTCTTAATAGCAACTGGATCATCATTAATCCCTAACACACAACCACCTTCACAAGGCGCTGGACATAATCGCCCTGTGAAATCAGGGAAGTTGTTTGTTTCATGCAAGACCTTAATTGCTTTTTCCCATTCTTCTTTACGAACAAAAGCATGCCACTCGGGACATAAATTATCAACAGGACAAGAAAAATTACAAAATGGAGTTCCACAGTCCATACATCTTGCTGCCTGCTTGCGAGCATACTTGGGAGTAGGATCTTCTTTTACTTCTCTAAAATCTGCAACCCGTTCTTCAATCGAACGTTTATCTATTTCTTCGCGATTATATTTCATAAACCCAAAGTCATCATTATTATTATTAGCCATTACTCTTCATCCTCCCTACGCTCAGCCATGATTTCTTTATACTTTGGTGGAATGATTTTAACAAATTTATCTTGTACTTCATCCCAATTTTCTAAAACTTCTCTACCTCGTTCACTACCTGTATATTCTACATGATTAGTTACTAAGTCTTGGACTAATTCCAAATCTTCTTCCTTTAATTCTTCAATATCAACCATTAAATCATTAACCTTTTCAGTGAAATTGCCATCAATATCATAGACATAAGCAATACCACCGCTCATACCTGCACCAAAATTACGCCCCGTTTGACCTAAGACTACAACTCGACCACCAGTCATATATTCACAACCGTGATCGCCAATACCTTCTACTACTGCATGAGCACCTGAATTACGAACTCCAAATCTCTCTCCAGCAACACCATTCATATATAATTCTCCTTCAGTCGCACCATACAAAATGGTATTACCAGCAATTACATTTTTATGGGCTGGAACTTCTAATTCATCAGGCTGCTTAACAATTACTTTACCGCCAAACATTCCTTTAGCTACATAATCATTAGCTTGCCCTTCTAACTTTAGTGTTAATCCTTTCATAGCAAAAGCACCAAAGCTTTGTCCAGCATAACCAGTTAAATTAATATTAATAGTATCATCTGCTAAACCTTCTTCACCGTATTCTTTAGCAATCAGCCCACTTAACATGGTTCCGACTGTACGATTAGTATTATTAATTTCACGGTCAATAGTTACTTTTTCTTCTTTTTCTAAAGCAGGTTTAGCTGCAGCAATCAAATCACGGTCTAAGATATCATCAATTCCATGGTCTTGATCTTGAGTACAATGTACAGCTAAATCAGTATCATCTTGCTGTTGATGTAAGATCTTTTCTACATTAATTCCTTCAGATTTCCAATGCTTAATTGCATCATTCATATCTAATTTATCTGTTTGACCAATCATTTCGTCTACTGTTCTAAATCCTAATTCGGCCATGATTTCTCTTAAATGCTGCGCTACAAAAGTAAAGTAATTAATTATCTGTTCTTTTGAGCCAGCAAATCTCTCTCTTAAACGTGGATCTTGAGTTGCAATTCCAACCGGACAGCTATTTTCACTACACTGACGCATCATGATACAACCTAGAACTACTAATGGTGCCGTTGCAAATCCATACTCTTCTGCTCCTAATAAAGCAGCAATTGCTACATCTCGTCCTGTTTTCATCTGCCCGTCAGTTTGCACTCTGACTCGATCACGCAAATTATTCTTTACTAACACCTGATGAGCTTCAGATACTCCTAATTCCCACGGTAATCCCGCGTGCTTAATTGAAGTTAAAGGTGCTGCTCCTGTACCGCCATCGAAACCTGAAACCAAGATCATATCTGCATGAGCTTTAGATACTCCGGCAGCAATAGTTCCAATTCCTACTTCTGAAACTAACTTAACACTAACTCTCGAATCAGGATTAACATTCTTTAAATCAAAGATTAACTGGGCCAAGTCCTCAATAGAATATATATCATGATGCGGCGGCGGAGAAATTAAATCAATTCCTGGTGTAGTATGTCTTACTTTAGCAATTGATTCACTGACCTTCTTACCAGGTAAATGACCTCCTTCACCTGGCTTAGCTCCTTGAGCCATCTTAATCTGTAACTCATCAGCATTAGCTAAGTAATTAGTAGTTACACCAAAGCGTCCCGAAGCAACCTGCTTAATGGCACTGCGTCGGTCATCGTAAAATCGTTCTGGATCTTCTCCTCCTTCACCTGAATTAGACATACCGCCTATTTCATTCATTGCTTTCGCTAAAGTCTCATGTGCTTCTTTAGAAATCGAACCAAAGGACATTGCTCCTGTTACAAATCGCTGTCGAATTTCTTCTACAGCTTCTACTTCTTCAATTGGAATTGGATCCCGATCTTTAAAATCAAAAAGTCCTCTAATTGTTGCTAAATGTTCACTTTGATCATCAATCTCTTGGGCATATTTTTTATATAATTCGTAATCTCCTTTTCTTGTAGCATGCTGTAATTTAGCAATAGCTTCCGGACTAAATAAATGATGCTCTCCTTGCGCCCGCCATTTATATTCTCCTTCATTAGCAACTAAATCATCTTCATGTTCTGGGTCATTGTAGGCTCGTTGGTGATTACACTGCATTTCTTTTTCCAAGACTTCTAGCCCGATTCCTTCTATTCTCGTTGTTGTTCCTGGGAAGTACTGCTCCACAAATTCTGAACTCAATCCTACCGCTTCAAAGATTTGAGCTCCCCGATAACTTTGAATCGTTGAGATACCCATTTTGGACATTATCTTCAACAGACCTTTATCTACTGCTTTCAAATATTTTCTTTTTCTCTTTTCAATTCGTGATCGATCTTCTGTCTCTGTTAAATATAACCCTTCATCACTCATATAAGAAATAGTATCTAAAGCTAAATAAGGGTTCACAGCTAAAGCCCCATAACCTATCAATAAAGCAAAATGCATAACTTCTCGTGCTTCACCTGTTTCTACAACTAAATCCACACCATTCCTCATCTTATTCTCAATTAAATAATTGTGCACAGCAGAAGTAGCTAATAGACTAGGAATTGGTGCTTGAGAATCATTTACTCCGCGATCACTTAAAATAATAACATTAGCTCCTGCTTCAACTTGCTCAGTCACTCTATTAAATAATTTAATTAATCCATTCTGTAGACCATTCTCTTCTTCTGGGTCAAAGACTGTATCTACAGTAGCAGCTTTAAATTCATCACTATCTAAATTTGCAATTTTATTTAACTGTTGATTATCTAAAATTGGGGAATCAAATTCAATTGTTTTGGCCTTATCTGCCGTTCTTTCTAAAATATTAGCTTTAGAACCCAAATTAGTTTTTAATGACATAACAACTTTTTCTCTAATTGAATCAATCGGTGGATTAGTTACTTGAGCAAATAATTGCTTAAAGTAATTAAATAATGGCTTAGTTCGATTAGATAACACAGCCAAAGGAGTATCGTTCCCCATTGAGCCAATTGCTTCCTTTTGATTAGCAGCCATCGGAGCAATTAATACTTCCAAATCCTCTCTACTATAACCAAAAGCTCTAATTTCTTTAGTAATCTCCTCCGAATAATCTGATTCTACTTCTTTCTCAGCTGCAACATCTTCAAGATACTGCTTATTATTTTCTAACCACTCTCGATAAGGATGAGCAGAACTCAACTCTTCTTTTATCTCTTCATCATGAATTATTTCTCCCGCTTCTGTATCTACAACTAACATTTCTCCCGGCTGTAATCTACCGCTTTCTGCTATATTTTCAGATGGAGTATCTAAAGTACCTACCTCAGAAGCAGCAATAATATAATCATCTTTAGTGACTGTATATCTAGCTGGTCGCAGACCATTTCGATCTAATTTAGCTCCAATCTGCTCCCCATCTGTAAATCCAATTGCTGCTGGACCATCCCATGGTTCCATTAAGGTAGCATTATATTCATGGTATGCTTTCACATCTTCATCTAAAAATTCATTCTTAGACCAAGCTTCAGGAATTAACATTGTCATTGCTTCTACTACATCCATTCCCGAAGCAACCATTAATTCTACAACATTATTTAAATTAGATGAATCACTAGCTTCTTCATCAGTAATTGGGAATAATTCTTTAATTTTATCTCCTAATATATCTGATTCTAAACTAGGTTCTCGGGCTTCCATCCAATTAATATTACCGCGCAAAGTATTAATTTCTCCATTATGCGCTAAATATTTAAACGGTTGGGCTAAATCCCAAGATGGAAAAGTATTAGTACTATAACGCTGATGTACTAAAGCAAAACCTGACTGCATACTTTCATCTTTCAAATCTAAATAAAATTTGCTAATCTGTTCAGCTAATAATAATCCTTTATAGATTAGAACTTTACTAGAAAAGCTAGTCACATTAAATAACTCTTCTTCTTCTATATCTAATCTTGCAACTAATTTCTCAATTTTTCGCCGCAAGAAATAAAGTTTCAATTCAAAATTATCAACACCTTCACCTTTGCCGATTACTACTTGCTTAATATAAGGAGCTTTAGAAGCAGCATTCTCTCCGATTTCATCTTCTGCTACAGGAACATCACGCCATCCTAATACTTCTTGGCCCTCTTCAGTAATCAACTTTTCTATTAAATTAATCATCTCTTGCCGCTCTGCTTCATCTTGCGGTAAGAATAACATTCCTACTCCATAATCTCCCACAGCTGGTAACTCTACATTTTGATCATTCATTACTTTTCGCAAAAACTGATCCGGCATCTGGATGGAAATACCTGCTCCATCTCCTGTTTCTGGATCAGCCCCTACTGCCCCTCGATGGGCCAACCTAATTAAAATTTCTAATCCTTGCTCTACTACTCGATGACTTTTATTCCCAAATTTATGAGCTATAAACCCCACTCCACAGTTATCTTTCTCTTGTTCAGGAGAATAAAGCCCTTCTTCTTCGGGAATTCCTATCGCTTTTACCATAATCTTCTCTCCTCCTCTGCCGAATTTAACTTAATATTATAGACAATGATTGTTTTAATATGTGCCTTCATATTAACAAATTAACGCTGTAATGTCAACTATATGTTAAACTTATCCTAAGTTAATTTAATCACATGCAGTAGTTTACAGAATATGTAATCTAGCAAAAAAAGAAAAAAGCCCCGAAATGGGACTTCTTTGGAGAATCTATATTATTGCTCGCGCAATTTAATAGACTGTAAGTTACAGCTTACTTACTTCTTCAGCTTGTAAACCTTTTTCTCCTTCAACTACTTCAAATTGTACTTCTTGACCTTCTTCAAGGTCTTTAAATCCGTCGCCTTCAATTGCAGAAAAATGTACAAACACATCGTCGCCATCTTCTTGCTCAATAAAACCATAACCCTTTTCAGTATCAAACCATTTAACTTTTCCTGTTGCCATAAATCTAATTCCTCCTATTAGTCTTTTTTAATGCCTTTTCTTCATTTGACATCTACAATTGTAACACATAGTTCTACATCTGTCAAAAGAATTAGCAATTTTTATAAAAAATTATTTCTGTGGAATAATATCTCCTCTATGATTAAATATCCCTCTTTCCGACCTTAATCCTGATTCTTGAATTATTTTACCCACTATGACCATTTATATACCTAATTAAAAGCCAAATTAAATTTTGATTTTTCAATTAATAATTAATAAGATAATATTAAACTTTAATATAAATTAAGGAGTTGATACTATCTTTAGCACAAACTGGCATCATGAACAGAGATTAAAACTTGTGGTTTTACTTATCTTCTGTAGCTATTTGTGTCTTAATAATATCATTTGACCATTCTATTGCATGTAAATAAGCTTCCCCTACAGTTTCTTCTTCTAATTTATACTCATTTAAAAAAGCTTGTACTTTATCCCATTTTCCTTTTTCATAAGCTATCATCGCAGAAAAAACTGCATTATAAAGTCCTTTTTGACCTGTTAAACCATCCTTTATTTCTTGAGCTATAGGTAATTCTTCTAGTACTTCTTTTAAATTACGATTCATTAATACATCAATTAAAGAGAACAAGCCCATTAAAAAAAACTTATGTCTTTCACCTGCTATGTTTAAATTAGCTGATAATGATTCAGCAAATTTAGCCCGCAGTAAAGAAAGCTTAATTACCTCTTCATCATCAACATCAGATAATTCATTAATAATAATCAAATTAAACCATTTTTTAACTTCATCCAATCCTAATAATACTAATGCTTGTTTAATAGAATTGATTTCTTCTCGCAGGGCAAAAATAGCAGAATTAATCAAACGCAATAGTTTATAGGAAAGGGACATGTCTCTTTCAATTGCTTGAGAAATTTTATCTATATCTGGTTCATCTGTATTCAGCTCATTTAAAACCTGGAAATAATTAGTAGGATACACCGGCAAATCATCGCCTTTTAAAATTACTGGTTTACTAAAAAAATAACCTTGAAAGTAGGAATAACCCATTTCTTTGGCTTCTTCTAATTCTTCTCTAGTCTCTACTTTTTCGGCTAATAAATCAATCCCCTTATTTTGCGCAATATGTACTAAGCGCTTTCTCTCTTCTAGGGAACTAATCATAAAATCAACCTTAATTATATCTGCTATATCAATCAAATCTAAATAATCAGGGTCAAAAACAAAATCATCTAAAGCAATAATATAACCTTTGTCTTTTATTTTTTTACAGGCAGCAAGTACTTGGGGGGTCGGTTCAATATCTTCTAAAATTTCAACTACAAGGGTATTAGGATTAAATACTGTGGCTATTTCATCAATTAATAATTCCTTAGTAAAATTTACAAAGGCTCTATTTCCGTTGGTTATCTCTTCAATACCAATTACCCCAAAACTGCTAGTTAAAACTTGGGAAGTAGCTTCATCACCATCAACTTCAGGGTTGTAAATATTTTCAAGCCCTTCTCGATATAACAACTCATAAGCACAAACATTTTCTTCTCTATCAAAAATAGGCTGCCGAGCTACAAAAGATTCGATCTGGATCATCCCCCTTCTAAGCCTTCCTTATCCATTACTTATCTTTAACTACTAATTTCAGTAGCAGCTGCTTTGGCTAAGTCATCACATCTTTCATTCCATTTATCGCCAGAATGACCTTTAACTTTCACAAATTCCAGGTCATAACATTGACGTAAATCATCTAACCAAATCCATAAGAACTTATTACTTAATTGACCACTACTCTTTTTCCACCCTCTAGCCTTCCAACCATCAATCCAGCCCTGCTGAAAGGCGTTAACTAAATAAGCACTATCAGAATAAATTTCTACTTTTTGAGCATTTTTTAATGCTTCTAAACCTTTAATTGCTGCTAATAATTCCATCTGTTGATTAGTTGTATGATGAACTCCACCTTTTATCTCTTTATGCTGTTCATTACAAATTAATACAGCAGCCCAGCCACCAGGACCAGGATTATTAAAACACGCTCCATCAGTATAAATTTTTACTTTATCACTCATCTTTTCACTCCTATATTAAATTTTAGTCTATTTTTTAGCTACTATAGCATATTGATATTCATTTAAATCAGCAACTAGCTCTAATTTTAAAGCTAACTTATCTTCTAACAATTTATATAACTCTGCTTTACTTACTTTTTCAGACAACGGAGGACCCTGCTTTATCTTTTCCTTTTTAAAATCAATAATTGCTATTCTTCCTCCATTTTTAACACCTCTTAAATAATTACTCAAAAACTCTTCTTTATCTTCTACTTCATGTATCAAATTAGACATTAACATAAAGTCAATCTTTTTATCTGGGATATAATCTTCTTCTTGAGTTGTATTAATTAATTTTATATGATGTAGTTCATGCTCTTCTCTTTTAACTGCAACTTCATCTAACATCTCTTGCGACAAATCAAAAGCATAAACTTTCTCATCAGATATTTGGGCCATCGGAATAGTAAAATAACCAACACCACAGCCTACATCAGCAACTGTATCATTAGTCTGCAAATTAAATTTTTCTAGAATTTTCTCTGGCGGCAAATCTCTACGTCGTTGTTTAGTATCTAACTTGTCTTTATGTTTTGGATTAAATTTATGAGCCATATTATTCACTCCTTATTATCTTATTTAAAATAAATTATATGCATTTTAGTGAAATTATTTTAAATTTCGACTTATTTTTATCTCTATTTACTTTTTTCTCTAGAAATTTAATTATTCCTGCTTTAACTTAAAATTTATATATTACAGAACAAAATCCTTCTGAAATTTTTCATTCAGAAGGATTTTGGGAAAAACTAAGAAATATTATTTTCTTTTATAATCTTCAAAAATGCATCTACTACTTGAGGAGAAAATTGCGTTCCTCGGTTATTAATTATTTCTGATAATGCTTTTTCTTTAGATAATGGCTCACGATAAGATCTAGTAGACCGCATAGCATCCCAAGCATCAACTACAGACAAAATTTTAGAAATCAAAGGGGTTTCTACTTCACTTAGTCCTTCCGGATAACCCTGACTATTAGGACGCTCATGATGATGATAAATATATTCAGCAATATCTTCTAATTGCTCTGAATCTTTTAAAGCTTTATAACCCCAAACCGGATGTTTCTTTATTTTTTCATACTCTGCCTCTGTTAATCGTCCAGGCTTATTTAAAATCTCTTTAGGTACTACTGTTTTACCTATGTCATGCAGCAAACCAGCCCAATAGACATCATTGATCTCTTCGATTGATAGTCCTAATTCAAAGGCAACTTTGGTCCCTAAACGAGCTACATTTTCAGAATGTCCTTTAGTATATTGATCATGTACTTCTAATAAATTAATCAAAGAACTAACAATTTGACTCTGAAAATCACTTCGCATACTATTATAATTCTGCATTATATAAAATGAAATAGCTAAACTATTAAAAGCTTCGATAATTTGGACTGACTGCTGACTAAATTCTGCTTCACTCTCTTGAGCTATATCTAAACTAAAACCTGCTCTTTTTTCTCCATCAACCACTAAAGCAAATACAATTGTTTCTTTAATTGGCCGGGTAGCATCTAAGAAAACTTCTTGTACCTGCTCATCTAATCTATCTTCGGTTCTATTAGTAATATTTTTAATAACTTGAGGCTCTGTAGGGTTAGATGAAAATACTTCATTTTCAATGTCTAAACTCTGCAGTGCTTCTAAATCATGGCCGATCGCATCAACATATTCAATATGCTGCTCACCAAAAGAATAAACTGAGCCATAATCTGCTTCATCAATAATTTCAAAAGCTGAATGTAAAAGTTGTGATAAAAACTCTTGACTGTCACTTAAAGTTTCCCTTGATAATTCAGCGGTTAAATCAATTAATTTTTCTAATTTTTTCACTAAAGCATCTCGTTCTTGATAAGAAGTTTCTAAATTTTGATTTAGTTCTAATATTTCTTTATTATAAGCTTCTAATTGTTGATAGCTAGCTTCTAATTCTTCCTTTTGTTCTTTAATTCTATTTTTAGCAGCTCTTTGTTCAGTAATATCCCTTGCAATAGCTAACACGTAGGTTTCATCGCCCTCAACAAAAGGGATTTTAGTTGTCTCAAAAATAATTTTATTCCCCTCGTCATCAATCACATGACCTTCAAAAACTTGATTATTTCGATCATCAATTACTTGACGATCATTTTTGAGGAATTCATCTATTTTATTTTCATCTAATTGATAGAGTTCTTGCTCAGTTAACCCTTGAAAATCTTCAACACTTTTGCCAAAAAATTGAGCATGAGTTTGATTGACCAGCTTATACTCCCCCTGCCGGTCTTTAATAAATATATGATTAGGCGATAAATCAATTATCTTTCTGACTCGCTTTTTATTCTTCTCTAATTCTTTATTTTTATGCTCTAATTCTTCACTATAGGCTTCTAACTGTTCATAACTAGCTCCAATTTCATTAGCCATATTAATATAGTTATCTATGATATCATCAACTTCTGTAATTCCTGTATCGTCTATATTAAGATTAGTTTCTTGGGTTTTATAAAAATTATTCATATCTTGAGAAATTTTTTGGATAGGCACTAAAATTTCTTCTATCTTTTGATTTATCTTTTGATGGGCTAAATAAATAGCTATTATAATAACTACAAACAATAATAAAATCAAATTAAAGATTACATTCAAAGAACTGTGATTAATACTTACTACTCCATACAAATTTCCATATTTTGAAGACCACGCTTGATAATATTTTTCTACAAAAAGAGATTCAGCTTTAGTAATTAACTCTTTTTCTCTTTCTGATTGTTTCAACAGTTCTTTTTCTTCTTTACTTAACTTCTGATCTTCATTAAATAATGGATCAAATTCATAAGTGAATAAGTGCAATTTGAAATTAGGATTTTGATTAATTTCTTTAATCTCTTGCAATAATATCTTCTGTAAATTTTTAAATAAAATTCCTATCTCAAAATAATTACCATCAGGTAATTTAACATAAGCATATAATCGCAGTCTTGAAGTTAAAGTCTCATCATCAAAAGGTAATAACAATACTTCTCCTGTTTCTAGATTTTTTAATTGAGACCAAAATTCTTCTGCCTGAGACAAATCTAAACCCCGATCAGGCTTATAATCAGTAGCAAAAATAAGCCCTTGCCTATTTATAAAGTAATAATTAACATCTTTAACCTGCAGTTTATGACCCTCATTTAACTGATAAATTTCACTTTTAATATCATTCATCTTTTGATTGAGATAAGCTTGATCTTTACTAGTGGTATAATCTTTAGTGAAATTTACCAAGCTTTTCTTTAACTGCTGATTATAATCTCTTTCAGTCCTTTTTAAGACATGAGCTGTATTTTTGAAAAAATAATCAATCGAAGTACGTGCCTGCTGTCTTTCACTATTATAAATATATTTATAAACTATAGCTAAAATTGAAGCTAAAATTAAAATTAATATAATAATTACTACTATTAATGTTCGTTTTAATTGTTGATTAAATACCTTTTCTAAAGATATTTTCCCCACTGCTTTTTCCCTCCACTGACCACTAGTAAAATAATTAGTAAATTAACTGATTAAGATTTAATTATCTTCTTGCTTGTTATTATAATTAACGATAACTTCTCTTTGTTATATTTCGACAAGTTTAGTTAAAATCCTTTAAATTAATTAAAATTTCTACAAGATGTATTTACTCTATCTAGTCCAAACACACCATTGATTACCATAAGCACGAACCTTCCAGCCAGAACCTGGATTCCAGTTTGCTCCACCAATTTTAACTGCTAAATTACCATTAACTATCGCTGCATATTTACCACTGTCTGCTGCTACAATGTTTACTGCACTAGTAGAGCTAATATTTTGTTCTCGTCGCAATTGAATCAGAGTCTTAATTTTATTTTTCAAATCATTACCACTATCAAAATAATGGGGCCAATAAACACAAGGAGTTCCAGGGTGAGTTAAAATATAAGCATAGCCTTGTTCTACTTTAGATGATGGAAAAGCCCAATGGTCATGTCCGCCACCTGGAGAAGAACCAGTATCATGATTATCAATAAATGTAACTGCCATCTTTGGCCACCAGCCAATTGCTCCAATTGCTTTACCACTTGGATCTTTCAAACGCCAATATTCACTACGAGAAGTCGCTAACATCAACTGCCATTTAGTAGTAAAATCAAAAGCTGTAGACTTTCTTCCTGTAGCATTAATCCAATCCATTAATTGCTGCCGATGGTAATTAACTTCACTACCAGAAGCATAATAATTGCCAGTTATATCAGGCCATAATTCTCCTACAGAAAAGTAAGGATTGCTAGCAGAATTATACATGCCATTATATTTTCCATCATAGCCCTTAACATAATCATAGCGCCATCCTTTAAATCCTATATTATTCTTTAACCAATTTAACCAATGTTTTATCTCAGATTGTACATCACCATAGGTATGGTCTAAATCTCGGGCAGCACCATAACTATCTCCTGTATCATAATTCCCCTCTGCACTACTCCATTCATCATTACTAGCTACAGCCCGCTGATTATTATCAAAAGCAGGATAACTAAAATCTGCCCAGCCATAAGTTCCTACTCGATGATTAATTACAATATCTGCTAAAGGCTTAATCCCTCTAGCATTCAAAGCATCTACAGCATCTCGTAATTGTCCTTCACTACCGTGGCTGGAATAAAGATTATACCATTCATTAGGTAAATAACCAGTTCCTCCAGTAGACTTCGAAACCGGCGGAAACCAAACCATTGTAAATCCTGCATCTTCAATCTCATCTGCACTATTCTTAATAATATCCCAAGTTCCATATTGCCAAGAATTCCAATGAAAACCCTGTAACATTACATCTCTGCCCGAACCAGAATAAGCTGCTTCTACGGACCCAACTGTTAATGAGAATACTAGGATAAAACAAATCACTAAAACAATCAAATTTCTTTTTATTCTTCTTTTTATCATTAGCTAAACCTCCACCCTAATATTTTTTGTTGGCCGACTAGCAGTCCTGCGGGTTTTTAAAACCTGAAGGGCTCTAGCATCAATAAAACATAGAAACTTATCACCTCCATTAGAACAAAAAATACTCATAACTTGAGTACTTAAATCTCAAGTCATGAGTATGATTATAATCTCCTAAACTTATTTAATTTTATTCTCTTGATTGACCAATCTATTTTAAAGTTATAAAACTTATATACTTGAGTAGAAACTACCACTTAAAAAGAAGATTAGAAAAATAATGTTGGAAAGTAGAACAACAAAGTGAAAGAAATATAGCTAAGATAGTAGCAAGCATCCCAATTTAAGCAGACTATATAATTATATTAGCAACTTATCAGAGCAATGTCAAGAAAATAATTCCGTTTTTTACACTTAATGTATCTTACCACCCTTTTTCTCCTAATAAGGGTACAAATCTAACTCGCCCTAATTCTTTCTTAGTTATTTTATCATCTTCTATTTTCTTAATTTGATATAATTGCTGAATATTTTTAGTACCAATTGGAATTACAAGATATCCTCCTTTAACTAACTGCTCTACTAATGAATTAGGTATTTCTGGAGCAGCAGCACTCACTAAAATACCATCATAGGGTGCATTTTCTGCCCAACCTATTGTTCCATCTCCTACCTCTAATTTTACATTATCATAATTCAATCTAGTTAATCGAGTTTGAGCTTCATCAACTAAACTCTGATGACGTTCAACTCCATACACAGTTTCTACTATTTCCGCTAAAACTGCTGCAGCATAACCTGAGCCTGTGCCAATTTCTAAAATCTTATCACCTGGTGTAGGTTCTAAAGCCTGAATCATTTCAGCTACTATATAAGGTTGACTAATTGTCTGTCCTTCACCAATCGGTAGAGGGCGATCTTGATAAGCTTCTGCTTCTATTTCAGGCGGAACAAATTCCTCACGTGGTACCTTTTTGAATGCTGCTAAAACTCGTTCATTCTTTATACCCCGCGGAATTAAATGCTGCTTAATCATCTTTTCTTTAGCATCATTTAAACTATCATCTCCCATATTATCCACTCCTTTCTATAACATCAATTATAATTCCCGCTATTATTACAAATATGTATTGCTTAATAATAAACAGTAAAATTTACTTACTTTTTTGTAATAATACATTTAACCATTTTTCATCTCTTCCATCTTCTTTCAAATCACCAGTTTGCCATAATTCAACTATAGTCAAATCTTCTATTCCCTCCATTAAGTTTAGCCAAGACTCTTCATTATGATAATTAAAAAATCTACCATTTCTAAATTTTTCTTCTTCACCATATTTAAGCGAAATATAGATTATTCCCTCAGCTACTAGAGCTTGAGTGAAGTTTTTAAGAACTTTTTTAATCTCTTCATTCGACAAATGAAGTAAAGACGCACAAGCCCAGACTCCATCAAATTTTGATTTGAAATTTAATTCTTCTAATCTCATCTTTAATACTTCTTGCTCTATTAAATCTTCTGCTAGCTGAGCTAGTTTTTCTGCAGCATCCACTGCTGTTACTTGATACCCCTGTTCTAAAAAATAGAGACTATCACGTCCCGAACCACAACCTGCATCTAAGATATGATCTCCTTTCTCTAAATGTTTTAGAAATTGTGGGTAGAGTGCTGTTAAATCCACATTTACTGTTTGCTTGTAATATTTTTCAGCTTGTTGATTATAATAATTAATGGTTTTTTCTTCTTTCATAATTCAGAAACCTCCAATTTGATTTTAAAATTTGAGCAATTTATGATAGTATTTAAATAAATATTTCGTGTTTTTTCGTTAATAAGGCTGAAATTTAAATATAAAATTAATAACTTGCTTAATAATTTCTTTAAAATCATTTATTTTCCTGTAAAATGATTTTAAGCTCTACATTTATTATTCATTAAAATCTAATTATAAGTAGAAAAAGGGGACAAAAATACAATGACTAATTATTCACTAGATGATCAACTATCTCAATATAGTATTTCACAAAACTTCAAAGCAGAAAAGAATATATTTAGCTATGGAGATAAAGTAGAGCAAGTATACTTAATTCTCGAAGGTCTAGTCCGATTATTTATTCAAGATGACGAAAAAGAAAAAGAAGTAGCCAGACTAGAGTCTGGGGATATAGTAGGAGAAGCAGCTCTTTTAGAAAAAAATAATTATATTTCACGAGCTGAAACAGCTCAAGAAACTACTTTATTAGCTTTTAACCCAGAAGATTTGAAATCATTAATGCATCAAGAACCTATCTTAAATGAAAATATCATTACTACTCTCTGCAGTCGGATTCAGTGGTTACAAGAATCAAATCTAAAATTACCACCATTAAATCAACCAGCTCAAATTTCTAATCCAGAAGAAACTCCCCCTGAAGTAAATAATGAAAGTAATGAAAAATCAGAAAAGAAAGTTGATAATAATACTATTAAAATAACTAAAACAGAAGATTTTTATCTTCCCGGTCATCAAAAGTATAATATTACCGCCGACAGTACTTTGACTCAATATACCTATAATAAAGAGATCACTTGTCCCATCTGTCAATCTAAAAGCACAGTAAAAAAGATACGCAACTCTAAGTTACGATTAAAAACAATTAGAGATGACTTACGACCAATTTATAAGAACTTTGCCCCAGCTTGGTACAAAGTTTGGATTTGTCCTAATTGCTTTTATGCTGCCCGCAAAGCTGATTTTTTTGATTTTTCAAGTCGGCAGGAGAAAAAGATAAAAAATAACTTCAAAAAACAAATTACAGAAATATTCGGAACAGATTATCAACCCCAGTATAGTGAACCACGCACTATAAACCAAGTTTTTAATGCTTATTATTTAGCAATTAAGTTATATAATTTAATTGCAGCCAGCCCTGGTAAATTAGGTTACCTTTGGCTCCGGTTAAGTTGGCTTTATGAAGATGTTAAGGCCGAAGAATTATCAGAGGCAGCTTCATTAAAAGCTATGACTCATTTACAAGAATTTTATTTTAATAGCAGCACTACTAAATTACCACGCCCCCAAGAAGATAAATTAACCTTATTATTAGCTTTATTATTAGCTAAACACGAGCATCATGAAAAAGCTCTACCATTATTAGATGATTTAATCCGTAGTCCCCAAACTAACCCTCGACAAAAACAAATAGCTAGAGATAAATTTATAGAATTAAGAAGACAAAAAAAAGAACAATCGCGAAGTTAGATTTCACTTCGCGATTGGTAAAGAACTACTTTATTCCCTAAATAATTATAACAAATCTTATCCCAAATTTCTTCTGTAATAGCAATCCCTCTCCCCCGTTCAGTAAAATCACTTTGGTCAAGTCCCTGCTGTAACTTACTATCCCAATGAAATCCTCGCCCTTCATCTTTAATTACTAATTTAATATAATTAGAAGTCACTAACATAAAGATTTCAACTTGGCAGGAAATATCGCCTTGATTACCATGTTCAATAGCATTAATCAGCATCTCATGAAATCCCATTACTAGCATTTCCCCTTGATTAGTATAAGGAGCAACAAACTCAAGGAACTGTTCTTTTACTTGCTTAAGTAGTTCAAAATCGCTAGCAATACATAATTCTATTTTATCAATCACTTCTTCTCTCTCTATGCCTAAAATACTTACATCATCTTTTTGGTCTTGAGAAGTAATGAAATTTTGAAAATCAAAATTGATTTTTTCTAAGACGAACTCTAGTGGTAATTGCTGATTTTGCTCTATTATTTCTTTTAGTCTTGTAGTACCATACCTTTGCTTTTCAATCTGTTCTTCAACTAAACCATCTGTAGTAACGACTAACTTATCTCCTTGTTCTAATTTAAAAACTTCTTCTTTAAACTCATATTTTTCTCTATCAATTGCTGTACTAATTGGTAATCCAGTTAAATTTAATTCTTCTACTCCACCAGATTTGACTAATAACGGCAAAACTTGAAAACCAAAATTAGTATATTTGATTTCCTTACTTTCTTTATCTAAAACAAATAAAACTAGACTAATAAAATAATCAGCTGTAAAATTTTCTTCCTGATAACGATCTGTGACAAATTCAACAATTTCAGCTGGAGATAGTGCAGTCCTTAATGAATGAGAAAATAAATAATTATCAATTGTTTCTCGGAGAAAGACATTTAAAAAAGCTCCATCTAAACTATGTCCTGTAATATCAGCTAAATAAAATACTACTTCATTTTCTAATTCGATTGCATAATAAAAGTCACCACCAATATGTTCAGCTGGCTGGTATATTCCTGACATAAAATAATCATCAACTTGAGGAAAATTACGGGTTAATAATTGATTGTGAATCTCTTTAGCACTTTTAATTTGATCTACTAGCAAATCATTAGCAGCTGCTAATTGCTGTTTAGTTACCATCAGTTCTTCAAAATTACAGTGCAATTGATCTTTTTTCTCTCTTAATCTTTCTTCAGTTTCTTTACGTTCTGTGATATCAATAAATGAAGCCATCATGCCTTGCACTTTATCTTGATTATCCTTTAGAGCAGTACAGGAAATATTGATATCAAATAAAGAGCCATCAGATCGCAGCCCTTTCAACTCTCCCTGCCAGGAACCTTCTTTTTTAATATACTGCATTGATCTTTCTACTTTTTCTCTTTCTTCTTCCGGATGCAAAGCCATTGGAGTTTGTCCTAAAATTTCCTCTGGCTGCTGATAGTCCCACATTTTTAGAAAGGATTGATTAACTTCAGTTAATTGCCCCTCCTGATCACTAAATACAAAGGCAGTAGCTGACTCTTGAATGGCTTTATTTTTCATCTTTAAATCCTGCATTATATTTTTTCGTTCTGTTATATCTTCTACGAAGCCTAAAAAACGAGTTTCAGATAATTTAACTACCTTAATAGAAAACCAACGTTGTTCCCCACTTTTAGTAGTATAAGGCATTTCTTGTTTAAACTGCTTTCTATTTTTAATTTGGGAAAAAACATATCCCACTCGTTCTTTAGAAAGATAGGGATGTAAATCTAAAATATTCATTTCTAATAGTTCTTCTTCGCTATAACCGGCTATCTCTGTTGCTGCTCCATTAACTTCCAAATAATTACCATTTTCATCAACCACAAAAACACCATAAGGAGCTGTTTCTATATAAGTAGCCAATTTATCACGTTCCTCTTTTAAATCTTGACCATAATTATTAATCTTAGTAGCTACTTCTGTCCATAAATTACGATAATGAATAATGATTAGACTAAATAAAATAGTTATCAACGACGAAACAAAAATAATGGTAATTAAATGAGACCCCCACGCAGTTAAATTACTAAAGATAAGTTCTTTTAATAGTTCATATCCTGTCATTAGTATCATAGAAGCAAACAGAACAGATAATAAGATATAAAATATATTTCCGTATAATAAATGTCTCAATTTAAGTCCAGCAATTAATTTTTTATTTAATTCTTCTTCATCTTTCATAAAGCAAAACTCCCTTCGACATATTACTACATTATTCCGCTATATAAACTATTCTATATTGAAGGGGGATTTACCTTTATGAAAATTTTAAACTGTAAACTGCTTTACTAATCCTTGTAAATCTTGGGCCAACTCTGCTAACTCCTGCAAATCCTTGTCCATGTTCTCCCAATCTCAGTCATTTTAATTCTTATTTACTAAAGCATCTTCAGGTAAGACAAAGCTAAATTTAGCCCCTCTTTCTTTGATGTTTTCTACTTTTACCCTACCTCTATGCTGCTCGATAATATCTTTCACAATTGCTAATCCCAAACCACTGCCCTGCTCACTACGTGTTCGAGCAGTATCAACTTTATAAAATCTCTGCCAAATATTATCCAATTCATCTTCAGGAATTCCCGGGCCTTGATCAATAATAGCAAATTCGACTTCACTATTTTCTCCCTCATGATACTTCGTTTTCACTATTATCTTTCCTCCTAGGGGTGAATGCTCAATTGCATTATCTAATAAGTTAATCATCACCTGCTGCATCCGATTAGGGTCAACATATAAATCTGGTACATTATTGATAAAAGAATTTTTAATCTGTAACTGATTCTCTTTTAATTTATGCTGCAGTGAATTAATGGCCCTCATAATTATTTCTTGAGCCTCTATTATTTCTCTATCTAATTTTAATTCTCCTGAATCTAATTTTCCTAATACAGCTAAATCATCAATTAAATGTTCTAAATACTCTGTATCTTTATACATTATATCAGCATAATTTTTTATTTCTCCTGCACTCAATTCTTGTTCTTGAAAAATCTCTAAAAACCCTTTCAAAGAAGTTAATGGTGCTCTGAACTCATGAGAAACATCAGAGACAAATTGCTTTCTCATCTTTTCTAATCGCTCTTTTTTATCTAATGTTTCTTCTACTTGTTCAACCGCATAATTATAGGCCTCAACTAAACGTTCAATTTCTTGACTACTATTCTCTGGTAACTCTACTCTTTCAAAATTACCATCAGCAATCTCTAAAGCTGATTCATTAATTCTTTCTAAAGGCTTAGTCACTCGACTTGCAAATAAAAAGCTTAAACCTAACGCTGCTATGATAGCTATTAAAGAAGCATATAAAATCAAACGCAATATTTCCCAAACTGTTTCTGAAATACTGCCTAAAGGACTGCGCACTACTATACTTCCTAATACTTTTCCTTCTATCTCATCATCAGGACCTAAAATAATTGATTTAGTCTGCTCTTGCTTCCATAAAAGAGGAAAAACCATCAATAAACTTTGCCTTTGTGGTCCACGAATTTTTTTGGTAATACTATTACCTTCTAAAACTCGCTCTACTTCTCGGTTTTTTAATTCCAAATCAAAAGCTTCTAAAGTAGTTGAATCAAAAATGATTTCCCCTTTTTCATTAGCTATAGCAATATCCATATTAGCTGAACGGGCAATAGTTTTTATCTTTTGCCGGGCACTTTTTATTTCATTACTCCGTAAGTTACGTCCAGTTACATTAGAACTGACCAACTTTGCTATTCTTTTTCCATTGTTAGTAGCTTTCCATTCGCGAAGACCAAAATAATAATTTTGAATTAAATAACCAAAAATAAGACCAATTACTACTAAAGCAATTAAAATTACTGCTAAATGTGAAATCATCAACCGCCCAAAAAAGCTACGCAAATTAAGTTTCATTTTCTAATTCATCCTTTATTACAAATTTATAACCTACCCCCCACACTGTTTCTAAAGGTATCTCTTCTAATCCTCCCTTGCTTAATTTTTTCCTTAATCTTTTGATATGTTCATCTATAGTTCGACTTCGTTTATCAGTATCTGGCCCCCAAATCTCTGTCAATAACTCTTCACGACTAAAAGCTTGATTAGGACGTCGGGCCAAGAAAACTAGTAATTGAAACTCTTTAGGAGCTACTGCTATTTCAGACCCTTGAATATAGACTGCTCTGCTTTTAGGATCAATTCTTAAATCCAAGCTAGGTAATTCAAGTGCTTTTTTCTCAGCAGCAGGTTTATCTTTAGTCTTTTCAAATCGCCTAATCACTGCCTTAATACGAGCAGTTAATTCGCGAGGACTAAATGGTTTAGTTACATAATCATCTGCTCCTATTTCTAAACCCAAAACTTTATCAGTTTCTTCTACTTTAGCCGTTAACATAATAATTGGAGTCTCTACACCTTTATTTTTTAATTCACGACAAATCTCCCATCCGTCTTTTTCTGGCAGCATAATATCTAAAAGAATTAAGTCTAAATCTTTTTCTAAAGCAGCTTTTAATCCGCTTTGACCATCTTGCTTAAAAATTAAATCTATATCATATGATTTCAACATTGCTTCCACTAAGGAATAAATATGGTCATCATCTTCAATTAATAATATTTTTTTACCGTGTAAGTCCAACTCAAATACTCCTTTCTAAGTAGTGACTTACCACGATATATTCTTGAAAAATAAGTAAATTCCTCCCTTTTAGCATAAATTTCTTGCTAAAAATGATATTATTAAGCTAATAAATAATCTACTGCACTAACTATTGTACCGCCAAAATTACTTAACCACCTAATTAATAAAGTTGTCCACTCTGCTTCTGGGACTTCTCTTAAAGTAACTAAATCTACTGAACCTAATTTTTGCTCTTGATAATAATAGCTAATGCTCCCTACTTTTTTATTATCTGCCAAAGGAGCTTCTAAAATCCTCTTAGTTAATTCTACTTCTTTTGTTATTTGTTCTTCAGTACCAACCTTAACTAATGGTTTTAATTTAGTTTCTGTAACTACTGGTACTTTCAATTCTGACCCTTGTTCTACTTCTAAAGTATTAATTTTTTTGCCGGCAGCTACTATCTTTCTTCGTCGAAAAAGATCAAAGCCATAATCCAATAAGTTTTTAGCTGTATTGATACGCAGTTCCTTAGTCTCAGCACCTAATAATACAGCGATCAAGCGCCGCTCATCTCTTTTAGCTGTAACAGTCAGGCAATACCCTGCTTCTTTTGTCCAACCTGTCTGTAATCCATCTGCTCCTTCATAATGACCAATTAATTGATTAGTATTATAAATTGCTTGCTGTTTATGAATATAATCTACCCGCTGATTAGTCCAATTTAAAACTTGATTATGATTAGTAATCAGATTTTGAACTAACGAAGCTAATTCATGAGCTGTAGATTTATTGCCCCCTTTTTTAGCAGGTAAACCAGTACAGTTAATAAAATGAGTTTTTTCTAATCCTAATTGCTCTGCTTGGCGGTTCATTAATCTTACAAATTGCTGCTCAGTACCAGCTATATAATTCGCTACTGCTACTGCAGCATCATTAGCTGATGGGAGTAAAACAGCTTTTAATAATTCTTTTAAAGTATATTTTTCTCCTGCAGCTAACCAAATTTGAGAGCCTCCCATTGCTTCTGCCGCGGGGCTGATTGTAACTTGGTCTTGTAAAGAAAATTTAGCACTTTCTACTTCTTCTAATGCTACTAACACAGTCATAACTTTAGTTAAACTAGCAAGGGGAGACTGCTGTTTAGCATTTTTTTGCAATAAAACTTGTCCAGTCTGAGCATCAATTAATACTGCTGAATGAGCATTGATGGTTGTATTAGCTACTGCTAATCCTGAACAAAAGATTATCAAAATCAATATTAAACTCAAACTTAACTTTAATTTAGTCATCACAATCCTCTCCTCTCTAATAAGTATAGTTAAATAAAACTATCCTCCGGGGGTACGGAGGATAGTAGTGGAGGTGAAACGATAACTCAAATTGAGTATATTTATATTAACTATTCAATTGAGGAAGACCATCTAAATATAATGTTTCTTGTGATTTTTCAGCTTTGACATTAATTTTAACTTGATAAGTATCATAAATTTGCGCCCACTGTTGCTTACTACTTTGGTCATAAGGTTTAGCAATTTCTTGTGGTTTAAAAGCAATAAATATTTTTAAATTTTCTCCTAATTCAAGAGATTCTACATCAATAGTTGCCTTTTGCTCACCAGACTTGTGTTTAACTTTAATCTCAGTAAAGCCATAACCTGGATCTTCATAACCCACCTCAGCAATTGGGGCAGCTGCTACATCATTAATTGTAATTCCTTCTGCTAATGTACCACCCGTATTTTCAATAATCAACGTACTCCATAAATATTTGTCAGCTTTAATATCCTTTTCACTTCTTTCTAAATAGCCTTGAAATGATGTTTTAAAGCGTTGTGGGCCCCCGGGAACTGTTGCAATTTCAAAATTAGGTTTTTGCACATACTTCTTATTTTCTTCAGCTAAATTTTGGGCACCTTGAGCAATATTAAAAATCCAAATTGCAATTAAAACTACTAACACTACTTTACCATATTTCTTAGCCTTATCTTGCCAAGAATTTTCCTCGTTACTAGGATTATGAGACATAGTATCTCTCCTTTCTAGTTGATATTTATTTTATTTCGTTGTTTATATTATAAACAAAATGTAAACAAAATGCAAATAAATAGTCACTAAAATATAAATTACAACAAAACTCACTAAGCCACATAAGCTCTAAAATTGAAAATCATTATTTATTGTGTTAAACTAAAGTCATCACCTATAGAATTTATACTATATATGCAATTATAGTTTACCTTGACATTAATCTATTATAAAGAGGTGGCAAAAATGGACCACACATTATTTAAAGATAAAGGATTTAAGGTCTTTTTATTATTAACTACCATGCTACTTTTTCTCGAATTTAAAAATTTCTTACTTTTTCACTTAGGAGTGGAATTATTCAGTATTATTATCGCATTTAGCATTTTTATTATTGTAATTAATATTAATGAAATCACAGATAATGACTACTTAATCTTCCTCGGTTTAGCCTACGGTTTTATTGCTGGCTTTGACCTACTACATACTCTGAGTTATAAAGGCATGTCAGTTTTAGATGTAGAAACTAACATCCCCACTCAACTATGGATTGCCGCCCGTTATTTTGAAAGTTTTATTTTAATCGGCTCTTTTTATTACTTAGATCATAAATTAAATAAGAAAAAAACAATTATTCTTTTTTCATTAATCAGTGCTTTAATTATAGTTAGTATTTTTATGGGCTATTTTCCTGACTGTTTTATTGCCGGTCAGGGTTTAACTTCATTTAAAATAATTAGTGAATATATAATTATCGCTTTATTAATAATTGCTCTCTTTTTACTGTACTATTATCAAGATCGTTTCACTAAAAAGAGTCATCTCTTTTTAAAATTAGCTTTATTTACTACTATAGCTGCTGAATTTTTCTTTACTCTTTATATTGATGTTTTTGGACTATCTAATGTAATTGGCCATCTTTTTAAATTAATGTCTTTTTATTTCTTATATCGTTCGGTTATAAAAGTAGTTTTACAAGATCCATATACTTCTTTGTTTTATAAATTAAAGAATAAAAATGAAAATTTGCAAGAGAGCTATGAAGAAATTGATTCTATCAATGAAGAATTAAAAGCAATGCAATCTGAATTAAAATCGACTAATCAACAATTAAGACAAAGAATTGAAGCGGGCAGAAAGATTCACCTACAGTTGATGGGGGATAAACCAAAAGATTTAAAAGAACTTTCTTTAGCTGCTAGTTATTTGCCGGCTGAAGAAATTGGTGGTGACCTATATAATTTAATTAAATTAGAAGATAAATTCATTTTTTATTTAGTAGATATTACTGGGCATGGAATTGATGGAGCTTTTTTAAATGTCTTTGTCAAAGAGGCGATTAACAACTTTTTAGTTACTAATGACCACAGAAAAGACTTATCGCCCCAAGAAATAATGGAGCATATTAATCAAAGATTTCGCGAAGAACAATTTCCTGAAGATTATTTTATCTGTCTGCTATTATTTATAGTCGACCTTGATGATTATAGAGTCAAATATGCAAATGCTGGTTTTCAAACCCTACCTTTGCTAGTCAAAAATGGAAAAGTTAAAGAATTAACTGCTACTGAATTACCTATTTCTTTAGCTATTCCTAGTACAAAATACGAATTCCCAGAAGATGATTTTTATTTAGAGCAGCAAGATATTATTTTAGCTGCTACGGATGGATTAATTGAGGAAAGAGCTAGGGGAGGAATTTATGGGGCCAAGCGTTTGATCAATAATTTAAAACTCAATTATCACTCTTCACCACAGTTTATAATGGATCAAATCATTGCTGATTTTAAGCAGTTTATAGAAAAACCTCAATCTGACGATATCACCCTGTTAGTTTTAAAAAGGGATGAAGTTAATTCGGAGTGATTCAAACTGAAAATAAGCTAAAAAGACCTCTCTGTATTTCCAGAGAGGTCTTTTTTTATTACTATTTAATTAAGCAGCCTGGCTTTGAACTTGTCCTTGTTCATCTTCTTCAAACTCTAAATCTGGTTTTAAAGTATTCGCTACTAGGGCTGTAACTACCATTCCTACAAGCATGCAAACACCATATAAAATTGGCTTATTAACAAATGGCCAAGATAAGAAGAAGGCTAAAGTAACTGGATTAATGATATTGAAGAAACCAGCTAATCCAGTAGCAGTAGCAGTTCCAATCATGATTGAAGGAATTACTCTAAATGGGTCAGCCATAGCAATTGGAATAGTACCTTCAGTTATACCAAAGATAGCCATTATTGCTGCGGGGTCAGCCGCGGTCTTTTCTTTATCCCGATACTTATCTGGCGCCATCTTAGTAGCTAACCACATTCCTAATGGCGGTACTGATACGGCAATATGAATCGCTGTATTTGGGAAATAAATTTTAGAAGCATACATACCAAAAGCAAATGCTACAGCAGTTTTATTCAATGGACCTCCCATATTAAAGGCCATCATAGCTCCTAAAATTGCTCCTAATACAATCTTACTACTACCCTGCATTCCTTTTAGCCAAGTTTCTAAGAACGTCATCATTCCAGCAATTGGTTGCCCAATTAAATAATAAAATACCAAAGCCACCGTAAGTGTTGCTCCTAATGGTATTAGAATAATTGTCAATAAAGGCATAATAGATGGAGGTAATTTAATATTTTCTTTCATCCACTTTACCAAATAACCAGACATCAGTCCAACTACAATCCCACCTAAAAAACCAGCTTTCATATTACTAGCTAAAACACCACAAATCATCCCAGGAGCAATTCCTGGTTTATCAGCAATTGAATAAGCAATATATCCTGCTATGATTGGGACTAATAGTTCAAATCCCATACCACCTATCTTATTAACAGTATGAGCAAAAGTATTAGCATACTCTTCTTTCCAGACAGCTGCTGTTCCAACAGTGAATTTACCAATGATAGATGATAAAGCTAACATAAGTCCAGCTGCTGCTACAAATGGTACCATATAAGAAACACCAGTCATCAGATGTTCCTGCAGATTCTTAGCAAACTCTTTTAACTTTTCCATAGAATATCCCTCCTAGGTATTTTATTCTACTAATTTTAGTGCTTCGTCCACAATTTTTTCAGTATCCCGAATCGCCTTATCAATCTTTACCTTATGCGTTGGTAAATTATCAAACCTAGATTCTCCTTCTATTTTCGTAGACACAGCTAAAATAGCTACATCTGCTTCAGCAAGATCCTCTTCTGTGATTTCATTTTCCATACCTAAAGCACCTTGCTTTTCTAATTTAATCTCTAGTCCTCTCTTATCCGCCTCTTCTTTCAGCGCCTTAGCAACCATATTTGTATGTGCTATCCCATTTGGGCAAGCTGTTACTGCTACAATCTTCATTAGTAATCTCCTCCTTATAAATGATTGATTAATCTTTACTTAATAATTTTATTAATTTTTCTTTATCTTTAACTGCTAATAGCTGTTCTACAAACTCATCTTCCATTAATTTAGTAGATAAAGTTGATAAGATCTCTATATGTTTAGTATTAGCTGCTTGATTAGGCACAGCTAACATAATTACTAATTTTACTTTATCTTCATCAACAGCATTCCAATCTACACCTTCTTTTAACTTTGCAACTGCCATACTAACTTCTTTAACACTGTCTGATTTGCAGTGAGGAATAGCTACTTTTTGTCCAAATCCAGTAGTTCCCTCTTCTTCGCGTTCAATAATTCCTGCTTTAAATTCTTCTTTAGATGTAATTTTATCTTCTTGATATAATAAGTCAGTCAACGCTTCTATTGTTTCTAGTTGATTATTTGCAGTTAGAGATAAATCAATTAATTTATGATTTATCAATTCTGAAACATCCATACTTAATCCCCTCCAGTTGCCAATGATTGCAAGAATTCATCTGCAGTAGCACTCTCATTTAGTTGCTGCACTAATTTTTGGTTTTGGGTTAACTCATATAATTCATCAAAGAGTTCTTCTGCTGCTTGCTGTTTAGATAAATCCATAGCTAAGAGAAAAATCAAATTTGCCTCATAATCATCCCATGGGACTGACTCTTCTAGTTGACAAACTGCAATAGCCGGTTCTTTAACTTGGTTTAGTACACCATGAGGAATACAGACTCCATTGCCTATATTTGTTGAAGATAATTCTTCACGAGCAATAACTGAATCTATAAAATCAGTTTTGACACAACCTACTTCTTGTAACTGTTGACCTAAGAATTTAATTATCTCTACTTGTGAAGTGAAATTTTGCTTCACAAAAATTAAGTCTGCATCTAATCTAGATAATAATCTATTAAAATCAATCTCAGGTTTATCAGGTACTTTTTGATTAAATTGCTTTACATATGATTCTATCTGCTTTAAATCAGAATTAGGTAACAAAGGACTAACTTTGATAACCTCAGGCTCTACTTCTACAGTTAAAGGAACAGTAGTAATAATCAAATCTGGATTCTCTTCCTGCACAATACTATCTACTTCAAAACTAGAAGCAATTTCAAGAATATCAAAATTATCAAATCTTCTTTTTAACTTAGTAGCTAACAATTGTGCTGTTCCTACCCCAGTTGAACAGACCACTAAAACCTGCAGCGGTTGTTCATTCTTTTGTTCTATCCTTTCTAAAGCTGCTTGAAGATGAATGGTAATATAGCCAACTTCGTCTTCTATCATCTCCACCCCATATTCTTCTTCTATTACTTGACTAGCTGCTACTGCTGCCTCATAAGTTAAGGAATAAGAACTTTTCACTTCTTCTAACATAGGGTTAAATAAGTTCATATTATATTTCAATCTATTGACAGCAGACCGCAAATGAACACTTAAACCTACCAATAACTCTCTATCATTAGCTAAAGAAACATCTAACACTGATTCAGCTTGTTTAATCATCTTTTTAGCTAAATCAAGCAATTCTGGATCTATATCATCTAAGGTAACCCCTACTGCTTGTTCTTGTTCTGGAGTTTCTTGCACCTTAGCACCTAAGAGATGTAAAGTAATATAATAAATTTCTTCTTTAGGGATTTCTACTTCTAATTCATTTTCTAACCGAGTTACAATAACTTGAGCCATCTTATACTCTTTATTTTCTTTCAGATCATTGCTTTGATAATCAGGTAATTCAATACTTTGACCTAATTTGATTCTCCGTAAAGCAATGGCTAAATGAATTACTAAACCAGAATAAGCTTGATCAGTAAATTTAAATTTAAAATCTTCTTGCACTTCCTTTACTACTTGTTCTATAATAGGTAAATCAGGTTGATCAATCATTCTTTGAATCTCATTTAAATTATTAATATAGATCCTTTTATCATTATGAGTCTGCTGCACACCATTTAAAAATTCAAATAGATTAGGAATATCAGTATTAGTCGATAACAAATGTGAAACAGCAGATCGTAGATCTTTTTCTTCTCCAACTACTTTAATTCCCCAATTCGGTCTCTTTTTTAATTTTAAGTCATGTCCTGCTAACCAATCTTCAACTTCAGCTAAATCATTATTGATTGTCGCTCGGCTAACATATAATTCTTGGGCCAACTCTCTCGTTGTCAGCACCTGCTGAGTTTCTAACAACCTTTTCAATAAATAAACAATTCGCTCCCGGCGATTAGTAGGTACAAAATTATTGCTCCCAAAATCTAATTCTTCTTTTAATATTTCTTTTTCTTCACAACTTATATCTAACCAAACTCCCACTCGCGGTTTAGTTTTCACTTCACCATCATAGCTATCTCCTAACCATAAGTTAATTGCTTTAATATCTTTACGAATTGTACGCGGAGAAACATCTAACTTATCTGCTAAATGCTTAGTCGTTAAAGACTCTTCAGCACTTAATAGTTCTATTAATAATTTCTGCTGTCGTTGTTTCAAATTATTCATTTTTAACACCATCCCTATCATCTTGCATATCTATTGTAACAGTTCTGTTTTAATTTCTAAATACCACAATGTTTATATCACTTCCACATTCAATTCAGACATTTTTAAACAATAAAAAATCTCCAAGCAAAAATAACTTGGAGATCGCTGATTATTACTATTTAATTATTTTTCCTTGTACTAAAAATAAACACAACGTTCTCCTTTACAACCATGCGGATGACGCTGAGAAAAATCACAATTACGAATCCGACTAACAGGTAACTTTATCTCAAATTGTTCTTTTAATAATTCTATTCCTGTTTCAATCGCTGTTCTGACACTCTGCTTACAACAGCCTGGTCCTCCCGTATTAGCAATAGCAGTCAACGACGCATTAGTAGCCCGCATAGTTAAAGTACGTTCTCTATCTTTAGCACAAGTAGCTTGATACAAAATACTAAATACTGCTCCAACACCCGGCCCTGCTCCACAAGATCCATAATCAGCACAACTACAGCTAGGTATCTTTTTCATACGGCGAATTCCTTCTTCAATATCTTCAGCGGTAACTTGTTTTTCAATTCCTTGGACTGTAATTGGCCCGAAATTTCTTAAGGCCACTAACAAAGCTGAAGTTACTACTAAGTGATGAGCCCCACCTAAAAATGGCATATTAGGATGAGCCATCATTCGTTCCGCAAATTCTAGTGGATCTTTGGTTTTAGCATTCAGTGCTGCTTCTTCAATAAAACTATTAATTTCTTGATTATGACATTTATCACAGACAAAGTGATCATTTAAACAATATACTGCAGCTGCTTTTTCTGTTCCACAATAAATACACTCTTTTTTATCTGGCTGAGATTTATAAACTAACTCATCTCCACAAACCATGCAATTTTCCGTTTCTCGTTCTTCTTTTGCACTGCAGTCATTTGTTTTTCTTGGCTTATTACAACATCCCATTTCTATACCCCCTAAAATAAATTCCTTAACTATATTATTACTATTTAAACAGCCTGATTAATAAATAACAAATGGATTTTATTTTCCAGCTACTATTTCACTTTTTAATACTTCCGCCTTGCTAATATACCACTCTTCTTCAACTTTTTCAATAGTCATTGCCATTTTAGCTTCTTTTATAAAGTATTCCTCATAACTAGAATCAGCTCCATCATCTAATCTAAATTCCATATCTACAAAGAATTCTGCATTTATTTTTTGATCAGGTTTTTTAACATTTATATCAGTAGGCCGAAAATCATAGCCACCTTGATAATGAAAACCTCCACCCCAATTAGCTTCGATAAACTCTTCAATAAACTTATCTCTAGGTTGTCCATTAATACCATTAGGATTAATTATCTCACGCAGCAATTCTTTATCTTCAACATACATAGCAGTTAAAAATTCATTCATAGCCTTTACAGGAGAACTCATACTCAAAACCGCATAAGGAGAAAAACTCCTACTTTGGCCCACTAAATACTTCTGCCCCTGTTCTGTAACTATCTTAGAAGAACCTAATACAAGCCAATCTTCACCTTTACTTTTACGCCAGCTTTTCACATCATAATGAGACAATCTAATATTATCATTAGCAGCCATTTGATCACTAATTGGAATTTTAATAGTTACTAATTCATTTGTCTCAGCATTATAATCTATATTTACTGCATCTGCTTCAAGTTGCAACTGCTCTGATCCTAACTCAGGAGGATTTTCATCAACTTCTGCCTTAGCAGCAAAATCATTAATTTTACCTAATTGATTAAATTGAAGTTTAATTCCATTAGCAAGAGTAACCTCTCTAATTTCCTCTCCAAATTCCTGCGGTAAGATTCCTTCCCCTGGTATCAGACTAATTTGATTATTCTTCTGATAATCTTTGAGCATATTCTCAGCATTTTGTAATTTTCCTTTTATCTTCTCAGGGGTCAGACCTTCACCTTGCCCCATCTCTGGTCCATATTCTTCTGCTACTACAGTTGTCTCAACATTAATATTTCCATCTAACTTATCCTGATGACCTACATTAGGAATTATACCTGAAACTCTAACTTTATCATTGCCGTTATTAACTGATTTTGTCGCTATCACTACCACATCTGCTCCAGATTTAATACCTGTAATTTGATATTCTCCTTCAGCATTTGTAGAAGTAGTTGCTATTATCTCGCCTGTAGTATAATTCTTAATAGTAATCTCTGCCTGAGGTAAAACCTTCCCATTAATTGCAAATACTTTATTAGAAAATAACTTAGCTAAAACTGACTTATCATTAGAAAGAGCTACCTTAGTATTTTGCGGCACAGTCACAGTCCCTTCTAGAGTAGCAGTTGAACTGCCATCATCACCACTACAACCAACAATTAACAGTGACGCTAATAATAAGAATACTACAAAGAAAGTTACTTTTTTCTGAGTCAACTTTTATCCCCCCTTAACTAGATTTTATTTTTTCATTTGGCTAATTATGGATAGAAATAGTTTGTCCTGCTTTTAATTTAAATTACTCTTTATTTTCTAATTCTTCAATTAATTTTTTTAATTTATCTCTCGTCTGCTCTTTAATTTCAACTTGACTATAACTAACTTTATTGATAATCTTTTGGCTCCAAGTTAATTCTTCTTCTAAAGTTGAAAAATCTCTTTTAATCTCATGAAAAAATTCTTCTAAAGTCTCATAGTTTTCTCTTTTGTAACCTTTACTTTCTAATAATTTTATTAATTCTTCTAATAGATTACTTACCTTATTCCTTTCGAGACTAGATAAACCTTTTCGCCTTTGGAATTCATTTTCTTTCTCTATATTTTGTTCATCACTATGAAAATTCTTTTTTATCTGTTTCATTTCCCCCACAAATAAATCTCTCCAATTTTTAAATAAAGCAAATAAAGTTTTATACAAATTAACAACTAATCGGGGCAGTTTTTTGAACTCATCTGCTTTTCTTTTAAATATAAGGAATAAGATTGTAATTGCACCTAGAATACTAAAAACTACGGCAACTAGAGAAATAACAGCAGGTATCGACCAATACCACGGTAAATCTTTAGTCTCTACATTGAAATTTCTTTGAGCTGCTCTTTTACCAGACATAATATTGCTTAATTGACCTAGATCATACTCCCTTTCTAAATTGACTTCTTCTTCCCAGTTATCTAATTTATTGGCAATTAATTCAGCAAAATTATTCCCATACTGCACTGGTACTAATAATGATAGAACTAACACTATTATTATTAACAGTACAGACCAACTGAAGCAGCGATTAAAGATTTTAAAATCAACCTTGTAATCAGCTAAGAACCAATTTAAAGCTTTAATACTAAATTTAAAAAATTGCCATAGGAGGTACTGACAAATTAATAAAGCAATCCCACTTACAATTAAGACTAGATTTATCTTCTTAGCTGCTAGCCAACTTATTACTGCTAACAGGTCAATCATAATTAAATTATTTTTTACACCTTTTAAAATAATTCCTTGTCGCTTAAAATTTAGCCCCTGCTTTTCTAACCTAGTTTTATCTAAATTAAGAAAATCAAATTTTAGATATTCATATCTACTAACAAAACTAACTGCTAAACTATAAATGATTAAAATTATTAGAGCAATTAGGAATAACAAATTTGACTCAGGTTTATGGTTGATTAACCACAGTAATATTCCTAACCCTACTAAATTAATCATATTTAAGGACAACAAAGAAAATCTAGTTTTAACTGCAGCCTTAGCACCTACTAAACCTAATAATATCGCTACTACTGCAGTTAAGATATTTAACCAAAAGTTACTAGCAGCTATATAACTATCTACTACTAAGAATAATTGACTAGCTAAGAATAATAAAAGTAATAAGATAATTAGATCAGTAACTACTGTTAGTTTTTTACTCAACTCTTTTATATCCCTATTAGCTGCCCCAAGCATAAAAATCTTCCTTCCTTTTAATTTGATAAATCACCAAATTTTCAGTATAAGAGCGATTCAAATATCTCTGATGCAGTACATCTTTGCCCAATACAATAATAACCACATTTAATCCTTGACGGCACAGTTGCAGAGCTTTAGTCACTAATTCTTCTCCATCAGTTTTAGTAATTAATAATAAGGTAGACCCTGGTGTTGCTTGCTGACTGTATTTCTCAATCAAGTTTAGATAAGACTGTTCTTTAGTTATTTCTAAGCGGGCCAAAAATTCCATAATATCCATCAACTGCCCTGCCCCTTGCCCAGCTGCGATTAGTTCTTGATTATTAACCTCATCTTCTCCATTAGTAGCTAAGCCAACAGTTTGATTACAATCTACTAAATATTTAGCAACTGAAGCCGCCACTTCTATTGCTAATTCTGTCTCTATACTTAGATTTTTGACTCCATAATCCTGCTGCTTTAAATTTAAAAAGATTAAATTCTCTACTGCAATTGTAGACTCATATTCTTTAACCATTAACTGATTTAAACTAGCAGTTGCCGGCCAATAAACATCTTTGATCTGATCTCCTTTTTGATATTCTCGCAGACCTCTAAAACTTGTTGGATCCCGATAAATTTTCTGAGGCCAAATCAAATCACCAAATGCTATTCGCGAGGGCAATCCTAAGTCTTCTAGGGGAAAAACTTGGGGGTAGACAATTAACTGCTGCCCTGTATCAAAAGTAAATTTCTTTTCTACCAAACCTAGTCCATCTCCTAATTGCCCCTTACAGACACCTAAATTATATAAGCCTCTTTCTTTGCCCTTTAAAGTATACTGTTGTGATACTTTTTCTTGCGGTGCTAAAGAGGTAATTTGACTTGTTAAGGAACTATGTAATTTAACTGGTACTGCCTCATTAAATTCAAGCCAAAAAATAGGCCAGATGCTGTTATTCTTCAAATTCAAGTTGATTTCTGTTTTCTCGCCACGAAAAATGCGATTAGAACTGATATTTCTAACACAAGTTAATTTTTTTAAAGCTTCTATAGTCATATATTTCAGAGCTAAGTTAACTCCTAAGATAATCAAGACTATATAATAGAGTTGAAAGACTTTAAACATCGTTCCTAGAATAAAAATCAAGAGTGCAATCAAATAAATACCCATTTTATTCCTCCTGCAGAACAGGAACAGAAACTTTCTTTAAAATCTTAGCAATTAGATTGACTGCTTCTGTTCCTCGTAGTTGACTTTCAGATTTAACTACTAAGCGGTGACTTAAAACTGATGGTGCTAAGCTCTTTACATCCTGCGGAGTCACAAAATTTCTGCCCTCTAGTAATGCTTTAGCTTGAGCAGTATGATATAAATCAATACTGCCTCGGGGACTAGCACCTAATACAATATCAGGATGTTCTCGTGTCTTAGCTACAATTTTTACTAAATATTCTGCTACTTTATCTGCCACATGAACTTGGCGCACTTCTTTTTTTAGTTCTTCTATTTTCTCTGGTGTCGTTACTGACTCTAAACTTTTAATAGGGTGTTTTTTCTTTACTTGCTTTAAAATCTGCACCTCATCTTCTTGACCTGGATAGCCCATACTAGTCTTCATCATAAACCGATCTAATTGAGCTTTAGGCAGCGGAAATGTCCCATCAAATTCAACTGGATTTTGCGTAGCAATCACAAAGAAAGGCTGGGGTAGTATTTTTGTTGCCCCATCAATGCTAACCTGCCCTTCAGCCATACTTTCTAATAATCCCGATTGAGTTTTAGGTGTGGCTCGATTAATCTCATCTACTAACAAGACCTGCGAAAAAATTGGCCCGGGTGAAAACTCAAATTCTTCTGTTTCTTGATGATAAACAGTAATTCCTGTCATATCCTTAGGTAATAAATCAGGGGTACACTGTACTCTGCTAAATTCAGCCCCGCTACTAACTGCTAATGAACGAGCTAACATTGTCTTCCCTACCCCTGGTACATCTTCTAATAACAAATGTCCTCCGGCTAAAAAACAGATCAAAGCTTCTTCTAATACTTCTCTTTTTCCCACCATTACTTCTTCCATATTATCTAAGATTTCTTCACATATTTTGTCAAAATCACTCATTCTATAACTCCTCTCTAAAGTATAGTAAAAATACGATTCAATTTATCTCTTGCAAAAAACTATCATCTAATTATTTTATTCAATAAAAAACATTATTTTCCTTTATACTGAATATCCTTCATTAGAATTAAGAACCATGTTTTCATTGCATCACTAATTTAAAAATGGTACACTATCATTATCAAACGACTTCCCTAAGGGGGTTTCTAAACAGCTTAATTATTTATAATCAAATATACTTATTTTGATGTATAAATAGATAGATTTTGGTTATATTATTAATAGGTGATAAAAAATGAAACTATCAATTAAAGAAGCAGCTAATTTTTTAGGAGTTTCAATTTCAACTCTGAGGCGTTGGGATAAAGAAGGGAAGTTAGTTCCTGAACGTACTGCAGGTGGGCATAGAAGATATGGCAAAAAGAAGTTAATTGCTTTTCAAACTAAAGAGGATAATCACAGTCGATTAACTATTGGCTATTGTAGAATTTCTAGTAATAGTCAAAAAAATGATTTAGAACGACAAATAGATAAAGTTTCTAGTTATTGTACAGCTAATGGTTATCAATTCAGGATTATTAAAGATATAGGTAGTGGTCTTAATTATAAGAAAAAAGGACTTAAAGAACTTATTAAATTAATTGAAAGTAGGGAAATTGGAAGAATTGTAGTTAATTATAAAGATAGACTTATCAGATTTGGATATGAAATGTTTGAACAGATGTGGGAGTTAAATGATGTCAAAATTGAAATAATAAATCATACGGAAGATAAAAGTTATCAAGAAGAATTAGTAGAGGATGTATTGTCAATTATTACAGTATTTTCATCTAAATTATATGGAAGTCGCAGTCATAAATCTAAAAAAATTAAGACAAGTAATAAAGAATTATTTACTATTGATTAAACATATTAAATTTAAAGGAGAAGAATAGATGCTGCGCACAAGCAAAATATTAATCAAAGATCAAGACTTTAAAGAATTTGCAATTGAGAAGGTATATCTAACCCGACATTTTGAAAATATGCTGCTTATTTTATTAGAGCAAGATTATAAACAAGAGATTGGAGATAGAAATTTGATTTCTAATCCCTATGTAATGAGAGCAGTAATTAGAGATACCAAAGGTGGTAAATATGCTGAAAAAGTAGCCTATATGAAAGAAAAATATAAAGATCATGATCTGATGCAGGATTTAATTGAAGTAGGGAAACAACTTAAAAAAGATAACCTCGTCATGACTATCAGAAAAGTACGAGGGAATTTTAAATCTTTTTATACCAAAAATAAAAGTGGTGATAAAAAAGCAAAACCGCCCAAACCTAAAAGCTTATCTTCGCTAAATCACTATACTCTTCTAATTGATAATGATAAAGGTCTAGGACTTTCTTATTTAAAGAAAGGTAAAGACAAATTAGGTATCACTCTAGATCATGATAGAGGCAGACAATATATAAGAGTTAATCAGCAAAAGTTAAAACAGTTAGTGGATGGTGACCTAGATAACATTCAATCTATTAATTTAAAGTATTCTAATGGTGAATTGTACCTATTAGTTGCTTATCACCATAATAAAAAGGTACAAAATAATAAACCGCATAAGATTGCAGGTCTAGATATAGGGATTAATAATCTAGCAGCAGTTTATATAGAGGATAAAGATAGCCCTAGTCTGATAGTAGATGGTAAGAAGTTTAAGAACTATAATAGTCAATTTAAT
>NZ_JAFBDQ010000011.1 GCF_016908315.1 Halanaerobacter jeridensis | reverse complement strand
TATAAACTGTTGTTTCAGCACTAGCTGTATTTGCTACTTCTCCTTCCCAATTAACAAACTGCCAACCTGAAGCTGCTGTCGCTTTTAGATTAGCTGTTGTTTCTTTTTCCATTTCATGACTACCAACTGCTGGTATCACTGCTCCTTCTCCTATTTTTTCTACTGTTAAAGTCTGATATTCAAGATTGGGTTCTAGCTCTTCAAAAACAGCTTTGACTGTCTTATCACCGTCCATATAAACTGTTGTTTCAGCACTAGCTGTATTTGCTACTTCTCCTTCCCAATTAACAAACTGCCAACCTGAAGCTGCTGTCGCTTTTAGATTAGCTATTGTTTCTTTTTCCATTTCATGACTACCGACTACTGGTATCACTGCTCCTTCTCCTATTTTTTCTACTGTTAAAGTCTGGTATTTAGGACTAGATTTTACACTTCCACTACTTCCACAGGCAGAAAGAAGCAAAACAATAAAAATTAAGAGAGAAAAAAACAAATATCTTTTAAGTTTTTTCATAAAAGCATCTCCTTTATCAAGTGCTTGATTTCATTTTATTAATAGGTTGTTGAATAATTAAATTATTAAGTTAATTATACTACAATAATATCTTTTTTTTTTCTAAAACATCTCGTTTTAAACTCTTTTCTACAAAAAAATAAAAAACTCCACTAAATAGTGGAGTGAAATCAAGCTATAGATCAAAATCATCATCTTCTCTATAATTTTGATTAGAAATTTCTTTCCATTCTAACTGATGGTTTTTCCCCACCTCAGTTAGAAATAAAGAGTCTAAAATGCGATGAGAAATTTTAGATTTATTAGCTAGAGGTGTCCTAGCTAATAGAATATAAATAGTATGGTCATCCCATTTAGTAATTACATCTTCTCCTCTTAAACGACTGCTAATTCGAGTAATCAACTCTTCTAATAACTGATACGAAAAGACTTCTTCAAAAATTATTTTTAATAATAAAGACGGTGTATCTTGTCTAGAACTCTTACGTTTTTCTAATTTATAGATTTCTTTAAAAACACTAGATTCACACCTTAAAGCTCCCATTGTAGATAAATTCATTGGAGTATGAACATTACAACCTTGATTATCAATAATTCTATTGTATTCCTCTTTCAATCGCGATGAAGGTGAAATTCCTAGCTCTCTTTCCATAGCTTCTTTACACTTTTTATACAGAAAAGCAACTTTCCAACATCGATCTTCATGGTGCAAAATTTTCATTGCTAATAAATAAAAATCCTCCCGATAAGGCGCTTCCTCAATTCCAAATTCTAAATACTGCAGTACTTTATCATTATTATGTAATTTATAAGACATTTTAGCTAATAACATAATAATATTAAGCATAACTTCTCTATAGTGAATTCGAGGTAATTCAATCCACCGCTCGTACAGATCATTTTCCATAAAATCTCCTTGATAAAGATCAATAGCTGATTCAAGTTCTTCAACAGCTTGGTATAATTGCTTATCAGACAGACCATTAGTGAGATCAAAACTTTTATATTTATTATAAATTGAGGTAAATTCAGCCCAATCCAACCAATAATTTTTCTTATCATTCAAGCTATAACCTTGGGGAGATTTTAAAATATAACTTTCCTCTTGTCCATTATCAAGTACTTTACGCAGCTGATAAATAGTATCATAAACTCTCTTAACCCCTTTAGATAAACTTTGAGTAGGCCATATCTTTTCTACTATTTGCTCAGAATTAATTTCTTTCCCATGTTTAACTAATAATAATTTAAATAATTTAAGGGTCTTTTTTGATTTCCAATGTTTTTCTCTAATCTTTTTAGAATCTAACTTAATATAAAATGATCCTAAAGCATATACTTCTAGTCTATTATCAGCCATTGCACTCCCCCTCCCTAAATAAAAAGTCGAAAATTAAGCCTTTAATTACTTAATTCCCGACCAATGTCAAATAATCCTCTTTTATCTAGAAAATATTTACTTGATTAACTCTTTAAATTCCTCTTCATCTAAAATAGTTGTCCCTAATTCTTGCGCTTTATCATATTTAGAACCAGGATTAGCTCCTACAACTAAATAATCTGTAGCTCCACTAATTGAACTAGTCACACGCCCGCCTAATTTAGAAATCTCTGTTTTAGCTTCCTTACGGGTAAAATCATCTAAACTTCCTGTTAATACAAATTTAGTTCCTTCTAAAGTTGCTTCTCTTTCTTGATTTTCTGATTCAAAATTAATTCCAGCTTCTTTTAACTTAGCAATAATCTCTAAATTCTGTTCTTCAGCAAAGTAGGTGTCGATCATTTCAGCAATCTTAGGGCCAATTTCATCAATAGCTTCTAACTCTTCTTTGCTCGCAGCAATAACCTCATCGATATCAGCAAAATTCTGCGCCAATACCTGCGCTACCCGGCTACCTACATATCTAATACCTAAACCATACAGAACTTGATCTAAACTATTATCTTTACTATTTTCTAATGCATCCAATACATTCTGGCTCGACTTTTCTGCCATCCGATCTAAGGCCATCAACTCTTCTTTTTCTACATAATATAAATCAGCCACATCTTCTACTAATTCTTTTTCTAATAACTGATCTATTAGTGCTGGGCCAATTCCGTCAATATTCATTGCATCTCGCTGCACAAAATGTAGGATTTCTTCCCGTAATTTAGCTGGACAAGCCCCTCCTGTACATCTTTTAGCAGCTTCACCTTCCAAACGAACTGCTTTAGCTCCACAAACCGGGCACTGATCTGGTAAAGTAAACTTTTCTTCACTACCATCTCGCTTATCTGGCAGCACTTCAACTACTTCTGGGATAATATCACCAGCTTTCTGTACTATCGCCTGGTCACCAATTCTTACATCTTTGCGGTCTACTTCATCTTGATTGTGAAGGTTAGCCCGGCTAACAACGGAACCATCCAATAAAATTGGCTCTAAGACAGCAGTAGGCGTTAAAGATCCCGTTCTACCTACTGTTACTTCAATATCTTGAATAGTAGTTTCTTTCTGCTGAGCAGGAAACTTATAAGCTATAGCCCAGCGGGGATGTTTAGCTGTTGAACCTAATACTTCTCTCAAATCTAAGCGATTAACTTTAACTACAATTCCGTCAATTTCATAATTTAAATCTTCACGTTTTTCAGTCCAGCTTTCACAATAATCAATTACTGCTTCAATATCAGCTAAAACTTCTCGTTCTGGATTAACTTTAAAACCTAAATCTGCTAAATAATTTAACCGTTCACTATGTTTTTCAAATCCTCGACCAGCAATATAAGCACTATCATAAATAAAAATATCTAACGGACGATTAGCTGCTACTTTAGGATCTAACTGCCGCAAAGTTCCTGCTGCAGCATTACGAGGGTTAGCAAAGGTAGATTGCTCTTCGTCTTCACGTTGTTGGTTTAATTCCATAAACTTGTCTTTAGGTAAATAAACTTCGCCTCGAACTTCTAAATCAATATCTTGCCCTAAATTAAGCGGAATACTACGTACAGTCTTTAAATTGTGAGTTACATTTTCTCCTATTTCACCATTACCTCTAGTAGCCCCTTGCACTAACTTACCATTCTCATAGAGCAAAGAAGCTGATAAACCATCTATTTTTAGTTCTACAACATATTCAAACTCTTCTGTAATCTCCTTCTTTACCCGCTGGTCGAAATCTCTTAATTCCTCAGCCGAAAAAGACTTATCAAGACTCAATAATGGCACATCATGTTCCACCTTTTCAAACTCATCTATCGCTTCTCCCCCAACTCTTTGTGTAGGAGAGTCTTCTCTTTTTAATTCAGGATATTTTTCTTCTAACTCTACTAATTCCTGCATCAATTGATCATACTTACGGTCACTAATTTGCGGATCATCTTTAACAAAATAATAATAATTATGTTCCCTTAACTGTTCCCGTAATTCCGAAACTCTTTCTTTAACACTATCTTCAATATTACTCATTTATTTCACCTCTGTTTAAATTTTAATCTTCATTTATTATTTTATACTACCACTAATTAATTTAAAGATTAAAATTATAATTCCTCTCTAAACTTAAATATTATCTAGCTATAAAGTTTCACTTTTAGTGAAACTTTATAGCTAGAAGTAAGTAGCTAAGAGCTAGTAGTTAAAAACATAAAATCAAATTCAAAACCTAAAACATTAACCTAGTATTCAATAATTCAAAGCTATGAACTGTTTTTTTGGTTTTGAATTTACTACTAGCTACTAGCTTTTATCTACTAGCTAGTGGCAGATAGTTACACTTTATATAGAAAAAGCACTGGTGAGTCCCAGTACTTTAAACAATTTCTATAAAATTATTACTTTTATTATTTATATTACCCTACTTCAGACAAATTCTTCTTCATTCCTGAGCCCAGCATTTTCATCATTTCATCTGGGGAAATGCAATCAATTTGCTCTTTATCCCCTTGATTATCATTACAATAGCTAAGCTCTTTTAATTTTTCTTCAAATAGTTCTGTAATTACTTCTGCTGCCTCTTCTTCATCAGAGCCTTCTGCTTCTAATACTAATTTATCACCATCTCTTACTTTTAACCACAAAACACCTAAAATACTCTTTACATTTGCTACTTTATCACCTTTAATTAATTTAATAGTAGACGAAAATTCTTCAGCCTTTTGCACTAAAACTGAAGCAGGACGAGCATGTAAACCTAATTTATTATTGAGTCTTATTTCTTTATTTATCATTTTGATCATCCTTTCTAATTAATAATTGTTTTCAATTGGTATATCTATTATAAGTAATTATTACTGATTTGTCAACTATAAATCAGTGCTTATACACTTTCGACCACCTAATTAAAACTGATCTAATTTTTATTTTATTTTAATAAATACTAGATAAATAAAGGAAGATGACATTTTTTAACGAAATATGTAGATAGCATATAAATTTTATAAAACAAGGGGGATTCTATAATGAAAAGTTTAGCATTAATTTTAGCTGGAGGTAGAGGTACGAGGCTAGATATTCTATCAAAACATAGAGCTAAACCCAGTGTTCCATTTGCTGGTAAATTTAGATTAATCGATTTTGCACTTAGTAACTGTGTTAACTCAGGAATTTTTAATGTAGGAGTCATTACGCAATATTTACCATTATCTTTAAACAAACATATAGGTATCGGAAAACCATGGGATTTAGATAGAAAAATGGGTGGCGCAACAGTTTTGCAACCATTCACTGGAAAACCAGAAGCAGGTGGCTGGTATACTGGAACTGCTCATGCAGTTTACAAAAACATCAGTTATATTCGACGTCACAACCCAGACCAAGTAATTATTCTATCTGGTGATCATGTTTATGAAATGGACTATAGTAAAATGATTGACTATCATAGACAAAAAGATGCAAAATTAACAATAGCCGCTCAACCAGTAGATTATGAAGAAGCAAGCCGCTTTGGTATTTTAGACCATGATGATAATATGCAAATTACAGATTTTGTAGAAAAACCAGAAAATCCACCTAGTAATTTAGCTTCAATGGGCATCTATGTTTTTAATACTGAAGAACTTTTAGAAGCTTTAGAGAAACACTGTGATGAAGAGAATTCAGATTTTGGACACCATGTTATTCCTCCAATTATCGATAAAGGAGAAGCATTTGCCTATGAATTTGATGACTATTGGAAGGATGTTGGAACTTTAGAAGCATACTGGAAAACAAATCTAGAACTAACAAGAGCTATTCCAGAATTAAATTTATATGATGAAGATTGGAAGCTATTTACTCGCAGTGAAGAAAAGCCACCAGTAAAATTCGGTAACTCTGGTGATGCAGCACGTAGCTTAGTTTCTAATGGCTCAATTATTAATGGTCATGTTGAAAATTCAGTTATTAGCCCAGGAGTTTATATTGAAGAAGGCGCTATCGTTAGAGATTCAATCATCTTTAATGATACAGTTATTAGAAGTAATACTATCGTTGATCGCTCTATTATTGATAAAGAAGTGGAAATTGGTCATAATTGTAAGATTGGAACTGGTGATGACCTAACTCCTAATCAAGAAAAACCTGAATTGATGTCTAATGGATTAAATGTAATTGCTAAACGAGCTACAATACCAGATAATACTACTATTGGACGAAATTGTAGAATATTCTCTTATGTTAAAGAAGAGAATTTTAAAGATGATTTCATTCCAAGTGGTAGTACTATAACTTCTGAAAGTGGTATGCAAGTATTAGAAGGTGATGAAGAGAAAGTTAAAGATTTAAATATATAATTCTAAAAATTAAATACAATAATCAAGATAAATATAAAAGCCCACTCCAAAATTGGAGTGGGCTTTATATTACTTAAAAAGAAAATACTATTCCATTGGCGTTTATTCTTATTTGTTATTAGATAGACTTGGCACTGCCAAGTCTCTACTTTTCTTTTTTCCTTGTTTTTCTTTACTCATTACTTCTTATTCTTCACTTCTTACTCTTCACTTCTTACTCTTCACTTCTTAGCTCTCTACTGGTTACTAATTCTTATAAATCGGAACCCAGACTGACCATCCTTCAGATGCACTAGCTTTAACTTTAAAGTCGGCCTTTCCTTCACTGTCTGTTATAATAATTCCAGGAAGGTTACAAGTATAATCTACAAAAGCAGTATTAGGTTTATTGGTCTGCACTGTTTTAGTAATTATTTTTTTCTTGTCAGACTGATCATTTTCTTTACCTTCTACAACTAATAAACCATTTTTCCCACCGTAACCATCATCAACATATTCTTCGGCTTCTGGAGGTTCAATCCAGTTATCTCCATCAACTACATATTTATACGGCCATTCTCCTGGAGGTAATTCTAAACTCAACTTATAAATGCCATCATTATTTTCATCTTTCATCGGATTTGCTTCTTTATTCCAACCATTAAATCCACCGGCTAAAGTTACGCTATCTGAATTGCCTTCTGGTTCAAAAGTGAATTCAACTTCGACTGGCTGAGCTGTTTCCCCAGTTACATCCCGCTTAGTAATCAATTCTACTAAACCACTCTGCCAGACATTATCTTTCCCTTCACGTAAATATACAAATGTTTCTTCATCAGTACCAGCACAAACTTTACCGTCTCCATAGGCAAATTTCTGACGTAAAGTAAGCAACTTGTTAATTCCTTGTTTCATGTCCTCTGTATAATAATCTTTCCAATAAACTGTAGGAACGCCGTGCTCATGCATTAGTATATAGGTATAAGCTTGATAAGTCCTAGCAGAAACTGGTCTCGTATAGCCACCTTGTTTACGATCAGTATCATGATTATCCACAAAAGTTACTGCCTGTTCATGATATTGGCCCTGATTAACTAAACCACGCTCAGCTAATTCTCTCATATCTAAAGTACCATCACGTAGTTCTTCAAAAGCTTGTCTCAAAGGAAAATCAAAGACTTTTAAATCGGAATTACCTACAGAATCTAAATAGCTTTTTAGGCGATTAACATTTGTCTCCCAAGCTTCACCAACAAAGAATAAATCCTCCTGGGTATTAGCTTGTACATGTTCAATCCATTCACCAGTAAATTTAGAACTAATATGCTTACTAGCATCCATTCTAAAACCATTAAAGCCAACATCTTCACTGACCCAAGTTCCCCACTCTTTCATTTCATCAATTACCTTTTCATTTTGAAAGTCAACATCTGCAGCCATTAAGAAGTCTTTACCAAAAGATTCATCCCAATGTTTCCCTTTAAATAATATTGGCTCCATTTGACCAGTATCAGCATCATAATCTACTGCATCAAACTGCTTCCAATTCCAATCCCATTCTTTATCTTTACTATAATATTTTTCTCTCCCCTTCATATTAGGCAGATTAGTATAAGAATGAACCTTACTTCCACCCATCAGCGGACTATACTCTAAATTATCATTATCTGGAGCAAAACGATGATTGAATACTACATCATAATAGGCTTTCATTCCTGAATCATGAATTGTAGTTAAAGCCTCTTCTAATTCTTCATGAGTACCATATTTAGTTGCCTGACTTCCAGCTTGGTCAAACTCTCCTAAATCCCATAAATCATAAGGCTTATAACCAACTGATGTTGGCTCACTACATTTATTAGCTGGCGGCAGCCATAAAGAAGTAATTCCGTTTTCAGCTAATTCTGGAACATTATCAGCTAAGTAATTCCAAAAACTAGTCGGCGTCATTAAACTCCAATAAAAAGTCTGCATCATTGTTGGATTAGATTTACTAAGTTCTGCTTGTGTTTCAGTTACAAATTGTACCTGACTAGTAATTTGCTCTCCAGATGTATTTTTAGCTGTAAATTTAACATTATAAACTTTAAAATCTTTTAAGTTAAAATTAGAAACTTCCAGTTTATCTCCCAATTTAACTGCTTTAACATCTGCTAATCCTTTGCCATTTTCTTCGACTACTACTTCTGCTTCTGCTAGTTGTTGATTAAAGTCAAGCATCAAACTATCCATAGTTATTGGGACTTGACTGTTATTATACTGCTCTAAAGTAGATCCTTCCAATACAAATCCAGGTTTACTGAGCTTAGTTTTTTTATTTCCGCCTTTACAACCTACAATAGTTATTAAAAGGAGTACACTAATTACTAACAAAGCCACTATTTTTTTATTCTTTAATTTCAAATTTTTCCCCTCCTCATAATCAATTAAAAAAATAGAGAGCAGAGCATAAAACCCTACTCTCTATTTTATTAAAATATAAATTACTGAGTTATCTTAATTACAGTAGCAGTTAATGGAGCTAAAGTTACAATATCTGTATTTACTTCTACTCCAGAAACTGTAGTAACTGCTGAAACTCCTGCTTCATCATCATCTACAAGTACTGTACCAGCAGTTAAATCAGCTGCAACACTGAAATCTTGCTCTATGGTATCAGCATTAATAAATACATAATAAGCATTACCTGCACTCTGTGTCTTATAAGCTATAATATTATCTTTTACATACTCGCCTGGATAAACTAATTCTACATTACTATCTACTGCTGCTTTAGTTTCTAAAGTAAAGGCATCAGTAGACTTTCTTAATGCAATTAATCCTTTAGTATATTCCATTGTTTTCTTCTGAACCCCAGAATTAGTAACAGCATCCCAATCAAACATGTTGATTGCATCACTAGAATCATAAGAGTTGTGAATATAATAATCTCCAGTAGTATCTACATAAGTGTCTTCTCCTTCAGGACTACCAGAAGCTTTCCACTCTTTAGTTCGACCATATTCTTGCCCACCATGTAAAAAAGCAATTCCTTGACTAGTTAAAATCATTGTATTTCCTAATCTAATTCGCTTTTGAATTCTTTCTTCATCACTAGCAGTTGAAGGGTCTAATTTCATTGCCTTAGCAATTACATCATGTAAAGTTAAGTTATCATGAGCAGCAATATACTGTACCATATCACCAGGGTCATCAGCAGGAGTATTACCAGGCTGAGCTTTAATATTATCGAAGATTGTTGCAATACTCATTTCTCCACCTGTAATAAAGCGGGGGTCTCCTTCTGACTGACCAAATCCTGATTTTATCTTATTTCTCATTTCATCAGAAAAGACTGCTACATCATTAGTTTTATTCATCCAGTCTTGGTCTGCTCCTTGAGTTCCTGAAGGACCAGTATACATTCTCCATCCTTCCCCAATAAATAAAGTATCCGGATTAATATTAGAAACTTTATTATAAGCTTCAGCTATAGTTTGAGTATCAATTAAACCCATTAAATCAAATCTATAACCATCTACTTTATATTCTTCTGTCCAATAAACCAAAGAATCAACAATTAATTTCCGCATCATTTCATGAGTCGAAGCAGTATCATTTCCTACTCCTGAACCATTGGTTCCTCTAAAATAATAATCAGGGTGAATTCTATTTAAAATATCTGTACCGGCCATATGATTATATACTACATCAAGAGTAACTGCCATCCCCTGATCATGAATAGCTTTAATCAATGTCTTCAACTCATTAACCCTAGCCTTTGGATCTTTAGGGCTTTTAGAATACATACCCTCAGGAGCAAAATAACTATGTGGATCATAACCCCAATTATAATTGTTATCTTTAGCAGAATACTGTCCTTCTAGCTCATCTACCTTTCTTTCATCACCGAAGTAATAAGACATAACTGGCAGTAACTGAATATGAGTTACACCTAATTCCTTGATATATTCTAATTTTTCAGTAAATGCTTCATAAGTCCCAAATTGATTACTTAAACCTAAACCAGGCTGAGAAGTAAAGTCTCTCACGTGCATTTCCCAAATAATTGCATCTTCACGTGTTTCATATCCACTGACATTAGCAAAATCTAAATTAGGGCCAATAGAAGATGGGTCAATTATTGCAGCTTTACCAACTGCATCAACTGAACCTCTATTAGTAGCATCAGTATTTATCTTAAATTCTGCCATTGATTTAGCATAAGGATCTAATGCTTTGTTCTCTTTCCCATCAACTGTTACCCTATACTGATAAAAGTAGCCATCTAAATCTGAAATGCCAACATTAGAATCATCTAGCGTAACACTCCAGACTCCATTATCTCCTTTAGTTAAAGCAGTAGAAGCAACTTTACTACTTTGATCATCTTTATCATAAACATCAACCTCAACTGCAGTAGCATCAGGAGACCATAACTTTAATGTCGCACTACCATCACTATTATAAGTAGCTCCTAAATCATCTCCTTGATAAGCAGTTAAAGAATCTTCATATTTAGCTCCCGTATCTGCTTGAACTGTTTTTCCATCATAGCTAATCTTATATGGTGCTTCAGTTTCAACATCTAAGTTAGCGACTATTGTTCCGGCTCTACTATCCATTGCACTATAAGATTCAATAGTAATTTCATTACCATCTTTGTCCGTTAAAATTAAATCTGCTTTACTTATTTTTTCGGCATCAGTGAAAGATAATTTAATTTCAGTAGGAGAAACTACTTCTCCACTTAAGATACCTGAGGCAACTTCCTTATTAGGACTAATATAAACAGTATTATCACCTTCAAAGGTATAAACATTTTTATAGTCTTCTACAAAATTAAATATATGATCGTCACCATCTTTACTTGGATCACCAATTTCTTTATCAACTGGGACAAATCCTATTGTCTGAGCTCCATCTTTTAATGGAATATCATAATAAACTCCGAATTCATCTCTTCCAGCAAAATCTAAACCATTAGGCCAATCTGAGTCAGATGACCAAGTAGTATCTTTCCAAATCCAGAGAGTATAAGCACCATACTCATCATTATTTCTCTGATAATGAACTCTTAAATGACCAGCTGGTACATCAGTATTTCCAGTTGGTGAATATTCTCGACTTTGATCAATCATTAGCTCTTTTATTGTTATTATTTCATTCTCTTCAATAGTTACCGTCTTAGTTCCATAATATTCAATACCATCTTTAACTACTGAAACAGTTAATTCTTGTTCTCCCGCAGTAACTCCTGTAATCTCTTCATTTAATCCAGCAAATTGATTAGCAATTTTAACTTTTGCTGTACTCAGATCTAAATCACTTTCTGTAACACCTAAGTCACTACTAAAGCTAACTGCTCCTTCTTCAACAATTAAACTACCTACTTTTAGATTATCATCTTCATTACCTCCACCACCACTTCCACTTGAACATGCTATTAATCCGAAAGCCAATAGCAAAACCAATAATACACTAAATATTTTTTTCATTAAGATTCCTCCCTGAAATTTGTCAAAATCAAATTCACGCCTTTTCTTTGATAAGTGAATAAACTTAAAACTATGAAAATAAAAAACTATCCACTGATTACTATAATTATACTAAATACATAATTATACATTTATTTTCTAAATCCTTCTTTTTATTTTATTTTTTTATTTTTTATACTTATTTAACTAATAAAAATCTACTAGATAATCCATTAATTTGAATATCATAATTTTTAGAAGCATCAATTATTTCTCCAGTCATAAGATCTTCTAAAGTCAAAGCTTCAACATCTAAATTTGAAACAGTAGTTTGGTTAAGACCAGCATTTAAAATATAAATAATCTCTTCCCCGCTTTCAGGGTCTGTTTTTAATACAGAATAAATATCATCATTTAAGGTTAAAAATTTATAGTCTCCATTCCACAAGGCAGGATGATTCTTTCTTATAGTCATTACTTTACTTAGATAATTCTTTAAATCTTCTTCTTGGCTAGTGAAGCCAGCAACTTCTCCACCATCACGAGAGGCATGGTCATCATAAATCACTTCGCCGTTTACTGAATCTTGATCATTCACATAACCTTCTACTTCCTCTCCAATTTCATCTCCATAATAAAGAGTTATCGGACCCGTATAAGATGCCATAAAACTAAAGGCTGCCTTATGCCGTTTCCAATAGTCATAATTTTCAGGACCATATCCTAAATGAGGTGCTCTCTGGATTAAATCTCCAAAACGTACTAAATCATGATTAGTTAACATTAAATTAGGTTGTGCATAATCAGGATATTGTTGACGGTTATTAATCCCATAATCTCCCGCTAACTTACTGGCAGGTTGATTATAACCCCAACTCACGCTAGCATCTTCTTGGGTTGCTAATACTTGAGTTAAAGAATAACGCACCGGAAAATCAAAAGCAGACTGCAATCCATTTTGTCCGTATCCTTCATTAGCAATCTGATTTCCACTACCATCCCAAATTTCACCAACCATATAACCTAATGTACCCCATTGCTTACCATTCTGTTCCCGCTGCTGAGCAACTTCTTCTACAACTTGACGAATATCACTCCAATAATTATGACCATTTTGATATAATTGATAAGCTTGGTCTAAACGCCATCCGTCAATATTATATTCTTCAATCCAATACGTAGCTACTTCTTTAAAATAATTTAAACTCTCTGGATATTTAACTTTATATCCTAACAATCCTAAAGCATCACTATTGATTTCTTTTGCTGCAACTGTTTTATTTCCTTTAGGAGACACTAATTGTTCATTAGCATGACCATAATGACCAAACACACCATCTAATAAAACATATAACCCATGTTCATGAGCAGTCTCTACTAATTCTCGAAATTCTTCCTCAGTTCCAAACTTAGGGTCAATCGCAAAATAATCATCTGCATAATAACCTGTCGCATCTATTGCATCATTACCCTCAGAATTAAAAACCGGCGTTAACCAAATAGCATTCACATTTAAGGAAGCAATATAGGGCATAGCTTCAGTAATTCCCTTAATATCTCCTCGATGGTCACTAGTACCATAGCCTACACCATAATCAGCACTAGAATCACCATCTTGATATGCTTCAACCATTACTTCATAAATTCGCAATTTATTAAATCTTTTATTTTGACTTAAAGGGTCTGGAGCAGGAAAATCCACATCTAAGATTTTTCTTTGGGCCGGATCAATAGTTTTGTTTTTAATGTAAACTGCCTCTCCACTACTATTTTTAGCAATTAATCTAATCTCATAATCCATCCCATTAGTTAATTTAGCAAACTCAAAAGAAATATTTTGACCAGGATTAGTTACTTGTTTTTCTTGCGCAGATATATTAGAATTATTAGGAAATTGTACTTCTAATTGAGTTACTTCATTATATCCTGGAGCAGTTATATCTACAGTTAAACCCTGGAGCTGATCATCAGTAGTCAGTTTAACATCTAATTCTGTTGTATTAGCTACATCAACCTCTTTCGTAATCCCATAAATAGCTTCATCATTAGAGTTTTTAGCTAATATCTTTACTTCATAAGTTCTAGCAATTCTTAATTTTTTAAATTCAAATCCTATTTTTTCTCCTACTTCACTTACCGTGGCAATTTTAGATGAGATATCATCATGATGAGGAAAGGAAATATCCAATTTAGTTACAGCAGAATCATTAGGCGCAGTGACTTGGACTAATAAATTTTTAACTTTAGTCTCATCTTCACTACTACAACCTACTACAAGCAAAGTTAAAACTAAGCCTAATACTAACAGTTTACTTTTTCTTTTTAAGCACTTCATTTTTCTCCCCCTTGAAATATTCCCAAATTTCTTTAGCAAAATATTAATATATAATTTCAAATTAAATAATCATTCTAAGAGTAAATAAATAAGAGCCCTACCAAGCGGTAGGGCTCTTTCATTTCTTAAATTATTACCACCAAAGTTCAGTTTGAATTCCGTAAGTTATAACATCATCATTACCTTGCTCAAATCCAAAGTTTCCACCGTTATCATCGTTATTACCTTCTCCAGCACCACGATGAATCGGACCTCTCCAAGTATTATTACCATCATCAAAAGTACCATAAGTAGCAAATACTCTTATTTCTGGACGACCCCAGAAAGAATTGTCTAATTTAATAGTAGGTGCTACAGTAAACTTTTGTAAGCTAAGTGCCTCATCATGCCATCCAGCTTCTTGACTTTCATATCCATATTCGAACTGCATAGATAAATTATTACTTAAATATCTAACTGCTCGACCACCAATAGCAATTCTTTTTTCGGCATCTGCTCCACCATTATATTTACTATCGATATCTTCATATACTAATTGAGGCATAACATCCCAATTTTCATTAATATTAGCTAATCCATATGCAATTAAAGCATATCCATTAGCTTCTTCGCTAGTAAAACCAACTGGATTACCTAAATCAGCACCTAAGTCATCACCATATTGTAAAATTACATTACTAGAACCATTAGCAATACCATAAAAATCTGGTCGGCTATAAACAAAATCTAATTGATAACCTGATCTATCAGTAGTTTCATCCTGCCAAGCATATCTAGTTTCAACCTCTAACTGTCCACCTGGAACTTGAATTCCTTTAAATCTCAAGTCAATATTCTTCTGATTTTTTCCACCCTCAATATCAGTATCAACAACTTGAGATGCTCCATCTCCTTGAGAGTTTCTAACAATTAAAGCAGCATCCAATTTAGCAGCACCAAGATCAAGACCTTGAACTCCACCACCAAATCCATCTAATTCTCTCCAACGATTATCAGTGATATGAATATCACTACGTCCGTAGAATCTTTCTCCTGCCCAGAAAGTAACATTTGGAGCAAAGTCAAATCCACTTCCAATTACAAATGCTTCACGTACAGTACTTTCTTCATCATTTTGACTATTATACGTATGATAATCAGTCTTTTTGTTAGCTAATCTAATTTGAGCTTTCATCCAAGAACCATCATCTTGAGTGAATTTCTTTCCAAACACATTTTCTACATAAGTATCCTCTTCGTTACCTAATCTAAATCTAGAAAAGTGATTAGGGAAAAGACCAATATGCCCATTCATTGTTCCACCTTCAGTAGACATTAAAGCTCCAGCACGCATATAACCACTATAAGAGAACCCTTGGTTAACTGTTGCCATTTTTGATTCTAACTCTCTTACACGAGGAGTTAAGTCAACAGAAGTCTTAGCAATTAATACTGAGTTCTGCCCACCAAATCCATCAGCTTCAAAAGTAGCAGCATCTTCATCTTTGATCCACTTCAATTCTCCACCGCCATAAACAGTGAATTTATACTGATACTTTTCACCTTTGTCTAACTTCTTAGTAAGTGTCCAAACTCCATTTTCTTTCTTCATTCTCCAAAAAGGATGGTTTGGAGACCAATTATTAAATTGACCAGCAACAAATACAGCATTTGCACCTAAGTTTTCACCATAAGTAAAAGTAACCTCCACTTTGCCATCTTCATCAGCAGATTTTACTTCAGTTTTAGCAAAAGCAGGTACTGCAACCAACACAACAACTAACGCAACTAACATAGCAAAACTAAATTTTTTCTTCACTATTAATACCCCCTAAATATTTTAATTTAAATAATGATTAAAAGCTGCTAATATAAATCCAACTTAATCGGCTTTAATTGATTCTTAAACCACCTCCTTGATAAAGCCAGCAGTTTATTAGAAATTATAATATAAAAATAATAATTTTTATATTTAATGTATTTTTTGGAAACAAAGTTTAAAAAAATAAACATTCCTCAACATAAATATAACCTAAGTAATGTTATTAGTAATTGCTTATTACCTTTTATTTTATTTTTTTACCTATATTTTATATTATTGTTAAAATATAAAATACCTTCTTTGAAATATTATTTTTTAATTTAACTACCCCAATAAAGAAAAGATAAAATATGGACAGCTAACAAATTACAGACCTTATTTAAATTTATTTATTAATAATAAAAATATGTTTTAAATTTATATTTATCTAATTAAAATTTATCATCTCGAATTTCTATATTAACATCTCTAACTATTAAATTGATTGAACAAAATAAAACCAATCAATACAAATTGATTAGCAACCTTAAACAACTTTATGTTTAACCCTAGTAACAGGGATATATAAATATATCCCTGTTTAATATAAACTTATAATTATAAACTAACATTTATACTGTTAAAGAAAACCTTTAGGGGCAACATTTAATGATATAAAAATGAAAAATATATTTTAATTTAATAAATATTACAATTATGCATCTTTATTTAAATTATACAGCTTTAATCCTTTAATATCAATATAATTATGAATTATTTCTAATTTAAGTCATTTTAAGTCAGTAGATTCCAAAAAATTAGCACTAAAAAAAGAGCAGACAAAATGTCTGCTCTTAGCTAAATCCTTATTTATCATTATTGGCTAATCCATAATAGTGAACCCCTAAGCCAGAAATTTCATGATCAATATCTAAACCTGGAATACCTATTTTCCCATGAATAGCAACTGCTAAATGAACATCTTTTTTAACAATCCCAATTTTAATTCCAGCTCCAGAAATACCACTCATCGGACCATCTAAACCAGTTACTGCCCGTTCAACACAACGAGTTAAAACTCTTCGGTCTTGAATACCATCATTAATTACATTACCTTTCACTGCAGCACCTAGAGCATTACGTAATACCTTATTCTTTAATTCTTCACCTTTACCTCCTGCTCTAGTAATTACTGCATTATATCCTTCATTAATAAAAGTATCTACTATATCATCATCATGTTGGTCATCTACCATTGACAAAATAATAGCCATCTTCCCCAATTTACGTTCATCAGCTACCTTAATAACATCTTCCACTGTAAAATCACTTAATTCCACTTATTTTCACCTCATTATCCTTATTTTTATCCCGTTTGGGAATACTTATATTTATTTATTTAATTCATCTTTTAGCTTAGTAGTAAACTCATTTGCTGCATTATAACCCATATTCTTTAATCTATAATTCATAGCTGCAACTTCTAATACCATTGCTAAATTACGACCTGGCCGTACAGGAATAGTTACTAATGGCAACGTAACCCCTAAGATTTCACGCTGTTCCTCATTTAAACCTAAGCGGTCATATTCCGTCTCATCATCCCATTTTTCCAGTTCTACAATGAAGTCTATACTCTGTTCTTCTCTAACTGCTCCAGCACCAAATAAGGTCTGAACATTAATAATTCCTAAACCTCTTAATTCCATATAATGCTTAGAAATTTCGGGAGACCGCCCAACTAATGTATCCCGCATAGCCCGCCTAATAACAACTGCATCATCAGCAATTAACCGGTGACCTTTCTTAACTAATCCTAAAGCACTCTCACTTTTACCAATACCACTTTTACCTCTAATAAATAATCCAACACCATAAACTTCAACAAGCACTCCATGTTTAGTTACCTCTGGAGCAAACTCTGCTTCTAAATAACCACTCAATAGACTCATAAAATTAGTAGTAGAATAATCAGTGCTAAAAATAGGAACTCCACTATCTTTAGATAAATCAAGTACCGGTTGTGGCGGTTCCATATTCCGAGTAATAATAATACACGGAATATCATAGGAAAAGAACTTGTTTAATCTTTCTTCTAATAATTCTGGTGGTAACTCTTTCAAAAAAGATAGCTCTGTCCGACCCAAAAGTTGAACTCGTTCAGGAGTAAAATAATCAAAAAAGCCAGCTAATTCTAATCCTGGTCTTTTAATATCACTTACTTCTATAAAATTATTTATTTCTTCTTCATTTAACCGTTCTAAACCGAATTTATCAATTAAATTTGTAACTGGTATTTTTTCCATTATTTCACCTCTAAGTAAATTTAAAAAACATTAATTAGCCCTTTTGTAATTTGGAACAAAAGGGCTTCAAAATCAAACAATTTTATTTCTTAATCTATTCTTTGTGTAGTTCAATCATTTCTTCAATTAATGATATTTCAGTATTAGCAGACATTAAATGGTCCATAGCATGAGCTAATAACATATTAGTCATAACTCTCTGTTTTGGGTCATCTTTACTCATATTTTCAGACTGAATATCATGTCCTTTAGCATATTCTTCATGCGCTTCTTCTATTAATTCATCTGCTTTTTGATAATTTCCTTTTTTAGCTTCAGTTAAAGCGTCATGTGCTAACTCCTTAGCATTACCAGCATGTAAAGTGATCTTAAACGAAACTTGTTCCAAATTAACTTCTTTTGGTGCCATCTTTAATCCCTCCTATAGTTTTAATACCCACCTTTTACCTATAATTTTAAATTGTTACTGATAAATTGTCAATTATTTATTTTTTAATATGGGCCAATGCTGCAGCAATAGCCCCTACTACTCCAACATCTGAACCTAATTCTGCAGGAATAATTTCAACCTTCTCAGCCAAAGAATCCATCGCTCGCGCCTCAATAGTTTCCCAAACTTTATCTTCTAACAACGACCAAGAATTTGAAACTCCTCCACCAAAAACAATCCGACTTGGATTGAAAATATTAATTAAGCTAGCTAAACCAGTACCTAATCTTTCAGCTATAGTATTCATTAATTCTAAAGCCACTTCATCTTCTTTAGCAGCAGCTTTAGCAACTACTGCACCATCAACTTCACTAATTTCATCTACTAAATCATCTATCATAGTATCTTCTTCAGCCTTTAATGCCTCTTGACCTAAACGACTCAATGCTGTACCAGAAGCTAAAGCTTCCCAACAACCAAAATTACCGCACCCGCATTTAACAACACTATTAGGGTCTAGAGTCATATGACCAATTTCTCCTGCTCCATCACTAGTACCATGATAAATATCACCATTAATAATGACACCGCCACCAATACCAGTACTAACAGTAATATAAATCATATTTTCCGCGCCTTTACCAGAACCAAACCATTGTTCACCTAAAGCAGCAGCATTAGCATCATTTTCTAAAAAGATTGGCGTATTTAAATCACTTAATTCATCTTTAATATTTACATCATCTAAATTTAAATTAGGTGTATGATGAATTAATCCCTCTTCAATATCTAGCGGTCCAGGACAACCTAAACCAATCCCAGCCACCTGTTCTAAATCAACCTCTGTTTCTTCAATCACTTGCTCAATAGTTTCTTTGATTTTAGTAACTACAGTATCCTTATCCTTCACATCTCCAACTAGAACTCTTGACCTTTTTAAAATATTACCTTCTAAATCAGATAAAGCTGTTAAAATTTTAGTTCCGCCTAAATCAACACCAATTACATATTCTTTTTTCATAACAAACCCCCTCAATATAAATCAGTAAACAGAAATAAGTAAGAAGTAAGGAGTAAAGAGAAGTAAAGAGTAATGAGTAATGAGTAAAAGAATAAAACCAACAAAACTTAAATCTGCTTTTTTCTTGTTTCTTTTTACTATTTTTACTCATCACTATTTTTTCTCATCACTCTTTACTGATTACTACTTTTCTTTCTTTACTGCTCTTTTCTCATTACTCTTTACTGCTTTTTTCTCGTCACTCATCACTTGTTACTCATTACTATTTCCTAAAGCTTTGCGGTCCAGGAATATCATCAATGACATTATGTTTAACTAATAAATTCAAAGTAGAATTATTAGCTAGGATACAAATCCCTCCCATAAATAATGTAGGTAAAGTAATTATCAATCCTATATTCAACATTGCATAAATAATTAATTGAAAGTAAATGAATATAGTGAATGAAATATTCTTAACAGCTAATAACCCTGCATACTTAATTATGTTTTTAATTGAATCGTCCTCATCTAAATTATCCAATTCAATCATCAATGGATAAGCATAAAAACAAACTATACTAACAAAGACTAAACCATATAACCAAATTGCACTAGAAACTTTCATCCAATAACTCTCAGAAGTAGCAAAGAAGTTGAAGTCAAAATAGAGTATTCCCGCTATTATAAAAAATACAAAATTTAAAGCAAGTGACTTAAAGAAATATTCCTTTACTCCTTTAAAAAAATCAGTAATAGAAACATTCCCATATTTAACAATAATATTAGTTACATAACATGCCCCTGCTGTCGCTGGACCTACTACTATTAACTCTAATAAAAGAAAAGGAACAATCCAAATAGGCTGCCCAATTAAAATAGCATTAATAGCAATTAAATTCATTAATAAAACTAGACCAGCCGTTAAAAACCAACCTAGGCTAGCGATCAAGACAGCAGAAATGTTTTGATAAATTTCTTTATAACTCTTTTTAGCTATTTCCCATCCTGTCATACTCTCACCCTTCTTGTCTGTGACTATTTAAAAATAATAAACTTCACTTATTTAACTTCTACAATTATAATTCAACATCCTGCATTTTTACAATTTTCTTTTTAATCTTTTATTTTCAGTTGTACCAGGAATTCTGCCACGTTTAGCTACTGCCTGACCATCAATTTCTTTTAAATCCATAGTCATATTAATAGCACTAGCATTAGAGATATAACTTCCTACTCCATAACCATCAACTTCTAATTGATTTAGTTCTTCAATTCTCTCAGGTGTTAAACCACCAGATACAAAAATATTAACATGCTCATGCCCCGCTTGATCTAATCGAGCTCGCACTTCTTTTACTAGATCTAAAGTTACCCCACCTCGTTCTGAAGGAGTATCTAAACGAATTCCATCTAGGTCTTCCTCTAATTCATTTGCAATTCGCAATGATTCTTCAGCTTCATCTTTAAAAGTATCAACTAAAATAGTTCGCGGTGCTTCTTCAGGCATAATCTCGTGATATGCTTCAGCAACATCTAAAGTATCTCCTACAGTTAATATCAAAGCATGTGGCACTGTACCTGAAGGTTCCTGCCCTGCTAATTTAGCCCCTAAAATACAGCTAGCTCCATCAGCACCACCAATCACAGCTGCTCTTTCCATTACAGGAGCTACTGCAGGATGAATATGACGTGCTCCAAAACATAACATTGGTTTATTCTGAGCTGCCTCTTTACATTCTTTAGCAGCTGTAGCCCAACCACTAGAATTAGACATAGCTCCTAAAATGGCTGTTTCAAAAATGCCAAAATCTTCATAGGAACCTTTAATCTTCATTACTACTTCTTTTCTATCCATTGTACTTCCTTCATCTAAAGCCCAAACTTTTACATCTTTTTGCTCAAGTAAATTTAATGCTTCATCTACACCTGCAAATACTCCAGCTTGACTCGGGAAAATTTCTGCTGTAACTTCTGTATCAGCTAAATCCAATTCAGATAATATCTCTCTTGTCTTAATAAAGTATACATCAGTAGTAGCTCCTTGTTCAATTTCCTCATGCGTCGCAGAAAATAATTTTCTATCACCTTTAATCTTAACTTTCTTTAAATCAGATAATTCTTTTAATTCATCATTCATCTTTATTATCCATCCTTCCCCTTAAAAATCAATTTTTAATCCTCAGACTTCTTTAAATTTATAATATGAATTTCTCAATAACCTCAGCTACACCATCTTCATCATGAGCTTTAGTTATATAATCAGCACTTTCTTTTACTTTTGGCCAAGCATTATCTACTGCTACTCCCAATCCAGCGTATTCTAGCATTTCTTGGTCATTATAACTATCTCCAATAGTAATTACCTCATCAGCTGAAAAACCATATTGTTCTGCCAAATCAGCTACTGCTCGACCTTTATTCACTTCAGGATCCATTAATTCTACAAATACAGATTTTGAAGTTGTAATATGTAGTTGTTCAGCAAATTCCGCTTTCACATCTTCTAAAATACTTGGAATTTCTTCTTCATCATCGACAATGATTAACTTTGTTGACGGTTGATCTATAAAATCTTCTAAATCTTCATTAATTAATACAGCTTTAACCCCAGCTAATTTTTCATAATATCTAGCTTTTGGCCCATCATGATTAATATATAAGATATCATCCATATAAAGATTTAAATTCAAATCATGTTCTTCTACATATCTAGCAACCTGTTTCGTCAGGTCTAAACTAATCGGATTATGTTCCACAACTTCTCCACTACTTACATTTTTAATTAATGCTCCATTATAAGTAATAATTGGCCCATTAATTCCTAACTCTTGTGCATAGGGAAAAGCTGAAGCATGCATTCTACCAGTTGCAATTACAACTTCTACCCCTTTATCTTGAGCTTGCTGAATTACTTTTTTAGTTCGCTCACTAATTTGATTATCAGATCCTAATAAAGTATCATCTAAATCAATTGCTAGCAATTTATATTCCATTAAATTTCCTCCCTGAAATTTGAGATCTTTTCAATAACTTAAACTTTTCTTAATCTTATACTTATTCTTCATCCTCAAACTTAGACTTATACTTATCCTTATTAATTCACAACTTCCTGCATCTCAGCTCGATAATCTTTTTCCTTTTCTTCTCCTACTTTTCTAGCAATCAAAAATGATAGCGCAAATAACAATCCACCTAAAGCAATTCTAGTTACTTCCGTTTGCATTCCTAAATAACCTGCACCTATATATCCTACAATCAAAGCTAATAGCGGCAAGAAATAAACTAATACTGCAGCCCCTAAAATACTACTACCTTTCATTTCAATTGTAACTACATCACCTATATCCACATTTAAAGTATTATCCAAAGTTAAAACTAAATTGTCATCTGAACTACATTTACCACACTTACCACAAGCAGAATGTTTTTGCACCATCACCTTAACTTGCTCAGAATCAGGTTTAGAAATAACACGTGCATACTGTTTCATAATTGCCGCTCCTTTTACAATTAATTTAATTCTATACATAAAGAAATTATAATAAAAATTTAAGCTAATTTAAACATTTTTAATTATTAAAATAAATTTATCATCCTTCATTATATCATAAAATTATAATTTTTAAACAAAATAATGCAAAGATTCTTAAAAGACAATATATATATAAGTATTAACAACAACAAAACAGCAGCCCTAAGGACTGCTGTTCAAAATTATTACTGAGCATTAAGCATAGCTTTTAATTCTGCTGCTGTATATTTCTTTTTAATTTTGCATTCTGAACATTCAATAGTTGCCTCATCTGAGCCTGATAACTTTTTTAAGTCAGTTTTTAACCTCATTTTACGACCACATTCTGAACAGGGATAATTAATATAAGTGCCTGGTTTATAATCTGGGTTCATTTTTAATTATTCACCTCATTTATTTACAGTAATAATTGCTTTAATTACTTATATCATTTATATTTTTAAGTAGAGCAAGAGTTTCCTCTTACCCTTGAAAATCAATATTCACAATTAACAATCCCTTTTAATTCTGTCCTTGAATACTCTTTTTCTTGACTACAAGTTGGACATTCCAGAGTTACTTTAGTACTTTGACTAGTTTGATTCAAATCATCCTTTACCCGCATATGATGACCACATCCATTAACACAAGGATATCCTAGATAATCTCCTTTTTGAGGGGCCATTTTTTCACCTCGTTTGATTTAGATTATTACTTATTATAGTACAACAAGTTAATAATTCATAAAGAAATATTTAAAACAACTAGTTAATAATTACTATTTTACTTTAATTTATTACTAAAGCTCAATTTATAATCTAAGATATTACATTTATAGCAATATTTAATTTAATCATCATCTATAACGCCAGACATTAAACTATTAATAATACTTAATACTACAGATCCTATAATAGCAGCAAACATACCACTTACACTAAATCCCGCTACTAAATTAGCAGCTAATAAAAATAAGATCCCATTTAATATGAACAAAAACAATCCAAAAGTTAAAACAGTTAATGGAAAAGTAAAAATAGTTAATATTGGCTTTAAAAAAGTATTAACTAAACCTAGAATCAAAGCAGCCCACATCCCCGCAGAAATACTATCAATAGCAATTCCCGGCAGCAATTGAGCAGTTAAAAGTAGGGCCAACACAGTAATCGCAAACTTCAGCAATATTTTCATCATCTCACCACCTTTGCCCTTATTAAGGTCTTAAATTCATCTCTAGATACTCTTTTATTTTTTCTGCTAACTTAGGGCCAACTCCTTTTACCTCCGTCAAATCATCAGCACCTGCTTGTTTTATCTTTTGCAGTGAACCGAAGTGATTTAATAAATCCTTTCTTTTCTGCGGCCCCACACCAGAAATATCATCTAACATAGAATGAGTTAAACGGCGCGACCTTAATTTCCGATGATAATTAACAGCAAAACGATGTGCTTCATCCCTAACGCGTTGTACTAAATGCAGTGCTTCGGAATTTTTAGGCAGGACAATCGGCTCACTTTCCCCTGGCACAAAAACTTCTTCTTCTCGTTTAACTAAACTGATAATATTTTGGTCAAACCGACCTAAATCTTCTAAAATACTAAGCGCTGAACTCAACTGTCCTTTACCTCCGTCAATTAAAATCAAATCAGGAAATTCTCTTTCTTCTTCAATTAACTTAGAATAACGGCGAGTAATTACCTCTTTCATCGAAGCAAAATCATCTGGCTGGGATACACTTTCAATTTTGAAACGCCGATAATCACTCTTTTTAGGCTTACCTCCTTCAAAAACTACCAAAGAAGCAACTGTATCTGTGCCTTGAATATGCGATATATCAAAACCTTCAATTCGATACGGCAATTTATCTAAACCTAAATATTGTCCTAAACTTTCTACACCTGGGCCTTTATGCAAAAAATCCATTTTGCTCTGGAAATTATGCTCCTTCAAATTATAATAAGCATTTTTCGCTGCCATATCTACTAAATCTCGTTTGTTACCCTGCTTAGGAACTTTAATTTCAATTTTCTTTTCCTGCTGTTCCGCCAACCATTCTTCAATCACTGCTTGATCTTCAAGTTCAGATTCTAATAAAATCTCCTGCGGTACATAATAAGCAGCATCATAGTACTGCTGTAAAAAAGCAGTAATGGTCAATTCAATACTCTCTTCTTCTTTAAAAATAAAGTTTTCTTTACCAATCAATCTACCATTTCGCACAATCAACAACTGTAAACAAATCTGCTCTTCATTAGCTGTTGTAGCAATTACGTCTTGATTGACTAAATTTTCAGAAACAATCTTTTGCTTCTGAGTTAACTTATTAATAGCTTCAATTTGGTCACGATATTTAGCAGCAGCTTCATAATCTAAATTTTCTGATGCAATTTCCATTTTAGTCTTTAATTCTTGGATTAAGCTTTTCTCTTTACCCTCTAGTAACATAACTATCTCATCTATCATTTCATTATACTCATCTTGGCTAATTTCGTTAATACATGGACCAGCACATTTATCAATATGATAATTAAGACAAGCTCGTTCCTCTCTATCAGAAATTGCTTTTTTACATGTCCGCAGTGGGTATAAATCATGAATTAACTCTAACAGATTATTCACTGCTCGTACATCAGTATACGGGCCAAAGTAACGCGCCCCATCATTTTTTATAACTCGAGTTTTATAGACCCGAGGAAAGTTTTGATTAACACTAACCTTGATATAAGGATAAGTTTTATCATCTTTTAATTGAATATTATACTTTGGATTATGCTTCTTAATTAAATTATTTTCTAAAATCAATGCTTCTACTTCAGTATCTGTCACTATATATTCAAAATCAGAAATATGCTCGACTAAAACTTTAGTCTTAAAACGCTGATGTTTAGCATTTTGAAAATAAGAACTAACTCTATTTTTAAGCGATTTAGCCTTACCCACATAAATTATTGTTCCAGTTTCATCTTTCATTAAATAAACACCAGGTTCTTGAGGTAAGTTATTTGCTTTTTGATTTAAATCCATTTTTATCACCTACAATTGATCTATATACTTTAAGAAATATTATATCAATAATAATTACTTCTTACAAATAATAAACGGCTCCAAGCCGATCAAATGATCGAATTGAAGCCGTAAAAAAGTAACTATTATTCAAATAGAATAGAAATTACTGAACTATCAAATTATTACCTGCTCCATCACCAAAATCATTTCCATTCCATTCTGTACTGTCATAAATAAACTTAAACTCTGCTCCTGCTTCTACATCAGAAAATGTTCCAGTCCAAGTGCCATCATCTTGCTTAGTTAAAGCATAAGTTTTATCTGCTGGTTCCCAACTATTAAGGCTACCTACTAAATGAACTTCATCTTCTACTGTAACTCCATAAGTTTCTGGAACAAAAGTGAACTTCCAACCTCCATCTACTTTTTCTACTGCTTTAATAGTATTTTCATCATCATTATTATCTTCATTATCGTTGTCATCTTCGTTATCGTTGTTATCTTCATTATTTTCATTATCTTCAATTACAAAATTATCACCTTCAGTAGTCCCATCTGTACCAAAGTGCTGCATATCATCCCAAGTATCTGTATCATACATCACTTTAAATTCATCTCCAGCTGCTAAAGCAAAGGTGCCACTCCAAGTTACCCCATCATCACCTTTAGTCAAGGCATAACTCTTATCTGCTGGTGCCCAATCATTAATTGTTCCTACTAAATGCATCTCTCCAATATTTTGAGCTGCTTGGTTATCTTTTAATTTTAACTGTACTTGATATTGTCCATCATCAATTGTTGCTATATCTATTGTATCTAATTCTACTGTTCCTATTTGATCATCATTATCATCATTATCATCATTATCATCATTATCTTCAATTACAAAGTTATCTCCATCAGTAGTTCCATCTATACCAAAGTGCTGCATGTCATCCCAGTTATCTGTATCATACACTACTTTAAACTCATCTCCAGCTGCTAATTCGAATGTTCCTGTCCACGTTACACCATCATCACCTTTAGTTAGAGCATAACTCTTATCTGATGGTGCCCAATCTTGAAATGAACCAACTAAATGCATCTCTTCAATCCCTTGAGTAATTTCATTATCTTTTAGTTTTAACTGTACTTGATACTGACCATCATCAGTTGCTGAAAAATCTACACTTTCTATCTCTATTTCCCCTGGTTGTTCGTCATCTTCATTATCATCTTCATCATCGTCATTACTATCCTCACTTGTTACTGCTGGAGCAGACATTTCTCCGGCTAATCCTTCTTCATTATAAGATTCTACCCAGTAATAGTAAGTACCAGTAGCATTAAGATTATCATTATAATTAGTATTCTCTGCTGCTAAAGATTTCACTCTACTAGCTTCAGAGAAATCTTCTTTTTCAGCTCTATATACCATATAGAAAGCGGCATTATCTACAGCATCCCAAGATAAATTAACCACTCCAGAATCAGTTAAATTAGCTACTACACCTGTTACCTTCGCCGGACCATCTTCTAATTCTACTTTCATCTGTCCTTGATTACCTTCACTAATCATTAAATTATATTCATTAACTCTATCTGGCAATACATAGACTCCTTGTTTCTCTAGACTACTGCCCCCTACTTTAACTCTTATATCCCATTTACGTGCTGAAACTCCTTTTTGAATAAAAGTTGCACTACCATCACTTAAATCAATTTCTTCAACATAGCTTTCATCTCGAAAAGGATAACTAATTTTCACTTGAGAAATTTGAGAAGCAGTAGGCCGCCAATCTCCTTTGATATCAACCTTCACTTTTACAGTAGCAGTATTTAGATTAAGCAAAATTGTCTTTTGATTAACCTCTTCTGCTTTCACTTGTAAATCTGATTCCCCCTTATAGGCAACATATTTTTTATCTCCTACTTCTTCAATAGCCTGAGCTATTAATTTATATTGCCCCGGTTCTAACTTAAAACTAACTTGACTTTTATCTGTGCCAAAAGTTTTTTCCTCTATTACTTTTTCATCTTGTTTGATAATTATTTTATAGTGGTTTAAATTAATTTCTTCACCTATATTTTGAATATTAACTCCTGGTTCATCAACAGAAAAACCTAATTTTACAATTCCTTTCTGCCCTACATTAGTTTCTTCTTTCTGTTCACTACTACAACCAACCATTAAACTTAGACTTAAAATTAACACTAAAATTAACACTATAGCTCGAAAATTAAATTTTCTCATTAAATATGAATACCCCTTTCTAAATAATCCCTTTTTAATAATTAGTAAACAGATAGTTCCTGTCAACAAACCTTCCTTAACTTTTCTTTTTGAAATTACCTTTTTTACCCCTTTTCCCCTCCCTACATTTTGTATTTTTTACAATTATTTCTATTTATAGTATTATACATTATCTGGAAAATACCTTTATTTTATTTCAAAAAAAATAAAAAAGAGGCTGCTAAGCCTCTTTTTTTAGTTACTTCTATTATATTTTAGCCTTATCTTTCGTTAAATTTAGTTAAAAGTCAACTTTCAATCTAGAATAAACTCTATCTTTACTAAACCAAGTCATTGGGTCTCCTTCTTCTTCAGCACCAAGCCAAGTTAATCCCAATTGTAATTGAGAAGATTTATTTAATTGATAATTAAACTGTGGTTCTAATGAGAAGCCATTATTACTGATATCATACATACTAGTCAATATAAATTCGTGCTTATTATTAATTGGATATTCAAAAATCCAATTCAAAGTAATTAGTTCATCATCTCCTTTTAAAATAGGGGCAGCATAAGTTAGTTGATTGGTCAAATACAAATTATTAGCTAATTTCATATCATGACCTATTACATAATAGCCTCCATCTAAATACTCTTCTTCACCAAAAATACTATAATTCATATCTATCCAAACATTTTGTTTTCCTACTTGTCCAATTGCACTAAATCCAATATTAGTTATCTCAGGATAAACATACTTGATTGGAATTTCATAATTTTCAACTACATCTAAAGCTTTACCTAGCATACCTTTAGTTAAATAACCGTTTGTTTTATTTGTTAAATTAGTAAGTTCCTGCGGTAAAGTTTCTTGAAAAAATTTTTTATCTAAAACAATCGTCTTTTCTGTAGTTTGAGATAACATCACAGAATAATCAAAACCTTTAACACCTCGTTTAGTAAATCTTAATCCTACCTGAGGGTTATCTAAAGGTTTATCATATTCAGGAGCCATCCAATTCTGTACTGTATTTTCATCTATATTAATCCCATAATTGCTCCAAGCATCTAGCAAAGCTTTAAAATTTGGATCTTGTATTAGCTGCTGATAAGTTTGAACACCAAATTCAGCTGCAGTACGCTTAGCAACATCATTCTCTTTTTCTAATCCCATCTTCTGTACTTTGCTTTCAGGAGTAACTACCAATGAAATTTCAGAACGATTAGGCAAATAATAATTAGCTTTAACTGCATTAATAGCCATTTTATCAAAAAAAGCTTTATAACCAGTCATATCATTAGGGTTAAATACATCATTAGGTTTAAATCTATATCCTGTTCCCCATCTAATAATTTGTTTTCCTACTCTAAAGTCAACATTTTTTGTGTAATAATCTAAATAACCTTGATCAATTTTAGCAATATTTTCACCATTATATTTCTGCTCCAATTGAGCTTTAACATATATATTTCCACTAAAACCTAATTCCTTTTCTAAAATCAAATTAAAAATATTACCGTTGAGTAAATTATTTTGATCTGAATTATTAAAGTACTCTTTATCTCCAGTATTTTTTTTCTTCTTCTAGAATCAAATCATTAATAAACTCTCCATGAATTTCTAAGTCTCCAGCAAAAGAATGCACAGTAAATGTTAATAATACTGCTACAGTTAATACTACTACATTTATTTTTTTCAACATTTTCAACTCCTCCTCAAATCTTTTTTATCTTTTCAGATATCTAACACTAAACAACATATCATTTAATTCGAGATTATATTTTACATTCGTAAATGTAATTTCAGTTTCCCGATTATTATTTAAATTAAGCAATACGCTCTTTTCTGGATAATATACCCCTTCAGTTTGATTAAATTTTTCAACTTGCCAAACTTTATACTTTTGCTTGCCACGATAAAATTCAATTTTTTCAGGTAGATATTTGTTAGTAATATGTAATAACAAATAATCATACTGATTCAAATCATTTTTAGGTTCTAGCCTTAATACAAAGTCTTTATCACTTTTTGCCTCAATAGCTGCTTGGAATTTCTGCTCATAATGTCCCTCAAACATATCTAATATTTCAAAATAATTATATTCTGTCTGTAAAAAACTACCTTTCTTTTGATTAACTGCTACTTTTCGCGCACCAATAGCTTGAATATAAAAATATAATTCTTCTCTGCTATCTTTATTTAATGCTAAAACTGCTGTACCTTCTTCTTCATTAGGAGCTAATACCTTAAATAAAGTATTAGTCTGCCCTGCAGTCTCTTTGCTGAAATATTCAACAATTTTATCACTACTATCTGTTTTAATCTTCAAATCCATTTCAGCCGTCTTAGGATTAACTTTCTTGTCTAATTTATTTAAAATTTGCTCTACATTTAAAGCATAAGTTAGACTAGAACTAAATACTAATAAGGCAATTAAAAAAACCACTACTTTTTTCTTCATTTTTTCCCCTCCTAAAAATCAAAATTATTAATAGTTTTTTCTAATTTTTCAGCCATTATTGCTAAATCACTAGCTGAACTTTCCATTTTTTCTGAAATTTGATCCACTTTTTTAGATGTTTCTTTAATTTCTTCACTCTCATAGACCAAATCTTGACTAACCTCTGATGAATGCTGTATATTAACTGAAGTTTCTTCGATAGAATTACTGATTTCCACAAAAATCTCTCCAGTTTCTTTTGCTTCTTTTCTTCCTATTTCTGTTTTAGACTTTACTTCATCAATTGCTTCCAAACTATTCTTACTTTGCTTGTAAGTTTCTTCTACTAAATCTTCTATCTTTTCGGTTGCTCCAGTAGTATCTTCAGCCAAACTGCGAATTTCTTGAGCTACAACAGCAAAACCTTGTCCAGCTTCTCTAGCTTTAGCAGCTTCAATACTAGCATTTAAAGCTAATAAATTGGTCTGTTTTGCTATACTATTTATAATTTCTAAAATATTAGAAATTTCACCTGAAATATCATTTAAATTATTTATTTTACTTTGGCTTCTAATAACTGACTTATTTATTTCTTCCATTTTGCTAATAGTTCTATTAATATTCGCTTCCCCAACTTGAGTTTTCGAATTAGTTTCCTGCGCTAAAGCAGTTACTTCCTCATTATTAGAAGAAACTTCTTCTATCCCACTATACAAACTTTCTAAATTTTTTCGTGTATTTTCTACTATATGACCACTTTCTTGCGATACTACTGATAAGTCTTGACTATGATGAGATAACTCTTCAATTTGAGCATACAAGTCACTAACTATATTTTTTAAATCCTGTTTCATTTTATTTAAAGAACTTTCTAATTCTCCAATCTCATCATCACTTTCTTGAGTAATAGAATCAGTATTTAAATTTCCTTTAGCAAGCTCTTTAGCAAAATCAACTACTTTTAATATTCTCTCACTTATATAATTTGAAAGTAGCAAAGAAATAACTACTGCTAAAATAATTACACTGATAATAATTATAATCGAAAAAATCTGAGTCTTTCTTATGTTTTTATAGGCTACTTTGGTAGGCAAATGAACAGCAACTCCCCACCTTGTGTTATTAATTTTTTTATAGTTCACTAATTCAGTAGTTCCATCTATTTCTATCTCTTTGGTCTGTTCTTGCTTATTATTTACTTTAGTAAAAATAGGGTATTTAATATCTATCTTTTCTTCATTTAAATGCAACAATATATCACCCTGAGTTGAGATTAAATAATTCTCCCCATTTTGATTTACATTTTTAAAAATCGACTTAATAAAAGCTAAATTAACTTTAGCCCCCACATAGCCTACTACTTTTTCTTCTTGCCTAATTGGATAAGTCAAAATAGTTATTTGATTATTAAATTTATTATATTTTTTTCCACTGTTATTAAAATATTTGTTTTCTAATCTCCCTTTATTTTCGAGAGTTGAATATATCAGTTTATACTTTTGATTAGTAATAAAAATCTCATCAATACTTTGATAATTAGAAATAATATTTTTAAACATACCGTCCTGCCAAGCAATAGCATTAGGATTAACAGATTTAACAGTATCAATATTTCTAATAGTTTTTAAAATAGTTTCAACTCCATTTAAAGTTGTTTCAATTCTAGCCTTTACATTTTGGGCTATATTCTCATTCTTCTTATAAATATTCCCCCTAGTATTATCTAGAGAATTAGTTGTAAAAAAATAAGAGGCTATTAAAACAGGAATTACAATTGAAATGCCTATTACCAAGCTTAACTTTTTCCATAATTTCATATTTGTTTTCATAATGTTTAAATCCACAAGTCCAACCTCCTCAAGTTGATCATTAGTTCCATCTGCAAATATTTTCATTTTATTTTAAAATAATTTATTTAATATCATTTTCCACCATCAACAACCAAAAAAATTACTACCTTTAGGATAAAGTAGTAATTTTTTATCTTATTTCTAAATATATACTAATATTATATTAAAAAAATCAAAATATGTCAAATATAGTAACAAAAATAATTATTTTATAGTTACTAATGATAAAAAAGTGATTTCTAATTTCTGCATTATCAGACCTCCATTTATATTAAATTTTATTATTAACCTACTTCAAAATTACTATTTATTTATATTATACTAAAATTATACATTTTTATCATTTCTTTTGATTATATAGTGATATCTTCCTGATGTCAACTATTAATAAAAAAAGTCGCCGGGTATCCCAGCGACTTTTTTTAATCTATTTATTTAAAATTTTCTTTAAAAAGGTTCCAGTATATGATTTTTCTACCTCCGTTATTTCTTCAGGGGTTCCAGTAGCTACTACTTCGCCCCCATTATCGCCACCTTCTGGTCCTAAATCAATAATATGGTCGGCTGATTTAATCACATCCAGGTCATGTTCAATGACTAAGACTGTATTACCGCCTTCTTTTAGCTGCTGTAAAACACTTAATAGTTTATTCACATCTTCAAAATGAAGTCCAGTAGTCGGTTCATCTAAAATATAAATGGTATTGCCAGTACTTCTCTTACTCAATTCGGAAGCTAACTTAACTCGCTGAGCTTCTCCTCCTGATAAAGTAGTAGACGGCTGACCTAATTTCATATAACTTAACCCTACATCATATAGTGTCTGTAATCTTCTTTTAATCTTAGGAATATTCTCAAAGAATTCTAGTGCCTCTTCTACTGTCATATCCAATACATCAGCGATTGTTTCTCCTTTATATTTAACATCAAGAGTTTCTTGATTATAACGCTGACCATTACATGCTTCACACGGCACATAAACATCGGCTAAGAAATGCATCTCAATGGTAATCGTTCCTTGCCCTTTACATTCTTCACAGCGTCCCCCTTTAACGTTAAAACTAAAGCGTCCCTTTTGATAACCTCGTTCTCTAGCTAAAGGAGTTTCGGAAAACACTTCTCTAATATAGTCAAATACTTTAGTATAAGTCGCTGGATTAGAACGTGGTGTTTTACCAATCGGCGACTGGTCAATATTAACTATTTTATCTAGATTATCGAGCCCTACTATCTCATCATGCTCACCTGGTCTGCGATTTGAACTATAATATTCATTCATTAATCGCTGGCGTAAAGTCTCCTCAATTAAAGTACTTTTACCTGAACCAGATACTCCCGTCACACAAGTGAAAACACCTAAAGGAATCTTAACATCAATATCTTTAAGGTTATGCTCCCGAGCCCCTTTGATCTCTAAATATTCATCTTTAGGTTCTGTTCTTTCTTCCGGTACTTTAATTTTTTTCTCTCCCGATAGATATTTTCCAGTCAAAGATTCATCAGCGCTTTTAATATTATCTAAGTCACCTTGAGCTATTATTTTGCCACCATGGCGACCAGCTCTTGGGCCAATGTCAACAATATGGTCAGCTGATTTGATGGTCTCCTCATCATGTTCTACTACCAACACAGTATTACCTACATCTCTCAACTCTTCTAAAGTTGCAATTAATCGTTTATTATCACGCTGATGAAGACCAATACTTGGCTCATCAAGAATATAAATTACACCTACTAAGCTCGAACCAATCTGTGTTGCCAATCTAATCCGCTGTGATTCTCCTCCTGATAAGGTTCCAGCAGAACGATTCAAAGTTAAATAACTTAAACCCACATTTAATAGAAATTCAAGCCGCGACCTGATCTCTTTTAAAATCTCTTTTCCAATAATTTTCTTTTGACCTTCTAACTCTAAATCTACAAAAAACTGATGCGAATCTTCAATTGACATATCTACTATTTCAGAAATTGATTTATCTCCTACCGTAACAGCTAAACTTTTAGGGTTTAATCTATGCCCTCCACAATTAGGACAGTGGCGAATTGTCATATACTTTTCTAATTTCTTTTTGGTGCGATCTGAATTACTCTTCCGATAGCGGTCATTAAATATATTGACTAATCCTTCAAACTGTTTTTCATGCATCCTTGTCCGTCCCTTACGATTAGTATATCTGAATTCTACAGTTCCACGATCACCATACAATAAAGCTTCAACAAATTCAGAATCAACATCCTTAAGCGGCTGAGCAGGGTCAACATCATATTTATCTGCTAAACCTTGAACCATTGTTGGATAATACCTACTTTTAGAATTCTGCCAGGGGACAACTGCACCATCATTTAATGGTTTCTCCATATCTAGCAATAAATCGGGATCAAATTCACGTTTACTCCCTAAACCATCACAAGTATCACAAGCACCATAGGGACTATTAAATGAAAACATCCTTGGCGATAATTCTTCTAAGCTAACCCCACAATCTGGGCAAGCAAAATGTTCACTAAATAATAAATCATCTCCATCTATAATATCAACAATTACTAGACCATGCCCTAAGTCCAAAGCAGTTTGAATTGAATCCGCTAACCGAGAACGAATTCCATCTTTCATAATTAAACGGTCAACAACTACTTCTATAGTATGCTTTTTATTCTTATCTAAATTAATCTCTTCTTCAACATCCCTAATTTCTCCATCAATTTTAGCTCTAACATAACCTTCTTTTTGAATTTGAGCTAAAATATCTTCATGTTCTCCTTTACGCCCGCGCACCATCGGTGATAGTACTTGGAATTTAGTTCTTTCTTCTAATTCCAAAACCTGTTCAACTATATCTTGTACCTGCTGCGAGGTTATTTCTCGTCCACATTCAGGACAGTGTGGCGTTCCTACTCGTGCATATAACAAACGCAAATAGTCATATATCTCTGTGACTGTCCCTACTGTAGAACGAGGATTTTTACTCGTCGTTTTTTGGTCAATAGAAATAGAAGGCGATAATCCTTCTATATATTCTACTTTAGGTTTCTCCATTTGTCCTAAAAACTGCCGCGCATAAGAAGAAAGAGATTCTACATACCTCCGTTGTCCTTCTGCATAAATAGTATCAAAAGCTAAGGATGACTTTCCAGAACCACTAACTCCTGTAATTACAACCAATTCATCGCGGGGGATTTCAACATCTAGGTTTTGCAAATTATGCTCTTCAGCACCTTTTACTATAATTTTATCTTGCTTCATTTCAATGGTCACCTCTTATAATTTAAATAGTACTCTAAAATCATTATTAGATCCACGATCCTAAACTCAACTCTACACTTAATACAATGAAATTTCAATCACTAGATAAGCACTAGTTATTATATCAGTAACAATTATCAATTGCAACTACTTAGTATCAAGATCAGCAAATTCTAATTCTATCATTTCAAATAAATCTTCAGGCTGTTTATCTTTAACTTCTGATGTAGCAATTTTTGTAATTGGCAGTTCAATTATAAATTTACTACCTTCTCCAAGTGTACTCTCAACTCTTATTTGCCCCTCATGCATTTCTACTAAAGATTTAACAAGAGACAAGCCAATTCCACTACCTTCATGGCTTCTTGTAAAAGACTTATTGACCTGTCTAAATTGTTGGAAAATAGTTTCCTGTTGTGTTTCTGGAATACCTACTCCAGTATCTGCAACACTAATAATCATCTTATTATCTCTTTTCTTAAGACCAACTGTAATTCTATCTCCTTCATCAGTAAACTTAACTGCATTAGAAATCAAGTTTAACATAATCCGCTCTAAGCTGAAGAAATCACAAGCCATTATTTGAGTTTCTAATTCTGTATTAAAAGACAAGTGACGATTTTTATTCTCTACATAGTCCTGAACTGATAAAGTAATATTTCTTATCAAAGCTACTAGGTCATAATTATTATAATTCAGTTCAAAGGAATTAGCATTTATCCGCGTAAGATCTACTAAGTTATTAACTAATCTCAATAACCGATAACTATTTTGTTTAATCAGTTTAGTATATCTTTTTAAGTTCAAGTTGGAAGAGGATTGAGAATTATTCTCTTCAGCAAATTCTAGCATTTGCAAAGATGATAATATCAAATTTAACGGTGTCTTAAACTCATGCGATAGATTTGCAAAAAACTGTGTCTTTAGTTTATTATATTCTAATTCCTCTTGTAATAATCTTTGTTCTGTAATATCAGTTCCTGAATTAAGAATACCTTGCACTTTACCTTGGTCATCCTTTAGTACTGTACAATTCCAAATAATAATTCTTTCTTCACCTTGAGCATTAACTACAGTAGTTTCAAAATTACTTATTAATTCTTTTTCACCTGTTAATAATTGTTTAGCATGTTCTTTAGCCTCTTCTTTTTCTTCTTCAGAAACAAAATTATCTATTATATTTTGTCCTTTTATCTCTTTTTTGGCTAAACCTAATATTTGAGCTCCTTTATCATTAATTAATTTAACTTGATTATTCCTATCAATTACTACAAACATAACTTCCGTAATGTTTAAATATTTTTCTAATTTATTTTTTTCTTTTTCTAATTCTTTATTACTTTGGTTAATTTTTATTATCTTACTATGCAATTTATCTTTCATTTTATTTAAAGCAGTAGCTAATTGTCCAATTTCATCCTCAGATTCTACATTTAAATACGGAGTATTAAAATTTTCAGCCGCTAAATTTTGAGCAAAGATAGTAGCTTTGGGAATAGGCTTTAATGATTGATAAATCAAATAATAAAGAAAAAGTGATAATAAAATCACTGCTAAAATTCCTAAGCCAATCATATTTTTAGTTAAATCATTCACTTTCGCTAAAGCTTCTTGTTTATCAATGGACATTACAATCTGCCATTGCCCTGTGTCTACTGTCGCTGAAACCCAAAACTTATCGTTTCTTTGCCCTAATGAATTTCCTTGTTCAAAATCAAAGTCAACTGTTAACTGCTCACAATTATGCCCTAAAAATTTTTCTTGCTTCGAAGTAGCAATTATTCTATCATTAGGACTAATTAAATAAAATTCAGATGTAGAAAAAGAATTTAAACTATGCAAGTAATTTTGAATTTGCTCTAAACTACGGTCAATCGCTGCAATTCCTTTAAACTGATTGTCAATAATAATCGGCGCAGAATAGCTAACCATCATTGTCCCTTGATAATTAAAAGGATCAGTAATAGTTAGCTCTTTTGTTTTTTTAGGTTGCTGATAAAATTGCTTATCTAGCCCCATTACTTTAGTAAGTAATACTTCCTGCTGCCCAGTACTTTTACGCACTACATAGGGCATAAAACGCCCTGTGGAATTAAGAGCTTTCTTTATTTTTGCCATATCTTTATTATCTTGACCATCAGCATTCGGCTCATAACAATAAGCCGCTCCTAATACTTGCGAATGTTCATCTAAAATATCAAATAGATAATCTACACTTTCTTTTCGCTTGCCAAAACCAGCTAACTTTTGATAGTTAACCATCATCTGTAGCAATGAGACCATATGATGATTTTGAGCATCAATTTTAAAAGCAATATTATTAATGCTTTTATTCATCTGCTCTTTAACTTTAGTAATTTGAACTGTTCTAAAATTATAAATCAAAAAAGAAAAAATAATAAACAAAATCAATAAAATTGCGCCACCAGTTTTAATAGTTATCTCTCTTTTTATAGTTTTTTTCAATATTAAACACCAATCCTAATCTTTTTTTGTTTTTCCTTTAAATTATATAATCTTATTACTTATTATAAAGGTTAATTCGATTCTTGTCCAAAATTTTCTAACTGAGACATAAAAAAATAACCCGTTAAAAACGGGTTAAAATTTATGTAAGTATTTAATTTATATATTCACGGTACCAATTAAATAGTATCTCTATATCTTTCAAATTATTAGTTAAAATCTGATAAATGACTTTATCATCTACAGTTGCATAGTCATGAACAATCACATTTCTGAATTTAGACATTTTAATATATTGCTCTACATTTCTTTTTATTATATCATTCTCTGCTAAAATTCTGATAATATCTGCATTAGTATCTGCGGTACCTAATCTTTCATCGCTAATAATATGATTTCCAATATCAAGACAAGATTCTATAGCTAATTGTAATGTTCTTTCTACAAAACGTTTGATTAATTTATCATTTTGATATTTAACAAATTTAATGTTTTGATATTCCTTTAAATCATTAATATATTCCTCCAATTTCAATAATCTACTCCTAACCAAATCTTTATCAACCATTTAAAAACCCCTTTCCCAATTCTTCTTCATATTTATCATAAAAGTATTTCATATCCAAATATTCACTAACTGCTTTACTTTCTTCTCTAACTCTTAATTTATTATTTTTTCCTAAAATTAATTCACCTTTAATAATCTGATGTTTTAATCTCAAATCAGCATTAGAAAAAATAATAATATCAACTTCTCTATCTAATAATTCCTCTAAATCAACAGCAACTTCTAATTTTAAATTAAATTTTTCCATTTTATTTAATTCACGATTCACCATCAGTGATAAATCAATATCACTGTTTTTACTAAAAGTTCCTCGGGCTAAAGAACCAAATAAATAAACAGCTATTATATTCTTATTTTTAGCACAATATTCTTTAATAATTTTTTTGACATTACTTTTATCTATCATGAGCTATCACGTCCATAATAATTTAAGTTTAATTATATTATATCATTAAATAAAAAGCTATCCAAATCCAAAGTCACAAATTATAATCCGCTAAATGATAAAAAAGGTGTTAGCTAGAATTGATTCTAACTAACACCTTGCTATAATCACTCTATTTAAAGCTCATTAAGTGCCTCCGATTTTTGCTCACAAAACTCTTCGTGTCGTCCTAGACACTCTGCTTAGAGCTAATTAAGTGCGCAAGCTACATGCTTTGGTTTTCGCTTGGTTGCTGTGGTTCTATTCTAAGTGCTCACTATCTTTTGTCCCTCCGGGTTTTTAAAAGACGAAAAACCCTCCGTGTCGCCCTAGGCACTTATTTTATTGCACATTAAGTGCGCAATCTATATACTCTCATTATTGCTTGGTTGCTGTGGTTCTTCTCCATGCAGCAACTTACGGAAGAATCCGGATACTACTGCTGATAGGTCTTCCATAATATCATAAATAACTGGTACAATTACCAAAGTCAAGAATGTAGCAAGTAATAGACCACCGATTACTACAATCGCCATTGCCTGCTGCATTTCTGCTCCGGCTCCGATTCCTAATGCTAAAGGTACCATAGCAAGCATAGTAGTCGAAGCTGTCATCAATACGGGTCGTAATCGAATGGGACCCGCATTTAGAATTGCTTCTTCACGATCTTCAAACTCACGTCGGGTATTAATGTAATCCACTAATACAATACCATTATTTACAACGATACCGACTAACATAATGATACCAATGAACCCATTAATACTTAGTGGTATTCCAGTTACTACTAAGGCTGTAATTGCTCCGATTAATGAAATAGGTACTGTAAACATAATTACAAAAGGATGAACTAATGATTCAAACTGAGCAGCCATGACCATGTAAACTAATACTATTGCCATTATCATTGCTTGCCCTAGCTCTTGGAATGATTCTCTCATATCACCAGCATCACCTTTGTAATTAATACTATATCCTTCTGGTAAATCCATCTTACCTAGTTTTGTTTTAATATCTTCTAGTACAGCACCTAAACTACGCTGATAAGTATCTGTACCAATAGTAAATTTACGTTCTTGTTCTTCACGTTCAATAGCATTTGGCCCAGTAGCATATCTCATATCAGCTATTTGACTTAGAGGAACGACTCCTCCCTGTGGAGAATTGATTTTAATATTTAATAACTGATTGATGGAATTACTTTCTTCATCAAATAACTTCAATCTAATATCATACTCTTCTCCATCTTCTTTATATTTACTGACATCTGAACCATCAACTGCAGTATCAATAGTAGAGAATAACTGCTGTTTAGTAATCCCCATTTCTTTAGCTAAATTTTCGCGAGGAATAATCTCTAATTCTGGCTTACTAGCTTTAGGTGTAATCGCAATATTTCTTGTGCCCTCTGTATTTTCCACTTTAGTTTCAATTTCATTCGCTAAATTCAATAAAGTATCTAAATCAAGACCTTTAACATTAATAGTAATTGCTCCCCCACCTTTGCCTTGACGTCCCATCATTGAAGTTTGTGGCACAACATTAATCTTGGCCCCTGCTAAATCATTTAATTTAGTTCTAATAACCTCAGCTACTTTAGTGACTCCACGCTCTCTTTTAGCTAAATCTACTAAATCAACCTCTATTTCTCCTTCATAACTATTATTATTGGAACCTACTTCACTAGAAATATCTTTTATTTCAGGAATTTCATTAATATTATCTTTAGCGTTCATAACAAACTGATTAGTCTTATCTAATTGAGTTCCTTGGGCCAATTCAAAGTAGACATTTACTTTCCCCCGGTCTGACTTAGGGAAGAACTCTGTCTGCAGTGGAATATATCCTTTGATCAACCCAAATCCAAATAAGACTAAAATAACAATTAAAGAACCTGCTATTAAATAACGACGATTTAAACACCAACATAAAATACTTTTATAAGTTTTAGTTACTTTACCTTGTTTATTCTTCTCTTCATCAATTTCTACTCGCAGTAGTTTAGATGATAACATTGGAATAAATGTTAAAGCAACTAATAATGACGCTAATAAAGAAAAGGCTATTGTTTTAGACATTGGTGTGAATATTTCACCAGCAATACCATCAACAAAAATCATTGGTAAAAATACAATTACTGTTGTCATCGTCGAAGCAAAAATAGCCATTCCTACTTCTGCTGCTCCTTCTTTAGCAGCTTGGATCCGCCCCAGTCCTTCGTGATGATGACGATAAATATTCTCTAAAACTACCACCGAGTTATCGAGTAACATACCAATACCTAAACTTAATCCACCTAAGGTTAAGTTATTTAGACTTAAATCACCAAAATACATCATTCCTAAAGTAGCAATTACAGATGTCGGTATAGCAGTTGAAATAACTACTGTTGTTCTAACATTTCTTAAGAATAAGAATAAAATTATAACTGCTAAAATACCACCTGTCATAAAGTTTTGCTGCACACTAGCAATTGAATCTTTAATAAACTCTGATGAATCAGAGATCACTTTAACATCAATATTACCAGGGACATTTTGTTTTAATTCTTCAACACGTTTTTTAACTGCATCAGCAACTTCTACAGTATTAGCATCATTCTGCTTTTTAACCCCTAAAGTAATACTTCTTTTTCCATTCAAATAACTATACTGAGCAATTTCTGAATGAGTGTCTCTAACTACAGCTACATCAGATAAATTTATCTGTCTGCCGTTAGCAGTTATTAATTGAATATTTCTAATTTCTTCTACACTATCAAATTCTCCTTTTCCTTTGACAGTTAACTCTTTAACACCATCATTTATTTCTCCTACACTCATATCTAAATTAGAACTTTTAATGCCCGAAGAAATATCATTAAAAGTTAACCCATAAGCATTCATTTTTTCTTGCTTAACTCTAATTTGAATTTCACGACTTAGTTCACCTTTCATATCTACCGAAGCCACACCAGATATAGTTTCTAACTGAGTTTGAAATTTATCTTCAGCTAAATCTTTTAAATAGGTTAAATTAGGACCAGATAAAGCAATTTTAACGACTGGTCGATTAGCCGGGTCAAACTGCATAATTACTGGCTCATCTGCACCATCTGGCAGTGCATCTTTAACCATATCTATTTTATCTCTTACATCAGCTTTAGCATTATCTACATCAATATCCCAATTAAACTCTAAGAAAATTGTAGACATATTTTCTCTACTAGTCGAACTAATTGTATCTAAACCTTCTACAGTAGCAACTGTTTCCTCTAAAGTTTTAGTGACTGAATCCTCTACTTCTTCGGGGGTAGCACCATTATATTGCGTTTGGACTACTACAAATGGCAGTTCTAATTCTGGCATTAACTGCACTCCTAATTCTGTAAAACCTACTGCTCCAATTAATACCACCAATAGTACGAACATTGTAATAGCAATGGGCCGATCAACTGAAAAATCAGAGAGCTTCATTATTGCCCACCTCCTCCAACGACTCTTACATCATATCCATCTGTAACTCTTTCTGCACCAACAGTAATTACTTTATCTCCATTATCTAAACCTGATAAAATTTCTACTTCACTGGCTGTAGTTAATCCAGTAGTAACTTCTTCTTTCACTGCTTTATTAGCTTCTACTTTAAACACATAAGCACTACCATTCTCTCTAAGTAAGGATTGTTTAGGAATTACTAAATTACCGCTACTACGCTGAGTTTCTATTTTGATTTCAGCATACATCCCCGATTTAATTAGCTGTCCACTATTATTAACTTTAATCTTAATTGCAAATCCTTTTTCACGTTGATTTAAAGTCGGACTAATATTTTTAATTCGTCCCTTTAATTTATTAGCTAATGCATTGAAATCAACTTCTACTTGTTGTCCTAATTCTAATTTGTTTACATTGTTTTCACTAACATACGTTTGAATTTCAATTGTACTTAAATCTACAATAGACACTACTGGCTGTGTTCCCACCATTTCTCCTTCTTCAGTATTTACTTCAGCTACTAAACCGGAAAAAGGAGCCGTGATTTTAGTTTTAGCTAAATTTAATTTAGCTGTATCTAACTGTGCTTGAGCTTGCTTAACCTGGGCCCGCTGAGTTTTAATTTGCTCTTTAGTTGGCCCAGCTTGAGCCATTTTTAAAGATTCTTGAACAGATTTATAACTGTTTTTAGCACTAATATATTTAGTCTTAATACCTTCAAACTGCTGCTTAGAAATCACTTCTTTATCATATAATCTTTGATAGCGTTCATAATCACTCTCAGCTTGCTCGTAATTTGCTTTTGCCTGTTCAACTTGCGCTTTTAATTTATCAATTTCCTCTTCGCGTGCTCCTGCCATCATTTCTTCTAACCCTGCTTGAGCTGTTTCTAAACCTGCTCTAGCTACATTTATATTAGCTTTAATATCTTCCTGATCTAGCTGCACTAAAGTTGCTCCCTTTTGAACTCGGTCACCTGTATCTACTAAAACTTTATCTACTGTTTCTTGTAATTGCGGAGTTAATTGAGCTGATTTAATTGCTTCTGAAGTACCAGTTACAGTAATATGATTAACTATCTCTCCAGTATCAGCTTTAATAACTTCTACTGGAATCCCGTTATTTTCTTGCGTTTTTTCTTTTGAGGACTTACTTGCTTCTTCTCCTTTAGAGCCACAGCCTGTGAAAATACCAGCTGTTAATCCAATTACTAAAGCAATTACTATTATGTTCTTATAATATTTATTCATGCTATCTCCTCCCAAATTTTAATTTTTAATTTAGCTCTTCGATCTTTCCCATAGCTTTATTTAATTCAGCCACTGCTAAATTATAGTCATAAATCGCCTGATAATACTGCATCTTAACTTGCTGATAACTAGTCTGCACATTTAATAAATCCAGACTAGTAATTAAACCTTCTTTAAATTTGAATTCATTATCATCTAAATTTTCTTCAGCCTGCTTTAGATTCAATTTGCTTAATTTAATTCTATCTCTTGCTGCTCTAAGATTTAATAAAGAATTTTTTATTGCCAATTTAATATCATCTTTAGTCTGTTTTTCGTCTATTTTTACTTTTTCTAACTCTTTTTCTTTCTGCTTAATCTTATCTTGGTCTCGACCACCATTAAATATATTATAACTAATACTCAATGTAGTCTGCCAATTACCATCCACAGACAAGTGGTCATCTGTTGCTTCATAACCTGCTAGTAAGTTAACATCAGGATAGATATCTCGATTTTTCTTACTCTGTAAATCAAGCTCTGCAGTTTCTTTCTGTAATTTTAATAGTTTAAAAGCAACTTTATTATTCAAAGCATAATCATAAACTTCATCTAATTTGAATTTTTTCTGCTCCCAACTCAAACTATCAGTAATAGTTAAGTTTTTATCATCTGCTAAATTCAAAGTATTCTTCAAAGCTAATTTAGCAGTTTCTAAATTATTCTCTGCTACTAATTTTTCTTGTTGGGCTTGATTATAACTAACCTTAGCTTGCAAAAGATCTGTCTTAGTATGAGTCCCTACTTCCTTATTAGCTCTAGCAACTTCTACATAACGCTTGTTTTGCTTTAACTGTTGTTCTCGCACATTGAGCATCTTCTTAGCTTTTAATACATTATAATACTGCTTTAAAACTTGATAAGTAATTTCTTCCTTCTTTTGTTCTAAATTCAACTTAGTCATCTGTAACCTATTCTTCATCATCTGATAATTGATTCTCAACTCGCCACCTAAAAATAATGGCTGCTTCAAATCCAAACTAACATTATAGCTATCATTAGAAGAAACACCTGCTCCTAACTGACGTTTATTTTCAAAACGAGTATAGGAAGTCCCTAAATCTATAGTAGGATAAAAAGCTCCTTCTGCTTCTTCTAACTGAGCCTGGGTCTTCTCAATTTCTTTTCTCAGTTTTTGAATTTCAGAATTTTGTTTTAATGCTAGTTCAACTGCTTTTTCTTTATTGATTTCTTGATTAGCAAATCCAACAGTAGAAAAACTAATTATTAATATTACTAGCAAAGCATAAATCAATTTCCGCTTCATTAAAACTCCTCCTTTATTAAATTTATTTTACTCTAACTATGCCTTAATCCCATTACATAAAATATCTAATACCAAATCAACTTTTGCCTCTATATCTTTTAACTTATATGCATGAGGATTATAACTACCAAAAATAGAGCCTAAAATAAAGTTAGCTACTTCCTCTTGGTTTATATCTTCTTTAATTTCTCCATTTTTTTGTCCAACTTTAATTATCTCAGCTAAATAGTCAACTGCTTCATTCCTTAATTTATACATTTCATTATAAAAGTATTCACCAGGATTAACTGAACATTCTTGAATCATTTTAGCTGTTTCTTTTCCATTCTTAAAGAATTCTAAATATAATCTAATTACGGATTCAATCTTGTCTATACTACTTTGATGTTCCGCATTTAATTTCTTCTTTAATTGAGTATTAAGAGATTCTAATTCAGAAACTATAATTCCCCAAAACAACTGTTCCTTACTATCAAAGTACCAATAAACCGTGCCTTTGGCTACTTCAGCTTCATCAGCTATCTCAGAGACAGCAGTATCATGATACCCCTGTTCTGAAAATAATTTTATAGCAGCTTGAATAACCTTTTCTTTTTTGCTTTGATTTTTTTGCTCTGTTTTCTGCTCCATAGAAGAAAGCTCCTTTCTGCGCTTATTGTCTGACTAGTCAGTTTGACCGTGTAGTCAATATATTATCAAATCTTTACCTCAAAGTCAACAATTTTACTTTATAACTAGTTATTTTTGTTTACTATCCTAATTGACAGGGGTTTAGCAATCTTATATAATGAAAGTAGAATTAATATTAATGCTTAAATATCATTATAAATTCTCTCAATAAGAAAAGGGTGACCTCTATAAGATGAAACAAAAATTTATCTGTTTAGTAATTTTATTGGCATTAGTATTATTAAATTTTCAATCTGTTTTAGCGGCAGAAACTGTGCATCTCAATGATGAAGCATACTTAATTGAAGATTATCAGAGATTCCAATCTCTTGAATCTCCTACTGTTGCTGTTGCCTTAAGCGGAGGTGGAGCCAGAGCTTTAGTCAATATTGGTGTTCTTAAAGCATTAATTGAAGAACAAGTCCCTATTGATTTAGTGACTGGTACTAGCATGGGCTCTATCATTGGCACAATGTATGGTAGCGGTCTATCCATTGAACAAATTGAAGACATTGCTTCTAAAAATCCTTTTGCTAAATTATTTAATCTAAATTTCACTTCTAATAAGTCTTTATTAAAAACTGCTCAGGTAAATAAATTCATTGAAGAAATTGCTCCTTATAAAAAATTGGAAGATTTTCCTACGCCAACTGCTCTACTGAGTTTTGATTTAACTTCAGGGAATAAATACTTAACTACTACTGGTCAGATTTCAAAAGTAATTCAAAGTTCATATTCTATTCCTCATTATTTCCCTCCCTATCAAAAAGATAATCATTATTTAATTGACCCGGGAATTGTAGAAATGTCACCTGCTAAATCTGCTAAAATATTGGGAGCTGATTTTGTAATTGCTACTACTGCTTTCGATAAATTACCATATAAAAAATATAATACTCCAAGTCGCTCTATCGGCCGCTTTGTTAACTTAATGCAGCAGCAAAATGCTAACAAAATACTAAATCAGTATGCTGATATTGTGATTAATCATGATGTGAGCAACTATTCTTTTATGGATTTCACTCAAGCTCAAAAACTAATTGATATCGGTTATAAAACAACTATGGCTAAAATGCCAACTATTAAAAAGCAGTTGCACGCAAATAAAATCAAGATTAATTATCAAGAAAATCGCAAAATGATAGATTTAACAGACGAATTTGAGCTATTGCGTAATGATCGTTTAATAAATAATTCCTTAGTACTTAATCCTATCTTTCATACAGGAAAAGAGACTAATTTTTTAACTCACAACATATTAACAACTTATTTCAAACAAGCTGAATATGGATTTCAGTTAGAAGATGGTCAGTTAGAAAGCAAAGTCTTAACTACTAATAATGAAGCCCAAGATATTGACATTCAATTAAGATGGAAACAATTATCACCTAGTACCGACTTCTTTTTTAAATCAAAATTTGAAGTTAATAACAACAGTTATAGTGACTTTAGAACTGAAATTAAATACTATCAAAACAAGAATAATTATTCACTAGGGGTAGGAAACATCGGTCACAATCCTTTCTTATATGCAGGTAGTCAGTATGAGTTTGGACCACCACGCGAAAAAACTCAAGGAGAAGTAAATGCTGTGATTTCTAAAGAGAATGACTTAACAGCTATTTTTTCTCAAGAAACCATCTATAACCTTAGTGATATCTGGCAAATAAAACCTAAAGTAGTATTTAATAATACTAAAATAATTCCTTCACCTCTAATCTATCGTGGTGATTCAGTACAAGAAGATACTAAACTACAAGCAGGTATCGACTTTATTTATAATCATGATTTCATTGACCCTATTGAGTTAAATGTCTTACAGTTAACTAATATTCGCATTTATACCTTTATTGATTATAAAGATACATTTGAAAATTCTTATACTTATGGTTTAGGAAATAAAACAGACTTTAACTTATTAGGATTAAAACCAATTGATATCGAAGCATATATTGCTTATGATAATCACACTGAAAATATTAAATCTTTAGTTAAACTCGATTATCAATTTTAATCTATATAAAGTGGCACTATCGTGCCACTAGCTAGTAGATAAAAGCTAGTAGCTAGTAGTAAATTCAAAACTAAAAAACAGTTCATAGCTAGAAATTATTGAATACTAGGTTAATGTTTTAGGTTTTGAATTTAATTTTAGGTTTTTAACTATTAGCTCTTAGCTACTAGCTTCTAACTATGTAATTTAAAAAGAGCTCTTACGAAATCGTAAGAGCTCTTAGCTACAAAATATTATCTTTTAGAAGGCATCTCTCCTAACTCTATTGTGACTGGTGTTAGACTGCCATTTTTATTATTTAATACTAATAACTCAACCTTATCACCTATATCTTTAGAATCGATTATTTCTTTTAATTCCTTCATACTAGTTACTTCTTTATGTCCTGCTTCTACTATAATATCTCCTTTTTCTAAACCGGATTTGTGAGCTGGGCTATCAAGAATTGTTCTAACTATTAAGACACCTTTAGACTGCGGTATATTATAATAATTAGCTAATTTATCTGTTAATTTAGTACCATAAATTCCTAACCATGGTCGTTTAACTTTTCCATATTTAATTAAATCATCAATTACTGTTTTAGCTTTGTTAATTGGAATGGCAAATCCAATTCCTTGCGCATTCCCCATAATAGCAGTATTAATAGCAATTACTTCTCCTTGACTATTTAATAATGGTCCACCACTATTACCCGGATTGATTGAAACATCTGTTTGGATTAATCCCTCTAAAATCCTTTGATTTCCTGGCTGCTTACCAATATTAATACTTCTATTTAAAGCACTTACTACACCTGTAGTTACAGTATTTCTAAATTCTACATCATAAGGACTACCGATGGCTATTGCTAACTGACCAGGCTTTAATTCACTTGAATCTCCTAAGGGGGCTACAGGCAAATCTTCTGCTTCAACTTTTAAAACTGCTAAATCATTTCTCCAATCTTCCCCCATTACTTCTGCTTCTAATTCTCGTCCATCAGATAATAAAACTTTAATTTTATCAGCATTATTAACTACATGATGGTTAGTTAAAATATAACCTTCTTTATCAATAATAATTCCAGAACCTAATCCTTTACGTTGTTGAGGTACAGGGACAAAAAACTGTTGCTCAGAATTTATAACTTGCTTTGTAACTACACTTACTACTGCTGGTCCAACATCTTCTACAACATTTGTAACTGCTTGTTCTTGCGGAACAATTACTTGTTTTTTATTTTCCTTTCTCTGTTGCACTTCTTTATCCTGCTGCCAAAATGCACTAACTGTAGGATTAACCACTAAACTCTCTGCAGCTAAAATAGTCACTAATATCAAAATGCTAGTTAGTACTAATTTTTTCTTATTTCTCATTTTATCCCTCCTCAATTAATAGCAATTAAATAAATTAATCCTCTTATTATTAACTATAAACTATTAGCATTTATTTTTCAACTACCCACTATTAATCGGGTACCACTTTTACTGATCAAAACTATCTTTTGGTCGTTATAAGCCGACTGCCAATATTCAATTTTAAAGATCTGAGCATTTAATAGCTCAGATAAACTACAATTGAAGGGACGTATTTCTATATTAGCACCTTTAGCAATTAGTTTTTGCAAATCTTCTTGTATCTTAGCCTTTGAAATACTAAACTCTACATTTTCATCAAAAAACATACCTGGTTGAAAAAATTCTACTTTCATTTTATTTCCCTTCCTTTCTCATTCTTCAATTAAAATTATACTCTTGATTTGTGAGAAAAGTTTGAGAGAAAAATAAAATCTATATAAAGTGTAATTTCGAGATACCTGAGCAAGCATTTCTTCGTTCAAAAATTTAGAATGATTCGTCTAAAATTCATTCAAGCAAAATCAATTTATCTTAATTTAAATTTAAATTAAGATAACAAAATTATTTTGCATTCATTTCATTAAGACTCATTAACATTCTAAATTTAATGCCACTACGAAAAACTTGCTCAGGTATCTAATGACAGTTTTACTTTAATAGTGTAAGCAGGGACTGTCTTATCAAGTTAGTTTTGTTTTAATTACAAGATTTTAATTGTACTGACTCTTAACTATTACCTTCTAGCTATAATTTTGCGGTATTTTAAAGCTGATTCCTAAATCGATAAATACAGCTAAAATAGCTAAACTAATTAATGCTTCATAAATGTTAAGCCCATGGATTCCTGTTCCAGCTAATAATCTAATAATTCCTACTAATATAATTAATCCCCACGGTAATTTATTTTTAAAATTATAACCAATTATAATTCCTGTGGTGCCGAAAAAAATTAATGATGCTAAAATAGATACAGGTAAATAACTCTTCAATCGTGTAATTAAGATAAAAAAATCAGTTCCCAAACTTAATGCTACTGCTCCTAACAAAAAAACGATTGTCTTTTGCTGAGAACTTGAAAAATTCAGTTCAATCTCCTCCCCTATAATTTTAATATTAAACCTATTACTAACTGTATTATTTAATTACAATAATCGTTAATATATAATTTAATGTAAAATACTTACAATTAAATTATACTATAGATTTACATATAATGGAAGGAGAATTCTGTTTTTATTATAAGAAAACCGCCAGTTTTAATTAAAACTGGCGGTGGCAAAAATTAATATTTTTTTGGTAAATAAAACCCAAAGGTAGATCCTTCACCTAACTGACTATTAACAAATACTTTTCCTTGATGCTGCTCTATAATCTGTTTAACAATTGACAATCCCAAACCACTTCCTTTTTTCTTGCCGGGAGTTCTTGCTTTATCGACTTTATAAAATCTCTTCCAAATATCCTGCAATTCATCTTGAGGAATCCCAGGACCTTCATCACTAACCCAAATTTTAATGCTATCACTCTCTTCAGTAACCCCTAACGTCACCAAAGTATCTGGTGGTGAATACTTATAGGCATTATCTAATAGATTCAATAGTACTTGTTTAATCTTTTCGCGGTCTAAACTATAATTAAAATCAGTACTTAAAAATTCCAAATTCAACCGTTCATCTTCTTTCGAAAACTGCTTAGTGAAAATATTTTTTACTTCAATTAAAAATCCCTTTAAACTTACTTCTTCTCTATTTAAATTAACTCCATTAGTATTTAACTCTGCTAAATCAAGAATTTCTTCTACCATATTTGATAAGCGTTCTGTTTCATCTAAAATTATATCTAAATATTCATCTTCTCTTTCTTTATCTTGAACAACTCCATCTACTAAAACTTCAGCCGAACCTTTAATCGAAGATAAAGGAGATTTTAACTCATGAGACACATTAGCCACAAAATTTTGCTGCAGTTTTTCAAATCTCCATCTTTCGCTGATATCATTGAATAAAGCTACTACTGCCCATAATTGATCATTATCTAAATAGATTGGAGCATAATTAATTAGTATTCGACGCTCTAAACCATTATTAGTTACAGTAAATTCACCATGTTCTGCTTCTCCTGTCTGTAGTACTTTTTTAAATCCATCTTTAATTTCTTGATTTGGCACTGCTGCTGTCAATTTCTTTTCACTTAAGTTATTTTCTAAATTTAAAAGATTTTGTAAGGATTGATTAAATAAAATAATTTTTTCTTCTTCATCAACTACTAAGACTCCTTCTTCCATACCTGTTAAAACATATTTTAATTTATTACGTTCTTGGGTTAAGTCATCAATAGTCACTTTCAACTTTTTAGCTAAATAATTCATACTTTCAGATAAACTACCTATTTCACTGTCATCTTCTATATTAATTCGTTTATCAAAATTACCTTCACTCATCTGTATAGCAATATCACTCATCTTTTTTAACTTACTTGAAAGATCTTTGGCCCAGGTATAAGAAACTATTAACGCTAATATAATTGCTAATAATAAAGAATAAGCCATTATTTTTTGAATTTGAGCAATGGTCGAATTAATTCCTGAAACAGAGCTAAAAATTAATAACCCAGCTTCTACTTTATTAGAACCTGAATAATTCATTGGTAACCCTACTAACATCATTGCTTCATCAAAACGGGAGCTTTCTACTCGTTTAGAAATTGTATAGCCATTTAATACTTTTTCTACTTCAAAAGAAGTTATCTGTTCTTCTTTTGAAATTGAACTAGAAGGGTCAGATAAGATAACATAACCATTATTAGTTACTAACCAGGCATGACCTGAATTCAATTCGGCTATTAATTTAATCCATTTCTGGGTTGTCTTTAGATCACCTTGGGCCAAAGCTTGAGCTAAAGAACGAGCTAAAACCTGGCTCTCATTAATTATTTCTTGAGTCTTCTCTTTAAAATAAAAATTCTTAACAAAGTACGTTATTGCAAAGCCAGAAATGATTACAATAATTAACACAATCGCTAAAAACCTAAATAATAATCGATTAAATAGCACATTATCTCCTAAGTTAAACTTCAAATTTATAGCCTACCCCCCACACTGTCTCAATATAATTCCTTACAGGATCTCCCAACTTTTGACGCAGTGATTTAATGTGAGTATCTACTGTCCGATCATCACCATAATAATCATAACCCCACACTTTATTTAATAATTTTTCACGGGAAAAGACCTGCCGTGGAGATGAAGCAAGTGTTAATAGTAAATCAAATTCTTTAGGAGTTAGAGAAATTTCTTCTCCTTTAACTTCTACACTTCTATAACTTTTACTTATCTCTAATTCTGGAAAACTTAATATTTTTTGCTCACTACTCTCTTTTTCTTCTGAACTACTACGCCTTAAAACAGCTTTAACTCGCGATACAACTTCTTTAGGACTAAAGGGTTTAGTTACATAATCATCTGCTCCTAACTCCAAGCCCATAATCTTATCTGTATCTTTAGTTTTAGCACTCAGCATAATAATTGGTATATCATTTTCTGGTCTTAATTCTTGGCAAATTTCCCATCCATCCATCTCTGGTAACATAATATCTAAAATAATTAAATCAGGTACTTCGGATTCAATTTTCTTTAATCCATCTTGCCCACTATTAGCTGTTACAACATCAAAGTCTTCATAGACTAAATATTCTTTTAAAATTTTACAAATATTTTGATCATCATCTATAATCAATACTTTTCTACTAGCCATATTTTTCCTCCTAAAAAGTAATGAAATGAAGTTCACTCTTTATATTGTGTAAATTCTTTTACTTGTAGTATATCATACTTTTAAATTTTTCTACAACTAAAAAATTGGAGTACTAAATTTCTAGATAGACTATTTAAAAAATGATTCACTTGACAATATCGTAAATATACAATATAATTTAATTAAAGAATACCCCTAGGGGGTATAATGCAAGGAGGAGATAATTATGAAATTTCTTTATTTAACAGCTGGCATAGCATTAGTTTTATCAACAATTTTTGACTATAAAAAAACCATTAAAGCATTAAAGGTCGCTTGGAAAAAATTCAGTAAAATATTACCTGGCTATATCAAAATTCTAATTATAATTTCGATTGTATTATTGATTTCTGAAGATACTATTGTCTACTATTTAGGAGGAAATTCGCAATGGTTAGGATTGCTTTCAGGATTAATCTTAGGTTCAGTAACAATGATGCCTGGTTTCATTTCTTATCCTTTAGCTGGAATTTTAGTAGAGAAAGGTGTTAGTTACATGGTAGTAGCTGCTTTCGTAACCACTCTTATGATGGTTGGCGTAGCTACTTATCCTGTTGAGAAAGAATACTATGGACATAAAGCAACTATTATCAGAAATGTAGCTAGTTTTATTATCGCTGCTATAATTGCTATAGCTATGGGACTATTTTATGGGGAGGTTCTTTAAAAATGACTAATAAAAATAAAATTAATTTAGGAGTCTTTATAATCTTTACTCTATTTATTGCTAGTTCTTTTATTTTGGATATTTCAATTGGACTTAAGATGTGGGGTAATTTTAAAATCTTTGCCTGGGATATGATTAAATTACTACCTCCAGCTTTCATATTAATTGGACTATTCAATGTCTGGGTTAAAAGAGAGACTATAGAAGACAATTTTGGTCACAGTTCAGGCATAGAAAAATACTTTTGGTCAATTTTACTTGCTGCTACCACAGTCGGAGGTACTTTTGTAGCCTTCCCTGTTGGTAATGAATTATATCATAAAGGAGCACAGTATAAATCAATCTTTGCTTATGTAACTTCAGCTTCTTTAGTCATGATTCCGATGAGTATTATAGAAGCTTCAATTTTAGGTCTTAAATTTACCTTGATTAGATTAGGAGTTTCACTACCTTTAGTCATTATTAGTTCAGTTTTATTAGGTAATTATTTTGAAGGAATAGAGTATAAACTACCAAAACAAAAATAATCTATATAAAGTGTAGCTTTCGGATTGAGATAAAAATGGTTTCTTCGCTCCTAAATCTAGTTTGATTCGTCTAAATTCGTATAATAAAAAATGATTTAGTTTTGACGAACAGGAAGTTTTAATGTCCCGAATATCACAGGACGTGATTGTTATGAGGGACGAATTAAATTAGAAATTAAACTTTCAAAATTACAGCTTATTATACCTCATTAAGACTCATTGAAAAACTAGATTTAAAGACGCTGCGAAACAATTTTATCTCAATCCAAGGCAGTCTTACTTTAAGTGTGGGAGCAGGGATATACCATTTTGAGGTTGCTTATTTTTTGATTGTGCCTCTTGCTTTTGATTTTATGTTTTTAACTACTAGCTCCTAGCTATTTACTTCTAGCTATAAAGTTTCACTTTCAGTGAAACTTTATATAGATTAAGTGCAGGATAATATCTTTTCCTCTAGAATTACTATTAATTGGATACTATATTAGGAGGAGAGATTTTATGAACTCTATCAAAATTGTAACTGATAGTGGAGCAGATTTAAGCACAGAATTAATTAAACACTATAATATTGAATTAATTCCTATTCCGGTTGAAATAAATAATCAACAATATAAAGATTCCGTTGATATTACTCCGGATGAGTTTTATCAGAAATTAGACGATGTTTCTGACAAACCAACTACTTCTAGAATCACACCTCATCAATTTAATGATATTTTTTCAGATTTGCTTGAAAAATATGAAGAGGTAATTTATATTAGTTTTTCATCACAGCTAAGTGGAATCTATGAATCAGCAGTGATGGCTCAAAAAAAGATTGACTCAGATAACTTAACTATTATTGATTCTAAAGCTGCTTCATTGGGCCAAGGGCTGATAGCTATCAAAGCAGCTAAATTGGCACAAGAAGGAAAGAGGAAAAAAGAAATTATTAATTCTATCAATAATTTAATAACTACTATTGAACATATTTTTGCCGTAGGTTCATTAAAGATGCTTAAACAAGGCGGCCGCATTTCCTCTACTAAAGCCTTTATCGGAAAATTATTGAGTATTACGCCAATTGCTGAAATAACTCCAAAAGGCAAGATAGTTTCACTTAGTAAGGTGCGCGGAAAGAGAAAATTTATTCGCTTCATGATTAAAAAGATGAAAGAGCGAGGTAATGATTTATCAGAGCAAGTAATTGGTATTAGCCACGCTCAAAATCAAGAACTAGCTCAAACTTTGGAGCAAAAAATCAAAGATGAATTTCAAGTTGAAGATATTATTATTACAAAAATAGGGGCTGCCATCGGTAGTCATGCTGGACCAGGTACAGTAGCATTATTTTTTTATAATTGATAAAATAGGATAAACCTATTTAGTAACTAATAAACACTTTAATCACAAAGGAACCTGCCGTGAAGCAGGTTCCTTACTTTAGAGCAATCATCATTTAAAATAACAATAAACTAAGTGCCATAACTCCCATTCCAGCTATAAAACCATAAATAACTTGGTGTCCTTTCCCATATTTCCTCGATGTAGGTAATAATTCATCAATAGAAATAAAGACCATAATTCCTGCTACACTAGCAAATAAAATTCCAAAAGTTAAATCATTAAATACAGTTCGAAAAATAAAATATCCTACTAATGCTCCTAATGGTTCTGCTAAACCTGAAAGCATAGAATATAAAAATGCTTTTTTTCTATTTCCAGTTGCATGAAAGATAGGTACTGAAACTGAGATACCTTCTGGAATATTGTGAATTGCAATCGCAATTGCAATTGATAGCCCCACTGTCGGATCTCTTAAAGCTGAAGCAAAAGTAGCTAATCCCTCTGGAAAGTTATGAATAGCAATTGCTAAAGCAGAAAACATACCCATTCTTAATAGTTGAGATTTATCTTCAATTACTTCTTCATTATGTAACTCTTCTAATTCTGATTTATCTCTAGCTTCATGAGGATTTTCGAATTCTGGTACTAACTTATCAATAACTGCAATAAAGATAACTCCCCCAAAAAATGAAGCGACAGTAATCCACTCTCCTAACCCTGCTCCCAGAGCAGCAGTTAAAGATTCTCGTGCTTTAACTATAATCTCTACAAAAGAAACATAAATCATAACTCCTGCTGAAAATCCTAAGGCTGTAGCTAAAAATGAAGTATTAGTTCGTTTACTATAAAAAGCTATTGCACTTCCTATTCCTGTAGATAGACCAGCAAATAGAGTTAATAAAAATGCTATCACTAAATTACTCATAAATTTCACCTCTTTATTAATTATCATTACTATTTATAATAACATACTTTTATTTTCAAATAAAGATTTTTTAATATTTCCCTGTTCTTAATTAATCCCATAAAGAATAAATATCTATATAAAGTTTCACTAAAAGTGAAACTTTATAGTTAGAAGTAAATAGCTAGGAGCTAGTAGTTAAAAAATAAAAGCAAATTCAAAACCTAAAACATTAACCTAGTATTCAATAATTTCTAGCTATGAACTGTTTTTTGGTTTTGAATTTACTACTAGCTACTAGCTTTTATCTACTAGCTAGTGGCACGATAGTGCCACTTTATATAGATAAGGAGTAATAAAATATGTTGTCCCCTAGTTTAGAAGATTATTTAGAAGAAATTTATCGCTTTGCAAGTCAACAGCAAGTCGTTAGAACCACTGATATTGCTCAAAAGCTAAATGTATCTTTGCCTTCAGTTACTAAAGCAGTTAAGAAACTAAGTCAGAAAGGCTATTTGCAGTATGAACGCTATAAGAATATTGAATTAACTTCTCAAGGAAAACATCTAGGCAAATTTCTTGTCACTAGAAATCGGACTCTGCAAGAATTTCTAGCTGTAATTAATAGTAATTGTAATAAAGAAAATGAAGCAGAAGCTATGGAACATTATTTATCAGATACAACAGTAGAAGCCATTACTATATTAGTTGCCTTTTTTAAACGATATCCCCAATTACAACAAAAATTACTTGAATTTAAAAATAAAAAAACTAGCCCCTTATCTAAGGACTAGCAAATCAAATAAAACTAGCAATCATTCATAGTTAACGGCAAATAGTTGTGGCGGAATAATTTAAAATTTCTTAAGATTATTTATGACTCCTTTTAATAATATATTCTAAAAAAACAAATTAATACTTTGGGTAAATAAAAAGCAAACTACTACAGCTACTGCTAAAGGCATTAATCCAGCAAAAATAGTCCATTTTAAACTATCAGTTTCTTTTTTTATCGTTAATAATGTTGTACCACAAGGAAAATGTAATAGAGAAAATAGCATTGTTGAAAGAGCAGTAACCCAAGTCCAACCATTATCTACTAAAATAGTTTTAAGCGATTCACTGCTACTTGGTTCTAACATTGCTCCTGCCGATAAGTAACTCATTACTAATATCGGTAGCACAATTTCATTAGCCGGCAGTCCCAGAATAAACGCTAATAAAATAATTCCATCTAGGCCAATTAAAAGAGCAAAAGGATCTAAAATATTAGCTACATACTGAATCAAACTTAACTCACCAATACTCATATTGGCAAAAATCCAGACTATTAAACCAGCTGGAGCTGCTACAACTATTGCCCGCCATAATACAAACAATGTATGATCAATAAAAGAACGAAGTAATACTTCTTTGATTTTGGGTTTCCGGTAAGGTGGCAATTCTAAAGAAAATGAAGAAGGCACTCCCTTTAATAAAGTTTTAGATAGTAACCAAGAGATAAATAAAGTAACAGCTATCCCCACTAAAACTAAAGCAACTACTACTGCTGCAGCGATGAAAGAATTATAGACTCCACCTAAGATACTCCCCATAAAAAGACTTGCTAAGATAATCAAAGTCGGAAACCGCCCATTACACGGCACAAAATTATTAGTTAAAATAGCAATCAATTTTTCCCGCGGTGATTCAATTATCCGAGCAGCAATTACTCCGGCTGCATTACAGCCAAACCCCATACTCATTGTCAGCGACTGTTTACCATTGGCCCCCCGCTTTTTTAAAGAAATTATCAAGATTAAATGCTACCCGTGGTAATAAACCCAAATCTTCTAACAAAGTAAAAATAGGAAAAAAAATAGCCATCGGCGGTAGCATAACAGATATTACCCAAGCTAAAGTTCGATACACACCTTTAATTAACATCCCATGCAGCCATTCTGGAGCTTGAAGTGCTACAAACAAGTTACTCAAATGTCCTTCTATCCAAAATAAAAACTTAGCCAACATAGCCGAAGGATAATTAGCCCCTACAATAGTAACCCAAAATACTATCCCTAACATCAAGAGCATCATTGGAAATCCTAAGCACTTAGAAGTCAAAAGAGTATCAAACTTTTCTCCCCAACTTTCTTTTTCAACCTCACTGGAAGCAATATTTCTCTCTGCTATTTCTTCTGCTGTATCATAAATATCTTTAACCATTTCATCACGTATTTGCTCATGATTTATATCTAAATTATCTATTTTACTAAAAATTGTAGATTGTTGCTGCCTACTCATTTTTACTGCCTCCTTTCAACAACTTTTTTGTTTTTTAAATTAACATCATAACACTCCTCCAAAGTTTCAAAAATCGTTCTATCTCCTTCTAATAATCTTAAAGCTAGCCATCTTATATTAATATTCTTTCTTAAATTGGGAAATTGTTTATTTAATTCCGGGACAATTTTTTCCACCTTTTCTTCTATTTTAGATGAATATTTAATTTTAATTGGATCTAGTTGAACTTCTTGATTAACTATTTTATCTATAACCTTTTTTAAATCACTTAAACCCTTTTCATCCCTCGCTATAGTAGGTACAATCGGAACTTGCAAATCAGTTGCTAAACCATTTAAATCAATTTTGATATTTTTTCTTTCCGCCTCATCCATCAAATTTAAGCAAAGTACTACCCGTTCACTTAATTCTGTTACTTGTAAAAGCAAATTAAGATTTCTTTCTAAGTTTGTTGCATCTGCAATCACCACTGTTACTTCTGGCTGGGCAAAACAAATAAAATCACGAGCAATCTGCTCTTCAATAGAACTAGCTAATAAAGAGTATGTACCGGGTAAATCGACTACAGTGTATTCTTGCGACAAATAAGTATAGTACCCCTTAGCTTGAGTAACAGTTTTACCAGGCCAATTTCCAGTATGTTGCTTCAAACCAGTTAATCCGTTAAAAACAGTACTTTTGCCTGTGTTTGGATTTCCAGCTAAAGCGACTACTGGATTATTTTTGTCTCCATCAATATTGAAAGACTCTCTTAACAAATTAACACCACTAGATTGAGCTGTTAACCCCATCTAATCCCTCCCCTTTTTATTATTCTAATTTATTCTTACTTCTTAGCAACACTTGCAGCAAATGACTAATTCCACTTCTCTTTTTAATCCTTATTTTTTCATTTTTAAATTTTCATCTTTCACTTTTTTTCTACTTCTATTAAGTCAGTCTCTTCACTTCTTAAAGCAATAATAGTCCCCCTGATCAAAAACGCTGTAGGATCTCCCGAAGGACTTCTCCGTTTTGGGATAACCTCAGTCCCTTCAGTTAAACCCAAATCCAGCAGCCTTCTTTTTTTATTAGGGTCTGCCATAATATCAACCACTTCCCCTATTTTTTTTAAAGGTAATTCCGTCAATTTCAATTCCACCCCTCCTTTTGTTAACTTAACTAAAGTTAAGATTGTTAACCGCAGTTAACTTTTACCTATTATAAGATATTCAATTAAAAATAATCTGTGAAAATATTATGCGTTAAATTTAATTTATCTTCTAAAAAAGTACAAAAAAATAAATAAAGTCCTCAATTAATGAGGACTCAAAATAAAAAGCGTTATTTAAAAATTAGAATCTACAACCACTAAATCATTAGCTTCTAATAAATTAATATTGTGAGGATTATCTAATTTATTTCCCTGAGCATTCTCAATAACTTTAACTTCAGGTCGTTCAGGAAAATATTCATTATGTCCACTTACTAAAGCCTTACGCCCATTATTTAAAGTTACTTTAGTACCGATAGGATATAATGCTACTACATCCTTAAATGCTTTGACTACTTCGCGATCAAAAGTAACTCCTCCATGAGAAATAATAAAATCTAAAGCTTTATTATTCGGCCATCTCAATCTAAAAGGACGATCACTAGTTAAGGCATCAAAGACATCACACACAGAAACAATCTTAACAACCTGATGTAATTCTTCTTCTTTTCTTCCCTCAGGATATCCACTACCATCAGTTTTTTCATGATGAAATCTAACAATATATTTAGCTAAACTAGGTATATCAAACTCTTTTCTTAACCACTCATAACCATACTCCACATGTTTTTGAACTTCTTGATATTCTTTTTCGCTTAACTCGTCCTTCTTTTCTAGTACAGTAGAGCGAATATTCATTTTACCTACATCATGCAGCATAGTTCCTAAAGCTAATTCTTTAACTAACTTACGATTCATATTCATATTCAAAGCAGTTTTAACACTTAAAATAGTAGTATTCACACTATGAGCAAAAACATATTCATCATTATTTCTAACACTTTGCACATGAATAAGTTTATCTTTATTTATAACTATACTTTCAATGATTTTTTTAATCTGCTGTTTAAGTTTTGTTAAATCAATCCGCTGGCCTTCCTTTAAATCATCAGCTATAGTTTTCAACGAATTTTTAGTTTGATGTCTCAACTTCTGTTTTACAATATAATCAATATCAATATTTTCAGAAATTTCATCTCGGACATAAACATAATAAATACCCAATTTTTTAATATGATTCACATACTTATCTAAATTTTTAGTATTCTTCTTTAAAACTGGTATATCGTTTTTGTCATAAATAGTTTTAGCTAATTCCATATTTGGCTCTAGCTCATCAACACTAACTAGCCGCACAATAATCACTCCCACTTTTAATTTCACTGTGAAATTCAAATAAATAAATATAACTAATAATTATTTATTTCAACAAAAACAACAATTATCCTTTTTTATTATCAAAGTATAAGAAAAGAGACCTACTAAGGCCCCTTAGTCCTTTAAATTTTATTTATCCTTTTTTCTAATCCCTGCTTAATAACCTGATAGCAGCCGGCAAATTCAATTGCAGATTTTTTTATAATATCTACAATTTCTTTCTGCTTTTCACTAAATTTAATTGCAATCCCACAATCAGCAGAAATCTCTGGTGGAACTGGAACCACCTTAATTTGATAATCTTTATTCTTTAATTCTTCTTCTGCTGCTAAAGCATGATGTGTTGAATTAAATACTATTAGATTATATTTCTTTTTTTCTTCCATAGTCTATCCCTTTCCTTAAGTCACTTTAATCTGAGGTTCTCCTGCTACTACTTCTCCAACTACTGCAGCATCATCTACTCCTAATCCATATAACTCAATTAATAAATCAGACACCTGCTCTTGAGGAACAGAAATTAATAGACCACCTGAAGTTTGAGGGTCAAATAATATATCAATCATACTATCAGCAACTTCAGGGCCAAATTCAACATGTTGCTCTAAATACTGCTGATTATTATAAGCACCTCCCGGCACTAATCCCATTTCAGCATAATCAATCACGCCACCAAAAACCGGCACTTCTGCTGCAGAAATTTCAATTTTCTGATTACTACCTTCCGCCATCTCCCAGGCGTGTCCTAAGAGACCAAAACCAGTGATATCAGTACAAGCATTAACTCCATAATCATGCATCACCTTAACAGCTTGATTATTTAATCTAGCCATAGCTGATATAACTCTTTCTGCAACTTCCTCGTCAGCCATATCTCCTTTAATAGCAGTCGATACTATGCCCATGCCTAAGGGCTTAGTTAGAATTAATTTATCACCTGCTTGAGCATTATCATTAGTTAAAAGCTGACCGGGTTTAGTTTGTCCTGTGACAGATAAACCATATTTAGGTTCATCATCTTCAACTGTATGACCGCCTGCTATAATTGCTCCAGCTTCAGCAACTTTATCTGCTCCTCCCTGCAAAATTTCACTTAATATCTCTCCCTCAAGACAAGAAGGAAAGCCAACTACATTCATTGCAGTTAGCGGCTGACCGCCCATAGCATAAATATCACTTAATGCATTCGCAGCAGCAATCTGTCCAAACAAATAAGGATCATCTACAATTGGAGTGAAAAAATCTAAGGATTGAATCATTATCTGCTCGGGATTGATTTGATAAGCAATTGCATCATCAGCACTATCTAATCCCACTATTAAATTCTCGTCATCACAACTAAAATCAACTTGTCGCAAAACTTGCGACAGGGCATGAGGGCCCATTTTAGCTGCTCAGCCAGATGTCGAACTATATTGCGTTAGTTTAATTTTTTCTGTCATCATCTTCCTCCTTAATCATTCGATTTAAAATCAATTATCTCCTCTAAAGCATCTAAAAATTCTTCTACCTCGACTAGTGTATTAAAATAACTAAAGCTAACTCTAACCGTCCCTGTCTCATAACTGCCAATACTTTGGTGAGCCAAAGGCGCACAGTGAAGTCCCGTTCTAACAGCAATTTGATATTCACTATTCAATAATTGGCCCACGGTAACAGCATCAATGCCCTGCACTCTAAACGAAGTAACTCCTACTCGTTCTTCACTAATCTGAGAAGTCAATAATTCTATTTCAGAAATTTGCTGTAATCCTGCTGTTAATTTCTCTAATAATCTCATTTCATGTTTTCTAATCTGAGTTAAAGTAGTTTGATTAATAAAATCTATACCCGCACCTAATCCTGCAATGCCGGCCGTATTTAAAGTACCACTCTCATACTGATCGGGATATAAATCAGGATTTAATTTCTCTTTAGAACTACCACCAGTTCCTCCTTCTAATAGCGGTTCTAAATCAAAATCATCATTAAAATAAAAACCCCCTACACCTTGAGGACCAAACAAAGCTTTATGTCCAGTAAAGACAAGAAAATCGACTTTCAATTGCTCTATATCAATTGGAACTACCCCCGCCGTTTGAGCAGCATCAACTAATAAAGCAGTATCTTTATCTGCTAAAAGGTCTCCTACTTCTGCAACTGGTAGAATATTACCCGTCACATTAGAGGCATGAGTCAAAGCTACTAATTTAGTTTGAGGAGTAATTGCCTCTTTAATTCTCGTCAAAAATTCAGCTGAGCCCTGTTCTGTATCAACTACAGTTAAATCAATTACTCCTTCTTCCTCTAAACGATGTAAAGGACGAGTAATAGCATTATGTTCTAAACTACTAATAATTACATGATCACCTGAATTTAAGAATCCTTTAAAAATTAAATTACTAGACTCTGTTGCATTTTTAGTAAAGGCAAGTTGACTACTATCTTGAATATTAAAAAAATCAGCTAACTTCTTTCGCACCTTAAAAATAACCCGACTAGCATCTAAAGAAATTTGATGGCTACCGCGGCTGGGATTACCACTTTTATTACGCAGCACATCATCGACGGTTTGGTATACTTGTTCTGGCTTCTGCCAGGTAGTTGCTGCATTATCAAAATAAATCAAATCATTTTCACCTCTTTTTGACTACAATGTTTCAAAAATAAGTTTATCCTCATCTATTACACTCAATAACGAATCTTTTATATTATCTACATAAGAACATTTATCTTCTCTACAGCTTCCTTTAGTTAAACAAGAAGTCAAAATTATTTTTTCTGCACCTTCGTCAATTAAATTCTGAGCTCTAATACTAACTTTCTTTCCCGGACAATCACCACAAGTAATTAATCCTACTAATTCTATCTCTCCTAATTCTGAAAACTGATTCTTTCGCTGTTTAATTAATTCTAAACAAGGTTTAGCAATACAGGTCTCTTCTTTCTTGAAACAACGAATAATTGCTACTTTCATTATTTCTTCAACTCCTTAAATGAACACTGCTTTAAAATATCAACTACCTTTAAAGTTTAAATCCTTTAGTAAAAAATCTGTCTATATTATTTAAATTGGTAGTTTTAATCCGATCCACTAAAACCTCTTTAAAAGTCTCATAGTGAGTCCAGTCAATAATTTTAATATCTTCATCAACTGCTTTTATCTGCTGCTTAATCTTTTCAAAATTAGGACAAGTATAGTCAATAGGAGTCCCTAATTTAATGCAGGAACCCAAAATTACAGCATCAACATTACTCTCAACCATTAATTTTACTTTTTTCTCTACATTATCCCCAGGACAACCGCCGCAAGTGGTGACTCCTACTAATTCTATCTCTTCCTCAATCTCTTTAAAAGCACCTTCATTATTCTCTATAGTCTGAAAACAATGCCGCCCGCCGCATTCTCCTTCGGTTTCTAAGCATCTAATTAAGGCTACTTTCATTAAACTTCTACTACTTTTCCTGAATTTAAAGCAGATAAAATTTCATACATATTACTAATTTCACCAACTGCTAACTCTTCAGTGATCTCATAATAATCTAAACAAGTCCCACAGGATAAAATATTAACTCCCTGCTCTTCTAATTCTTTTAAATCATCTATAGCTTGCTGATTTAAAGTTGGTATTTTCACACCACTATTCATAAAAATTATCTTATCTGGTAGTGGTCTAACATCTAAAAGCGTACTAATAAATCCTTTGGTTAAAATAGTACCTAATTTCTCTTCCCCTTCACCTAGGGGATCACTAGTTAGAAAATAGACTTTACCTGACTGCTCTTCTTCAGTCCCTTCCTGCTCATCACCTTGCTGTTCAATCGTTAATTGATAATGGTCTTCTTGTTCTACAATAGCTACTTCAGCATTCAACTTTTTAGCTAATTTTGCTACATTATCTGCTTGAACTTGGTCATCCACACTAACTACTACTTTATCTGCTTCTCCTAAAGCCTGCTTTGTCTTAACTACAGGCTCGGGACAGTCTAAGCCTCGAGCATCTAATTCCTTCATTTTATCTCCCCCATTTTAGTCTTGAAACAAAATAATGTTTTTATATTTTTTTCTCTTCACTTCTTTATTTGTTTCTTTTTTACTTGTTACTGCTTTTACCTTACAACTAGTGACTTGGCAATGCCAAGTCACTACATACAACATTACCTTCCTGAAACTAAAATCACTATCTTACTTGTTTTTATTCTTATCACTACTTTTTCCTGTCTCCTCCGTGTTTTTAAAATTCGAAAAACACTCCGTACAGCCCTATTCGCTCTACTTTTCGCATTATTAGCTGCCCAATCTATATACAGCAATTATTGCTTAACTCACTACTAGTTACTGATTAAGCTCTAATATATCTTTAATCTCATCCTTAATATCACTACTAGTACAGTTTCTTTGATGTCTAATCTTTCTTTCATCTAACCCTTGTAATGCTCGATGTGCTTCCTGACCTGTTAAATCTTGTAGTTCTTCTAAAACAGCAAAGTCATCTTTATCCTCTCTTTTTTCTCCTGTCAAGGCCTCTAATACTGCTCGACTAAATTTATAAGGGTTAGCTGTAGAATCAATCACCGTTACTTCTTCTTCAGATAATTCCTCTAAAGCTTTACGATAAGATTCAACACCAACAGCAGTATGAGGATCTAATAAATAATCATTATTTTCATACACTTCTTTAATCGTCTCTTTGGTTTCTGCTTCAGTTGCATATGCTCCCGTAAATAAACTCTTAATCTTCTCTTTCGTTCTTTGATCAATCTCGAATTTACCTTCTTCCTGCAACTGCTGATACCATTCGTTTATCTTCTCAGCATCATGATCTGTCATCTCAAATAAGAAACGCTCCAAATTAGATGAAATCAAAATATCCATCGAAGGACTAATTGTCTTCTTAAATTCACGGTTAATATCATAGACTCCTGTGGCTAAGAAATCAGTCAATACTTTATTATCATTAGATGCGCAAACAAATTTATTGACTGGTAATCCCATTGAATGAGCATAATAGCCAGCTAAGATATTACCAAAATTACCTGTTGGCACTGAAATGTTGATCTCTTCGCCTGGCTCTATTTTATTATCTTTTAATAAATAAGCATAGGCAGCAAAATAATAAATAATCTGCGGTACTAAGCGCCCCCAATTAATTGAATTAGCTGAAGAAAAACGATAACCTGACTGCTCTAACAGTTCTTTGAAGTCTTGGTCTCCAAACACTTCTTTAACAGTACTTTGACAGTCATCAAAATTTCCTTCTACTGCTACTACAGCAGTATTATCTCCCTCAGTTGTAATCATCTGATACTCTTGAATCTTACTAACTCCGTCTTGGGGATAAAAAACAATAATATCAATCCCGTCTAAATCTTTAAATCCTTCTAGAGCAGCTTTACCTGTATCGCCAGATGTTGCTACTAAAATTACAACATCTTCTTCTAACTCTACTTTATCAATTGCTGACTGCAGTAAATAAGGCATTAACTGCAGAGCCATATCCTTAAAGGCAGCAGTTGGCCCATGCCATAATTCTAAAATATACTGTTCTTCTTCTAAATTAACTAATGGAGCAATTTCTTCAGTAGCAAAATTATCTCCATTATAAGCTTGATTTACTATTTCCTCTAATTCTTGAGCATTATAATCACTCAAAAATTTAGCTAAAACTTTTTTAGCTATAGTTTGATAACTATCTGATTGAAATTGATAAATTTCCTCTTCCTTTAATTGTGGTACTTCTTGCGGCACAAATAATCCACCACTAGGAACCATCCCTAGTTGAATTGCTTCTGCTGATGATACTTGATCATAGTTTCCACGCGTACTTATATATTCCATATTACTACTCCATCCTTTCTACTCTACAATAGTTTGTTTCATTATACCAAAGTATTTAGGAGTTTTAAACTACTAAAATAATTCTAAATCAAAAATAGAAAAATGAACTAACATCCATTTAGTTGAGTATGACTTTTACAAGGTGCAATTTTTCTCGATTTTCTCAAGAATTATTATTGACAATTAAAGTAGTCATCACCTACACTATAATTAGAGCTTTACAAATATCATATTAGGAGGGAAAAAAATGAGCCAAGATTATAATTTTGTGCATGCTTGTATTCGAGTGATGGACTTAGAAGAATCTATTGAATTTTATCAGAAAGCATTAAATCTAGAAGTAGCAAGAAAAAGAGACTTCCCAGAATATGAATTTACTTTAGTCTATATGAAGAGCCCTGAAGGAGATTTTGAAATTGAGCTAACATATAATTACGACCGTGAAGAGCCATATACTATCGGCAATGGCTTTAGCCATTTTGCTGCTACAGTGGATAATTTAGAAGAATCTTATCAAAGACATAAAGAGTTAGGTTATGAAGTGAGTGAACTAAAAAGTTTAGATGAAGAAGCAAGTGGAGGATACTATTTCTTAACTGACCCTGATGGTTACCGAACAGAGATTATTCAAAAATAGTTATAAAGCGGCACCTGCGTGCCGCTTTATAGTAACAAGTAAAAAGTAAAGAGTAATAAGTAAAAACCATAAAATCAAAACCTTTTTACTTTTCTACTCATCACTCTCTTAAAATACTCCCTATTCTTGACTATAAGCGAAATATATTCTAGTCTTAATTAACTATATTAATAGGATCACCATCTAAAAATTGTACTAAATTATTAACAGCAATATCCATCAACCGCTGTCTTGACTCTTGGGCTGCCCAAGCAATATGAGGCGTCACAATTGTATTATCTGCATTCAATAGTGGATTATCCATTTGAGCTGGCTCTTTAGCTAACACATCAACGGCGGCTCCGGCTACGCGACCTTGATTTAAAGCAGCCGCTAAATCTTGTTCATTAATTAATTTTCCTCGCGCTGTGTTAATAATTAACACATCATCTTTCATCTGTGAGATAGTCTCCTCATTTATAATCTTTTTAGTTTCATCAAATAATGGACAGTGCAGAGTAATTACATCTGCCTTGGCCCATAGTTCTTCTAAGGTCACAGCTTCTACTTCTTCCGGCGTTTCTTCTTGTGTTAATCCCGGTTCATAAGCTAAAACATTCATTCCAAAGGCTTGTGCTAACTCGCCACTTTTTTGACCAATACTACCATAACCTATAATACCTATATTTTTATCCACTAATTCAGTCACAGGAGAGGTCCAAAAACAAAAGTCCGGCGCTTGACTCCATTCTCCAGATTTAACTGCCTGATTATGTTCTGCTACATGATTACACATTTCTAATAGGAGCGCAAAAGTATGTTGAGCTACAGCAGTCGTCCCATATCCTGGAACATTAGTCACTACCACATCATGTTCTCGAGCTGCCTCTACATCTACCACATTATACCCTGTTGCTAAGACTCCCACATATTTAAGGTGAGGGCAATCTCTAAAAACTTCTGCACTCAAGGGCGTTTTATTAGTAAAAATTATTTCTGCCTCAGCTATTCTTTCTTTAATTTTATCTTTAGGAGTTCTATCGTAAACTGTTAAATCACCAAGTTCCGCTAAATCTTGCCAACTTAAATCACCAGGATTTAAAGCATGTCCATCTAATACTACTATTTGCATTTTGACACTCCTCTCTTATAATTATATCTTTTCTTCCAATTCATTTATCTGATCGCGAATTTCTGCTGCTTTCTCGAAATTAAGTTCATCCGCCGCTTCTTTCATTTCTATTTCTAACTCTTTAATCTTATCTTCTAACTCTTGTTGTGACATTTCTTCTTGTTCTTCCTCATCAACACTATAGTCACCAGAAGATTCTGCTACCATATCTACTGGCCGCAGCACATCGCGAACTTCTTTGCTAATTGTCTCTGGGGTGATATCATGTTCTTGATTAAATTCAACCTGTAATTCACGACGGCGATTTGTCTCATCAATAGCTTCTTTCATTGAATCTGTCATTTTATCAGCATACATTACCACTCGTCCATTGACATTTCTCGCAGCTCGTCCAATGGTTTGAATTAAAGAACGAGTTGAACGTAAGAACCCTTCTTTATCAGCATCTAAGATAGCTACTAAGGACACTTCTGGAATATCTAATCCCTCTCGCAGTAAGTTAATTCCGACTAAAACATCAAATTTACCTAAGCGTAAATCTCTAATTATTTCTAAGCGTTCTATAGTCTTGATATCAGAGTGTAAATATCTAACCTTCACTCCTGCTTCTGCCAAATAATCAGTCAAATCTTCGGCCATATTTTTGGTTAAAGTTGTGACTAAAACTCGTTCATCACGGGCTACAACTGCTTCAATTTCTCCTAATAGATCATCAATTTGATTTTCAATTGGCTTCACATCAATTTTCGGATCAACTAATCCCGTTGGTCTAACTATCTGTTCTACTACTTGCCCACTTGTCTCTCGTTCATAATCACCTGGAGTAGCAGAAACATAAACTGCTTGATTGATTAAATTATCAAATTCATCATACTGTAATGGTCGATTATCCATCGCTGAGGGTAACCTAAACCCATGCTCAACTAATCTTTCCTTACGTGATCTATCTCCAGCATACATTCCTCCAATTTGGGGAATGGTTTTATGAGACTCGTCAATCATAATTAAGAAATCATCAGGAAAATAATCAATTAATGTCTGAGGTCTTGAACCAGGTGGACGTCCTTGCAAATGGCGAGAGTAATTTTCAATTCCTTTACAGGTCCCTAACTCTTCTAGCATTTCCATATCATATCTAGTTCTTTCTTCTAATCTCTGCGCCTCTACTAATTTATCTTTATCTCTTAATTCTTTAAGTCTCTCTTCTAACTCAGATTTTATTTGATCAAGAGCTCGCTCAATCTTATCTTGAGGAGTTACAAAGTGACTGGCAGGATAAATAGTTAATTCTTTTAATTCACCTAGCACTTCACCAGTAACCGTGTCCACTTCTCTAATCCGATCTATTTCATCCCCAAATAGTTCAACTCGATAAGCCCGCTCTTCATAGGCGGGAATAATTTCTATTGTATCACCTCGGACTCGGAAAGTACCACGAGTAAAATCAACATCATTTCTTTGATACTGAATATTAATCAATTCTCTAATAATATCTTGCCTATCTTTAATCATACCTCGTTCTAACTCACAAGTTAAATCTAAGTAATCAGAGGGATTACCTAAACCATAAATACAAGAGACACTAGCCACAATAATTACATCACGGCGTTCAAATAACGAACTAGTAGCAGCTAATCTAAGTTTCTCTACTTCTTCATTAATTGAAGCATCTTTTTCTATATAGGTATCATTTTGCGGTACATAAGCCTCAGGTTGATAATAATCATAATAACTCACAAAGTATTCTACTCTATTCTCGGGAAAAAATTCTTTAAATTCGCTACATAATTGCGCAGCTAAGGTCTTATTATGAGCAATTACTAAAGTTGGCTTCTGCACGTCCTCAATTACATTAGCCATAGTAAATGTCTTCCCTGAGCCTGTTACTCCTAACAGTGTTTGTTCTTTCATCCCTTCTTTAATCCCTGATGCTAACTGGTCGATGGCTTCTGGCTGATCACCTTTAGGTGTATATTTAGAATGCAATTCGAATTCTGGCATTTTGACACCTCCATAATATAAAACAGTTAAACAGTAGTTGGTAATAAAATGAGCAAAAATTGTTGTATATAGATTGGTCATAAAACCTAGCTGAAAGTATAGAGGGAGAGTCTTTGTACTTTAAGACTCGTAAGAGACAGTGGAACATTTTAAAATCAAAATCTAAAAAGCCTCTTTATAAGATATTATATTCTAAAATCAATTAAAATAAAGCACCTATAGTAGGTGCTTTACTTTTTTATTAAAAGATATAGTTCATTTTTAGCAAAATTTTAGTTTTTAAAGTTTTAACTACAAGTTGAATTCTGAATGCTTATAGTTAATTCACGATTTGTGAGGCATAAACTAATTTAATGCCCTTTTCTTCTAATTCCGGAATCATTTTTTTAATAGCTTGAGCGGTATTCTTTTTGACATGACCCACAATTATTAATTCTCCTTTGGCTAATGCTACCTCAGACAAGCGTGAAATCATTTTTTCAATTTCTTGCTGCTTGTCTACGTTATCAATAAATAAATGATTCTCTTTAGTTGGGATATTCTTCTGACGAGCTATTTTAGCTCCGACAGTATGCTGGCTAGTACTACTATCAACATAAAATAAATCTTTATCTTTAACTACACTCAATAATTGCTTCATTACCCTAGGGTCTGCTGAAGCTTTAGAACCCATATGATGGTTAATCCCTGATACCTTAGGTAAGCTATTTAAATTCTTTAAAAAAGTCTGCTTAATCTCTTCTTCTTCCATATCAGTATAAATTGCTCCCTGCCCTGGATTAGCCTGGGGACTAATTGGTTCTAATGGTTGATGTAAGATCACCTCTAAGCCAGCTGCTTTAGCTAATTTAGCGTCTTTTTCAGAATAAGGTCTAAAAGGTAATACTGCAGCTGTCAAAGGACGATTAATACTTAACATGCCCTGAGTCCCTTGGCGATTAAAACCAAAATCATCAATAATGATTGCCATTTTGGCCTTAGGATGCGGCTGAGTAAATACTAATTGATGAGTGATTAATTTAAATTCATCCTGGGCTTTAAAACCTATATTTAGTACTAGACGTTGTTGCTGTTGATTATCCCATTCTAGGTCAACTACTTCAAATTGCTCTTTAAACTTGTTTATCACTTCTGTTCTATACTCTGATAACAACCTTCCTGCAGCACCAAATAACGGCACCTGCAGGTGATAGGTATTATAGCTCCAATCAAATTGATACTGTTCTGTTTTCTTTATTTTAGTTACAGATTTATCTTTGCCTAACTTTTGTTTTTTTAAGCGGATATTCTTTAATATCTTGTGCACATCTTCATCTATTGCTTCAACTTTAGTTTGATAATCTATCTTTTTGATTTTAGTTTGTGGTTCTTCCTGCGGTTTCATTGCTTCTTCTTCCTCAGTTCCACAGGAAGTTAGCACCATCAATATACTTAAAAGAATTGTAATGATGACTATTTCTTTAGATTTAAACATTTATTTATTCCTTCCTAATTAAATTTCTTTTTTAGGATTTCAATTGCTTTATTTAACTGTTTATCTTCAGTTTTAATCTTATCTTGAACATTCTTTCGGCTTGCTACTTGGGCCAACTTCTTTTCTGTAGCACTATCTATTACTCCAGTTAGCTCTATATCATATTCTTGTTGTAATTTTAACACTGCTTGAGCTGTTTTAGGACCATAAATCCCGTCTATTGCTCCTTGATAGTAATTAATAGCTTTGAGTATCTTTTGAGCATTTTTGGTCTTAATCAAATTAGAATTGTCTGGTGTATCTGAAACTGCAACTTTAACATCAGGTTTAATTCCTTCATGATGAATAAACGTCCCATTAGGTGTATAATAACGAGCTGTTGTCATTTTCACTGCTGAACCATCCGTTAGTGGAATCAAACTCTGAACTACACCTTTACCAAAGGTCTTAGTTCCTACTATCGTACCACGCTTATTATCCTTCACAGCTCCAGTTACTATTTCTGAAGCACTCGCACTACCACCATTAACTAAAATTACTAACGGCTTATCTGTTGCTTCAAATCCTCTAGATAGCGGAACTGGCTGTTTGTTCTTACCTCGTTCTTTAACATAGACTACTGGACCTTCATCAAGAAAGTTACTAGCCACTCGAGAGGCTTGACGTAATAATCCACCTGGATTATTTCTTAAATCAAGCACATATCCTTCAGCACCTTGTTTATCTAACTCAGAAATGGCCTCTTTTATTTTTTGACCAGAGTTTTCAATAAATCTCGTCAATTCTATATAACCAACATTATCTTCTTTTAATTCTGAAGTAACATATGGAACTTCAATTTGAGCTCGGGTAATATCTATTTCCATTGTTTCATAGTTTTGGTCTTCAGGGTCAACTATGTTCTCTTTCAAACCACGTTTAATAGTCAAAGTAACTTTAGTACCCGGTTCCCCGCGCATTAAGTCAACAGCCTGTTGTAGCTGCATTCCTTTAGTTTTCTTGCCCTCAACCTTGTGAATGATATCGCCTGCTTCTAAGCCGGCCTTGGCCCCGGGCGTACCTTTAAATGGAGAAACAATTGTTATTTTTCCGTTCCGGAGGGTGATCATAATTCCAATTCCGCCATACTTCCCCTCAAAATCTTTCTTCATACCTTCATATTCTTTCGGCGGCAGATAACCTGTATACGGATCATCTAAAGCATTTAACATACCATCAATTGCACCAGTCACCAAGGGCTTTACCCCCATATCTTCGACATAACTTTGTTCAATAATATCATAAATAACGAATAATTTTTCGAATTTATTCGCATGCTCATAATTAGAACCATTAGAAGAATTAGCATAACTATCATGAATAAAAAATCCAACTGTACTCAGTACAGTTATTATAAAAATAGTTATTCCAATTAATAATTTTTTCTTATTATTTGTAATCATATATTTTTATCCCTACCTTTATTAAGGTGTTTAATACTATCTTAAATTGTATCACTATTACTCGAGTTTCGCAAACCAAATTAATTGTCAATTATCCAAAAAACATACAAAGGCGATTAGAAAGAATTATACTATATGTAGTAGTCACATCTTGGATATACACTATATTTTGTGGTTGCTTTAGTCTTGACACAAATCAATGTGTGGGTTAAAATAATCTTTGTCGCACTGTTTACCAAAATGAGGAGGCTTTCAACAGTGATTAATTATATCAAAAAAAGAAATGGAGACAAGGTTAAATTCAAGAAAGACAAAATCAAAACAGCAGTTCTAAAAGCTGCGAAAGCAGTTGAAATGGAAAATGAACAAATGGCAGAAGAAGTAACTAATGAAGTTGTATCATATTTAAAGATATTCTATAAGGAAGAAGGAACTCCTTCTGTCGAACAAGTACAAGATTTAGTAGAAAAAACTTTAATTGAAGATGGTTATTCTGATATTGCTAAGGCTTATATTTTATACCGAGATCAACACTCTAAAATAAGAAATACAAAACAATTATTTGATGATGCTCTTGATGCAGTCAGTAGTTATCTAGACCGTAGCGACTGGAAAGTTAAAGAAAATAGTAATATGGGTTATTCCCTACAAGGTCTTAATAATCATATTTCATCCGAAGTTACAGCTCAATACTGGTTACAAGAGATCTATCCTCAAGAAATTCGAGAGAAACATTCGGCTGGGGATTTGCATATTCATGATTTAGGTAATTTATCAGTATACTGCTGCGGTTGGGATTTAAAAGATTTATTACTTAATGGTTTTGGTGGCGTGTCTACTAAAGTAGAAAGTAAACCACCTAAACACTTCCGCACAGCATTAATGCAGTCAGTTAATTTCTTATATACATTACAAGGAGAAGCTGCAGGTGCAATGGCTTTTTCTAATTTTGATACATATTTAGCTCCGTTTATTGCTTATGATGATTTGAGTTATGAAGAAGTTAAACAAGGCATGCAAGAATTTATTTATAATCTAAATGTGCCTACACGCGTGGGTTTTCAATGTATGTCAGAAGATACAGAAATACTAACCCCCAATGGATGGAAAAAATATAATGAAGTAGAAGTCGGGGAAACAATTAAGACTTTTAATATTGAAGAAAATAAAATTGAAAATAGTAAAGTAAACAAAGTATTTAGAAGACATTATGAAGGTAAAATGTATAACCTAACTAACAGAATCCAAGACCAATTAATTTCTCCAAAACATAGAGTGGTAAGAAAAATAAATAACACTAATAGATATAGACTACAAACAATAGAAGAAGTTGCTAAGATGAAAAGTCCTGCTATTACCCCTATTACTGCTCCTAACGATAATCAAGAAATTAAATTATCGGATGAAGAAATTAAATTAATTGCTTGGATTGTAACTGAAGGTAGTTTAGAACAAAAAGGAAATTGGAGAAGATTAACTATTTATCAATCTAGAAATAAAAACAGAGCCAAGTTTGATGAGATTATTGCTCTATTAGATAAATTAGGATATAAATATACTATAAATGAAGGTGGTAAATCTTTAGGAGATACAGTTACCCAAATTAGATTTAATGCTGAAACTAGCAGGGCTATATTAGAATTATTTGATAGAAATAATAGTATAAATTGTATTCCCCAACAATTATTGAATATGAGCCAAAGACAAAGTGAATTATTTATTAAAACTTATATTAAAGGTGATGGTCATGAAGGTTGTAAAATAACAACAACTGATAAAAATATCTCTAATGAATTACAACAAATTATAATAAATTCTGGTAATGGGTTTACTGTAAATACTAGAGAAGCAACTGAAATAGGAAATAAAAAAAGATATATCATAAGAATAATAGAACACCAAGACACTTATATAAGTGATATTAAAGAAGTAAACTATGATGGAATCATTTGGTGTCCTAATACAGATAATGAAACAGTTATTGCTAGAAGAAATGGTAAAGTATTTATTACAGGTAATACTCCATTCACTAACATTACTATGGACTTAAATGTCCCTGACAATATGAAAGATGAACCAATTATCGTTGAGGGAGAACCACAGGATGAAACTTATCAAGAGTTTCAAGATGAGATGGACATGCTCAATCGAGCTTTTGCAGAAGTAATGCTCGAAGGGGATAAAAAAGGTAGAGTCTTTAGTTTCCCGATTCCAACTTATAATATTACACCTGATTTTGACTGGGATAATGAAGTACTTGATCCAGTTTGGGAAATGACAGCCAAATACGGTCTGCCTTATTTTTCAAATTTTGTCAACTCTGATATGGATCCCCAAGATATTAGAAGTATGTGCTGCCGCTTAAGAATTCAAAACGATGAATTACGTAAACGAGGTGGCGGTCTATTTGGCTCGAATCCGTTAACTGGATGTTATGACGAAAAAACCGAAGTCATGACTAAGGACGGTTGGAAATACTTTTCTGAATTAACTTATGAAGATAAATTATTTACTCTCGCCGAAGATAATCAAATAGAATTGCATAAACCTAAAAATATTTTTGAATATGATTGGGAGGGAGAATTATATAGGTTTGATCATAAATCTTTAGACTTATTAGTTACTCCAAATCATAAGATGGTTTATGACGATGCTAATACTAAAGAACGAGGATTCGTTAGAGCAGACGAATTTAACGGTAATGTACATCGCATTCCTAAACAAGGAGAATGGCAAGGGATTGAAAGGGAACATTTTATATTACCTAAAATAGAAAATAATTGGATCGCGGGGAATTATAATTCAAAATTACACTATAAAAAAGAAGCACTAAAGATTAATATGGATCTATGGCTTAAATTTCTAGGTATTTTTATCTCTGAAGGTTGTACAGATAATGAAAACATTGCTAAATCTCACGGCTATAGAGTTACTATATCTCAAACTAAAAAGAAGGTTAGAATGAAGATAAAAAAATTACTAGATGAAATGCCCTTTAATTATCGTATTGAAGGAAAGGAATATATAATATGTAGTAAGCAATTATGGTCTTATCTTAAGCAATTTGGTAATTGTTATAATAAATATATTCCAAAAGAAATAAAAGCACTATCTTCTCGTCAATTAAAAATATTATTTAAATGGCTAATGCATGGTGATGGTCATATTAGACCTTTACGAGGGCAAGCCAAAAAAAGACAGATGACATATTATACTGCTTCAAAGCAACTAGCAGATGATTTACAAGAAATAATTATGAAAATTGGCTACATCTCTACTATTTCACAAAGAAATAGAGGGGCTATGAAAATAAGAGGGAGCACAGTTAATACTACTACTCAATATACAGTAGGTATACAACAGTCTAAACATTACAGATTAAGAAACAGAAATATAGATACAGAGAATTATAATGGTAAAGTATATTGTTGTGAAGTTGAAAATCATACTTTAATGGTCAGAAGAAATGGAAAAACTACTTGGTGTGGTAACTCTGTAGGAGTGGTAACATTAAATATGCCTCGTATTGGCTACAAAGCTGATTCTAAAGAAGAGTTTATTGAACAGACATATAAACTAATGGATATTGCTCAAGAGAGTCTAGAAATCAAACGAGAAGTACTTGAAAACTTAACTGAACAAGGTCTTTACCCTTATAGTAAATTCTATCTGCGCAATATTAAAGAACGCTTCGACGAGTATTGGAAGAACCACTTTAATACTATTGGACTCAACGGTATGAATGAAGCCCTAGAGAATTTTATGGATCAAGATATTTCTACGCCAGAAGGGCGAGAATTTGCTGTAGAAGTTTTGAAATCTATGCGCGATAAGTTGCGGGAATATCAAGAAGAAACAGGTAATATTTACAATTTAGAAGCTACTCCTGCTGAAGGTACATCCTATCGTTTTGCTAAGCTAGATAGAGAAAGATTTGGCAACGATATTATTTGTGCTAATCAAGAACGGGTAGTTGAAAATGATGCTGATCCGTATTATACAAATTCAAGTCAATTACCTGTGGATCATACTAGAGATATTTTCGAAGCTTTCCAATTACAGGATCCAATTCAAAAATTATTCACGGGGGGCACGGTTTTACACGGCTTTATCGGTGAAAAAATGCCGTCAATTGAGAGTACAAAGAAATTAGTTAAGCGTTTAGCGCACAATTTTGAATTACCTTATTATTCTCTAACGCCTACTTTCAGCATCTGTCCTAAACACGGCTATATTGCTGGGGAACATGAGTACTGTCCAAAATGTGATGCTGAAATTGGTTATGAGGAAGGCGAAGAATAATGAAAATTTCTGGCATTCAAAAGACAAGCTTAATGGATTATCCAGATCATCTTGCAGCTATAATTTTTACTCAAGGTTGTAATTTTGCTTGTCCTTATTGTCATAACCCACATCTTATACCTAATTCAAGTTCAGATAATAGCTATTATTCTGAAAATAAGGTATTAGAATTCCTTAAATCTAGAAAAGGTTTGATTGATGGAGTAGTAATTACAGGTGGTGAACCTACTCTACAATCAGATCTATTAGCTTTTATCGAAAAAATCAAAGTTATAGGTCTAAAAGTAAAATTGGACACTAATGGAAGTAATCCAGAATTATTAGCTCAACTAATTAATGAAGATCTATTAGATTACATTGCCATGGATGTTAAAGCTCCATTAGAAAAAGAAAAGGCTATCTTAGGTAAAACAGGTTTTAAGGAATCTATAGTAGAAAGTATTCAATTAATTAAAAATTCAAATATAGATTATGAATTTCGGACTACTGTAGTACCTACTCTACATGATAAAGAAAAAATGGGGGAAATAGGAAAGTTGATTCAAGGTAGTAAATGTCACTATATTCAAAATTTCAGACCTAAAAATACTTTAGATCCTGAACTATCTAAAGTTAAAGAATTTCCACCAAGCAAACTTGAAAAATTTAAGAATATATTAAAAAAATACGTAGAACATGTAACCATCAGAAATTAAAGGAGGTGACTATAATGGCTGCTCAAGAAAGTGAAAGAACTAAGTGTCAGGTATACTCCCGAGTTGTCGGGTTCATTACTCCTACAGAAAACTGGAATAAAGGCAAGTTAGAAGAATTTAAAGATAGAGTTACTTATGACCAAGTTTTAGAACAAGCAGAATAAATACTATAAATTTACTCCCTTGGTAAGATAGATAAGCTCCCAATTTTTAAAACTTGGGAGCTTTATTTTTTTAATTAGTAGCTATTTTTATATAGTATTAAAATAATAATGATGGGTATAATATCTATTAGAGGTGGTGATATGGAAACAGGTTATATATATAAAATTGAAAGAAAAAAGACTCATCAAATTTACATAGGACAAACAATTGATTTTAAGAAAAGAATGTTAGAACATAAAAAAGGTCTAATACAACATATTGATAGAGCTATACAAAAGTATGGTTCAGAAGCTTTTTCATATGAAATTTTAGAAGAAGTTCCTCTTAATGAATTAAACAAACGTGAAATATATTATATTAAAAAATATAATACTTATAATAATAAAAAACATTATAATAAACACCCGGGTGGAGATGCTTTAGGTAAATTAACTGAAGAACATAAAAATAAATTAAGCGAAACATTAAAAGATTTTTTTAGCAAAAATCCTCACAAACATCCCCAATTAGAGATTACTAAAAGTGACGTTTCAAAAATCACTTATGAATATATGAAGAATGACCTAAATAGTCAAGAAATCTCAACCAAATATAATATATGTGATAGAACTATCAGAAAAATAATAAATGGAAATCACATTTTAAACAAAACAAACTTAAAATATCTAAAATTAAGATATATGGCTAAAACTATAATTTATTATTATGAAGAAATGAATTTATCATATAATGATATCAGTCAAAAATTAAATAGAAGTCGTCAATTCATCGGTAAAATAGTAAATCGAAAACATCCTATATCTAAAGATTTAGGAGTTCCTAAACCAAAATCTCCTTACAAACTATCTAAAAAGGATTATCTTAAAATATTTAATGATTATTATGATGGGAAATATAATCAAGATGAACTTGCTGAAAAATATAATATCAGCGATGGAATGGTATCTAAAATAATTAATGGCAAACACTCCATCACCAAAAATCTAGAGATACCAACTAATATTAATAAAAAACATAATAATTCACCCCTATCCAAAAAAGAATATTTAGGAATCTATAATAAATATAAAAGCGGAGAGTATACTCAACAAGAATTAATGACTGAATATAAAATTGGTCAAAAAACAGTTTATAATATCATCAAAGGAAAACACTGGTCTACTCAACACCTTAAAGCAATAAAAACAACAGGAGAAAATCATTGTGATACTAAGATCACTAAAAGCGAAGGTATAAAAATATATGAAGAATATAAAACTGGAAATTATACACAAACTGAATTAGGAGAAAAATATAATACTAGTCAAAAAGTAGTCTCTAGAATAGTAAATGGGAAGCATTGGTCTACCAAACATTTAAAAAGTCCAGTTAAAGATAAGAAATGTCAAATATCTAAAGAGTCATGTCTAGAAATTTATAATAAATATAAAAATAATAATTATTCCCAACAAAAACTAGCTGATGAATATAACATTAGTCGTAATACTGTTTCTAAAATTATTAATGCCAAACATCCTTCAACTAAAAAACTAAAAAAATTAAATAAAAATAATAATAGAAAATTAACAAAAAAGAAATGTCTAGAAATTTATAATGAATATAATAACAATAAATGTACCCAAAAAGAGTTAGGAGAAAAATATGAAATTAGCCCTAGGACAATATCTAGGATTATCAATCACAAACATTGGTCAACAAAAAAACTCGATAAATGATTTTGAATAATTCACCATTAAAATAGGCCAACCTTTTATGGCTGGCCTATAATAATTTATACATTATATTTTAATTCACTTTAATAATCTCCATCGCCTTCAGGCTCTACACCTTCTACAATCTCTACACCTGAACTCGCACCAATTCTAGTCGCACCAGCATCAAGCATTTCAACTGCTTCTTCTAAACTATGAATTCCACCGGAAGCTTTAATCCCCATTTCTTCATCTACAGACTCTTTCATCAATTCTACATCTTCAACTCTAGCTCCATGAGTACCAAAGCCAGTTGAAGTCTTCACAAAATCAGCTCCTGCACTTTGTGCAGCTTTGCACGCTTGCTTAATCTCATTATCATCTAAATAACAAGTCTCTAAAATAACTTTAACTAAAGTATTTCTATTAACAGCTTTAACTACAGACTTAATATCTGCTTCTACAACATCCCAAGCAGCTGATTTAACTGCACCGATGTTAATCACCATATCTACTTCATCTGCACCATTTTTAACTGCGTTTTTAGCAGCAAAAGATTTTGTTTCAGAAGTGCTCTCTCCTAACGGAAAACCAATTACTGTACAAGTTTTAACGTTACTTCCTTTTAACTGATCTGCTACAAACTCTACATAACTAGGATTCACACAAACTGAAGCAAAATTATATTCTTTAGCCTCTTGGCATTTAATTTCTACATCTTTCTTCGTTATGTCTGGACTTAAAATAGTATGGTCAATTAATACAGCTACTTCACTACCTTCCATATATAATCCCCCTTAATAATTTATAATGAATAATTTTCCAGTTTTCTTTTAAATTAGTTACTAGAACCCAAATAATGAACTTAACTTTTAACTATAGCTATTAAACTTTACCTTGTAATAAGTTTCTTTAACTAGAATTAAATTTCCTGTTTTTTTATCAATTTTTTTATCATTTTTTTAAATTTCTTTTTCTTTCAACTGTGTTTCATCGAAACCTTCTCCTAATACTTCGTGAGCTTCTGTAATAATCACAAACGCATCATCATCAATTTCTTGGACTATTCTTTTAATATCAGAAATTTCTGATCTGTTAATAATAGATAATAATATCTCTTTATTATGGCAAGTAAAACCGCCTCTACCTTCTAAAATTGTAACTCCACGATTTAGTTGATTAATAATAGTTTTTCTAATTTCATCTGACTCATCCGAAATTATAAACGTAGCTTTAGATATGTTAAATCCTTCTTGGACCAAATCAATCACACGACTAGTGATAAATAAAGAAATTAAGGCATATAAAGCAATTTCAGCATTAAAAGCAATTCCTGCAATTGCAATTACACAAAAGTCAACTACTAATAGTCCTTTCCCTACACTAATTCTAGTATACTTATTAACAATCTGAGCTACTAAGTCTGTTCCTCCAGTCGTTCCTTCAGCTCTAATCACTAAACCTAAGCCTAATCCAACAATCCCCCCACCGTAAATAGAAGCCAATAAGGGATCAGTAGTTAAGGTTGGTAATCCTGAACAATATCCTTCTAATAAATCAGTACTAAGTGATAAAGCTAAAATCCCATATAAAGTTCTAATTCCAAATTTAGTCCCTAAAGACCGTAAACCAATCAAAAATAATGGAATATTAATAATTAAAATAGTTCTTCCGACTCGCCAATCAAAAATATAATGTAAGATAGTAGCTAAACCACTAATTCCTCCTGATGCTATCTTATTAGGAATTAAAAATACTACTAAACCAACTGCTGTTAGTAATGAACCAATAGTAATTGCAATGTAGTTATAAACTGTTTGTTTTGACATTTTCAACACCTAAACCCTTATACTTATTTTTTGATTTTTTGCCATAATACTTGCTGTATAAATTTTGGTAACTGTGCTACACGTACTATTCTTTCTGGTTCCTGCAGCACTCGATATAACCACTCTAAATTTAAGTTCTGCATCCAATGGGGAGCTCTTTTTTTAACTCCAGCTATAATATCAAAGGCTCCACCAACACCTATCCCCGTGACATTAGAAAACTGATCTAGATATTCAGCTAACCATTTTTCTTGCAATGGAACTCCCATGCCCACTAATAAAATATCAGGCGACTTTTTTATTATATCATTAATTACCTTTTCTTCCAACACTCTAGTTAAATATCCATGATGAACATTAATTTCTAAATTACAATATTGATTTACTACCTGCTCTTTAGCTTGCTCAGCTATTTTAGGTGCCCCTCCCAAAAAATAAAAACTATAATTTCTCTGACAGCCAATCTCAAATAGTTTTTTTACTACATCAACTCCTGCTACCCGCTCTGGAATAGCAGTTCCTAATATCTTAGAAGCAATTACTACTCCCGCTCCATCCGGCAGGGCCAAATCAGCCCGGTTAATAATCCGTTTTAACCTCATATCCTGCTGCGCCTGCATAATCATCTCTGCATTAGGAGTCACCACTAATTGATTACTGCCACTATTTATGAATTCAGTTAGCTTAGTTAAAGCTTCTGCACTATCAACTCTATCTACTAATACATCTAATATTTCTACCTGCTCCCGCATGCTAATCACCCAGCTCTTCGAGCAATAATTTGAAATTCATTTTAGATATTTTTTTTAATTCAGCTAGCTGCTCTTGAATGTTCTCAAGCTGTTTATCCTTTTCCTTCGCCAGCGCAATCAATTTTTCTTCCACTACTCCAACTTCAAGGTCAGCAATTTCAGCTACAGGCTCTAGGTTTAATTGTTCTAAAAAATTATTTATTTTAGGATCATAAGAAATTCCTGCCACAGGTATTCCAGCTAAAGCAGCAAAAATTAGCGAATGTAATCTCACTCCTAAGAAAAAATCACAGCTTTCTACTAATGCCAAAATTTCTCTAGGAGTATAATCTCCCGTAATCAAATCAACCTGCTGCTTCATCTTTTGTTTTAATAATTGACTTACTTCCCTATCACCTGGATTATGAAAGGGAAGCAATACAATATTGACTCCCAATTTTAAAATTAAAGTATCTAAAACTCCAGCTAATTGATTTAAATAGCTGTTATCTGCCCAAGGTCTAACTGCAACTCCCATAGTAGGAGATTGAAAGCTAATCTGTTCTTGTTTTACAATATTATTAATCATTCCTTCATTACCAAGTTCTAGACTGAAAACCAAATCAGCCGTTACTGTTATCTTGTTCTTAACTCCCCAATTTTCTAATAACTGCTTTGATTTCTGATCTCTAACTGTAATCAAAGCAACCTTATTTAATACACCGCTAATTAGTTTTTGATTCAATCTATTATTGACGGGGCCAACTCCTTGGGCACAGAAAAAAACTGGCGTCTTCATCACTTTAGCCAACACAATAACCCCTAAATAATAGGGTATAGTTTTTAAACTTGTTACATCCTGCAGTAAACTACCGCCACCACTAATTAATAAATCTGCCTTCTTTAACTCCTGCGCTATCCTTTTAAAGTTCATCCTATTAACAGCTTCCACTTGATGTAATTGAGTTGTAAATTGAGGGTCTGCAGATAAAACTATAATTTCTAGCTCATCGATTCTTGCTTCCAAACCTGCAATCAAAGCAGCTAAAATAGCTTCATCACCAGTATTATTAAATCCATAATAACCTGACAGTATTATTTTTTTCATAATCATAACCCCCAATTTTTTGCTTAAACTCTCAATCTTGCTCTACTCCTTTGCTAGTTAATATGTTCAATCTATACACTGGGATTATTGCTAATTGCATAGCGACTCCAATTACTACTCTCAGCAGAGAAATCTTTAAGGGCATATGTAGATGAACCAAAGTATTAATTATATTAATCTGTCCGATTAAACCGCCTAACAGCAGCCATTGATAGTATTTCTTTGGCCCTCTAAAAAGTCCTAATAATAATAAAGGATGTCCAATTAAAAAAGATTTAAACCGAGGTCGGACTACAAAAAATTCTGCTAAGTACTTTCTAATTAATACTTCTATGCTACTGACACCGATAAAAAACTGATTTCCTGTCCGACCTAAATAGAATACTCCTAAGACCAAAGCACTACTTAAGAGTAGTAACTGCCGCCAAGATACGGGTTCTGCTAAGAAGATCTCAATTTCCTCTTTAATATCTTTAGTTTTGCTTTCTTGCCCTAAATAATAACCAGCCCCCAACAATAAAGGTAGAGCAAAAGCGACTTTGACTCCTCTAAATTCTTTAATCTGTAGCAAATAACTGTTATCAAACAATAGAGCAGTAATTACTAATCCTGCTGTAATACTGATTAGGGTTATAGCTAAAAAAGTTAAATAAACTTCCTTTAAAGATCTCTCTCTAATAGTAGATAATAAATATATATACTCTAGCCAAGGCACTATCACAGCTATTAGCAAAGAAACTAAAACTATCAGCGCGCTCCAAGCTAAAAGATAAAAGATTAGAATTAAACTCAGCCCACTAACTAAAGATATAACTGCTAGTTTTGTATTAAATTCTTTGAGGTATAAACAAGTTAAAAGTAGTAATAAAAGAATCAACCCTACTTTTAGTTGTTGATAATCTTTTGCTTTTTCAAAGGGCTGCGCTACTGCTAAATCATAATTAGCTTCGCTTAATTTCTCCTGCAGAGAAGTTATAAATTGACTAGTCTGTACCTCATTTGCAAAGGGCTTTAGATAGAGCAAACGTACATTTCTTTGCTGCACTGCTTTAAAATATCTATTTACTGCAGCCTGCACTCCTAACTGTTCTAATTCCCGCTGTTTAATGCTATGCACCCGCAGGGCTTGATAGCTCATTTGCGCGGCCAACTCTTTAGCACCCCGTTGTGGGGCCAAAAAAGGCTCAATCAACCCTAACTTTAAATCTAACTCCTCTAACTTTTTCGCTGTCTGAATTAAATTATCAGCATAGCCTACAACTTCTTGTCCACTAAAGATTATTGTAGTTAGATCTTTTAAACTAGCTGCCACTGATGATAACTCTTGATAACTACTATCTGCTTTAAAACGAGGAATTAAATTGAGATTAGTTCTTTGACTTAAACTAAGAGCTCGGCTAGCAAAGTAGACCGGCTTAGTTAGTAATTCAGACCTCGATTGAGGAATAATTAATCTATTCTTCTCTTTGTCATATTCTAGGTCATTTAACTTCCGCCACCGTTTTACAACTTGTCCTAAGATAGCGGGGGGACCACTAATATATATCTGATTAGAATTAATCTCATCTTGAGCAGCACTTGCCCCCTTAAATCCCCAAGCACTTTCAATACTAATCTTATTTTCTCTAGCTAATTCTCTTAGACTTTCTTCACCTACAGCTAGAGAACTAAGTCCCTGCTCACTAAATTTAGTTAACAAATTCAACTGCTCAAACTCATTAAATAATTCATAATCAGCCGTTAACTCTACCTGCCGATTACTGCTTTCAATTTTATCTTTATCTATTAGAATTACGCTATTAACAATTAAAATTAACACTAAAATCAAGCTCTTTATTTTGAGCATCACTACTGCTCCTTTTTTAGCTATAAGTTATTGGGGTTAATCTATCTAATAGCTTATTTATAGTATATTCTAAAGCATTTTAATTATTCTCAGAACTGGGCCCAATAATTTCTAGCTCATCTGACTTCAACTTAACTTGGCGTACATCTAAAGGTAGCGGTAGTTCTCTTAAATCCAATTCAAACTGCAATTTGTCCTTTAACTGCTCAATTGAGCTAGTAGAAATTAAAAAATTCTCTACGGCTAATTTATCAGACTGAAAAACTATCTTTTTATCTTTAACTACTACAAAGTCTCCCGTTAATTGTAAATTTACTTCTGCATCTAAAATACTAATTGCTCCATTTAAAATTACTTGCTGAGGAGTAATATCAACTTTAATTCTGTTAAAGATATCTAATTCTTCTTTAGTCCGCAAATAATCATTGAGAGCCTTTTCGCGCAGTAAAATATAGAGCTTTGTATTCTCTCCTGCTATCACTTGCCGTTCTTGTTCTTCTTGCACTTTCAAATTCTTAAAGTGAGCCTGTAAAGAAGCTAACTGCAGCCGGTCAATTACTATATTTTGGCCCTGCACCTGTACCTCATCAGCAGACTTTAATAATAACTTCAGAGCAGGAACAGACTTGACTTTTACATCTACTGTCTGATAGTTATCTACTTCTGCTTTAATAGAGTTAGCTATTTGCTCAGCCGTATAAGAAGGTAGAAAAAACTGAGTACCTAATAAAATAACTAAAATTAAGATTAAAATTATTTTTTTCATCATTATCCTCCATTCTCAAATCATAAATACAAACAATGTTCCTAAAGCAATCCCTAAAATAATTCCCCCACTAGCCTCTAACCCATAATCAAAGCTATAGGCTCCAGGAATTAATTCAAATAAAGTAATATATAACATTCCTCCCCCAGCTAATCCTAAGGTGATTGCTAAGGCAAATTGTGATACAGTGCCTAAAGACGCTCCTAGAAAAGCACCTAAGCCCATTGGAATCCCCGGCAGAGCAGTATAGAGTAATATTTTTTGTGGTGCTATCCCACCGATATTTAAAGGAGTGGCCATTGATAGTCCTTCCGGGAAATTATGCAGCGCCATCACTACTGCCAGACCTAAACCTAAATCAGCCGTAGCCACATAACCTGCTCCAATTGCTAACCCCTCGGGAAAATTATGCAGAGCAATGCCAATCCCTAATAACAGACCAGTTTGAATATATCCTGCCCGAAATCGAGTTTGAAAATAATAGGAAATAATTTTTAGGATTAATATTCCGCCTAAAGCTCCGACTAATGTATAAACAACATTACCATAATGAGTTGCTTCCGGGAATAAATCTATGAGCACAATTGCTAACATAATCCCAGCAGCTAACCCCCATAAACTACTGACCGCTTTATCACTCGGGCGCCGCCACAGGAATGTAACTGCTCCCCCTAGTCCAGTGCCTAAAATCCCAGCTAAAAAACCTATGCTAGTTACTTTTAAAAGAAAATCCATCTTTTCACCTTCATTTCTACCAAGATTATCAGAAATCTAAATTGCCTTTTTATACTATAGTTATTATTTCTCTGCCTGATTAATAACTGCTTTTTACTTTATTTCTTCTCTCTCCATAACTATTAATAACTGATAATTAATTAGAAAATAATGGAAAAAATAAAGGTGTAGGGGGTTCGGTCTGCAATTAATAAAGTAGTGATGGAAAAAATTACTAGCTAGAAAGGAGCTAGGACCATGAACAATTTATTTTCGAATAACTCATTTGTTGTCGCCAGGCACAGTTTCATTATTCTTATTGCCCTTAGCTTATTAATTACAGGATGTAGCAAGGAACCTGAAACCACAACTAGTAATTTAACTGCTACAGTAATTGATAATGCCACAGGAAAACCTTTAGCCAATTGTATAGTTTCTCTAAAAGATGAAATGACACAGACTGATCAAAATGGGCTTTTTACAATCAAAGATTTGCAGGCAGGTAACTACCAAATTAATGTTACAAAATTAGACTCTGAAATACTTTATGAAGAACATCAAGCCGCCATAACTATTAATAATAATCAAGATAGCAAAGTAAATATCAAATTAAAGAGAATGACTCAGATGAATACTCAGAGCTTTTGGGATTCTAACAGATCTAATAGCGGTAGTTTTGAAGTGAAAAGCTCTAACAGAACTGGTCCCAATAACAATTTTGCCTTGCTGTACCCTAGTAATTTGGAGCAAGGACCATATCCAGTAATCACATGGGGCAATGGCACAGGAGCTATTCCCGAATTTTATTGGGGACTTCTTAAAAATTTGGCTTCACATGGCTTTATAGTCATTGCTTCTCGTAGTACTAACACTGGCAGTGGAGCAGAAATGATAGAAGGAGTTAACTGGTTACTCGAAGAAAATAATAATCCTACTAGCAAATTTCACGCCACTATTGATAGCAATAATATTAGTGCAGCAGGACATTCTCAAGGAGGTGGGGGAGCTCTAAATGCTGGAGCTAACAGCAAAATAAAGACTACTATTTTAATCGAACCCGGTCTTTTTGGCGGTAGTACTAGATAATTAAGAGGAGCAACTTTCATTATCTCTGGTGGCAGAGATTTTATAGTACCTTCATACTATGTTAGACTGCTATGTTATAGACCATCACAAGTCCCAACAATCTATGGGCATATGCATAGTGCTAGCCACTTCACTCCTGTAGGAGATGGTGGTCAAATGGCAAGCTATATTGTAGCATGGTTTAAGGCCCAATTACAAAACAAGCAACAAGCACAGAGCTTATTCAAAGAAGGACAAGGGATTTTTAATGACAATGATTGGGAGGTTTCAACTAAAGAAAATAATTATCTATTTTAAAAAAACAAAAGATCCAGGGAGCAGTTTACTGTCCCCTGGATCTTTGACTCTTATTTTTCATTCTTTAAGTAATCTTCAATTAACGGTTCTAGTTTACCATCCATTACCCGCTCAACTTTGTTCACTTCTAAATTAGTCCGGTGGTCTTTAATCATCTGATAAGGATGGAAGACATAAGACCGGATCTGATTACCCCAAGCAATCTCTTTATGTTCACCGCGAATTTCTTCTAACTTTTCTGCCTTTTTTTCTTCTAAGTACTCAAATAACTTCGATTGTAAAACTTTCATAGCAGTTTGTTTATTCTTATGCTGCGAACGTTCATTTTGGCACTGCGCTACAATTCCTGTCGGCAAGTGAGTAATTCGCACTGCTGAATCAGTAGTATTCACATGCTGACCACCAGCTCCACTAGCCCGATAAGTTTCAATCTTTAAATCATTTTCATTGATATCAACTTCAATATCATCATCCAATTCAGGCATTACATCTACCGAAGCAAAAGAAGTATGACGACGGCTAGAAGAATCAAAAGGAGAAATCCTAACTAAACGATGTACTCCCTTTTCAGACTGCAAATAACCATAAGCATAATCTCCTTCTACTTGAATAGTCGCACTTTTAATACCTGCTTCTTCCCCGGGCATCAATTCTAAAGTGTTTAACTTATAGCCATTACTTTCAGCCCATCTAGTATACATTCTCATTAACATTTCAGCCCAATCCTGCGAGTCTACTCCACCTGCGCCAGGATTAATAGATAATAAAGCATTATTATGGTCATAATCCCCATCTAATAAAGTTTTTAATTCTAAATCATCTACATCTTTCTCCAATTGATTAATCCGCTCTTTAACTTCATTAATAGTAGCTTCATCTTCTTCTTCTTGACCTAATTCTAATAATACTTCTAACTCTTCTCGCTCTGCTACTAAACTATCATAGCTATTAATCTTATCTTTAATTGCACTTTCTTTTTTAGCTATCTTTTGAGCCTTGTCACTATCATCCCAAAAACCTGGTTGGCTCATCTCTTCTTTTAGTTCCTGCTGTTTTTCTTTTAAACTCTCATAGTCAAAGAGATTCCCTCAAATCGAGCAGTGTCGCTTCAAGTTCTTCTAGCTTTTGTTCTAATTCGGTCATTAAAACTCCCCCTTCATCATACCCAAATAGCAAAAATATTCTTGCCTTCTCTTTGGATTTCTTTCTGTTGATAATTTTTATTTTTATTAAAATTAAAACTAATTAAATATCCTTGATCAACATTCTGTTTATTTAAATAATCAGTTAACTGAGCTAATCCTTTTTGATGATACTTTTCTCCTCGCCATATTTTTAATTCTACTACATACTTTCTATCTAAATAGGTAATAACTACATCTAATCTTTTTTCTTCTGAAATTTGTACCTCTTTAAAATCAAAACCTTTTCCATTTATAATTGGCTTTATAAATGCTAAAAAAATGAGTCTTCCATTTCTCTCTAAAAATTCTTTATCCTTTTTACTATATTGTTCCTTGAAAAACAATTGAAATTTATTTAATATCTTTTCAAAATCTAAATACCCTTCTTTAGTAATAAAACTATCTCGGTAATTGTAAGTAGACATATCTACACTAGTTTCTAATTTGGAACTTAAATAATTATATATGCGTTGTTCATAGATCCTATTATGAATTTTTATTAGTCCATTATCATTCTTTAAAATACCATATAATTGACCCTGTTCAATAATTGGGTTATCTAAATTATAAGTTATCTTTTCACCTTCCATAATTATTTTATAAATAAGTTGATATAAGTCCTCATTATTCTCTATATTTTTTATTAAAGTAGAAAAATTAGTATTCTGTTCAGTTAATAAAAATTTAACTGCATTTCTAATAGTCCCTTTGGTCCACTTCAATTGTTCTAATTCTTCATCTATTATTTTAGCTAATTTACTAACCAGAAATGGATGCCCAGAAGTATAATAATAAATTTCTTCTGCTATTTCTTTAATGTTCATTTGAGCAGATTTATCATTTTTATACTCTTTTAGCATAGTAGAAATTTCTCTAATATTAAAGTGCATATCTATTTTAAAATCAACTGCTATATTCCAAGGACTATTGTATTTTCTTTCTTCATCAGTTCTAAATTTCAATTTGAGATTTTTAATATCATGGACACCAGCTAAGATTACACTATGAAATGCATAATCTTCTCCTTCTTTTGCTAATAAATATTTATTACGCAACACACCTAGAAAATCTAAAAACAATTGATTATTACTACTTTTATCCACTTCATCTATCATCATTACTACCTTTTTATCAGCTTCCATTATAAAATCAGTTATAAAATAATTCAAATCATTTATAGTATCTAAATCATCGTTAGCTTCTATAAACTTAAGTAATTTTTCCTTCTGTCGCAGTTTTAAATTCCGTTTAATTTCTCTTAAAAAACTATTTATAAATAAAGTTTCATCTGAAAAAACTTTGCTACTAATTCCTTCAAAACTCATTTTGATTACTAAATAATCTTTTTTTCTTAATTCTTTAGCTAATAAATACATTGCTGTTGTTTTTCCATATTGCCTCGGCTTATTTATTGTGAAATAGTTACCCTTATTTACTAGTTCAATCAATTGCTCTAACTTACTATCTATATTCACCATATAATGTTTTTCTGGAATACAAACTCCTGTAACATTAAATTCTTTCACCCTTATCCCCCCTTCCCTATCCTTTCTAAATATTATATGAGTATGGCAAAACCATACTCATATATCTTTTGATTTTCTAAACTATCTACTAAATTAATATTTTTTAATTTAAACAACACAGTTCATGACCTATAATTAAACCTACAATCTAGACTAAGCAATGCCTAGTCTCTACATTTTTCACTCTCTCCTCAGAGTTTTAAAAAACAAAAACTCTTCGTGCAGCCCCATTTTCTCTACTTCTCGCTTTATTAACTGCCCAATCTATATGCAGCAATCTTCACTTAGCTCACTACCAGCTACTGCTTTCTTCTTTTCCTCTTTACTCTTTTTCTCTTTACTCATCACTGATTACTAATTACTGTTTTTATTCGTAACCACCATATTTATCTTTATCAATACAGCATTTCTTATACTTCTTACCACTACCACAAGGACACGGATCATTGCGGCCTGGTTCTTCTTTCTTTCTTAGCGGAGTTCGTTCAATCTCTTCTTCTTCTCCGCCGCTATTAGTCTGGGCCTGCTCTTTTCTCTGTTGTTGTTCTTCTTGCATTTGCTCTAAATCATAAGCAGATACGCCATCTTCATGAGTGAAGTTTAAGTCACGCTGTTCTTCCATTTCTTCTCCCTCATGCACAATTTCAATTGCAAATAGATACTGAATGATATCTTCTCTAATCCGACCTAACATTTCTTTATACATATCGAAGGCTTCATACTGATATTCTACTAATGGATCCTTTTGACCATAAGCTCTTAAACCGATTCCTTGACGCAGTTCGTTCATCGCCTGTAAATGATCCATCCACTTTTGGTCGACAGTCTTTAACATTACTGTTTTTTCTAACTCTTCAATGCTATCATCACCTAAATCTGCTCTCTTATCTTCATAAGCAGATTCGATTTCTGCCATTAATTTATCTTTGATTTCCTCTTCAGTATTCCGTTCAACATCTGCTAACTCTAAATTGATTTCTCCCACAAAATCTTCAACATGACTTAACAGTCCTTCTAAATCCCATTGATCAGGTGCTTTACTATTATCAATATAGATCTCTAAAGTATCATCTAACCATTTTTCTGCCATCTCAAATAGCATCTCATTTAAGTCTTCACCTAATAAAATCTTACGCCGTCTCTCATATATATTTTGCCGCTGTTTATGCAGTACTTCATCATAGTCTAAGATACTCTTTCGAATTCCAAAGTTACGGCTCTCTACTTTCTTTTGGGCTCTGGAAATAGAACTAGTAATCCAATCATGTTCAATTGGTTGGTCTTCATCTAAACCTAAACCATCCATAATACTTGTAATTTTATCGGAACCAAATAAACGCATTAAATCATCTTCTAATGACACATAAAAACGAGATGAACCTGGGTCTCCTTGACGACCAGAACGTCCCCTCAGCTGATTATCAATTCTTCTACTTTCATGACGTTCAGTACCAATTACATGTAAACCGCCTAATTCAACTACACCGTCTCCAAGTACAATATCTGTACCTCGACCAGCCATATTAGTAGCAATGGTAACTGAACCTTTTTGACCAGCATTCTTAATGATTTCAGCTTCTCGTTCATGATATTTAGCATTTAAGACTTCATGAGGAATACCTTCTCTTTTTAACATCCGGCTTAATTGCTCAGACTTTTCAATAGCCACTGTACCTACTAACACCGGCTGTCCTCGTTCATATTTTTCTTTAATATCTCTCACTACGGCTCTAAATTTAGCCTGTTCATTTTTATAAATAACATCTGGGAAATCTTCTCTAATTACTGGTTCATTCGTTGGAACTGCTACTACATCTAACTCATAAATCTCTTCAAATTCTTCTGCTTCAGTGACAGCAGTACCCGTCATCCCTGATAATTTATCATACATTCTAAAGAAGTTCTGGAAGGTAACACTAGCCATCGTCTGTGTTTCTTCTTGAATATCAACATTCTCTTTTGCTTCAATGGCTTGGTGTAAACCTTCACTATAACGACGTCCTGACATTAAACGTCCTGTAAATTCATCCACAATATGGACTTCATTATCTTTAACAATGTAGTCTTTATCACGCTCCATTAACTCTTTAGCCTTAATCGCTTGATTCATATGATGCAGTTCATCCATATGCTGATTATCATATAAGTTATTAATGCCTAAACTATCTTCTACTCGGTCTATCCCTTCATCAGTTAAAATCACCGAATTAGCTTTTTCATCTACTTCATAATCTCTATCTAAAACTAATTTCCGTGCTAAACGAGCAAATTTATAGTACATTTTCGGCGAGTTTTCCGTAGGTCCCGAAATAATTAGTGGAGTTCTTGCTTCATCAATTAAAATACTATCTATCTCATCTAAAATAGCAAAGTTAAGTTCACCCTGTACTAATTCTTCTTCTCTAGTAGCCATATTATCACGTAAATAATCAAAACCAAATTGATTATTGGTACCATAAACAATATCTGCTTCATAAGCTTCTTTACGTGATTCATAGTCCATATCTTCTAAAATTACCCCTACTTCTAAGCCAAGAAATTCATAAACTTGACCCATCCATTCACTATCACGCTCTGCTAAATAATCATTAACTGTCACAATATGCACACCTTCACCAGTTAAAGCATTCAAATAAGCAGGCATAGTTGCTACTAAAGTCTTACCTTCACCAGTCTTCATTTCCGCAATTCGACCTTGATGAAGTACAATAGCACCTAAAACCTGTACATCATAAGGTCTCATTTCTGTAACTCTAGCTGCCGCCTCTCTGACCACAGCAAATACTTCTACCAATAAATCATCTAAAGTCTCTCCATTTTGATATCGTTCTTTAAATTCTTCCGTTTTATCCTGCAGTTCTTTATCACTTAAAGACTTCATTTCGTCTTCTAATTCATTGACTTTTTCTACCATTGGCCACAATTCATTTAACTTCTTGTCATTAGGATGAGGAACAATCTTCCTAAACATTTTCTTTAAAAAATCTAACATTAGATAAATCTCCCCTATATTTAAGTTTAATTTTAAACAAAACAACTATTCTTGAGTTTATATCTAAGCTCAAGTTTGATTATATCATTTCTAGGGCAAGTAGGCAACCACATTAGAATTTAAGTAATCAGTAAAGAGTAAGAAGTGATGAGTTAAAACCTAAGCAAAAAAACTAAAAAACATTAATTATTTATAATCTCTTAAGAAACATAATTTTCAATTGAAAAGCCAGCTGAATAAATCAGCTGGCTAGAAAAGTTTTATTTATTTTAAAGTCGGTTCGATTAAACCGTAATTCCCATCGTTTCGTTTATAAACAACATTAACTTCTTCAGTTTCAGCATTAGAGAAAACAAAGAAATCATGATCTAATAAGTCCATCTGCATTGCTGCTTCTTGAACCCCCATTGGCTTCATTGCAAAGCGCTTAGTCCTTACTATTTGAGGTTCTTCCTCATCATCTTCATAATCCTCATGTCTCGATTCAACTATTTCTTCTTCAAATTCTAATTTTTCTTCGCGCAGTTTTCTTCTGATTTTGCTTTTATACTTACGTACTTGACGTGCTAACTTATCAGACACCTCATCAATTGAAGCATACATATCGCCTGTTTCTGTTTCGGCTCTTAAAGTTAATCCATCAACAAACATTGTTACCTCTACCATATGTCTTTGATTTTCTACATGCAGAGAGATTTGTGCTTCAATTACAGTATCATCATCAAAATATTTTGATATTTTACCCACTTTTTCTTTAGCATAATCCTTAAGTGCTTCCGTTACTTTAATATCTCGACCACTGATCATGAATTTCATACGCCGATCATCTCCTTCCCAAAATAAAAAATCTATTTATAACTTCATACGATATTAATTCTTTATCGCTTATTTAAATTCCTTCATTTTTATTAAATTAATATTAATTAACTCTAAGTCATCAACTATCAATCTTCAGTTGAAAAAAATTTGGAACAAAAATTAAAAAAAGCTCTGGATAAAATCCAGAGCTTTTTGGTCTCAAAGTCAACTATGCTTTAGTTACATTTTCAGCTTGTGGTCCTCTTTCGCCTTCAACGATCTCAAATTCTACTTCTTGTCCTTCTTCTAAAGACTTAAAGCCTTCTTCTTCAATTGCACTATAATGAACAAACACATCGTCGCCTTCTTCCTGCTCAATAAATCCATAACCTTTTTTGTTGTCAAACCATTTTACATTTCCTGTTAATCTCATTCTAAATTCCTCCTAAGTACTTTCTTATTCACGTGATGCAAGTAATATATTTTTTCGCATTCACTACCTGGAATTATAACACACTACCTATATTCTGTCAACAAAAAACTCTCCGTATAGTACTCGTCTCTCTACATACATTACATTTGCAATATACTGTTGTTCTGCACAATCTATATGCAGGGCAATAAAACTAATTTAAGTAGTATGACTCAGTTGCTTCCTCCGAGTTTTTCAAAAACATAAAAACTCTCCGTATAGTACTCGTCTCTCTACTATTTGCTAATTAGGTGCGCAATCTATATGCATTGCTTTTTGCTTAATTAGTATACTTTTTTCAAAAACTCCTGCGTTCTCTTTTCTTGAGGATTATTAAATAACTCTTCTGGGGGAGCTGATTCAACTATTACTCCTCCATCCATAAATAGGACTCTATCTCCTGCTTCGCGAGCAAAGCCCATTTCATGAGTTACAACAACCATCGTCATTCCTTCATCAGCCAAATCTTCCATAACATCTAATACTTCTCCGACCATTTCTGGATCAAGGGCTGAAGTTGGCTCATCAAAGAGCATGACCTTAGGCTGCATTGCTAAAGCTCGGGCAATAGCAATTCGCTGCTTTTGGCCCCCTGATAGTTGACTTGGATAGGTATCTGCTTTATCTTTTAAACCTACTTTATCTAATAAATCATAAGCTATCTGTTTAGCTTCTTCTTCAGCGATACCTTTTATTTTCATAGGAGCTAAGGTAATATTCCCTAAAGAAGTTTTATGAGGAAAAAGATTAAAGTGTTGAAAGACCATTCCCGTTTCCTGCCGTAATTGATTAATATCTATTTCAGGAGAATTAATCTGCTGACCATCGATAAAGATTCTCCCTGCTGTAGGTTCTTCTAATCTATTTAAACAGCGTAAAAAAGTACTTTTACCGGAACCACTTGGTCCAACAACTACAATTACTTCTCCTTGTTCAACTGTTTCATCTATTCCTTTTAGTACTTCTAAATCTCCGAAATACTTGTGTAAGTCTTCAACTCTAATCACTGACGCTCAGTCTCCTTTCTACATAATTAACTAGACGAGTTAGTACAAAAGTCATACAAAAATAGATTACTGCTGCAGAAATATAAATTAAAAATGTTTGATAAGTTCTACTATTCACTAACCTACTCTGTCTAGTTAAGTCTTTAACTGAAATTACAGAAACTAGTGATGAATTCTTTAGTAAAGCAATAAATTCATTTCCTAACGGTGGAATCACTCGCTTAATTGCTTGTGGTAAAACAACATACCTCATCGCCTGCGGATAAGACATTCCTAATGACCGCGCAGCTTCCATTTGTCCTTTATTAATCGAATTAATACCTGAGCGGACAATTTCTCCTACATAAGCCCCACTGTTTAAGCCTAATCCTAATACAGCAGCAAAATAAGGACTTAATTTAATTCCTAAATTAGGTAGTCCAAAATATAAAATAAATAATTGAATTAAAAGCGGAGTCCCGCGGAAAAATTCAATATAAGCTTTAGATATACTCTTTAACCACTTACTTTTAGAAACTCGAGCTAAGCCCAAAATAGTTCCTAGTGCTATACCCATTAAGACAGCTAAACTAGTTACTTTAATTGTTACTACCGCACCTTTTAATAAAAAAGGTAAAATAGCTTTAATATCTGCAATTTTTTCCATAATTAATCCTATATTTAACACGTTTATTGCTCCTTCCGATTTCTAAATTGTCTATCATAATTATACAGAAGAATGTTTATTTATTCAAGAGGTAATATTACTTTTGTCTCATTAATAAACCCAGCGAAATAATCCGCTGGGCAATTAATCAATTATTGTTTAAACCATTTATTATATACTTCATCATAAGTACCATCTTCTTTTAATTCTTTTAAAGCACCATTAACTTTCTTCAATAGTTCTTCATCTCCTGGACGAGTTGCAATACCATAATGTTCGCTGGTAAATGGTTCTCCTACCATCTTTACTTCAGGATGTTTCATAATATATGCTGCTGTAACTGGTAAATCATTAACTATAGCATCAATTCGACCATTTCTTAAATCAATAAATGCCTGTGGTATCTTTTCATAACGCTTAATCTGCTCTATGTTGTCCATATCACTAACTTCTAAGTCACCTGTAGTTCCTAACTGAACTCCAACTTTCTTTCCTTCTAAATCTTTAACACCTTGAATACTGTTATTATCATCCATCACTGCTACCACTTGGCCCGCATTAAAATACTGATTTGTGAAATCTACAGCTTTCTCCCGCTTTTCAGTAATTGTCATCGCCGACATAATTAAGTCATATTTATTAGATTTTAAGCCTGGAATCAAACCAGAAAATGCAGTATCAACAAATTCTACTTCTACGCCTAACTTTTCTCCAATTGCTTGAGCAATGTCAGCATCAAAACCAACAATCTCACCATTTTCATCTGTATATTCAAATGGTTTATAATCTGCACTCATACCAATCGTTAATTTCCCTTCATCCTGCACCTTGTCCCATGTCGTCTGATCTCCAGCACAACCAACAGCAAATACTAATGTAAATACTAAAACTGATAAAATTAATTTTTTCATTTTGAATATCTCCCTCCAAAAATTTAATTTAAAAATATTAAAGCTTTTAATTACAAGTTCATTTTAAGTAATTATACACTATAATTAATAAATATTCAAGAGTGATTCATTTTTATTCCTAAAATGAAAAAACCCAGGACAATAGATATCCTAAGGTTAAAAAATTAAATATTTTTTATTTTAATTATGTACATCATTAAATATGTACTTACTTAGCTGACCTGGTTTTTGCCCCCACACTCGCCCACTGGAACTTTGCAGAAACATTTTGCTTCTACTCTTATTCTCTCTAGTATATCTAGGTAGGTCTCACTTCTAAGCCGCACCATGATCAGTAGCCTTTGCTACCTTACGTGGATCGCTTTGCCTGCGACTAGCATCGACTTTCAACCACAGACCTAAGTAAATACATACTAATTATATTTATTTTTTTCTTTAAAATCAAGAGTTATCAGCTAATTTTTGATTTTTTTGTTCTAAATTATATATTTCTTTCAATAACGGTTTAAATTGATTTAGTTCTTCTACATCATTCTCGCTAATCAATCTTAACTTTTCTCCTTGTTTTAAATTATACTCAGTATCTAAATCAGCAATTTCATCTCTCAGTTCACGCTGTTTTTCTTTTACTTCTGTAGTATCTTCTCCCTTTTCTAATAATTCATATTCTTGTTCTAAAAAAGCTAATAGGTCTTCATACAGTTCTATCTGTTTTAATAGTCCTTCTAGTTTATCTTTGATAAATATCACTCCCTAATATATAGTTTACAGTAAGACAGTAACACAGACTACAGTTAAAATCAAAAAATAAAACCTTTTTCAACCCAAGATTAAGAAAAATTATGATTGCAGTAGACTTGGCATGCCAAGTCTCTACATTTATATTTTTATTATCGGTTGTTATTCTATTATCCATTCTCAATTTTCAATTATCAATTGTTTTATAACCCTCGCCCTTTCCCTGAATCTTTAATTTCAACTAAGCCCTGGGGATAAGGCGTAAAGAATGTCTGCTGTTTTAAATAATCTACATCACATCTTAAAATCCAAGCACTTAAAATACTATTAGGTACGCTTAAAGGTACTGTCCCATTACGATACTGTTCTAATTTATCAAAGAAAAAATCTTTCTCACTTGCCATTAAATCATCTGAAACATAACCAAAAGCATGAGTTAAAACATTAATATTAGCCGTATACTCTGGTGGCTCAGAGAAAAGATCATTTAAGTGCTCTTCATATTCTTCTACCACTTGCTCTAATTCTTTATGTTCATGATTGGCTACAATTTGACCCATCTTTCTCATTTCTGCTTCATTATAGGATAAAAATAATAATTTGTTTTTGGCCTGGAAATTAACTAACTTTGCCATAGCAGGCTCAGCTTTAAGTTGGCGAAACTCAGATAAGGTATATAATTTAGCCAAAAAATGTTCTCGTAACTTAAAATTTTTCAATCGGCCTTCATTAGTTATTGCTTTCTTAGGATATTTTTCTTTGACTAATCCACCAAAAATACCACTACCTTTCATTGATGGCACACCATTGACATCATACACTTTACTATCTCTAGTGCCACAGGAAGGCGATCGATTTTTTAAAATAAATCCATCTACTTCTTCTAGTGAATCCAAATATTCGTGGGTGAATTCTTTCATTTCTGTAGTTACATCTCTATCATTAACAGGTTGGACTAGTCTAGTTTCATCATCTTTTTTGACTAATCTCAAAGCCTTACGTGGGACTCCCAAAGCGATTTCTACTTCCGGACAGATTGGGGTAAAATCGACGAAAGATTTAAGCTGTTCTATGAAATCATCATTGATTACAGCTCCATTATATCTGCAGGCATCAAAAGTGAGACACTTACTGACTACTACTTTTGGTTTGACGAATTCTCGTTTCATTACTGCACCTCCTGAACTAACTACTACCTAAAAAAACAATAAATAATTACAATTCACTTTTTTACAATACGTTATATTAAACAATATTACATACATTTAAAATTATTTCTATAATTCTTTAACTTGTCCTGCCTCATAATAGAAATAATTCTCGATTATTCTTAGCTATAAAATTTCTTTTGGCACAGGAAATTGTAAATCATGTATTTGCCACTTCAATCTAACCCAATCCATAGAGTTAACAACATAATCACTCTGCCAAAATTCTTGGTCATACTCCCGCGGGGTTATTTTACATTTCTCTGGTTCTCCCTCTGCATCATGCCGCGCAAAAAAATCATATAAAAACTGATCCATTTGCGGACCGAATAGCACCGGTTCAATTTGGCCCTGCGGGACACCATCCCTAACTATTTCTTGATAAACATTCTGCCATAAATAAAGAGTGCGATTAGCTTCTTTTTGAAAATCATCATCTACTTCTCCTGTAGCACCTGTTTCTATACGTGAAGCATTAATAGCTCCTGGATGACGCAAGGTTACTATATAATTGGCCTGCTCTCCAAAAATATGATCAATTAACTGCATACACTTACTAAAACGAGTTTTTTTAACTATCTTTTTCTGCTCCGGAAATTCTCTTTTAAGATAAACTAAAAATTGCGTCACTTGAAACAAAATATGATAATAATGCTTCGGCTTTCTCCAGCCCATAGTATAAGGCTCTTCTATATCAAAATCCGGCATGGCTTCGTGCAGCAGAGACATATAAGCACTTTCATAAGGCCACTCTAAGGCTCGGCTCAGTTCTTTTAACATAAAAGTTCCACCTGTACGGGCGGCACCTAGAATAAAATAAAAATCTTTATTTGTATACTGCTTAATAGTCTCTTCTTTTTCATCTAAAATCGCATGAAACAAAGATAAAGCTTCCTCTACAAAGTCATCTAGCTTTATCTGCAATTGTTGGTCACTTTCTAATTGTTGTTTTAAGTTCTCTATTTTTTTCTGCCGATATTTGAAATATTTTTGTGAACTTCCACCACGACCTGAAATACCACGCACTCGCCAAGCTTCTTGCGGATCATAACCTGCTAAATACTCAACTATGCCGTAATGTATTTCTAAATCATTTGTTATTTCCTCTTTAATATTCGTAACATTTAAAGAATTAGTGTACAAATTCTTACCCCCTTCTTATTCTACTGATAATAAAAAGTTCGGGAACAAGTCCCGAAAAAGATAAATTATATCTTAAATTTTTTCATCAATAATTAAACCCACCATTTTTTTAATCTGACCTAACATATCTAACATATCTTTAGGTGGCATTTCTTTAATAGTTTCATGCTTTTTAGTATTCACTAATTTAGCCATCATAATGTCAGTCTCTTCATGAATTTGGAACTGTAAATCTTCATGAAAAGTCTGTACAGTTTCATTCAATTTTTCAGTAACTTTCTTAAATTCTTTTTGACTTAATTCCTCGGCTTTTTCTTCATTTCTTTTTTCCACTTTATCTTTTTCTTTTTGCAATTGTTCTTGAGCTACCGTTTTTTCACTTTGACTCACATTAGACTGTTGACTGTCTACATTATTAACGGCTTGACTGCTGAGTTCAGAAATATTCATAAAAGCTCACCCCTAGATTTATTTTTGGATATCACTTTAAATCCTAAACTTGGCCCTCCTAATTATTTACTATTCAATATAATATATAGTTGGCAACTCTCTCGGCACCTTGACCATCAACTATTTTCTGACCTTGTTGAGACATTTCTTTTCTTAAAGCAAAATCATTTATTACTTTTTCTATATTATCTTTTAACTTACTTTTACTAATCATATGTCCAAATCCCAAATTAATTATAGCCCCTTTTTCTTCCATTGCTTCAGCTACTTTAACTTGATTCTCAGCTTGAAGTAATGTTATAGTTGGAGTTCCTGTAGCAGCTAATTCATATAGAGTACTTCCCCCTGCTGAAATTGCTAAATCATTATTTAACATCAATTCACTCATTTTATTTACATTAAAATAGAGAGCTATTTCTAAATCAACTTTTTGAACTATTTTAATTATTTTATCAATATTTTTAAAACTAGGACAGATTACAACATCTAAATGTAATTCCTGATTCAATTGATTTATAGACTTAATTATTTTAGGAGTCAAATTAAGTTTATCACTACCTCCTACGGTTACTAAAATTGAATTAGTTTCATTACTTATATTACTTCTAGATATACCTTGAAATTCCTCTCTCATCAATGTATATTCTGTTCCCAATAAGAAATCAGTTCCTCGAGTAGTAGATTGATAATTTAATTCTGATAATTATATTTATAAAGCAATCATTTAACTAAACATTTTAAATATTGTCCATAATCTGTTTTTAATAAGGGATTGGCTAACTCTAATAACTCTTCTTCACTTATATATCCTAGTCGATAAGCAATCTCTTCTATACAAGCAATATATAATCCTTGGCGTTTTTGAATTGCTTCTACAAAATTAGCTGCATTTAATAACCCATCATGAGTTCCTGTATCAAGCCAAGCCATCCCTCTTCCAAGTAATTCAACTTTTAATTTGTTTCTTTTAAGATAATCTTTATTAATATCTGTTATCTCTAATTCTCCTCTAGCAGAAGGGCTTAATTTTTTTGCAATCTCTACTACTTTATTATCATAAAAATAAAGACCTGGCACAGCATAATTAGATTTAGGATTCTCTGGTTTTTCATCTAAAGAAGTTACATTTCCCTCACTATCAAAATCTACTACTCCAAAAGAAGTAGGATTATTAACTTCATAACCAAAAATAACTGCACCTTTATCTAATGAAGCAGCTTCTGTTAATAAGCCTGATAAACCTTGACCATAAATAATATTATCTCCTAACATAAGGGCTACTTTACTATCATCAATAAATTCTTCCCCTACAATAAAAGCATCAGCTACTCCGCGCGGTTCTTCTTGTACTTCATAAGAAAAAGAAATTCCTAATTGACTACCATCTCCTAATAAATCTTTATATAAAGGTAAAGATTTGGGAGTGGAAATAATCAAAATTTCTTTGATTCCCGCTAGCATTAGAACAGATAAAGGATAATAAATCATAGGTTTATCATATACTGGAAGTAACTGTTTAGACACACTCTGCGTAATTGGATATAATCTAGTTCCAGATCCACCTGCTAAAATTATTCCTTTCATTATTCCCCCCCTAGATATCAAAATTACAAAAATTCACTATGCACTACATCTAAATCTAATAAATTCAAAGTACGATTGAAATTATCATTACGACAAAAATAAGGACAGTCATTAAAATCAATATTTTCAAAAACTTCCTGTTTTCTAGCTGAACGCCATATCTGTGGAATAGTCTTTTCTTTTATATCCCCTAGTAAATATTCAGATTCTTGGCGATGGTGAATACAAGCATACATTTTTGCATCAGCCGTTACTACTGTAGAGAAAAACATACCATGGCATTTGTCATAAGGTCGTTTATTGTCATCATTAAATTTTTCATATTTATGTTCAGACCAAGCTACTTTAAAATCATTACTTTCATATTGTTCTTTCAGTTTATGATATTCATCTGTAATATCAGTAAAATCACCAAGAAATGGCCGGAATTGAGCAAAATCAACTTCACATTCTTTTGAAACTTCTATAAAATTTTCCATATCGTTTTTTGTTAATTCACTCGTTAAAAATCCAGTTCCAATTGAGGTATGATTTTCTAAATCTAAATCTTCTCGCAAATTGATTATCATCTTTAAGTTAGTTAATACTTGGTTGAAACTTGATTTTTTCATCCCATGCGTTTCTTCATACATTTCTGAACTTCCCGCATCAAGACTAACTCTAAAATATTCACAATTTTTTAGTATAGCTTTTGCTTTTTCTTTATTTAATGCTAAACCATTACTATTAACTCCTATTTTCATACCTTCTCTTTTAATCAAATCTAAAATTTCACTAAATCGAGGATGTAATAATGGTTCACCACCTCCACTTACTATAACTCCTTCATTTTCTAGTTCTGATAAACCATTAACTATTTTTTTTATTTCAGTCCATGATAACTCAGCATTATTTTTATTTTTTCCTACACAATGAGGACAATTATTATTACATCTATTAGTCAAATCTAATTCTGTCACTACTAATGTCTTATGTCCATTAAAATAATAATCAAGTTTATCTAAATGCTGTAATATTTTTTCTTGAGAGTTAAACTCATTTACTTCAGCCATTTCATCACTCCTCTTAGCTTAAATAAAATCTTTCTATTTCTTTTACTACTTTATCAATATCATCTTTAGCTAAATTATAATAAAGAGGCAATCTTATTAATCGTTCACTCTCTTTAGTCGTATATTTATCTTCTCCTACAAATCTACCAAATTTTTGACCAGCAGGAGATGTATGAAGAGGAACATAATGAAATTTACTTTCAATTCCTTTTTCCTTTAAATAATCTATTAATTCAGTTCTTTCCTCTAAATTTTTAACTTTAATATAAAATATATGTGCATTATGATAACACTTCTCAGGAATAAAAGGTAAATCAATATAATCTTTATCAGCTAAAGGCTTTAATTTCTTATAATATCTGTACCAACTTTCTCGTCTGTTTTGGTTAATTTCTTCAGCTTGTTCTAATTGTGGATATAAATAAGCGGCATTTAATTCACTTGGGATATAAGAAGAACCTATATCAACCCAAGTATACTTATCAACTTGTCCACGAAAAAATTTAGAGCGATTAGTTCCTTTTTCTCTAATTATTTCAGCTCGTTCAATAAATTTTTCGTTATTAATTACAATTGCTCCACCTTCTCCACTAGTATAATTCTTTGTTTCATGGAAACTATAACAACCTATATCACCAATAGTACCTAAATACTTATCATCATACTTAGCCATAACCCCTTGTGCTGCATCTTCAATTACTAATAAATCATATTTGTCAGCTATTTGCATAATTTTATCCATATTACAACCTACTCCAGCATAATGGACTGGTACTATTGCTTTAGTCTTTTTAGTAATTGCCTCTTCAATTAAATTCTCATTGATATTCATTGTATCTGGTCTAATATCTACAAATACTGGAGTAGCTCCACGCAATACAAAAGCATTAGCTGTAGATACAAATGTATAAGAAGGCATAATTACTTCATCACCAGATTCAATACCAGCTAAGATAGCAGCCATTTCTAAGGCATGAGTACATGAAGTAATAAGCAATGATTTTTTACAATCAAATTTTTCTTCAAACCATTGATTACATTTTTTATTAAAATCTACTCCACCAGAAAGTTTATTATTAGTAATAGCTTGTTTTATATACTCTTCTCCTTTACCAATATTTGGAGGAACATTAAATGATATCATTCAACCCCTCCTTAACAAATCTAAAATATCAATTACAACTTCAACATTTTCAAAATCACTTTCCACCTGTTTTTCAATGATATTAACTATCGAAAGAATTGGAACTACCACAAGTTCAATATTTTGCTCTCTTACTGTTTCAGGCGAATGAATCACTTTTCCATCAATTTTGCTTCCTTGCTTCATTTTAGTAGCATCAATATAATAAATATTATCATTATCGGTCGAGTTTAAATGTCTAGAAAAATTACTAAAATAATTATTAATTCCCCAAAACGCAATTTTATCATATTCCTTAAGTAAATTCTCAATATTATTATCAATTATATTAGTTATTTCATCTAGTGCAGGCTTACTATGTCTATGTCCACATTCATTGCAAGTTAATACATTACTAGTAAATAATTTGATATCCTCCCAATGATTTTTATTATTACAAGCAACACACTCTCCTTTTAAACTAAACACTTCATTCTCATAATCTATTTCAATATCTTTCAAATTATTTGGTTCCTCTTCTGCTAATACCGCCATTTGCTTAGCTAACCAAGCTCTCTCTTCCTCAGACATCTTTGAAACATTAATTGACAAACATCCTTCTTTTATATATTGAACTTCGTCTTCTATAACGCCCTGTTCACATGCATACTCATATAATTCAGTTCCTGGATATACAGTAATAAATTTTAAGTTTATCCCATAGTGTCTATGTTCTTTCCACCATTCAAGAGTATTAGTGGCTGTTTCTAAAGTTTCTTCTACATCTCCAAATATAAAATTGCCTTGAATAGTTATTCCCTCTTCATATACTATCTCTAATGCATTTTCAATCTCTTCAATAGTAATATTCTTGTTCATACTCTCCAATATACGATCATCTGCACTTTCAAGTCCAAATGACATAATTTCACAATTGCTATCTTTAAGGGTCTTTACTAACTCTCGATTAACATCTGAAACCCGAAACTGAGCCCACCACTTAATATCATAATCCTTAATCCTATGACAAAAATTCTTAAGCCTTTCTTTATTATATGAAAAAAGCTCATCCGCAATAAAAATATATTTTACATTATATTTGTCTACCAAATAATCTAACTCTTTGAAAAAATTATTAAGCGAACGTTTTCTGTATTTACTTCCACTGGATTTAAAGCAAAACGTACATTGAAATGGACAGGAACGACTTGATAACATAGTTACTACATTTTTCTCATTAATCCCTTCATAACTAGCAACTAAATCCATTATTTTTCCAAAGCCAAACCCCTCATAGTCTGGAAAAGGAATAGAATCCAAATCATGGATTTCCTGTCTAGAGTTCGTTATATGATATCCATCATTTTTTTTGTATATAATCCCATCAACTTCCTCTACATCTTCATTATCTTCAAGTGCATAAGCTAATTCACAAGTTGTAATCTCCCCCTCCCCAATAACTCCATAATCAGCATATTCAAGAGCTTCCATTGCGACCTTAGGAGCACTAGTGATTATCCCTCCACCAACTATTGTTACAATATCTTCGTTTATACTTTTTACTGCTTCCACTATAGCTCTTATAAGGTAATACTGATAAGTGAGTCCACCAGTAGCTACAATGTCAATATCTTTTTCTTCAATTTCTCGTTCTAAAATATCTTTTATAGGGTCTTCCACATTATTTAAGTTTAAGGTATATACATTAAATCCTTCTTTTTTAAGGCTAGCGGAAACATAAGGCAAACCCAAAGGGAAATTATACCATTCCCCCACCTTATTTACAAATCTTGGCATAACTAGTAATTGATTCTTTCTGCCCATTTTAATCACCACCTTATCAATTTTTTATAGTAAATATATAAATTTATAATATATTATTTAACTTGAACTTTAATTAATTTGTTAAGTCGTTTCGTTTTATCAATCATTTCTTCTGCTGAATCAAACTCAAGAAAAACTATTCCCAATTTTGTAGTCATTACATCTTCTATTAAATCTCCTTTTTCCCACCACATAAACTTTTCAATAATCTTATCTTTAATAGATTTATCAAAAATGATATCAGTAACTTTACCTGGTTCAGGGCTCATAACACAATGTCGAATAAAATAACCTTTCCTTTTAGAAGGAGAATAATTTAATTCACTACAATCCATTCCTGCAGCAGCTTTTACAATCCATTTAGCATAATCTATTCCAGTTGAATAATTAACTGGATAAGTATATAAATCTCCTGGACATCTTCTTGTAATTTCAATAATTTTTGGCCCATTATCTGTTAAAAAATACTGAATATGAAAAATTCCTGTGCTCAAAGATAATAAAGTCGATATCTTTTCAGAAATTTCAATAAGTCTTTTATTTACTTTTTCTGAAACTAAAGCAGGGGTCGAAGAGGTTGAAACAAGATAAGGATTCCAATGAGAATATTCATTATCACCGTAATGAAAAACAACTTTCCCATCTCTAAGAAAAGCAGAAAAACTATGTTGAGTTCCTTCCACATATTCTTCTATCACAATTCGATTGGCCCTTGAAATAGAAAAAGCATCTTTTACAGCTTTTTCATATTCAGTTTTAGAGGTTATTTTTGAAACTCCTTTTCCACCTGACATATCAATTGGCTTTACTATTAAAGGGAATTCATATTTATTAATTGATTTTAAAGCATTCTTGACATTATTATAACTTTTTGCAAAAGGACTAGGGATATTATTTTCTAAAGCAAATTGACGAAATTGATCTTTATGATGAAGTTTTAAAGTAGTTTCATAAGAATCATGTCCTGGCAAATCTAATTTTTCTGCTACATAAGCAGTTGATATTGCAGAAAAATCATTAGTACAAGGACAAATTGCATCAATCTCCAATTTTTTTGCTAATTCAAGCATTTTTTCTTTATTAGAATAATCTTCACAATGATATTCATCAGAATATTCAATACCAAGCCCATTAGGGCCATCCGGTTGATTACCAGTAGTAATAACATAAAAACCTAGATTTTGGGCTGCTACTATTAAAGGGATATCTCCATGACCGCTACCCGCAATTAACATCTTCTTTTTTTCTTCCATTTGATTAAATCACCTTTCTATTTATACAAATTTATCTATAATTTTATAATGATTCAGAATGTAACCATGTAGTTTTAGTATTTGTATATTCATCAAATGCATAGATTGATTTATCTTTTCCTAAACCTGATTCTTTTACTCCACCAAAAGGTACAGTATTATCATCTTCTCCATAACTATTAATATGAACTATGCCAGCTTCTAGTGCTTTAGATACTTGATAAGCTTCATCAATATCTCCCGTCCAAATTGAAGCAGCTAATCCATACTTAGAATTATTAGCAACATCTATTGCTTCCTTTATAGAATCAACTTTTAATACTGTAAGTACTGGCCCAAAAATTTCTTCTTGTGCAATAGTAGAATTAGGATCAACACCATCAAAAATAGTAGGTAAAAAGAAAGATCCATCTTTAATAAATTCAGATTTTTTTCCACATTTTATTACTTGTTTAGCTGATTCCATTCCTATGGAAAGATAATCTTCGATTTTTTCTTTCTGTTTCTTACTAACGACTGCTCCTACTTCATTTTCTATATCAAAAGGATTTCCAGGGACATACTTTTCCCCTTCTTTCTTTAAAATATTAAGAAATTCTTCTTTTATAGATGAGTCAATAATTAAGCGAGAAGGAGCAGAACATATCTGTCCTTGATTATAAAAAATATTTTTTGCTAATATCTTAGCGGCTCTATTTAAATCTTTACATTGTTTTGAAACAATAAATGGGCTTTTTCCACCACATTCTAATCCGACTTTTTTCATATTAGATTGTCCAGAATATTGCAATATTTTTTTTCCTATTTCAGTAGAGCCAGTAAATGAAACTCCTCTTACTTCATTATGTAAAGCAAGGGCTTTACCGGATGTTTCTCCTAATCCAGGAACTACATTAAATACCCCTTCTGGTACTCCAGCTTCAATAGCCAACTTTGCTACTTTTAAAATCGAGAAAGATGATTGTTCCGCCGGTTTTAATACAACAGAGTTTCCCATTAATAATGCTGGAGCAAATTTCCAGGCAGCAACCACCAAGGGATCATTCCAAGGAGTAATAGCTCCCACTACTCCTAAAGGTTCTTTAGTTATTGTAGCAAATGAAGTTTTTTTAGGAGGTGTAGCATGATCATAGTATTTATCAACACTTTCAGCAAACCATCTTATTGCTTTAATTGATTTAGGGATAGAATCATAATAGTAATTTTTTAAAGCCCTCCCTGTTTCTAATGTATCTAACAAAGCAAGTTCTTCTTTATTATTCTCCATTAAATCTGCTAAATTTAATAATACTTTTTTTCTTTCTTCAACAGATTTATCAGACCAAATACCTTCTTCAAAACATTTTTTAGCAGTTCTAACCGCAATATCAACATCTTCTTTTTTACAAGAACTTAATCCCGAAATATCTCTTCCATCAGCAGTACTAGTTTTTTCTATTATTTCTCCATCAATAGCTTCTCTATATTCACCACCAATAAATGCACGTTTCTCTATTTTTAAATTATCAATTTTTTCTTTAGCATTTTTAATCACATTATCACCTCAATAAATTATTGATTTTATTTCTACTACTTATTTAACTTTAAATAAACAAATTAAAATCATCTATAGCTTCTATATTTTCCATTGATTTCTGCATCTTGAATAAAATCAAATTAGATTTATGTCTAATACAATGCATCTTACAATCTTCTTTTGGATCTAACTCTTTCATAACTTCTTCCCTTTGCCCACCATTCCACATATCACTAAAAGAAGTATTATTTACTCTTCCAATACATTTATCTTTTCTTCCCCGAAAATATGGACAAACGTATGCTCCAGAAGGGGTGACTAATGTTCTTAATTCAGAAATAGGACATTCATGGTAATCTTTAAGTTGAATATTTAATTCATTATCTATAGCATACTCTAAATTCACAGATTCTAAGATTTTAAAACCATCTTCTTCTAGTTTATATCCCTCTTTTATTTCAGTTTTTAATTGTTTCATTTTTTCTTCATCATGCATAATTAAAAAATGATCCATATTATAACTCGGCTTTATTTCAAAATAATCACACCCAATATCTTTCGCTAATTTTGCTGCCTTTTTAACTTCAGAAATGTTTGATCTTTCAAAGTTGGGACCATCCTCTGATGTTCTTATTAAAAATGAATATCCTAATATTCCATTTTTCTTTTCAGCTAGCATTTCCATATTAGAAATAACTTTATTAAATTTTGAATTGCCATTTTTATCTGGTCTTAAATATTGATACATTTCATCAGTAGCTGCATCTACAGAAACTCTGGTCCAACTACAATATTTTGCAATAACATCTATATACTTATCGATCAATATACCATTTGTAGTAAGACCAATCTTCACATCATTCTCACCAAAAAATTCAATCAAATCTCCGATTTTAGGATGAGACAATGGTTCCCCACCCCCTATTAAAACTATTGCTTTTACTCCTGCTTTAACTAATTCTCTTCCTAATTCCATTAATCTTTCAGAAGAAAAACGATTATTATCTAAAATATCTTCACTTATACATCCTAAACAGTCTAAATTACATTGAGTTGTAGGGTCTAATTCAACTACAAATGGTGCTTCCGAACCCTCCTCAAAATCTATTTTTTTTATTCTGTCTATTACTGATTTTTGATATAATTTCGATTTTAAATCTAGTTCAGATTTTTCCATATTAATTACCTCCAATATATATTAATTTAGTCTTTTAAGAAAATTGTTTTTAGTTATTTCAAATAATTGTTTTAATTCCTTTATTGAATTTTCAAAACTAAAGTTATTTTGAATCCTTTTCTTCATAGATAATCCTTTTTCTTTCCTATAATCTAAGTTATTAAATAATTTCTTTATTTCTTGAATATAATCCTGCATTTTATCCACTCCATTTTCTTTGCCTACCCAATTAATTCCATCAGAAGCCCTATTAAATATAACTATGGGAAGAGCTTCATTCATAGCCATTGCTATACTATATCCTCCACCATTTCTATCTGGATTAATATAGACATCACATATTTTGTACAATGCAAGTAAATCTTCTTTATAATTTATTCTAATAATACTATTACCATATAAATGATTATAATTTTTTTGTAAATATTCTAATTTTTTTGGGCCTACAATTATCCATTTGATTTTCTCATTTTTTATTAATATATCACATATAGAATCAATAAATCTTGTATCCGAATCTAATTCTTTATCTAATCTATTACCTACTGTTACTAATACAAAATCATTACTACTAATATTATACTCTACTCGGTCAATATTTTTGTCTGTTTCTATAAATTCAATCCCCGCTTTAAATTCATAAATTTCATCTGGATTTAACAACTTATACTTTTTATTATTTTTTAAAAATCCATTTTTATCACCAACAGCATAAACATCAGCAGAATTATAAGTGTAATTACCTCCATTACTCAAATATAACACAGGATAAAAATCATACAAAATTTCTGGTATAAGCGAAATTTCCCGCATAGACCAAATAACGTTTGGAGCAAAATTATCTATCTTCTTAATTAAATCTTTAATTCTCTCGTTTCTGGAAACATTCTTTTTAGAATAATAAATTTCAACATCTACTCCTTGAATGTATTGCTGATGGTAATCTTTAAATTTGCTAGAATGATTAGATTCATAAATAAATGGTAAAATTTTATTCATTTCACCATAATTAATCACATCTTCAACAAATATTTTAATATTATACTTGGGATATATTTTTTTTAAGTTTTTAGCATAATCTAAAATTAATTTAGTAGCAGAATGATTTATTACTTTTAATTGATGAACAACAAAAGCTATATTTTTCTCCTTTCTTTTTCCAATATTCATTAAATTTAAATTAGATATAAAATAATCCGCTATTCTATTAAACTCTTTCTTATAATCAGAATAAAAATCATCATAAATTGGCAAATTATCTTTCCCTCTATAAAATGACAAATTCACCCATACTTGATAATGATAGTTCATATTTTTTTCATCATCTAATAAAGTTTCTAAAAATTTCTTAGATAATACAGATTTATCTAATCTTAATAAAACTAATAATGATAACATATAGACTTTTTTCTTAAAATCAAGCTTAGTCTTTTTTTCATTTATATTTCGCATAATTTCTTTAAATTTTTATTGTTTCATGACAACTTTTAATTTTTTTTTGAATTTACTAATTTTTTTTTTAAGATATTGCTAAT